>CU207211.1:2054584-2739445 GCA_000026125.1 Herminiimonas arsenicoxydans | reverse complement strand
GCGGCGCATTTCCGGGACGAAAAAGCATACATTGATTCTATGCAGCTGGTCGGCCAGCAGCGCTTCAGAAAAGCGGCTTTGGAAAGACATGATCGTATCGAAGGCCAGCGAACCGCAGATTAATGATTTCATGGGTGAGAGATATAGATGTAAATAGTGGAAGCGGGAAATTGGTCGCAATCATACACCGTGCATGCCTTGAATGGCGCAGCAGGGTAATTCGGGAACATTCATTCAATCAGACTGATACACTTGATGTGACGTCATGTTCAAGGATAAAACAAATAGACGCGGTAGCCGGAAGCCTTGATCTGCGCCAGTTCAAAAGACAGCTTGACGGCATGTTCGCTGCTTGCGGCAAATCCGGCGCGCACTTCGGCAGCACTCAGATAGTCAGCCGGCGCGAATACACGGCGCAACAAGGGTTTTTCGTTGGCATCGTTCAGCGTCAATTCGATATGCGGCCAGGTTTGCAGGCTCTCGCTGTAGTTGCGCAGCAGCGTAGTAAGCACAAAGGTATCCTTGTTTTCGGCCAGGGTTTGCAACTCGCTGGATTCGATGGATACGGCGGCAATCTGCGCCGGCAGGTCGATGCGGCAAGCAAATACATCGCATAGTTGCGTCAGCAAGGGTTTGGTTTGCGGGAACTGGCCGGCAATCTGGTTGCGGAATAAATACGTGCCTTGCGCCAGCGCGGCAAGGAATAAAATGAGGCAGCCCATGCCGAGGAGCGTACGCAACTTGCCCCCCAGTTTTTGCTTGCGGCGCGCGCGCTTGAGAAAGGCTGGCTCTTCTTCGTCTTCGATGTCCGCTTCATCCGGGGGCGGAGTGCTGCGGGTTTTTCCCTTGACGGATTTTTTGCTGTTGCGCCAGGGTTTGCGTTGCAAGTCCTCGATCGCCTCGTCCAGTTCGTCTGGAGCATGCGGATCAAATGACTGCGCGTTTTTTTCGGTGCGACTGAATTGCTCGACGTCGGCGTCATGTGACGGGAAGTCGCGGGTGAAGTCCAGCAGCGTCATGCGTTGCAGTGGGTCGTCCGCTTTGTGTATTGCTCCAGGCAAGCTTGCTTCGATGTCGGATTCGATCTCGATACCGGACTCAGGCTCGGATTCGGTCTCGAATGCTGCTGGAATATCAAAATCAATTTTGCTGGATGCGAGATACGCATCCGGCGTGGTGTCTGCCTCAACCACATCAGCCTCTGCTTCTGCCATATCGTCAGATGCCGCGGGCAGGGGCGACTCCGTTGCCACGGTAGCCGGCGCGATGAATGCGGCTGGCGCTGCAGCAAAGGCAGCTGCTGCCGGCTCAACAACTGCCGGTTCTGCATCGGTAGGCGGCAGCAGATGCTCGATACCGTTGAAAATTTCTTTGCAGTGACCGCAACGTACCAGTCCTGCGCGTAATTTCAATTGATCGTGCACGACGCGAAACGTCGTCTGGCAGTGGGGACATTGCGTCGCGAGTGCCATGGCGTTTGCTTACTGCCCGTCTGGGACGGTGACTGGTGAGCGACCGGCCAGTGCGACCCAGCCTTCCTGCTCTGCCCACACGGTCAAGGCGATGAACGGCGCATAGGCGGCGGTGACTTCATCAACCTGCGTGGCCAGTACGCCGGACAAGACCAGCTGGCCACCCGGATTGACGCGGCCTGCCAGCATGGGTGCCATCAGTTTCAAGGGATTCGCAAGGATGTTGGCGACCACTACGTCAAAGGTATGCGCATGTCCGGATGCCGCGAATTCATCCGGCAGGTAATAGGCAACATCGCAATGATTGCGTTCGGTATTGAATACTGCAGACTGAATGGCTTGCGGATCTATGTCGATACCGACTACGGTATCTGCATCGAGTTTTTTCGCAATCATGGCCAGTATGCCGGATCCGCAACCGTAATCGAGTACGCTCAAGCCGATCGGTGCGTGGGCTTCCAGCCACTCCATGCACAGGCGCGTGGTGGGATGGCTACCGGTACCGAAGGCAAGGCCGGGATCCAATTCCAGTACGAGTGCAGCTGGATCGGGGACATCGTGCCAGCTCGGCACCACCCAGATATTCTTGCCGATATGTATCGGTTCGAATTGTGATTGCGTCAAACGCACCCAATCCTGGTCGTCGACATTGCGTAAAGTGAAAGCGAGATCAGCGGCAGCGAGGCCTATGCTTTCTGCTGCTTCTGCAACGATTGCGGCTTGATCTGCTTCAACTGGAGTAAGCGCGACGACGCGACTGCGTTCCCATGCGGCTTCGGTTGGCTCCATGCCAGGTTCGCCGAAGAGTGGTTGCTCGGCATCGGTGCCGAAGTCAGCATCTTCTACCGAGACCGATAAGGCACCGGCGTCGAACAGGGCATCGGATAGTGCCTCCGCATGCGTACGTGCGACTTCGATCACAATTTCGGTCCAGCTCATGCATACCCCAATTAGTTTACTGTGCAGCCCATTATATGGGCTTAACGTGCCGGAAATGGCGGGTGAATAATGATTTCGCCGCAACAGCAGAGGTTTTCTATTGTTGCGGCGATGGTGTTGCGCGCCTTCAGGAATTAGGACAGGGCTGACCTGTCTGACGTTATCCTAGGCTTTTGGTTCTTTTGGCAGGTCAGGCTTGTTTGCCAGCTTTTGCTCGAGATAATGGATGTTGGTGCCGCCTTCGATGAAGCGGGCATCCACCATCAGTTCGCGATGCAACGGAATGTTGGTCGAAATACCTTCGACGACCATTTCCGACAATGCAATCTGCATGCGTTTGATGGCTTGCTCGCGCGTGGCACCGTATGAAATGACTTTGCCGACCATCGAATCGTAATGCGGCGGAACATAGTAACCGGCATATGCATGTGAATCGACGCGTATGCCAGGACCGCCAGGCGCATGCCAGGAAACGATCTTGCCTGGCGATGGCGTGAACTTGAACGGATCTTCGGCATTGATGCGACATTCGATTGCATGGCCGTTCAGAACGATGTCGCGCTGGCGATAACGCAGTTTTTCACCGGCGGCGATGCGGATCTGTTCCTGCACAATGTCGATGCCGGTAATCATTTCTGTTACCGGATGCTCGACCTGCACGCGGGTATTCATTTCGATGAAATAGAATTCGCCGTTTTCATACAAGAACTCGAAGGTGCCGGCGCCGCGATAACCCATCTTGCGACAGGCTTCGGCGCAACGATCGCCTATGCGTTCTATGGTTTTGCGCGGGATGCCGGGCGCAGGCGCCTCTTCCAGCACTTTCTGATGGCGGCGCTGCATGGAGCAATCGCGCTCGCCCAGCCAGATGGCGTTTTTGTGTTCATCGGCGAGGATCTGGATTTCCACGTGACGCGGATTTTCCAGATATTTCTCCATATAGACTTCCGGATTGCCAAAGGCTGAACCGGCTTCGGTTTTGGTCATCGTGACGGCATTCAGCAACGCCGCTTCGGTATGCACCACGCGCATGCCGCGTCCGCCGCCGCCACCAGCTGCCTTGATAATGACCGGGTAGCCGACCTTGCGTGCAGTTTGAATGATTTCCTTCGGATCGTCCGGCAGGGCGCCATCCGAGCCGGGTACGCACGGTACGCCAGCCTTGATCATCGTCTGCTTGGCTGTCACCTTGTCGCCCATCATGCGGATGGATTCCGAACGCGGACCGATGAAGACAAAACCGGACTGTTCTACGCGTTCTGCAAAATCGGCGTTTTCAGACAGGAAGCCGTAACCTGGATGGATCGCTTCCGCATCGGTTACTTCCGCCGCGCTGATGATGGCCGGCATGTTCAGATAGCTCAGTGTGGAAGGCGCAGGGCCGATACACACGGACTCGTCGGCCAGCTTGACATATTTGGCGTCGCGGTCGGCTTCGGAATGGACGACCACGGTTTTAATGCCCATTTCTCGGCAGGCGCGCTGGATACGGAGCGCGATTTCGCCGCGATTGGCAATGAGAATTTTTTCAAACATAGTGGGAACGGGACTCGTCGTTATGGGATGGAATCAAATCAGCGGCTGGAAGGGGAGCGGCATGTCGCCGAACTCCCGCTGCAGCTATTAGCCGATGATGAATAACGGCTGACCGAACTCGACTGGCTGACCGTTTTCGACCAGGATTTCCTTGATAACGCCGGTAGCGTCCGCATCGATTTCATTCAACAGTTTCATGGCTTCGATAATGCAAAGGGTGTCGCCTTCTTTTACTGTCGAACCGACTTCGACGAACGCCGGTGAGCCTGGTGCGGAGGAGCGGTAAAACGTGCCGACCATAGGCGACTTGACGACATGGCCTTTGATTTCGGCGATGACTGGAGCTGCCGCTGCAACAGGTGCGGCAACAGGTGCTGCTGCCGGGGCGTACTGCTGGCCACCTTGCGGCTGCATCATGACAACCTGGTTTTGCGGTGCCGGCGACGATTTGACGATGCGGACCTTGCTTTCACCTTCGGTGACTTCCAGTTCTGCTATGTCCGATTCGGCGACCAGATCGATAAGGGTCTTGAGCTTGCGTAAATCCATGTGCAATTCCTTGGAGATTTTAGTTTTTATGATTAAAGATGTCGGCAATTATAAGGCATTTGCCGACAAATGATGGAAATTAGAGCTTTTTAAGTGCAAATGAGATGGCGGCTGTGTAGCCGTCTATACCTAATCCGCAGATCACGCCGACAGCGATGCCGGACAGATAGGAGTGATGGCGGAAGGCCTCGCGCTGATGAATATTGGAGACGTGTACTTCAACAAATGGCAATGCAACCGATGCCAAGGCATCCCGTAATGATACGCTGCTATGCGTCAGTCCGCCCGGATTGATGATGATTGCATCGACGCCTTCTTTCTTGGCAGCTTGAATCCGGTCTATCAGCACGCCTTCATGATTGCTCTGAAATGCAGTCAGCTTGGCACCGGCCTGGCTAGCCTGTTCGGTAGCAGCACGTTCGACGTCGGCCAGTGTCGCCGAACCATAGACCTCGGGCTCGCGCGAACCCAGCATATTCAGGTTCGGGCCGTTCAATAAAAGGATGTTTTTTGCCATGGAGATGCAACTCCGTTTGACGATGATGGCCGCATTTTGCCGCTAAATGGCGTCGATTGGCAAGGAAAAATCTCGTCTTTACCTTAAAGAGAATGGATGTCTGCCCGTAGCTGCTCCATCTTCAGACGCCCCAGATATGTTTTTTTGATGTCGCCGTTGGGGCCGATAATGACGGTGAAAGGCAGGCCGCCCGCCTGATTGCCGAACTGTCTGGACAACTCGGTGCCGGTCATTCCGGCAATATAAAGCGGGTAGGAAATTTTATATTTGGCGGCAAATTCGCGAATATTGCTCGGGTTGTCGATGCCGAGGCCCAGTATCTGTATGCCTTGTGGCGCCAGCTCGGTTTGCAGGGCGGTCAGTTCCGGCATTTCTTCCACGCATGGCGCGCACCATGTCGCCCAAAAGTTCACTATCAGTGTTTTACCCTGCCATTGGGACAGCGCATGCGTCTTGCCATCGGCATCTTCGAGCTGTTGGGCAAAGAAAGTCGCTACTGCTGGCGATTCCGGCGCCGCCGGTGTGTGATGCCGGTTCCCAAAGTAAATACCTATACCGGCAAATACCAGTGCAAAGATACCGAATACAAATACATTGCGTTTCATTTCTGTTCATTTCCTTCTGTAATAAGAGCCCGTACGGACTCGATATCGGCGCGTTCCTGCCGGCCGGAGGCGGATTTTTTGACGGCGCCGCGCAAATCGTCGGTTTCATATAGTGCCAGATGCACGCCTTCCTGCTGCCACATGAAGCTCAGCGTTTCTACTGCTTCGTTGCGGCCCTTGAAATGGGCGGATTCCGATACTTCAAAATCGATACGCTTGTTCATCAGGTAAATTTCAACCTCTTTCGGGCTGTCAGCGAACAATTGCAGATGAATATCCGAATGCGCGCCGGCGGTGCCGTTCAAGACGGCACCTGTCAGATGCGGCTGAAACGGCGCCAGTTCGGCCATCAGGCGCACAGCCAGAGTGCGTAAATGGAGTAGGCGCGCCGGTTGCGTGTCGCCGAAAAACAGTGCGTTATACAGACGCACCTCATCTTCAAGCAGTGCGTTGTCGGGCAAGACATCGCCGCGAACCTTGTTGTTGCCAAGTATTTGTTTGGCGGCCTTGCGCTTGGCGGTGCCGTAGTCAACGCCGTCTTCGGCAATCATGCGGGCTGCCGCTGCGGCGATTTCGGCACGCAGCAATTCGGTATCGGATAGGGAGCGGGTAGACATGGCGCGAATGATACTCCCGCCGACACAAGCCCGTCGTCAGGTAAAATCTCGTTATTCCAATCCGAAATTGTACAATGCATATTCATATACTTGGCGTTTGCGGCACCTTCATGGGTGGTTTGGCGGTACTGGCAAAGGCTGCAGGCCATACGGTGACCGGTTGTGACGCCAATGTCTACCCGCCCATGAGCACGCAGCTCGAAGCGCAAGGCATCAAACTTATAGAAGGTTTTGGTACTGAGCAGCTGGACCTGGAGCCGGACCTGTACGTCATCGGCAACGTCGTCTCGCGCGGCAATCCATTGATGGAGGAAATCCTCAATCGCGGTCTGCCCTATACTTCCGGCCCGCAATGGATAGGTGAGCATATATTGCAAGGCAAGTGGGTGCTTGCTGTGGCTGGTACGCATGGCAAAACCACTACTTCTTCCATGCTGGCGTGGATACTGGAAGATGCCGGCTACGATCCAGGTTTCCTGATCGGTGGCGTACCGATGAATTTCGGCATTTCAGCGCGCCTGTCCGGCACTGGCAGGGAATCATCCTTTTTCGTTATCGAAGCCGATGAGTACGACACGGCCTTTTTCGACAAGCGCAGCAAGTTCGTTCATTACCGTGCGAAAACCGCGATCCTGAATAATCTGGAATACGACCACGCCGATATCTTTCCGGATCTGGCCGCGATCGAAACACAGTTCCATCATCTGGTGCGCACCGTGCCTGGCGTTGGTCGCATGATTGCCAATGCACGTGAAGAATCTTTGCAGCGTGTGATCAAGCGCGGTTGCTGGAGCGAAACTGAATGGTTCGGCAGTAAGGAGCAAGACGGCTGGACCATGACGACGCACGACGACGACACTTTCGATGTTTTCTTCAATGGCGAAAAACAGGGCACCGTGCAGTGGCCGCTGAACGGCGAACATAACCGCATGAATGCGCTGGCTGCGATTGCCGCCGCGCGCCATGTTGGTGTGTTGCCGGCACAGGCGATTGCCTCGCTGGGGCAGTTTGAAAACGTCAAGCGCCGTATGGAATTGCGCGGTGTGGTCAACGATATCGCGGTGTACGATGATTTCGCCCATCATCCGACTGCGATTGCAACCACGGTGGCCGGTTTGCGTAAAAAGGTCGGCACGGCCCGCATTCTGGCGGTGCTGGAACCGCGCTCGAATACGATGAAGCTCGGTACGATGAAAGCAGCATTGCCCGGCAGCCTGCTCGATGCCGATCTGGTGTTCGGTTATGGCGCCAGCGGCAACGGCAAGGATGCGCTTGGCTGGGATCTGGCGGAAGCGCTGGCGCCGCTGGGCGACAGAGGCAGCGCTTTCAGCGACTTGAATGCGCTGGTGGCGGCGATTGCAAAAAATGCGCAACCGGGCGATCAGATTCTGGTCATGAGTAATGGCGGTTTTGGCGGCGTGCATCAAAAAATTCTGGATGTGCTGGCGCAATGATTTTGTATCTGCACGGTTTTCGTTCGTCGCCGCTATCGAGCAAAACCAGTTTGCTGGCGGCGCGCATGCAGTCGCTCGGGCGCGGCGATGAATATATTTGCCCGCAATTGCCGGCTTCGCCGCGTGCGGCGGTGGAACTTGCGCTGGAAATAGTCAGTAACATCGCGCCGGGCGAGCTGACCCTGATCGGTTCCTCGCTGGGCGGTTATTACGCTACCTGGCTGGCAGAGAATTTGGGATGCCGCGCCGTTTTGCTCAATCCTGCCGTGCATGCGGCGCGCGATCTGGCAACGCAGGTCGGTGTCAAAACGCAATATCACTCGAACGAGCCATTTGAGTTCAAGGCTGAGTACATTCAAGAATTGAAGGCGCTGGAGGTGCAGCACACGACGCATCCGGAACGCTATTTCCTGATTGCTGCAACTGGCGATGAGTTGCTCGACTGGCGTGAAATGGTGGCGCAATTTCCGCAGGCACGGCAACGCGTGATTGACGGCAGCGATCACGGTTTATCCGATTTTGCACAGTACGCGGATGAGGTGCTGGCTTTTTGCGGTGTAACTGCGGGAGCGGCCCAGTGAGGCATCAAGCGAGAAGCCGTGCGGTGTCGCAAGCGCAATGGTTTTCGCATGTGAATGGAGTCAGCCCGTCGCAGATTATGCGGCACTGGCTGACCGATACGATGTCGCTGACGAAGAAGCTGATTGCCCGTTGTGAATGTTTTCGCGTACAACGTCTGGCACAAAGGCGGGCGCTGGTACTGCCGGATGAAGTGGCGGCAGTGGCGTTGCCGCGTCGCGTCAAGATACAGGAGCGCGACGTGCTGTTGCGTTGTGATGAAAAGGCGGTGGTTTATGCACACACGATCGTGCCGCTTTCCGCTACTGCATCCGACTGGCCGTTTTTCGGACGCCTCGGCGAACGCTCGCTGGGAACAACCCTGTTTGGCGATCCGCGGGTGTGGCGCGGCGAACTGGAATATGCACGTCTGCATGCGCAGCATCCGCTGGCGATGCGTGCAGCGGCAGCACTGGATACCCGCCTGCATGGACCTTTGCTGGCGCGTCGCTGTTTATATAAGCGAGGTAATGGCCTGTTGCTGGTCACAGAAGTTTTTCTGCCGGAGATAGTCCGCCTCCGGTCAAACCAAAACGCATAAGGGTGCGCTGAATAAATGAGTCATCGATTCCTGCGGTACGTGCAGAATCGATAATCAAGTGCACCTGTTCGACGAACTATTAAACAAGAAAAGTATTGAATGAATCTATTTTTTGACGAATCCGGTGACTTCAAGGCCGGCGTATCGATGTCGCAGCAAGGCGAGGCATTTCAGGTTGAAATGCCTTCTGGCAAGCGGACCAAAGTACGCGCCAAGGATGTGCTGCTGCAATTTGCGGCACCATCTCCAACCGAATTCATGGCAGAGGCGCATGCCATAGCCGAAGAAATCGATCTCGATTTTCTGTGGGAAGTCGCGGGGCAGGAAGAGTTCGGTTTCGCCGAGTTGGGCACGGAATATTTCGGCCATGCCCCCAAGCCGCATGAAGCTGCGGGTTTGATCTTGCGCTTGCATGCGGCGCCGATTTATTTCTACAAGAAAGGCAAGGGCCGCTACAAGGCCGCGCCGGAGGCATCGCTCAAGGCAGCACTGGCCGGCGTCGAAAAGAAACGTCAACAGGCCCTGATTCAGGCGCAATACGTTGCAGAGTTGAAAGCCCATCGTCTGCCGGAAGCCATGCGTCCGCTGGTGCGGCAACTGCTGTTCAAACCGGACAAGAATTCCATCGAGTACAAGGCGCTGGATGCCGCGTGCAGCGAATTGCAGATTGCACCGCAGCGTCTGATGCTGGCTGTCGGCGGCATAGCCTCGGCCAGGGAGCTGCATTTCTCCAAGTTCCTGTTTGAGTCTTTTCCTAAAGGCCTGGCATTTCCGGAAATCGCGATTCCCGTGCTACCCGACTTGCCGCTGGCGGATGTACAGGCATTTTCCATCGACGATGTGACGACCACGGAAATCGACGATGCGATGTCGGTCACGCGCCTGCCGGATGGCAATGTGTGCATCGGCATTCATATCGCCGCTCCTGCGCTGGGCATCAAGCGCGACGATGCGCTGGATGCGATTGCGCGTCAGCGTTTGTCGACCGTCTATATGCCGGGCGACAAGATCACGATGCTGCCGGATGAACTGGTCGATGCATATACGCTGGCTGAGGGGAAGGTTTGTCCCGCGCTGTCGCTGTATGTGACGCTGGACCCGGCCGACTGGTCGGTGATCGCGAGCGAAACGCGCGCCGAACGCGTGCCGATTGCCGCCAATCTGCGCCATAACGATCTCGACGCCTATGTGACGGAAGAGAATCTTGCTGCAGATGTCGGTGACTATCCCTACAAGGACGATATTTCCCTGCTGTGGAAATGGGCGCAGGTGCTGGAGCAGGGTCGCATGGCCAAACGCGAAAGCTTCGGTTTGCGGCCGGAACAGACTAATCGCGTCGATTTCAACTTCTACGTGGAAAACGATGTGGTCTCGATACAGCGGCGCAAGCGTGGCGCGCCGCTGGACAAGATCGTCGCGGAGCTGGCGATCCTGACCAACAGCAGTTGGGGCAAACTGCTGCACGACCATGGCGTACCCGGTATTTATCGCGCGCAGGGCGGCGGTTCGGGCAACGGCTGGGCGGCGAAGATGCAGGTACGCATGCAGACACACGCTGCGCCGCATCAGGGACTGGGTGTCGATCAGTATGCATGGAGCACTTCGCCTTTGCGTCGCTATACCGATCTGGTCAATCAATGGCAGATTCTCGCGTGCGTCGATAACGGTGTGACCGCACAACTGGTGGCGCCGTTCAAGCAACGCGATGCGGATCTGTTCGCAATCGTTTCCGCATTTGATGCCGCGTACAGCGCCTATGCTGCGTTCCAGGCCGACATGGAACGCTACTGGTGCCTGCGCTGGTTGAGCCAGGAAAAAGGCACAGATGAAACCATCAAGGTCGAAGCGACCGTATTGAAGGAAGAAATCCTGCGCCTGACCGATATTCCGCTGGTCATCAAATTGCCCGGTATGCCGCAGGTCGCACGCGGCTCGCAAGTCCGGCTCGATCTGTTGCGTTGGGATGAAGTCGATTTGACAATAGAAGCGCGTCTGCTCGACATTACGCACGATGCGGGTAACTCCCCGCAAGTCGAGCTTGATGAAGACATGAGCGAAGATCTGCTGGAAGGTGATGCCGAACCGGTGCCGGATGAACAGGCCGCAGCTGAGGCACTGGAAAAACCGCAGGAAGAATCGCTGGAAAAACCAGCATCCACTGCAGCGCCGGAATAAGCGATGGCAACTTGCTTAAATTCGGTTGGCGTTTGCCGTAGAATTCATCCCTTCTATTGTTAGCGACAGCCATTTCACGCGTGAAATCCTTACTCCAGAATCGGACTCTTACGATCGCCGTCGCCGTATCCGTGCTGGCGCATGCTGCGTTGCTGGCTGTGCACTTCACGGCGCCGGAAGCGTTCAAGTTCCAGCCGACCGATCCCGGGCTGGAAGTGATACTGGTCAATGCCAAGCACGACAAGGCGCCGCTAAAGGCCGATGCGCTGGCGCAAGCCAATCTCGATGGCGGCGGTAATGCGGATGCCGGGCGCGCCAAATCGCCGTTGCCGGATTTTCGTAAAAGTGAAGATGGCGATAGCGCCAAGGCGGCCAGACGCAAGGTGGAAGAACTGGAGCGGCATCAGCAGAAGCTGCTATCGCAACTGGCCAGGAAAACCCCGTTCCGTGCGCCGCAGGTGACGGATGTAGAGCCGGTGAAAGATCTGCCGCCGCAACGCAATGCGACCGATATGCTGGATAGCGCCAAAGCCTTGCTGCGTCGCGAAGCGGAAATTGCACGCAGTGTAGAGGACTACAACAAGCGGCCGAAAAAAACACAGGTCACGCCGAGCACACGCGAAGTTGGTTATGCTGCATATTACAAAGCCTTTCAGGATCGGATAGAAAAATACGGCACGCTGAACTTTCCGCAGAAAGACGGCAAGAAGTTATATGGCGACCTGATTCTCTTCATCCCGATTTTTCAGGATGGCACGATTTACATGAAGGATGGCGGGCCGCGGGTTGAGCGTTCTTCGGGCAATCCTGCACTGGATCAGGCGGCATTGAATATCGTCCGGCGTTCCGTCCCCTTCGGGAAATTTCCCGAGCATATGCGTTCCAGCGGCAAGGACGATGTATGGGAAATCATTACGCGCTTCAGCTTCACGCGCGATGACGCGCTGCAAACAGAAACACGAGGACAATGAGTGAGCACCATGACTGACCGTTATGCCGTGATCGGCAATCCGATAGCACACAGCAAATCGCCGGATATTCATGCGCGATTCGCCGCGCAGACGCAGCAGGATATGCGCTACGAACCTCTGCTGGCGCCGCTGGACGGCTTTCTGGCGACAGTGCAGGATTTCGTGCGCAATGGCGGCAAGGGCGTGAATGTAACGGTGCCCTTCAAGCTGGAAGCATATGCGCTGGCGACGACGCTGACCGAGCGTGCGCGTGCCGCCGGGGCAGTCAATACCTTGAAGTTCGATGGCGCTGACATGCTGGGCGACAATACCGACGGTTTCGGTCTGGTCAGCGATATTGTGCGCAACGCCAAGGTGGAGATCGCCAATAAATCGGTGCTCCTGCTGGGAGCCGGCGGCGCGGCGCGCGGCGTACTTCTGCCTTTGCTGCACGAACAGCCGGCCCGACTGGTGTTGGCCAATCGCACGCACAGCAAGGCGCTGGATCTGGCGCACCGGTTTGCCGCGCAGCCGCGCCTGAAAGTCAGTACATTTGCAGATCTGGATGATTCCTTCGATATCGTGATCAATGCAACGGCGGCCAGCCTGGCATCGGAAGTGCCGCCGATTTCACCGCGTGTTTTTACTGCGCATACGCTGGCTTACGACATGATGTATGGCGCACAACCGACTGCCTTCATGCGCTTTGCGGCACAACACGGGGCGACTGTGCGCGACGGGCTCGGCATGCTGGTGGAGCAGGCGGCGGAATCGTTTTATCTGTGGCGCGGCGTGCGCCCCGAGACCGCTGCAGTATTCGCAGAATTGCGTGCGCAGCTCTAGACCTTGCGTGATCCACGTCTCCACTTGAATCGATAAAATGAAAATTCTGCGCAAGCTGTTGTTCTGGCTGATACTGGTGCCGATTTTACTGGTTTTGCTGATGCAGCTTTATTTCTTTTTGCAGATAGGCTGGTGGGTCAATCACAATCCCGATTCGACCAGCTTCATGCGGCAGCAATTATCGGTCTTGCAGGACAAAAATCCGCAGGCCCAGCTCAAGCACAAATGGGTTCCGTACAAGCGCATTTCCAATAATCTGAAGCGCGCCATCATCGCCTCGGAAGACTCCAATTTTTCCGGCCATGAAGGTATCGACTGGGACGCGCTGGAAAAAGCCTACGAAAAAAATGTAAGGAAAGGCAAGGTGGTGGCGGGCGGTTCGACCATCACGCAGCAACTGGCAAAGAATCTGTTTCTGTCCGGCGATCGCAGCTATATCCGCAAAGGACAGGAAGTAGTGATTACTTATATGCTCGAATACTGGATGGACAAAGAGCGTATTTTTGAAATTTATCTAAACGTTGTCGAGTGGGGCGTCGGTGTGTTTGGCGCCGAAGCGGCGGCCCAGCATTATTACGGTACGTCGGCGGCGCAACTGAGTGCGCCACAGGCGGCGCGGCTGGCAGTCATGCTGCCCAATCCGCGTTTCTACGACACGCATCGCGGCACCGCTTATCTGGGGCGTCGAACGGATTTGATTCTGCGCCGTATGGGTTCGGCCGAATTGCCGTGATAACAAATGAATATGTCAACCGGGGTGGCTTGCTTGCCGTTGGACTTGTCAGTACACTTGCGCTGTTTTCGTTTCCGGAGACCCGTCTTGGGTAGTCCTTATTTATGTGGTCAGCCGTTTTTGACGGTCAATCTGCGAGATAGCGCTTAACGCTTACGCTCCCTAGCGCCTCTCGCCGATTCGGTGGGTGGTCGCGTCCTGGCCTGTGTAGTTTGCTGCATGGCCGCGTTCCCTCAAAATTTATAACCCTGTAGAGTTTGCCCTGCAGGATGAGTTGTGTGTTTCATCAGTAATGGCTGGTGTCTCTGGCGCGACCGGGAGAGCTAATGATTAATGTATTTGTGTTGCAAAATGGTCGTTTGAGCCAGGTCAATATCGATAGGCGCGAGGATCTGGAAAATTCCATGCCGGTATGGGTAGATCTGACCGATCCCAGTGACGAAGAACGCGACTGGGTCAGGAGCATCTATGGCGTGACCTTGCCGGGCGAAGATAATTTCAAGGATATCGAAGCATCGGCCCGTTATTACGAAGCGGAAAACGGCGATTTGCATCTGCGTACCGATTTCCTGCTGGAGGAGGACGATGGCCCGTCGCGGGTCATTACCGTCGCTTTCATTCTGGCCAGGGATATGCTGTTCTCGCTGCATTCCGATGATTTGCCTATCTTCCGTCTGGTACGCATGCGCGCGCGCTCGCGCCCCGGCTCGATTGCCGATTACAAGGATGTCCTGCTTGATCTGTATGCGACCGATGCCGAGTACTCGGCAGATGCGCTGGAAGGCGTGTATGAAAGCCTGGATGAAGTGAGCCGGGCGGTGCTGCAGGAAGAGCTGACCGACAAGGATGCTGCCAGTGCATTGAATGCGATTGCGCACGAAGAGGATTTGAACGGCCGTATTCGGCGCAACATGATGGATACGCGTCGCGCCGTCAGTTTTCTGATGCGTGGGCGCTTGCTGAATGCCGAGCAGTTTGAAGAAGCGCGGCAGATCATGCGCGATATCGAATCGCTGGATGGGCATACCGCCTTCCTGTTCGACAAGATCAACTTCCTGATGGATGCAACGGTCGGTTTCATCAACATCAACCAGAATAAAATCATCAAGATTTTTTCCGTCGCATCGGTCGCATTTTTGCCGCCGACTCTGATCGCCAGTATTTACGGGATGAACTTCAAGGTCATGCCGGAGCTGGATTGGACCTTCGGCTATCCGCTGGCCGGGGTGCTGATGCTGGCTTCTGCCATTGCACCGTTCTGGTATTTCCGCCGTCGCGGCTGGCTCAAGACATAAAATAAATTATCCACGCGCATAATCGCAGAATGCGCGTGGATAGTTTTTATTGACCCAGTTGTGCAAATGCCTGACGCGCAGCCTGAATGCTGGCCTCGATAATTGCATCGTCGTGCTGTGCGGACACGAAGCCGGCTTCAAACGCCGATGGCGCCAGATAAACTCCTGCATCCAGCATGGCATGGAAGAAGGTGTTGAAATGCGCGACATCGCATTTCATCATTTCTGTATACGACTGCGGTTTTTCAGCCGCGAAGTACATGCCGAACATGCCGCCGACCGAATTGGCGCTGAAGGCGATATTCGCTGCGCGTGCCGCGGCACTCAAGCCCGCGACCAGTTTGCCGGTTTGTGTCGCCAGCGACTCATAGAATCCGGGCACCTGGATCAACTTCAGCGTTGCCAGGCCGGCTGCGACGGTGACCGGGTTGCCCGACAATGTTCCCGCCTGATACACGCCGCCGAGTGGCGCCAGATGCTGCATCAAATCTGTGCGTCCGCCGAATGCGGCCACCGGCAAGCCGCCGCCGATGACTTTTCCCAGTACCGTCAGATCGGGCTTGATATCGTACATCGATTGCGCCCCGCCGAGCGCGACGCGGAAGCCGGACATTACTTCATCGAATATCAGCACGGCGCCGTATTGCGTACAGACGCGACGCATGGTTTGCAGGAATTCCGGCGTGGCAGGCAGCAGATTCATGTTGCCGGCAACCGGCTCGACGATCACGCAGGCAATCTGGTTGCCGATTTCCTTGAATGTATCTTCGAGTTGCTGCGGATTGTTATAGTCCAGCACCAGCGTGTGCTTGGCAAAATCTTCCGGCACGCCGGCTGAAGTCGGATTGCCGAAGGTCAGCAAGCCGCTGCCGGCTTTTACCAGCAGCGAATCGGCATGGCCGTGATAACAACCTTCAAACTTGATGATCGTATCGCGACCGGTTGCTCCGCGTGCCAGGCGCAGGGCGCTCATCGCCGCTTCGGTGCCGCTGGAAACCAGACGCACCTGTTCGATCGATGGCACCAGTTGGCAGATCAATTCCGCCATCCGGATTTCGCCTTCGGTCGGCGCGCCGAAGCTCAGGCCGCGCGTCGCCGCATCTTGTACCGCCTTGACGACATCCGGGTGCGCATGACCGACAATGGCTGGGCCCCACGAGCCGATGTAATCAATGTAGCGTCTGTCGTCGGCATCCCAGAAGTAAGGGCCTTCAGCGCGGGTAATGAAGCGCGGCGTACCACCGACGGAACGGAAGGCGCGGACTGGCGAATTGACGCCGCCCGGCGTACTTTTTTGGGCGCGGGCGAAAAGAATTTCGTTGTTGGATGACATGCGAGAACCGTGAAATGAAAAAAATTTTACTGAAGTGGCGGCGTGAGATCTATTTCTTCGTCAGATTCACGCGCCCAGAAATAGCGGTCGGGCACCAGCTTGCCCATACCGAGACGCTGCGCATTGGCGATAGAGGCAACGGTGAATTCCTGTGCTTCGAATACAGCTTCCGGAATATCCAGTCCATTTGCCAGCAATGCCGCAATGGTTGCCGCCAGCGTGGCGCCGGCGCCACTGTACGAACCGGAAATGCGTTGCCAGTTGTCGTGACGGATGACGCCGCCTTCATCGAACAGGGTATTGGCGACATCGGTCAGCTCGGATGGCGTGCCGGTGACGAATACATATTCGCAGCCCATTTCGATCAAACGCATCGCATCGACGGCCATCATGTCTTCTTCCGACGGTTCGCGCCAGGTTTCAGCCATGCGCGCCAGCTCGACATTGGAGAGAACCAAAACGGTGGTTTGCGGGACCAGCAGCTCGCGTATCGCCATCAGCATGTCTTCGCCTTCCGCGCCCTGATCGGGCAGCGAGGACAGGAAGGGATCGAAAATCAGCGGGATGTCCGGATAGTCGGAAACGATTTCTGCAATGGCCGAAACGTTTTCCACGCTGCCGACAGCGCCGACCTTGAAGGCGGCTACCGGCATGTCTTCCAGTACCACGCGCGCCTGATCGGACACCCAGTCAGCATCGATGATCTGCATGTCTTCGATTCGTGCGGTATCGCCGATGAATAGCGCGGTGACGACCGACAGGCCGTGGCAACCCATGGCGGCAAAAGAGGCCAGGTCGGCCTGAATGCCGACGGCGCCCACCGGATCGGTCGGGCCAAAGGTCAATATAAGCGGAGAAGTTTGGTTTTGCACGGCGGGTATATTAAGATAGCTGATTGTGCATTTTACTTGAAGGGCTGTCTGCCGTGAGCATTAACGAAAATTCGAATGAACCGTTTCAAACCTGGATGTGCCTGATTTGCGGCTGGATTTACAACGAAGCCACCGGTTTGCCGGAAGAAGGTATTGCTGCAGGAACACGCTGGGCCGATGTGCCGATGAACTGGACTTGCCCGGAATGTGGCGCACGCAAGGAAGATTTCGAGATGGTGGCGATCTAGTCCCTATCTTTTGGTCCGGTATTGCGACTTTGGTATTTTTGTTGAAAAACCACGGGCGTTGATTTGCCCGGGGATGCTTGTCTTAAAGAATCTTGCTTTTTGTTACTGATGCACCTTATATTGTGGACACAGTTTAACGAGATGACTCATGACAATATCACTGGACAGCACTGACATGAAAATCATGGTGATCGACGATAGCAGCACTATTCGTCGGTCGGCCGAGATCTTTCTTGGGCAGGCAGGTTACAAGGTCGTGCTGGCGGATGACGGTTTTGATGCGCTCGCAAAAATGAACGACCACAAGCCAGCGCTTATCTTCTGCGATATCTTGATGCCTCGCCTCGATGGTTATCAAACCTGCGCGTTGATCAAGAAGAGTGCCAAATTTCATTCCACGCCAGTGATCATGTTGTCGTCCAAGGATGGCTTGTTTGATCGGGCGCGCGGCGCAATGGTCGGCTCTGATGCCTACCTCACCAAGCCATTCACTAAAGACAGTCTGCTCAAAACCGTGCGCGAGTACGCGGCAGAAGCAGTCGCAAAATAAATTTTGATTTAAAGGTTTCAGATGGCCATTCAAAAAATTCTTATCGTTGATGACTCTCCGACCGAACGTTATTTCCTGACCGATATTCTGGTGAAAAAAGGTTTCTCCGTTTCCACTGCCGAAAATGGCGAAGAAGCGTTGCTGAAGATCAAGGCAGACAAGCCGCAATTGATCCTGATGGATATCGTGATGCCGGGCCAGAACGGTTTTCAGATCACGCGCGCAATCACGCGTGATCCGGAAACACAAGACGTGCCTATCATTATCTGTACCAGCAAAGGCCAGGAAACCGACCGCATCTGGGGCTTGCGTCAAGGCGCGCGTGATTACATCGTCAAACCGGTTGATCCGGCCGAATTGCTGTCCAAAATTGCTGCACTCGGGTAATCACTCTCTATGAGCCAGTCTACGTCGGATCTGCAAACGGGGAAGATATTCGCCAAAGCGGATGTCGGCACCCGCCGTACGCGCTTGCGCGAATTTCAGGCGCAACTGGTGGAGCGCATGCAAACTGCGCGCAGCGGCGAAGATACGCGCATCAATCAACTCGGCGTGATGATAGGCGGCAATCGCTGGTTGCTGGATCTGCAGACAGCGGGCGAAATTGTTTCGGTTGGCACGATTACTGCCGTGCCGTTGACGCAGCCCTGGTTTCTTGGCTTGGCAAATATTCGCGGTAATTTAATCAGCGTGATTGATTTCGCCGGCTTTCAGGGCCAGGCCCCGACAGCGATAGACAAGGATTGCCGCATCGTGGCGTTTTCGCCGGCACTTTCATTCAATAGCGGCTTGCTGGTGTCGCGTGTACTGGGTTTGCATAACGTCGCTGAAATGGAGCGGCAGGCCGACGGCGAACCATCCGCACCCTGGGTCAGCAAGCGTTATATAGATCGCGAGTCGCAAGTCTGGCGCGAACTGGATCTTTCTTTAGTAATACAAAATCCTCAATTTTTGCATGTTGGTCTATGAGTTCGGGAACGATAACTCGAACGCAGTATAAACAGAGTCAGGAGAACCAGTATGGCGTTTAAATTACCGCTTTCCAAGAGCAAGAAAGAGGCGGCCGCACAGGGAGCGGATACCTACGGCGATATGGCGGCCGATACGACAACTCCTGCGGATGCCAAGACGCTACGTGCGGCGCGCGCCAACATCAATCCCAACGCGACATACATCGGCGACGTTCTGCAAAAAAGCGGCGATATTCGTCTGCCCTTGATCGGCAAGCTGCCGCTGCAGCAACAGGTTCGTATTTTGCTTATCGCGCTCGGCTCCTCGCTGGTTCTGGGTGCTGCATTCGTGTGGCTGAACGCAGAGTATTCCGCACTGACATCGACGCAGACACAGATAGCCGGCGACGCACTGATGCACTCGCAACGGGTCGGCAAGGCAACGCCGAATGCGATTCAGGGTAACAAGGAAGCATTCAAGCAACTGGCTGACAGCCGCAAGGAATTCAATAACGACCTGGCGATTTTGTCCAAAGGTGGCGTCTATCAGGGTCGCGACATCAGTGCGCCTGATGCAAAAATGGAAGTCGCCTTGCAGGAAGTACAAAAATTATGGGCCGGCTCCGACAAGGCAGCTGCCACGATACTGAAACTGGAAGGCCCGCTGACCGGTTTCGGTAAGACGCTGGAAGTGTTGAACGGTATTTCCCCTAACTTGCTGGAATTGACCGAGCAGATTTCCACTCTCAAATCGCAAAGTGGCGCCACGCCGCGTGAAATTGCAGCGGCCGGCCAACTGGTGATGTTGACGCAACGTCTGGCGCGTAGCGCGAATGAGTTTCTGAGTTCCGAGGGCGTGAATCCGGAAACCGCCTTCTTGCTGGGCAAGGATACCAACACTTTCCGCGACATTACCGATGGCTTTCTGAATGGCAGTGAAGTGCTGCGCCTGACGAAAACCACTGAGCCGGATACACGTGAAAAACTGGTCGAATTGCAGGCCGCCTTTGCCGATTATCAAAAATCGATCGCGCAGATTCTGGGCAATCTGCAAAACTTTATCGCAGCGAAACAGGCGCAGGAATTGATCTTCAAGGAAAACGAAGCCTTGAAGCAGCGTTTGACCGATCTGCAGCAAAGCTATCGCACTCAGCAGGATTCCTTTACCTGGCCGTTCTGGCTGATGCTGGCCAGCGTATTTGCCGCTTTGCTGTCAGCTGCAGGTATTGCCCTGGTGCTGTTGCAGGATAGCCGGAACAGAACGAATGAAGCGGATGCCCGCCGTGAAGAAGCTGAGGGTCAACGACTGGAAGCGCGAAAGCAGGAAGAAGAAGCGAAGCAGGCAAACGATCAGAATCAGGCCGCTATTTTGCGCTTGATGAATGAATTGCAGGAAGTAGCCGATGGCGATTTGACGGTGCAGGCGACGGTGACCGAGGATATTACCGGCGCGATTGCCGATTCGGTCAACTACACGGTGGAAGAATTGCGCGGTCTGGTCGGACGGGTGACGAACACGGCAGAGCTGGTTACATCGGCATCCAACACGGCGCAGAATATTTCAACCGAATTGCTGGAAGCGTCGCACAAGCAGTCACGCGACATTCAGGAAACCGGCCAGGCGGTACTGGAAATGGCGGTGCAGATTACCGACGTTTCAAAATCCGCCAGCGAATCGGCAGAAGTTGCGCGCCAGTCGGTGACGGCGGCAGAACAAGGTTCGCGTGCGGTGGAAAATGCGATTAAGGGCATGAACGAGATCCGCGAACAAATTCAGGAGACATCCAAGCGTATCAAACGCCTGGGCGAATCCTCGCAGGAAATTGGCGAGATCACCGAACTGATTTCCGACATTACCGAACAGACCAACGTGCTGGCGCTGAACGCGGCAATTCAGGCCGCATCGGCCGGTGAAGCAGGTCGCGGTTTCTCGGTGGTCGCGGAAGAGGTGCAGCGTCTGGCGGAACGTTCCGGCGAAGCGACCAAGCAGATCGGTGCACTGGTGCGTACCATTCAAACCGATACCCACGATGCGGTTGCCGCCATGGAAAAATCGACGCAGGGTGTGGTCGAGGGAGCGAAACTTTCCGATGCTGCCGGCGCTGCACTGTCCGATATTCGACGTGTGTCGAATCGTCTGGCGGAACTGATTCAGGGGATTTCATCCGCGACCGAGCAGCAGGCGACATCGGCCAACGGCGTGGCGCAGAATATTCAAGGCATTCTGACTGTTACCGAGCAGACGCAAGAGGGTACGCAGCAAACTGCGCATTCGATTCGCGAATTGTCGAAGCTGGCCGAAGAACTTAAAAATTCGGTTTCACGGTTCCGTGTAACGGCTTGATCCATTTGTCTTGATGCGTGTCTCGATCTCGATGCGTGTTGTTCGCGCGGCTGGTTTGCAGGCATGCATTGATTTGAGGCCCAACAGCAATTGCGGTGATTGATCCGAGTGGCGATTGATCACCCCGCACCCGCGAGGCAGTCATGAATACCCCCAATTCCTCCTTGCCGCAAGGTAACAAGGACAATTTCGATGTCGGCCCGCTGTCCTGGGTCATCGCTGAAATCGGCGAAGCACTGACGCGTTCCAAAGTCGCATTAGGCGAAGCCTTGGCGCAAGATCCGGAGACGCAATCCACCACTTTGCGCCACGCCAAAACCTATTTGCATCAGGCGCATGGCGCCTTGCAAATAGTGGACGTCGATGGGGTTGCCATCATTACCGAAACGGTCGAGGATTTATTCGATCGTTTTGACTCAGGCCAGCTGACCCTGACCGATGACAGCGTGCATGTGATTGCACATGCCTATCAGGCGCTGCTGGAATATCTGGAAGAATTGCTGGCTGGTTTGCCGCATCAACCGGTGCGCTTGTTCCCTTATTATCGTTCCCTGTTGCAAGTACGTGGCGCTGAACGCATACATCCCGCCGATCTGTTTTTCCCCAATCTGGCAATCCGTCCGCAATTGACGTCCGCGTCGATTGCATTGACGTCTGACGATTACGTTGCTTTGCGTAAACGCTTTGAGCGTGCCTTGCTGATGTTTCTGAAGGAGGCGAATGGCGATGCTGCTCAGGCCAGCGCGAAAATCATGCGCGATATCGTCTTGCGCGTCGAGCAGGCGCAAAGTACGCAGCAGGCGCGCAGTTTCTGGTGGGTCATGCACGGGTTTGCCGATGCGGTTTCTGCCGGTCAGGTGCCGAACGAACTGTATGTCAAACAACTATTCGCGCGCATCAATCTGCAGATTCGCCGTTTAAGCGAAGGCTCGTCGAGTATTGCTGAAAGATTGTTGCGCGATGCGCTGTTTTTCATTGCGCGGGTTGAACAACCTTCGGCTGTCGCCCAGCAAATCCGTAGCGCCTATCAACTCGATGGCGTCGTGCCTAACGATTATGAAAAAAAACGTTATGGCCAGATCGATGCGCAGGCATTGGCAACAGCCAAGGAACGACTGTCGCAAGCGAAGAATTTGTGGAATCGGATAGCCGGCGGTGATGCCAGCGTGGCGCAATCGTTTGAGCAGGAAATGAGTGGCCTGGCTGAAGCCGGTAATCACTTGAATGCACCGGCGCTGGCGAAATTGTTGCGTGAGTTGAGCGGTATTGCGCGGCATGCTGCGCATTCGCGGCCCGGCGACAGCCTGAGCCTGGAAATTGCCACCAGTCTGTTGTTTGTGGAAAATGCGCTGCAGCAGATCAGCCATCTGGCGGATGATTTTACCGAGCGCGCCGATGCCGTGACGACACGCCTGCTGTCTGCCGTATCGGGCGAAACGATGACACATACGGCGCAATGGCTGGATGACATGTCGCGCGAGGCGCAAGAACGTCAAACCATGACGGCATTGGCAGGTGAAATGCAATCCAGTTTGCGTCAGGTCGAAAAAATGCTGGATGAATATTTCCGCGAACCCGAACAGCGCGCCGGCCTGGACGGCATCGACAGCGTGCTGTATCAAATCAGCGGCGCCCTGTCGGTGCTCGAGCATGACGATGCAGTACGCGCCGTGCAGCATACGCAGGAAGCGGTGCGCCGTTTTATCGCAGCCGAAGAAATACCTGATCTGGAAGAATTCCAGCAGGTTGCGCAGAACGTCGGCGCTTTGAGTTTCTTTATCGAAACGCTGCAACTTCATCCGGATGGAGTGAAAAATCGTTTCTCGTTTGATGAGGAACAGGGTGTTTTTCGCGCCAACCTGACGGAAAAAAATAATGCGTCAAATGCGGTGCTGGATGTCGTAGTCGTTCCGGTAGCAGAATTGCAAAGCGCAATGCCGATCATGCCGGATGCCGAAATTCCGGATTTGCCTACGGTAGAGAACGAGCTGGCCTTGCATCAGAAGCAGTCGGAAGAGCTGGCGCACTCACTGGCGGCCGAGCCAGGCAATCCCTTTCTGCAGGAACAACTGAAGGAATCGCTGGAACAGGTACGTCTTGATGCCACACTGGTGGACAACCCGGAAGCCAGCGACAGGGCGCGCGCGGTAATCGACATGCTCGAGCACCCGGATTTTGTCGCGTCACCGGATGCGATGGAAGATATCGCACTGGCGACGGCGCCGGCGAAAGTTGTATCGCAGGTCAAGGAGATTGCGCCTCTGGTTGCGCCTGCAAGCGATGAAGCGATAGATGCCGAACTGCTGGAAATTTTTCTGTCCGAAGCGGTGGAAGTGCTGGATTGCGTCAAGCAGACGATTCCGGATTCCCGCAACGCACCGCACAATCAGGAATTTCTCACTACCTTGCGGCGTTCGTTTCACACACTGAAAGGCAGTGGTCGCATGGTTGGCCTGATTGCCCTTGGCGAAGCGGCCTGGAGCGTTGAACAGGTATTGAATTTGCGGCTGTCGGAAACGCGTGGGGGCGACCCCGAGCTGTATGCGCTGCTGGAAAATGCGGTGCAGGTACTGGATGCATGGGTCAGTGATTTGCAAACGCAGGGTCGTTCCGATCGCAGCGGCCGTGCGCTGATCAATGCCGCTGAAGGAGTAAGGAACGAGACAGGCTTCCATTACGATGCATCGGATGAATTGCTGTCAGCGTCATCTTTTGACGAGAGTGCAGCTGCGTTTGAAACGACGGTAGTTGAAGAGCCGGTAGCTGACGGCGCGGCGGATCATGCAGCCGACTTCGGTAGCCAGGAGTTCCCGCAGGCGACGGAGCCTGAAGAGCTGCAGTTGAGCGATGAAGAGTTGGCGCAATTCCATCAATTCAATGCAAGTGTCGAGGACACGCCGGCATTTGCGGTGGCAGAACCGATTTTTCCGGTTGGCGAGCTCGATCATTTGCAGATAGACGACATGCCGCTCAATGCTGCACAGCTGCCGATTGCGGAGGTGCTGGATTTCCCCGGTCATCCGCCTGCCGTGGCGAAGTCGAATGACAACGTTAAATACATAGGCGATCTGGAAATCAGTCTGCCGCTGCACAATATTTATCTGGCCGAAACCGACGAGCTGGTGCGTCTGTTGTCGCAGGATTTTGCCGAGTGGCGCCATGAGCCGGATCGTCACGTCAATATTCAAGCGGTACATGCTGCGCATTCACTGGCCGGCAGTTCCGCCACAGTCGGTTTCAGGCCTTTGCAGCAGATTGCGTATGCGCTTGAAGCAGTGTTGCAGTATCTGGCCAGAAAACCGGTCAAATTGCTGATCTCAGAATACGACACGCTGGAACATGGCGTGGAGCGGATACGTTTCATGTTGCAGATGTTCGCGCTGGGTGAAATGCCGGAGGCGGAACCGGAACAGGTGGAGATACTGGAGCGCATGCCGGGAGATTTTGAATTCCGTGCCGCCCGGCCAGTACAGGTTGTAGCCGAGGCCCCTGCCGAGACAGAAGTGCCTGAGCTCGCCGCCGATGTGTTGCCGGCTGCTGACAATGTCGTCGCTGTTTCAGCGGCGTTTGAGACGGAACCGGTTCATCTCACCATGGGGACGGAAGCTGCCCCGTTTGAAGAGCCGGTTTATCCCAAGGATCATGACGAGCTGAGCGATCCTGCGCTGACGATCAAGGATGAGATCGATATCGATCTGCTGCCGGTCTTCATCGAAGAAGGCAGTGATATGTTGCCGCAGATGGGGCAGGCCTTGCGTGCATGGCAGCAGAATCTGGGTGATGCCGCCTTGCCGCAATCCGTACTGCGGATTTTGCATACTGTCAAAGGCAGTGCACGCATGGCGGGCGCGATGTTGCTCGGCCAGCATATGCACGAGATGGAAACGCGGATCGAAAATATCACGCATGCCGGCTATCCTTCCGCCGCTGCGGTGGAAGATTTGCTGGCGCGCCACGATCATGGCCTGCAGTTGTTTGAGCAGTTGCAAAACCCGGATGCGATCAGGCCGCAAGCCTCCGCTGCTGCCGTGACCGATGAAGAAAATACCCCTGCGCCTGCTGCGGCAGAGTTGCCGGTCATTCAGAGCCTGATGCCGGTAACAGACAACCGCACGACGCCGATCGCAGCAGAAGCGGCTGCCGCATCGCGGACGCCGGCGACAGCGACACCGGTTCCGCTGGTGCGCGTGCGGGCTGACATTCTCGATCGTCTGGTCAATCAGGCGGGTGAGGTGTCGATCTCGCGCTCCAAACTGGAAACGGAAGTCGGCACCCTGCGTGCATCGATGGGGGAGCTGTCGGAAAACGTTATACGTTTGCGTGAACAATTGCGTGAAATCGAAATGCAGGCGGAATCGCAGATCACTTCGCACATGGGCGTATCGTCCGATCGTGAATTCGATCCGCTGGAATTCGATCGCTTTACGCGACTGCAGGAATTGACGCGGATGATGGCGGAAAGCGTCAACGACGTTGGCTCGGTGCAGCAAAACTTGAGTCGTACTATCGATAGCGCCAGCACCGATCTGACAAATCAGGCGCGTCTGACGCGTGATTTGCAGCAGGATCTGATGCGGGTGCGCATGGTGCAATTTGCCAGTATCTCTGAACGTCTGTATCGCGTGACGCGGCAGGCGGCCAAGGAAATGGACAAGCGCGTCAATCTGGATATACGCGGCAGTGCGGTAGAGGTTGATCGCAGCGTACTGGAAAAAATGGCCGGCCCGTTTGAACATCTGCTGCGCAATGCCATCGTGCACGGTATCGAGTCGCGTGAAAAACGTCGCGCCGCCGGCAAGAGCGAAACAGGTGAATTGCGCATTGAAATTCGGCAAGAGGGTAATGAAGTCGTCATTCATTTTTCCGATGACGGCCAGGGCTTGAACCTCAACAGCATACGCAGCAAGGCGCTGCAAAACGGTTTGGTGAAAGCGGAGGATGCATTGTCCGATGCTGAAGTCACCGATCTGATTTTCCATCCGGGTTTTTCGACGGCGGAAGAAATTACCGAACTGGCGGGGCGCGGTATCGGCATGGATGTGGTGCGCTCGGAAGCGGCATCGCTGGGCGGCCGCGTGGCGATTGCATCAGAGCCGGGCAAGGGCGCGTATTTCACGATTCATTTGCCCTTGACGCTGGCGGTCACGCAAGTGGTGATTCTTTCTACCGGTGGCAAAACCTATGCGATTCCATCGGTGCTGGTGGAACAGGTTCAGCAACTGAAAAACGGTCCGCTGGCGACTGCCTACAATGAAGGCGCAGTGATGTGGCAGTCGCAACGCGTACCGATGCATTATCTGTCGGCACTGCTGGGCGATACCGATGCCGCACCTGTCACGCAGCAATATTCACCGCTGATGATACTGAAGAGCGGGAGCGACAGGGTAGCCTTGCACGTCGATGAAATTCTGGGTAATCGGGAGGTCGTGGTCAAGAATATCGGGCCGCAATTGTCGCGCATGATAGGCATAGCCGGTGCCACGGTGCTTGGTTCGGGTGAAATTGTCTTGATCCTTAATCCGGTGCCGCTGGCACAACGCGTCGCGCATGAAAATATTCGTGCACCGCGTTTGACGCCTTCCGATGTACCTGGCGATATGGGCGCGGTAGCCGAAATGGCGACTTTCGAACCGGTGGCGCGTCGCGTCGAACCGGTGCAGGGTTTGCGCACCCAGCATATCGTGATGGTGGTCGACGATTCACTCACGGTACGTCGCGTGACGCAGCGCCTGCTGACGCGGGAAGGTTACCAGGTAGTACTGGCCAAGGACGGTGTAGACGCATTGCAACACCTGCAATCGGTTACCCCAGACGTGATGCTGGTCGATATCGAAATGCCACGCATGGATGGTTTCGACCTGACGCGCAATATTCGCGATGATGAACGTACGCGTGATATTCCCATCATCATGATTACTTCGCGTACTGCCAGCAAGCATCGTAATTACGCGATGGAGCTGGGCGTGAATGAATATCTGGGCAAACCCTATCAGGAGGAGGCGCTGGTCAAGTTGATCGCAGGTTTCATCAAGAAGGAAATGCCGGTGAATTGATTACCGGTTATTCGTAAAAAAATCCCGCACATGTGCGGGATTTTTTGTTCTGCATGTCAACTTTATTCAATATGGGTGGCGACTTTTTTGACCACTGCATAACGCTGCAAGGTGCGGGCACGCGCTTCGTCATGCTGCACCAGCGGGCCGGGGTAATTGTTGCCGATTTCGACTCCGGCCATTCTCAACTCCAGTGCCGGCGCACACCATGGCGCATGAATATGTCGATCGGATAATTTGGCAAGCTGGGGCAGGTAGCGGCGTATGAATTTTCCTTGCTGATCAAATTTTTCCGACTGTGTGATGGGATTGAAGATGCGGAAGTAGGGCTGCGCATCGCAACCGGATGACGATGCCCATTGCCAGCCGCCGTTATTGGCAGCAAGATCGAAATCGTTCAGCTTCTCCGCGAAGTAGTGTTCGCCCCAGCGCCAGTCTATGCCCAGGTCCTTGATCAGGAAGGATGCTGTCACCATGCGCAAGCGATTGTGCATGTAACCGGTCTGGTTCAATTGTGCCATCGCGGCATCGACCAGCGGATATCCGGTTTGCCCATCGCACCAGGCCTGAAACAGGCGTCGAGCATGATCGCCGCTCTCCCATGTGATCGCATCGTAATCCGCTTTGAATGCATGATCGACTACGTGCGGATGCTGAAACAGGATCATGAAGTAAAAATCGCGCCACACCAGTTCCGACAGCCAGACTGCTGCACCATTGCCGCCTGTACCTGTACGCATCGCATCCAGCGCCCGCCTTGCGAGTGCACGTATCGAAACGGTGCCGAAACGCACATGCACCGACAGATAGGAAGGCCCCTTGAGCGCCGGAAAGTCGCGTGTCTGATCGTAGCGTTGCATGCGATCGGCAAAGGCATCGAGCAAGTCTTGCGCGCCTTGCATGCCGGTTGGGATATTCAGATCAGGCAGATTGGTTTTTTCAAAGCCGAGATCCGTCAATGATGGAATCGGGAACTTGCTTTCCGGCAGATTAACGAAGCGGTCGGCATAGGCATCGATTTCGTAGGGGCGCAGGGTGGCCTCATTCGATTCTGCATACAGCTTTTTCAGCCAGGCATTTTTGTACGGAGTAAAAACTGAAAAAGGTTTTTCAGCCTGCGTCAGCACCTCATTTTTTTCAAAAACGACCTGATCCTTGAACGTATGCAGGCTGCGTCCGGCAGCTTGGAGTGCTGCAGCGACGTGCGCATCGCGTGTTATCGCCTGCGGTTCGTAATCGTGGTTGGCAAATACCGCATCTACGCCCAGTTCGATGGCCAGTTCGGGTATGGCTGTTTCGGCCCATGCATGCTGTACTATCAGGCCGCCGCCTAGCGCCCGCAGGGCCTGCGCTAGTTCCAGCAAACTGGCGTGTATGAATTCGACACGCCGGTCGGCCCTCGGCAATGCGTCCAGAATGGCGCGGTCGAAGATAAAGACGCAGTAAACCTGACGGCTTTGTGCGAGAGCATGGTGGAGCGCGGCATGGTCAACGCTGCGCAAATCGCGGCGAAACCAAACCAGTGTCTTTTCAAATCGGAGCATGGAGAGCAAATATCCATCAAATTGGCGAGAAGAAAGAATGCAGGAAAAAACCATGTTATGCACGGTTTGGCGCAGAAAATTTATCCAAAACTGCTAAAATAACGCCATGTCGAAGCAACGTAAGTCCAGCAAATCCCCTAGCGAGCCCGGTTCACCCTGGGAATCCCTCGATTTTTCTGCAACTCCTGACGAATCTTCCAATACAGCCTCACGCAATGAGCTGAATCTGGCCGATCATTTCCTGATTGCGATGCCTTCCATGCTGGACCCGGTTTTCGGCGGTGCAGTCGTGTACCTGTGTGAACATAATGCGAATGGCGCCCTGGGTGTGATTATCAACAAGCCGACCGATATGACGGTGAGCGTTTTGCTCAGCCGCATTGATCTGAAGCTGGAAATCGCACCGGATAAGCTGCCGCTGGAAAAAACACTGGTGATGTACGGCGGCCCGGTGCAAGCCGATCGCGGTTTTGTGCTGCATGCGCCGCGGGGGAATTTCTCCTCGACGCTGCCGGTTGCCGGCGACATTGCACTGACGACATCCAAAGACATACTCGAAGCGGTTGCCATGGGTGCAGGGCCGCAGCGCATGCTGGTCAGCCTCGGTTGTTCCGGCTGGGGCGCGGGTCAGCTGGAAGATGAAATTGTGCGCAACGGCTGGCTGACGGTGCGTGCGGATCCGGACATCATGTTCGATCTGCCGCTGGAACAGCGCTTCGTTGCCGCGCTCAAATTGCTTGGCATCGATCCGATGATGTTGAGCAGCGAGGCCGGCCATGCGTGACGACGATGGGGCCGCATCCTAGTGGAAACCGTACTGGGTTTCGATTTCGGCTTGAAGCGTATCGGCGTGGCAGTAGGCAATACCTTATTGAAGCAGGCGCAACCGCTGACGATTATCAGCGCGGCGACTAACGACGCAAAATTTGCGGCGATCGCCGAGCTGGTCACGCAATGGCAACCCGCCTTGTGCATCGTCGGCCTGCCGCGTCACCCGGATGGCGCAGAGCATGAAATGACGGTACGCTGCCGCCGCTTCGCGAATCAATTGCATGGACGTTTTGACGTGGCAACGGTGCTGGTGGATGAGCGTTATTCATCCGCAGTGATTTCTCATCAACGCGGCGATCTGATCGACGATCAGGCAGCTGCAATCATCTTGCAACAATACTTCGATGACCATACCGAATCCAAATCCTGAACTCGACGCCGAGGCCTTGTATCAACAGCTGGCGCAACAAGTAAAAACCGGTCTGGCAAAAGCCGAGAACGTTGCAATCGTCGGCATTTATTCCGGCGGCGCGTGGCTGGCAGAACGGCTGGCAGCCGAGCTGCAACTGACCGAGCGTCTGGGTTTTATCGACGTCTCGTTTTATCGCGATGACTTTGCGGAAAAAGGCTTGCGTCCTGACGTCAAGCCGACGCAAATCCCGTTCGATGTCGATGGCGCCACCATTCTGCTGGTCGACGATGTGCTTTACACCGGACGTACCACGCGCGCGGCGATCAACGAGTTGTTCGACTACGGCCGCCCGGCGCGCATCATGCTGGCGGCATTGGCTGATCGTGGCGGTCGCGAGTTGCCGATTGCCGCTGATTTTGTGGCGCAGACTATTTCCATTCCAGACCAGCAATCGCTGGTACTTCAACGGGCCGACGATGGCCGCTTTTCCCTGACGGTGGATCATGCTTAATCCGCAATTGAATAAAAACGGTGAGTTGCAGCATTTGCTCACGATAGAAGGGCTGCCAAAGTCCAACATCATTCACATCCTCGATACGGCGTCGTCGTTTGTCAGTATCGGTGATCGCGAAGTGAAGAAAGTGCCGCTGATGCGCGGCAAGAGCGTATTCAATCTGTTCTTTGAGAATTCAACGCGCACCCGCACCACTTTCGAGATTGCCTCGAAGCGTTTGTCGGCGGACGTGATCAACCTGAATATTTCGGCATCGAGTTCCAGCAAGGGCGAATCGCTGCTCGATACGATAGACAATCTGGCCGCGATGCACGCCGATATGTTTGTCGTGCGCCATGCGGAATCGGGTGCGCCGTATCTGATCGCAAAACATCTGGGCGATACCGGGCAATCGCATGTGCACGTCGTCAATGCCGGCGATGGCCGTCATGCACACCCGACCCAGGGTTTACTGGATATGTACACGATCCGTCACTACAAGAAGGATTTCACTAATCTGACGGTGGCCATCGTCGGCGACATTCTGCACAGCCGTGTTGCGCGTTCCGATATTCATGCGCTGACTACCTTGGGTGTGCCGGAAGTGCGCGCCATCGGTCCACGCACCTTGCTGCCGAGCGGGCTGGAGCAAATGGGCGTGCGCGTTTTCACCGACATCGACAAGGGTTTGAAAGATGTCGACGTCATCATCATGCTGCGCTTGCAGAATGAGCGCATGAGCGGCGCCTTGCTGCCGTCGGCACAGGAATTCTTCAAGAGTTACGGCTTGACGACCGAGCGTCTGGCGCTGGCCAAGCCGGATGCGATCGTCATGCATCCCGGCCCGATGAATCGCGGCGTCGAAATCGAATCGGCAGTGGCTGACGGCAAGCAGGCAGTGATACTGCCGCAAGTGACATTCGGCATTGCGGTGCGGATGGCAGTGATGAGTATTTTGGCGGGAAATTAAAAGATGAAAATCCACATCAAGAACGGCCATCTGATCGATCCGGCCAACGGCATCGATGCAAAACAGGATGTCTTTATCGCAGCAGGAAAAATTGCCGGCCTAGGACAAGCGCCGGAAGGGTTTGTCGCCGCCAAGGTGATCGACGCCAGCGGTCTGGTGGTCGCGCCCGGTTTTGTCGATCTGAGTGCGCGCTTGCGCGAGCCCGGTTACGAACACAAGGCCACACTGGAATCCGAGATGCAGGCTGCGATACAGGGCGGCGTTACCAGTCTGATCTGTCCGCCGGATACCGATCCGGTGCTGGACGAGCCGGGTCTGGTCGAGATGCTCAAGCACAGAGCCAAGTCCTTGAATCAGGCGCATGTCTATCCGCTCGGGGCCTTGACGATGGGCTTGAAGGGCGCAGCGCTGACCGAGATGGCGGAACTCACCGATGCCGGCTGCATCGGTTTTGCGCAAGCCGATCAGCCGATACTCGATACCACCGTACTGTTGCGCGCGATGCAGTATGCGAAAACGTTTGACTACACAGTCTGGTTGCGTCCGCAAGATCCGCATCTGGGTCGCAAGGGCGTGGCGCACAGCGGGCCGGTCGCCTCGCGTCTGGGTTTGTCCGGCGTGCCGGTCATGGCCGAGACGATCGCCTTGCATACGATACTGGAACTGGTGCGCGTCACCGGCACGCGGGTGCATCTGTGCCGCATGTCCAGTGCAGCGGGACTGGAGTTGGTACGGGCGGCGAAGCAGGAAGGTTTGCCGATCAGCTGCGACGTGGGCGCACACCATATTCACCTGACCGAAAACGATATCGGTTTCTTTGATTCCAATGCGCGCCTGACGCCGCCTTTGCGCAGCCAGCGCGATCGCGATGCGATACACCGCGCCCTGCTGGACGGCACCATCGATGCCATCTGTTCCGACCACACGCCGGTCGATGACGATGAAAAACTGCTGCCGTTCGGCGAAGCGTCGCCCGGTGCCACCGGTCTGGAATTGCTGCTGTCGCTGGCCTTGAAGTGGGCCGAAAATTGCGCCGATCTGGACAAGCAATCGAGCCAGCAATCGTTAGTGCAGGCGATCGCCAAGATCAGTGCCGATGCGGCTCGCGTAGTCGGTCTGCCGTCAGGGCAGTTGGCGCTTGGCAGCGTGGCCGATATCTGCCTGTTCGATCCGGCAGCGCGCTGGACGGTGGCCGCCAAAGCCCTGGCCAGCCAGGGTAAACATACGCCTTTCCTCGGCTACGAATTGAGCGGCCAGGTGAAGACGACGATCGTGGCGGGCCATATCGCGTATCAGCGCTAGGCTCCGTTTCGTTGATGATGCAGATGTATCCATTCCTTTGCTCGCAGGAGCGTGCATGATCGTTGTGCCGTTTGTGCGCGTGATGCTGCATTTGTTGCGTGGCCTGGCTACTGCGGCTTTCATTTTTCCCTGGGTCGCTGCGGCAAGTCACGATAGACTCAGCCAAAAATGGGCGGCAGGCCTGCTGTCCATCCTGCGCATCAAGGTGGATTTGCTGCCCGGCGCAGCGCCGGTGCACCGGGCGCTGATCGTGGCCAATCATGTTTCGTGGCTGGATATATTCGTCATCAATTCCCTGCAACCGTGCCGCTTCGTTGCAAAGGCGGATATCCGCAAATGGCCGGTGCTGGGCTGGCTGTGCGCACAAGGTGGCACGATCTTTATTGCACGCGGCAAGCAGCGCGAGGTAAGGCGGGTGTACGCAGGCCTGGTGAGCAGTATGGAAGCCGGCCAGCGCATTGCATTTTTCCCCGAAGGCACGACGGTCGCGCAAGGAGCTCTGTTACCTTTTCATCCGAATCTGTTTGAAGCCGCGATTGAAGCGGATGTGCCGGTGCAGCCGTACGCCATACGCTATGTGGATGAGCACGGCAATCTGCATGCAGCGGCAGATTTTATTGGCGACATGAGCTTTGTCGACAGCATGCTGCTGATCATGAAGGCGCGCAAAATGACAGCGCATTTGATCGTGCTGCCTCCGATAGATACAGCCGGCACGCACAGGCGCGAGCTGGCGCAGGCAGCGCGCGCGGCCATTGCAGATACGCTAGGCCATGTCGAACCTGCAGAGAAGGTGGCCTAGTTTTTTTTGCTTGGCCGCTGATGCTGCGGACAGGCTACCTGTATGGTCGTTCTATCCTGCAGATTGACGGCGGTCAGCTTGCCGCCCCACACACAGCCGGTATCCAGACCCAAGAGATTGGGCCGCATCAGCAAGCCTAGCGTAGACCAGTGACCGAATACGACGGTGCTATCGGCGGTTTTGCGATCCGGCAAATCGAACCAGGGCAGCAAGCCGGCCGGCGGATTTTCTGCAGCTTCGGTGGTTTTGAAATCCATGCGGCCATCCGGGCTGCAAAAACGCAGGCGCGTCAATGCATTGACGATGCAGCGCAAACGATCCGCGCCTTGCAGATCATCGTCCCAGCGTGCCGGTTCATTGCCGTACATTCCGTGCAAAAACGCTACCCAGTTTTCACTTTGCAATACGGCTTCCACTTCGCCTGAAAGCGCCAGTGCTTGTTGCATACTCCATTGCGGCAACACGCCGGCATGCACGCACAAATGTCCATCCTGTTCCAGTGCCAGCGGCTGATGGCGCAGCCAGGTCAGCAATTCTTCGCGATCGTGTGCCGCGAGTATGTCGTCGAGAGTGTCTGCATGGTGCGGCTTGCGCAAGCCGCAGGCGACCGCCAGCAAATTCAAATCGTGATTGCCGAGCACGATGCGGGCGCGCTGTCTCAAGCCATATAGATGGCGCAGTGTTGCTAGGGATTTCGGGCCGCGATTGACGATATCGCCGACGAAGACCAGTTGCGCCTGCGGCGTGATTGCATCGATTTTATCCAGCAGTGCCAGCAGTTGCGTGTGGCAGCCCTGCAGGTCGCCAATTGCGTAAGTAGTCATGAATGGACAGAAATGAGAGTGTGATGCACATAGTAGCCTGAATGGAATCAGGCATTGCGCGCATGCACCGCTTCAGAACGGCAAGCGATTGCGATATCGCATACCCGCATTATAAATAAGGGGTATGTGATTCGGTACTCATTCCACATCGATCAGAATGGTTTCAATCCTCCTGCAGTGCCGCCGCCAGAACACGTGCAACGTGGATCGCGCTTTCCTGCGTACCGTCGGCAATCTGATGCCTGCAGCTGGTGCCGTCTGCAACGAAGATGGTGCCGCTTTCCGCCTGGCGAATGGCAGGGAAAAGCGACAGTTCGCCCATGGCTTGCGAGGCTGCATAATGCTCGGCTTCATAACCGAAGCTGCCCGCCATGCCGCAGCAGGAAGATTCGATGACGGCGACATCGAGTTGCGGAATCCACTTCAGCACGGTTTGCACCGGATGGACGGCATCGAAAGCTTTCTGGTGGCAGTGACCGTGGACCATCGCCTTCGGCGAGGCCAGTGGTTTGAGGTCCAGTGCAAGGCGGCCCGCAGCATGTTCATGCACGAGGAATTCCTCAAACAGATAAGCCCTATCGGCAAGTTTTCTGGCTTCTTCGCCGTATCCGTAATCAAGGAATTCATCCCGCAGCGACAGCAGGCAGGATGGCTCCAGGCCGACGATGGCAACGCCGCGCTCGACAAACGGTTTTAATGCATCGAGTGTGCGGCGCGCTTCCTGTTTCGCCTGTTCGACCATACCGGCCGACAGATAAGTGCGGCCACAGCAAAGCGGACGCTCGCCAGCCTGTACATTGAAGTGCACGGTATAGCCGGCTGCTTCCAGTACAGCTTGCGCGGCGGCTGCGTTCTCCGGTTCCATGTAGTTGTTGAAGGTATCGACGAACAGCAGCACTTCCTTGCCGGTCGCTGTATGTTGAGCGTTTTTGCGACGGGACAGGAAGGAACGCTGGAAGCGCGGGAACGCACGTTGCTGCGCCAGGCCGAGGCGGTTTTTCAGCCAATTCGACAACACCGGAATATCGTTGCCCATTGCCAGCAAGCCGCCGATTGTGCTGGCGAGCGGAGCATAGCGCGGCATGAAGGCGATCATTTTTTCACGCAAGGTACTGCCGTGTTTATTCACCCATGCCGCCCGTGCCTCGATCTTCATTTTTGCCATGTCGACGCCGGTCGGACAATCGCGTTTGCAACCCTTGCAGGAAACGCACAGATCCAGCGTGTCTTTCACATCCTGACTGGCCAGACCCTCTGCACCCAACTGGCCGGACAGCGCCAGACGCAGTGTATTGGCACGGCCGCGCGTCAGATGCTTTTCATCCTTGGTGATGCGGTAGCTCGGGCACATGGTGCCGGCATCGAATTTACGGCAGTGGCCATTGTTGTTGCACATTTCAACTGCCTTGGCCAAACCGCCGGTGCGGTCGTTACCGGTGCCGGGCGCGGTTTCCAGACCGCTGGCCGGATCGCGGGTGACGTCCCAGGCCGACCAATCCATCTGTGTCTTGACAGGCAGTTCCTGATAGCCGGGCGCAAAACGAAAATTGCTTTTGTCGTCCATCTTCGGTGGCCGCACGATCTTGTCCGGATTGAAGCGATTGTCCGGATCGAACAGGTTCTTAATCTCGCTGAATGCATGGTTGATGTGCGGGCCGTACTGCCACGCCACCCATTCGCCGCGACACAGACCGTCGCCATGCTCGCCTGAATAGGCGCCCTTGTATTCGCGCACCAGCGCCGATGCTTCTTCAGCGATCTTGCGCATGCTGGCAGCGCCATCGCGACGCATGTCGAGAATCGGCCGTACGTGCAGCGTCCCGACGCTGGCATGTGCGTACCAGGTGCCTTCGGTATGGTATTTGTGGAACACTTCGGTCAGGCGATCGGTGTATTCGGCCAGATGCACCAGCGGCACTGCGCAGTCTTCGATAAAGGAAACGGGTTTGCCGTCGCCTTTCATGCTCATCATGATATTGAGGCCGGCCTTGCGTACGTCCCACAGGGACTTTTGTTCATTGGCATCGACCATGTTGACGACAGAGCCCGGCAGGCTGAGATCGCTCATCAGGTCTGCCAGCGCAGCGAGTTTTTCAAGCAGGGCAGCCTTGTCGTCGCCGGCGAATTCCACCAGCAGGATGGCCTGCGGGCTGCCAACCAGCGCTTTTTCTATTACCGGGCGGAATGCCGGATTGTTCAGCGAAAGATCGATCATCGTGCGATCGACCAGTTCAACCGCAGTGGGATTCAGCTTGACGATGTGCTGGGCGGCATCCATCCCTTTGTAAAAAGTCGGGAAGTTGATCACGCCCAGCACTTTATGTTTCGGCAAGGGCGCGAGCTTCAGCGTCAGCTGGCGGCTGAAGGCTAGCGTACCTTCGGAGCCGACCAGGATATGCGCCAGATTGGCGCTGCCGTCGTCGGTGTAATTGCGCGGGTTTTGACAATCGAACAGATCGATGTTGTAACCGCCTACACGGCGCAATACTTTCGGAACGCGTTCGATGATTTCCTGCTGCTCGCGTGTTGCGATGCGCTGCAGGCGTTGCACGATATTCTGCAGGCGCGCGGTTTGGACCATGTTGGGCAGCGTTTCAAACCGTCCTTGCGTGCCATCGGCGAGTACGGCATCGATCGCCAGCACGTTGTGCACCATGTTGCCGTATTCGATGGAACGCGAGCCGCAGGAGTTGTTGCCGGCCATGCCGCCTATCGTGCATTGTGCGGCGGTGGATACATCAACCGGAAACCACACGCCGTGCGGTTTGAGCCATGCGTTGAGATGATCGAGCACCATGCCCGGTTCTACGGTGACGGTGCGCTTTTCCGGATCGAAATCGACGATGTTGTTGAGCCATTTGCTGCTATCGATGACCAGCGCTTCACCAACCGTCTGGCCGCATTGGCTGGTGCCGCCGCCGCGCGCCAGGACGGGGGCATTTTCCGAACGTGCGATGTCGAGGCATAGCAACAGATCGGCTTGATCGCGCGGCACCACGACCCCGATCGGCATGATCTGGTAGATCGATGCATCGGTTGCATAACGGCCGCGATCAGCATTGCCGAACAATACATCGCCGCGTAACTCCTTGCGCAAACGTTTTGCCAGGGGACTGGTTCCACGCGCATGTGTCGGAGCGAAGTGGATAGCTTTGGTAGTCATGTAAGGTCCATCCTTTTCTGAAGCGGGCAGCAAATTCGATAATCGGGACGACGGTGGCGTGCAGGATGTCAGTTCAGCTTGAGGCTGATTGGCGCTGGTGTGCCGATACGCCCGCTGACGGCTCGTGTGTTGCTGGGGAAGTGAGCGCCAACATAAGAACCGCAGGTCATCAGATCGCCAGCGCTCAGTGGTACAGTGCAGCGGCAGCACTGATTGACCAGCCACGGCAACAGACGGCGCGGGTCGCCAGCATGGCTTTTCCCGCTTCCGCTCACCATCGGGTGCCCGTCAAGCTGCAGTTCCGCCGCGACTTTCCCGCCGGTGATTTGTCGCTGGCGCTTGGCCAATATTGCTAACTGAATCGCATAGGCCGTATCGGCATGTGCAGGCCTCAGCGCGCTGGAAACAGCTACAGGCGTGCCGGAAAGGAACGCCTGTAGCAATAAGGCACCGAGTTCGGTATCAGGCGGATTTGTATGCATCTATCTTCCTGTTTTCGTTCGGTGTCCGTTTGCACTCATCGGTTTCGTATTGCGGGCAACTAGACCGGGATTTTCAATGCTGGTACGGCGTGCGACTCCAGGTATTCCATCGCTGCAACAACGCCGCTGCCTGCCAATTTGACGCCAGCCAGTTTCAAGCCCATTTCAGCGCCGGCCAACGATGCCATCAAGGACAGATCGGACGTTTCGCCCAAGTGGCCGATACGGAACATCTTGCCTTTTGCCTTGCCCAAGCCTGCGCCCAGGGACATGTTGAAGCGTTCATAAATCAGGCGACGCACGACGTCGGCATCCACGCCATCCGGCATCACCACGCCGGTCAATACCGGCGAGTACACTTCCGGGTCGGCGCATTGAATTTCCAGGCCCCATGCCTGGACGGCGGTGCGGCATGCTGCGCCCAGACGCTGGTGGCGCTCGAATACATTGTCCAGTCCTTCGGACAGGATCATGTCCAGTGCTTCGTGTAGTGCATACAGCAAGTTGGTGTTGGGCGTATATGGCCAGTAACCGGTTTTGTTCATCTCGATGATTTCATTCCAGCCCCAGAATGCGCGCGGCAATTTGGCGGTTTTACTGGCTTCGAGCGCTTTTTTCGATACGGCATTGAAGCTGATGCCTGGTGGCAGCATCAAGCCTTTTTGCGAGCCGGATACGGTAACGTCCACGCCCCATTCGTCATGGCGATAGTCGGCCGATGCGAGGCCGGAGATGGTGTCGACCAGCAGCAATGCAGGGTGAGCGGCTGCATTGATCGCTTTGCGTACGGCTGCGATGTTGGAAGTAACGCCGGTCGAGGTTTCGTTGTGGACGACGCACACTGCTTTGATGTCGTGTTTGGTATCGGCGCGCAGGCGCGCTTCGATCATGTCCGCTCGTACGCCGTTGCGCCAGCCTTCGTAACCAGGCAAACCGATGAATTCCGGTTTAATACCCAGCGACTCCGCCATTTTTTTCCACAAGGTTGCAAAGTGACCGGTTTCGAACATCAGGACGTGGTCGCCCGGGCTCAGGGTATTGGCTAGCGCGGCTTCCCATGCGCCGGTACCGGATGCCGGATAAATGACGACTGGCTGCGTGGTTTTGAAAATCTTTTGTATGCCGGACAGGATTTTCAATCCCATTGCGCCGAATTCAGGGCCGCGGTGATCGATTGTTGGATAGCTCATGGCCCGCAAGAGGCGATCCGGTACTGGGCTGGGGCCTGGAATGTTCAAAAAATGGCGGCCGGCAGGGTGAAAGTCGAGCTTCAACATTTAATTCTCCTGAAGAAAACTTCGTATTATTGAATATTGCATACAAAATACTTTATCAGAGGGATTTTATTTAGTAAAGCCATTTGCATCAATTCAGGCTTGTTTTGGCTGTTTTTTGCCGCATCTTGTAGTAGTTGGGAATACGGGTACACCGTTGCAGGATCGATCTTTGAATCTTGTGCGAGCGCTCAATGAAGGCTTGTGATCATCTTGTATGACGCACTGCGTCACAGCGTTTGCAATTAGATTAAAATAGGCAAAAATTAAATCGGAATTAGAATGCAAAATACATTGGGTGGTGAAAATAGCAATGGTGGTCCGCTCTTGCCCAGAGTGGAACGGCAGCGTTTGCACGATGCCGTGGTTGAGCATCTGCAAAATCTGATCATCGAAGGCGTGTTGGCGCCCGGCATGAAACTGAATGAGCGCGAAGTATGCGAGCGTCTGGGCATTTCGCGTACACCGTTGCGCGAAGCGATGAAGGTTCTTGCTTCGGAAGGCTTGATCGATATCGCGCCGAATCGCGGCGCGTTTGTATCGAAGATGAACGACAACGAAATCTGGGAGGCGTTCGAAATGATGAGCGGCCTGGAAGCCTTGTCCGGCGAGCTGGCAGCGGAGCGTATTTCGCCGGCTGAAATTGCCGACATCAAGGTCTTGCATGAAGCGATGCTGGTCTGCCGGGCGCAGAACGATTTGCCCGGTTATTACAGCCGCAACCAGACGATACACAACAAGATCAACGAAGCGGCACGCAATTCCATGCTGCGGCAGATTTATCTGTCGATCAACCGGCGTTTGCTGGCTTTGCGTTTCAAGTCCAACTTCCAGGAAGCGAAGTGGGATCGGGCGATTCATGAACATGATGAAATGATCAAGGCGCTGGAATCGCGCGACGGCAAGCGGCTGGCGGCAATTCTCCGCCAGCATTTGCTCGACAAGCGCGATTCCGTGATGGCGGATTTGCGTGAAGCGGCCGGGCATGCTGCAAGCGGCGGCATCGCTGCAACCGCCAAAAAATAATCATCGGACACAAGAAAAAAGCCTGGCGCATTGAGCGCCAGGCTTTTTTGTTTCTGACTTCTGACGATATTTTTAGCCGTCTACAGCGACCGCCGTGCCGACAGGCTGGCGAAAACGTTTCCATGTGCTGCTGACCAATGGCCAGAGCAATAAGATGAGTGCCAGCGTCATGATCGTGCCGACCAGACCGCTACTCCAGAATACGGCCAATCCGCCCTTGGACCCCACCATCGTTTGGCGGAACGCATCTTCAGCGCGATCTCCCAGCACCAGCGCCAGCACCATAGGCGCCAATGGGTAGTCCAGCTTCTTGAAGATATATCCGACGATACCGAAGACCACCATCAGCCAGATATCGAACTGCGCGTTATGCACGGTAAAGGCGCCGATTGCACACACCACCATGATGGCCGGCGCAATAATCGAAAACGGAATCCGCAGAATGGCAGCAAACAGCGGCACCGTGCTCAGCACCACCAGCAAGCCGACGATGTTACCCAGATACATACTGGCAATCAGACTCCAGACGAACTCCTTCTGCTCAACGAACAGCATCGGTCCCGGTTGCAGTCCCCAGATCATCAAACCGCCGAGCAGCACGGCGGCGGTGGCCGAACCTGGAATCCCCAGCGCCAGCATAGGCAGCAATGCGCAGGTGCCTGCTGCATGCGCTGCAGTTTCCGGTGCCAGTACACCGTCGATCGCACCTTTGCCAAACGCATCAGGATTGCGCGACATTTTTTTTGCCATGCCGTATCCCATGAACGAAGCCGCAGTGGCACCACCTGGCGTAATGCCAAGCCAGGAGCCGATGATGGATGAGCGCAGCAGCGTCATCCAATAACGCGGCAACATCGCCCAGGTCTTGAACACAACCTTGATATCGATGTCTGCCTTCTTGCCCTTGAATGCCAGACCTTCCTCCATCGTGATCAGGATTTCGCCGACGCCAAACAAGCCGATCACCGCTACGAGGAAGTCGAATCCGCGCAACAGTTCAGGGAAGTCGAAGGTCATCCGCAGTTGCCCTGATACCGTGTCCATACCGACTGCCGCCAGCAGGAAGCCGATGCACATGGCAATGATGATCTTGGCTTTCGGTTCCTTGCCCATGCCGATGAAGCTGCAAAACGTCAGGAAATACACCGCGAAAAATTCCGGTGGGCCGAAACGCAGCGCGAACTTGGCAACCAGTGGTGCGAGGAAGGTAATAATCAGGACGCCGAACAGTGCACCGAAGCAGGAGCCGGTAAAGGCTGTGGTCAGTGCCTGTCCGGCCTTGCCCTGCTGCGCCAGCGGATAGCCGTCGAAGGTGGTCGCCACCGACCATGCCTCTCCCGGAATATTGAACAGGATCGAAGTAATTGCGCCACCAAACAGGGCACCCCAGTAAATACAAGACAGCAGGATGATGGCCGATGTGGGGTTCATCGAGAACGTCAGCGGCAAAAGAATGGCAACGCCGTTCGGTCCGCCTAGGCCGGGTAGTACGCCCACCACGATCCCCAGCAGAATACCGATGAGCATCAAGCCAATATTTTGCCAGCCGAGAACGTGGCCGAAGCCTTGCATTAATGAATTGAGCTCTTCCATGTTTTTCCTTAGAAGCCTAACCAGTTTTCCAGAGGGCCTTTTGGCAACGGCACCTTGAACTGAATTTCAAATATGAAAAAGAACGTCAGCATCACGCAGCTCGATATGGCGATGCATTTCCACCAGACGAATTTGCCGAGAAAATACATGAAGGTCGCGATGAAAATAGTCGACGCGACATAGATGCCGAGATACTTGATGGCAAAAACGAATACCAGCAGCGGCAGCAGAATGACTGCCACCATGCGCGCCTGCTCGACTTCCAGAAAAGGCGTTTGATCGTTGTTGCGGATGGCATGTATCAGTACGGCTACGCTGGCAATCATCACAATGATGGCCAGGCGCATGGGGAAATAGCCGGCTTCCGGGCCGTATCTTCCCCATCCCGCACCTAGCTGGTAATTACTCCAGCTGACTATGAGCGACCCCAGTATCAGTGCAATGGAAACGATGACTTCGGCGGTACGGAAGGAGATAAGTGTGCGTGAATGTTCTGTTGTTGCGGCGGGTGATTCGGGAGTATTCATGTTCGCTAATCCGGAAAGTGACTCAATGACCGTGCATGCAATGCAGCCATGCAGGCCATCGAATCAAGGTGATGAAGCGAATTATTTCGCGATGAGGAAACCTGCATCCTTCATGATTTCACGGTGTAGCTGTTCGTCTTTTGCCAGGAATGTGGTCAAGGTAGTGCCGCTCATGAAATCGGCTTGCAATGCATTTTTCTCGAGGTAGGCTTTCCATTCAGGCGTCTCTGTTACCTTTTTCAGCAGGTCGACGTAAAACTGCGCTTGTTCCGGTTTGACGCCGCCCGGCATCATGAAGATGCGGATCATTTCATAACTGACATCGAGTCCTTTTTCCTTGCAGGTAGGAATATCAGACCAGGCTTGCGTGGCCGTTACCTTGGCGGTATATGCAATGCGTTTGTTGGAAAATGCACACAGCGCCTGATGCTGGCCGGCACGCCATTGCGAGACGGATTCGGATGGATTGTTTGTGTTGGAATCGATGTGTTTGCCGGAGAGCTGAGTAGCTGCTTCACCACCACCTTTGTACGGGATGTACAGAAACTTGGTACCGGTTTTCTTTTCGATCATCATGGTGATCATGTGATCTTCACGTTTGGAGCTGGTGCCGCCCATCTTGAAGGTGTCCGGTTTTTGCTTGACGGCAGCCAGATAGTCAGTCGGGGTTTTGTAACCGGCTTCGGTGTTGGTCCAGAAGACGAAGGCATCTTGCGCAATCACGGCGATCGGTGTCAGGTCACGCCAGTTGAAGGGGAGATTAGTCGCCAGCGGTGTGGTGTAAATCGATGACGATGAAACGATGATCTTGTTCGGATCACCCGGTGAAGCTTTCATATCCAGCAAACCTTCCGCGCCGCTTGCGCCCGCCTTGTTGGTCACGATGATCGGCTGCTTCATCAGATTGTGCTTGGTGATGATGCCCTGGATCGAACGTGCCATCTGATCGGATGCACCGCCTGCGCTGAATGGCACGACCAGTTCCACCGGTTTGCTGGGCTCCCAGGCTGCCGCGCTCAAAGCCACGCACATCGAGGTGAGGAAGAGTCCGGCTTTCATCGGCTGAATAAGATTTTTTTTCATGCTGCTGTCTCCTTTGTGTGGGCGGAATAGCCCTTTTTTGTCCGTCTCCTGCATCAGCTGCGCACTTCATGACACGCATTCTGAGTTTGCTTCCCACTAAAAAACGGGCGGTTGCTGACTGCAACTTTGTCGTTTTAAAGCAAGGTGTTCCGATAAAGAATTTAACTACCGCTATTCCAAATAATACATTTAGAATATTGAATACAATATACATTTTAAAAAAAATGTCAATTATTCGGGCTTATAAAATGATCGGCATCTTGAATAATCGGCCTGCTCCTTATAGTCAGTAGCTGCCGGACGAATTTTTATCTTATTCTGTGGAGTAGCCATGCACGATTTGGTAAAACTGAAAGCCCCTTCCATCGCTCGGGTCGGCGATTCGCTTGCATTAGTTAGTACGCCGGCACTTTTGCTCGATCTCGATGCTTTTGAATTCAATCTCTGCAATATGGCCGCCCTGGCCAAGAAAAATGGGCTGGCGCTGCGGCCGCACGCCAAGGCGCACAAATCCAGCACCATTTCCAGAGCGCAAATTGCGCTGGGGGCAGTCGGCATTTGCTGCCAGAAGTTGAGCGAGGCCTATCCTTTTGTACGGGCCGGCATTGACAATATTCATATCAGTAATGAATTTGTCGGTGCCGATAAGGTGGCAATGGCAGTGGAACTCGCCGGTCTCATCCAATTGAGCATTTGCGTAGATCATGTGGCGCAGGTCGATGCAATCGGCAAGGCGGCCAGCGCAGCTGGCGTCACCATCATCGTGATGCCGGAAGTGGATGTCGGTCATGGTCGCTGTGGCGTCGACAGTAATGAGGCCCTGGCGGCACTGATCGATCGCATTGCTGCCTATCCAGGCTTGCAGTTTGGCGGCCTGCAAGCCTATAACGGCGGCATCCAGCATCTGGCGACATGGGAGCAGCGTCGTCTGGAAGCGGCGCGTTCGGCTGATCGGACGGCGCAATATATCCAGTTTCTGGAGGCGCGCGGAGTGCTCAGTCCGGTCGTGTCCGGTGCCGGAACCGGTACCGTCGAGTTCGATGTGGCCAGCGGCGTCTATACGGAAATGCAGCCCGGCTCCTATATTTTCCTGGATGGTCATTACGGTTCGAATGAGTGGGCTGGCGAGTATATGCCGCAGCACGGGCTTTTCATCCTTTCCACGATCATGAGTACTGCCAAGCCGCACAAAGCCGTATGCGATGTGGGCCTGAAGGGCGTGGCGGTCGATTCCGGGTTGCCGAGAGTGCGTGCGGGCGACTACGAAGACAAGCTGCGTTATGTCTCTGCCAATGACGAACATGGCATCCTGCAGGTGGCTGCGGACGATATGCGCGATCACCTGGGAAATCGCGTCATGCTTGTTCCGGGTCATTGCGATCCGACCTGCAATCTGCATGACCAGTTCATCTGTTTCAGGGGCGATGTGGTGGAAGCCATCTGGGAGATCGATGCGCGCGGTTTGAGTCACTAGGTGAGCGATGTATCAGGGCGGCGAAGAATAGGCAAGGCAGGTGTTCAACAAGCAATGCACAGACAGGAGAACAGACGATGAGCGAACCGGAAAAAACAGGCGAAGGACGGGTGCATCTTGCCATCCAGGATGGGATTGCCGCCATTCTGTTCGACCGCCCGCAAGCGCGCAATGCGATGACGTGGGCGATGTACACAGAACTGGGTGCGATCTGCGAACGTATACGCGCAGATCAATCAATACGGGTGACCACCTTCCGTGGCGCCGGCGGCGAAGCGTTTGTCGCCGGTACCGACATCGAACAGTTCCGCAACTTCAGCTCGGGTGAAGACGGTATTGCCTATGAACGCATCGTCGATGAGCGCATCGGGCAGATCGAGGCCCTGCCAATGCCGACGCTGGCGATCGTGGATGGCTGGGCGATCGGCGGTGGGCTGGCGATTGCAGCGGCGTGCGATTTTCGTATCGCCACGCCTGCTTCGCGTTTCGGCATCCCGATTGCACGCACGCTGGGGAATTGCCTGTCGATGGCCAATATTGCACGCGTGGTAGCGGCGTTCGGCGTTGGCCGCGCGAAGCGAATTTTGCTGCTGGCGGAAGTGCTGGCTGCTGATGAATTGCTTGCTGCGGGTTTTGTCACCGAGGTGGTGGAAGCGGCAGTGCTTGATGCTACCGCAGACGCACTATGCAAAAAACTTGCGAGCAATGCGCCGATCACGATGGGGGTATCGAAGGAAGCGATACGTCGCCTGACGCAGGCCGGTTTGCCGGATGGCGAGGATCTGATCCGTGCGTGTTACGGCAGCAGTGATTTCAAGATTGGCGTACATGCCTTTCTGGAAAAGCAGCGCCCGCTCTGGAGCGGCAATTGAACCTTGCGGAATCGTGAATCAGGCAATACAGACTTATCTACCTTTATAAGGAAATGAACATGGCTGGACCATTGAACGGCATGCGCGTCATCGAGCTGGCCCACATCATGTCGGGCCCCATCTGCGGCATGATGCTGGCCGATATGGGCGCCGATGTCATCAAGGTCGAGAAGACGCCTGACGGCGACGATTCCAGACGTTTTTCACCCATGCTGCCGTGCGGTGAATCCGCTTCCTTCATGATCGTCAACCGCAACAAGCGCGGCATCGGACTGAATCTGAAAACGGAAGGTGGACGCGAAGTCCTGCGTCGCCTGCTGGCCGATGCCGATGCCGATGTCGTGATCGAAAATTATCGTGCCGGCACGATGGAAAAATTCGGCCTCGGTTACGAGGAGCTTAAGTTATTGAATCCTGGCCTGATTTATTGCTCCATTTCCGGCTTCGGACGCACCGGCCCCTATGCAGACAAGGGCGGCTTCGATCTGATCGCGCAAGGGATGAGCGGCATGATGAGCATGACCGGCGAAGAAGGCCGGGCGCCAATCAAGGCCGGGTCGCCAGTAGCCGATATCAACGCCGGCATTCTTGCTGCATTAGGCATTGCGGCAGCCTATGCAAACAAGCTGCGCACCGGCCTCGGGCAGGTAGTCGATACCTCCTTGTTTGAAGCAGGGTTGCAGCAGATGTACTGGCCGGCAGCGAATTATTTTGCCGATGGCACCATCCTGCCCAAAATGGGTTCCGCTAATTCAACCAGTGCGCCATATCAGGTATTTGCATCCAGCGACGGCTGGATCAATATCGGCGCGGCGAATCAAAACAATTACGAACGCTTGCTGGAAGTGTTGCAGATGCCGGCGCTGGCAGATGATCCGCGCTTTCGCACCAATGCCGACCGCATGGCCAATCGCGAGGCGCTGGTGCAGTTATTGAACGAGCGCCTGGTGACGCGCACGACGGCGCAATGGCTGGAGGAATTCGATGCGGTGGGTTTGCCGGCCGGCCCGGTATTGAATGTGGCTGAAGCGATGGCGCACGAACAGGCAATTGCCCGCGACATGATAGTGGAGACGGAACATCCGGTTGCCGGTCCCGTCAAGGGGCTGGGTTTGCCTATCCGCTTCTCCGATGATGCAGGCACCTCGCAGCGGCCTGCGCCCTTGCTGGGTGAACATACGTTCAAGGTCTTGCTGGAACTTGGCTATGGCGAAGAAGAAATCCTGGTGCTGCAGCAGCAACAGGCTGTGTTGATACTGTAGTACTGTCGACATATTCATTTGCGTCTGCATATCGCGGGCAAGGAAATTCACGCATTGAATTTCCTTCAGAGAACAAAAACACCGATAATCTCCTGTTGTGTTTTTAATTAATTGAAACTAGCTGACGCCCTGCGGGTCGAACCGGGGCGCCGCTTTTTGCTGCATGGGAAGCATCACTGCTGCCACTTCAATTTTCTATATGGATCGCTCAATATGCTGACTCTCTCGCAAAGTATTTTCAAGGCTTACGATATTCGTGGTGTCATCGGTTCCACGCTGGATGCCGATGTGGCGCGCGCGATAGGCCGTGCGTTTGGTAGCGCGGTGCGGGCCAAGGGCGAGCAGGTCGTGGTGATCGGGCGCGATGGACGCTTGTCCGGTCCTGAACTGGCGGCAGCGCTGGCCGAAGGTTTGCAGGCGGCAGGCCTGGATGTGGTCGATCTCGGTGTGGTCGCCACGCCCATGCTGTACCTCGGCACACATGTGCTGGATGCGCAATCCGGCATCATGGTGACCGGCAGCCATAATCCGCCCGACTACAACGGTTTCAAGATGGTGCTGGCAGGCGAAGCGATTTACGGCGACACGATCCAGGCCTTGTATCAGGCCATCATCAACAAGGAATTCAGCGAGGGCGCAGGCAGTTATCGCACTTACGATATTGCAGACGCCTATCAGCAGCGCATTGCGGGCGACGTCAAACTGGCGCGTCCGATGAAGATAGCGATTGATTGCGGCAACGGCGTGGCGGGAGCCTTTGCCGGCGCTTTGTACCGCGCACTCGGTTGCGAAGTCATCGAATTGTTTTGCGAGGTGGATGGCACTTTCCCGAATCATCATCCCGATCCGGCGCATCCGGAAAATCTGCAGGACCTGATACGCTGCCTGCAGCAGACGGATGCCGAAATCGGCCTGGCTTTCGATGGCGACGGCGATCGCCTCGGTGTGGTGACCAAGGATGGACAAATCATTTATCCGGATCGGCAATTGATGCTGTTTGCACAGGATGTATTGACGCGCCATCCGGGCGAACAAATTCTGTACGACGTCAAATGCACGCGTCATCTGGCACCGTGGATTGCCGAACGTGGTGGCAAGCCGCTGATGTGGAAGACCGGCCATTCGCTGGTCAAGGCAAAAATGCGTGAAACCGGCGCCCCGCTGGGCGGCGAGATGAGCGGCCATATTTTCTTCAAGGATAGATGGTACGGTTTTGATGACGGCATGTATGCCGGTGCGCGCATGCTGGAATTGCTGAGTCGTGAAAAAGATCCGTCGGCTGTGCTGAATGCCTTGCCACAATCGGTCAGCACGCCGGAACTGCAATTGCAGTTGAAGGAGGGAGAGAGTTTTCCACTGATTGCCAAACTGCAGAGCGAGGCGCAATTTCCCGGTTCCGATCAGATCATCACAATAGACGGCCTGCGCGTCGAATATCCGGACGGCTTCGGTCTGGCGCGTTCGTCGAATACCACGCCGGTGATCGTGATGCGCTTCGAGGCGGAGTCGCAGCAGGGCTTGCAGCGTATTCAGGCAGAATTCAAGCGCGTCATTACGGCGGCAAAGCCGGATGCCGTCATGCCTTACTGATGCAGCACGTGTTCAGCGTAATCGGCATCATACCGGTTGCGTGATTGCCCGGCAGATGAATATCTGCCGGGCAGTCGCATTTCAGATAAGCAGTCGCCGTGCCGAAACGGCATAATACGGCTGATGCAATTCCACTTCCGATTTTCCTTGCTGATTCCTCTGATGTTGCCCGTAGCGGGCGACCTGCTTCGATGCGCCTGATTTATTCCCTTGCCTGGTGGTTTGCATTGCCCTTGATATTGCTGCGCCTATATGTGCGTGGCCGGCAGGAACCTGGCTACCGCCAGCACATTGCGGAACGTCTGGGTTTTTATCGGACTGATGCTGATGTTCGTTCCTCGCCTGTGTTGTGGGTGCACGCAGTTTCGGTCGGCGAAACGCGCGCAGCACAACCGCTGATCGATGCCTTGCTGGCCGCTTACCCGACACATACTCTGCTGCTCACGCATATGACGCCGACCGGCCGTGCGACCGGCAAGGCCCTGTTCGCTGCGCAGCCACGGGTGGTGCAGAGTTATCTGCCATATGACACCGGCTGGATGGTGAGGCGCTTTCTGCGTCATTTCAAACCGAAGTTGTGCGTGCTGATGGAAACCGAGGTGTGGCCTAATGTGATGGCGCAATGTGCGCAGCAGGGCGTGCCGGTGGCGCTGGTGAATGCACGCTTGTCCGGACGTTCGCTGGCAAAAGCCTTGCGCTTCCCGACCCTGTTTGTTGAAGCGGCCAAGGCGATGTCCTGCGTGGCGGCGCAGACTGAAAGCGATGCCGCTCGCATACGACAACTCGGTGCACCGGCCGTACACGTGACAGGCAGCATCAAGTTTGATGTGACGCCGCCACCGGACATGCTGCAACGTGGCGCGATGTTGCGCCAGCAGCTGGGTTCGCGTCCCATTCTTGTTTGTGCCAATACGCGCGATGGTGAAGAAGCGTTGATTCTGGATGCCTGGCTGCAGCAAAACAGACCGGATGTTTTATTGATGCTGGTGCCGCGTCATCCGCAACGCTTCAACGATGTGGCGCAGATGATCAGAGCACGGTCTTTGCATCTGGCGCGACGTTCCACGAGCGGCGATGCGGAGATCGGTGTGGACGTCCGCGTTTTTCTGGGTGATACCATGGGCGAGATGTTTGCCTACTATGCCGCCTGCGATGTGGCGTTTGTCGGCGGCAGCCTGCTGCCGCTCGGTGGACATAATCTGATCGAAGCCAGCGCAGTCGGCAAGCCGGTATTGATAGGGCCGCACACGTTCAATTTTGCCGATGCCGCCGACAATGCCATTGCTGCCGGCGGTGCCTTGCGGGTGGCGGATGCGGCGGATCTGTGCGTGCAAGCCATGCGCCTGCTGGACGATGCCGCCACGCGCATCGCGATGGGTGAACGGGCGCGGCATTTTGCACAACAGCATGGCGGCGCTACCGCGCGCACCATGGCATTGCTGACGCCGCTGATCAAATGAGCGGCGCATTACAATCAATTTCATTGCGGGAGCTTGTATGAATGAAGAACATGGCGTGGCATTGCCTGTGCCTGAAGAGCAGCTTGAATCGAATGTCCCGGCTGGAACGCAATACAAACGCGTGCTGAAGAAGACAGAAGAGCAGGCGCAAGAGGCCGCGCTACCGGTGGATTTTCGCCACGTGCAGCATGGACACGGACCTTGTTCCTGTTGCGGACCGTACAGCGAATAAACGGCATTGCATCCGGTCATGTGCAATCAGGACAGACATTTCCACTGGCGTCGCATGTCGGCGCCGGATATGGCGTCAGTCACCCTTGTCGCGTCGCAGGTGCATCCGGATTATCCGGAAGACGAGCGGGTTTTTGCCGAACGTCTGGCGCTCTATCCGGATGGCTGTCTGTTGCTTGAGGCGGGGAAGCAGATTGCAGGTTACGTCATCAGCCATCCGTGGCGGGAGCGGCAGCCGCCAGCCTTGAATTCGCTATTGCAGGCGCTGCCGGCCACACCTTCCACCTATTACATTCACGATGTTGCGCTGCTGCCTGCAGCGCGCGGCCTCGGCGCTGCGTCGCAACTGGTCGATATATTGATGCAGCTGGCGCAGGCTGCCGATCTGGCCACGATGTCGCTGGTCGCCGTCAATGACTCACATGCCTTTTGGGCACGCCACGGATTCGTCTCGATTGAGGATCCGGCATTGCAGGAAAAATTACACAGTTACGATACGGCAGCGCGCTTCCTGGCCAAGGAAGTCGCGCGCCGCTGATCTGTTTTGCTTAATAGCGATAAGGATTGTTCGGGCGGCGATCGTAACGATTTGGTACGCCATCGCCGTCGCGATCATGACGATAGTGCTTGCGGTAATGTTTGTGATGATGTCTGTCGTAATGCCGATCGACATACACGGGCTGCGGCTGCACATATACCGGGCGCGGCTGTACGTAGACAGGTTGCGGTTGCATATACACGGGACCAGGAACGCCGATATTTACACCCACATCGACCCGTGCCATCGCCGGCGTAGCGGCAAACATCAGCGTTGCAAGCGCCAGGACACTGGCTGAAATGGTAAGCGTTTTCTTCATGGTTCATCTCCTTGATTGATGGCTCCATTAAATACCAGCGGCGCATCCATAACCAGAGCTGAAATGGTAAGGTTTGTTACGACTTGTATCAGGCCTGCGCACATCACCATGATCTAGCGAGGATTTGCTTCTGCGCAGCTGGCGGCCAGCCACAGGCCACTGGTGTCGGCGTGTTCATCGACGGCCACGCCGCGCACGGTGCCCCTGAATTCGGTTTGTCCGGTAAAGCTTTCGGGGGTGTTCAGGGTCGCGGCGGTTTTTCCCTCTCCGCTGATCTGCTTGCCGGAGCAGGCAAGGTCGGCACTGTAGCGGTTTTCAACGCGTGTGGCATTCCTGGCCTCGCAGCCCGACTGGCGATGGTAAAGATACGGAGGAATGTTTTGCTCCGACATTTCTTTCGTCACGCAAACTTTGGAATTGGCTGTGCCATTTTTTATCTTGGGCATCTCAAAACCGTATTGCCGCGCCAGATTGCTCAAATTCTGCATTTGATCGGGTGGAATCTGCTCCGCCAATGCCAGCAGTGGAGAGCTGGTGCTGATTTCCCACAGTCCGGGGCGCATTTTATTTTCGGCAGCTTGTACAGAAGATGTCAGAAGGGCCAATAGTGATAGGAATAAAAATTTCTTGGGCATGGATTTTCCACAGTGTTGAATCTCATCAGGTCTGAGTACAAACGAGGCTGGAGGTTCCTGCGCAGGGGGCAGATTCTGGCCATCGCATAAAATCGAGTTGAAAGAAAAAGGGGAAGCCGCGCAAGCGGCTTCCCCTTTTTTACCGGCAGCGCATGTTATTTGGTCGTTGCCGCAACGCTATTGCTTTCTGTCAGACCACCGCCGAGAGAGCGGTATAGGTCGATGGCATTCGTCAGGCGCAGCAAACGCGCCTGCACCAGATCCTGCTCTGCCGAAAACAGTTCACGCTGCGCATCGAGTACATCCAGCGAGCTTGCAATGCCGTTCTGGAAGCGTTGATCAGCCAGTTTCAAACGCTCTGCCTGCGCTTCCTGTACACGACGCTGCGCATCGATTTGTTCCTCGAGCAGATCGCGTGCAACCAGTGCATCCGACACTTCGCGGAATGCGCTTTGTATGCTTTTCTCGTAATTGGCGATGGCAATGTTCTTGCGCACTTCGCTCAAGGTGAGATTGGCACTGTTGCGGCCGGCATCAAAGATCGGCAATACCAGTTGCGGCGCAAACGTCCATGCACGCGTGCCACTGTCAAACAGATTGGACAGAGTGCTGCTCGCAGTCCCGATACCTGCCGTCAATGAAATACGCGGGAAAAAGGCGGCGCGTGCCGCGCCGATATTGGCATTGGCTGCCAGCAGCGATTGCTCTGCACTACGAATGTCAGGACGTTGCGTCAGCAGATCGGATGGCAAGCCAGCCGGGATGTCGGTCACGATGTTTTGTGCAGACAGCGGCTGTGCTTCCGGGAAGCCGGTCAATGGCTGGCCAACCAGCAGCGTCAAGGCATTCAAGGCTTGTGCACGCTGGCGTGCCAGCGTTACTTGCGCGACGCGAGCGGATTGCAGCAGGGCCTCGTTTTGACGCAGATCCAGCGCCGAGCTTGCACCGACTTCAAAGCGCTGCTTGGCCAGATCATAAGCAGTGCCCCGGCTTTTCAGCGTGCTTTGCGCCAGCGCCAGTTGTTCGGCAAAAGCACGTTCAGCCAGATAGGCTTTGGCGACTTCCGCTACCAGACTGATATGTGCTGCGCGCTGCGCTTCTTCGGTTGCCAGATAGCTGGCCAGAGCTGCATCGTTCAGGCTGTGTACGCGTCCGAAAAAATCCAGCTCGAATGAAGCCAGGCTCAGGCCAACCTGATAGGCGCTGCTGACTGAATCAATGCCGGTAGGTGAAATAGAAGCAGGCGTGCGTGCACGCGATCCGGTGAAGGTGCCATTCAGGTTCGGCAACAAATCGGCCGATTGAATGTTGTACTGCGCACGCGCTTCCTCTATGCGCAAGGCAGCAACACGCAAATCGCGATTGTTGGCGAGCGCAGCGCCGATCAATGCCTGCAGGCGCTGATCGGGGAAAAAGTTGCGCCAGCCGGTTTCATGGGCACGCTGCTGCTTGTCGGCAGCGGCAGATGCCGCCGGATAATCAGCAGCAACAGGCGCGTCGGGGCGCGTATATTTCGGCGCCATCGAGCAGGCGCTCAGCACGCTTGCTGCCAGTACGGTCAAGGTAAGTTGCTTGATCATAATTCTTCATCCTCATTGCGTTGCTTGTGTCCCGCGTACATGCGGCGCTGACGGTCGCTACCCTTGAAGAAGGTGCGTACCACCACGAAAAATACAGGTACCAGGAACACTGCCAGCACAGTTGCCGTGATCATGCCGCCCATCACGCCGGTACCGATGGCGCGCTGACTGGCCGAACCGGCGCCGGAGGCAATCACCAGCGGCAGCACGCCGAGGATGAACGCCAGCGAGGTCATGATGATAGGACGGAAACGTAGATGGACTGCTTCCAGCGTTGCTTCTATCAAGCCCTTGCCTTGTGCCTGCAAGTCCTTCGCAAACTCGATGATCAGAATCGCGTTCTTCGCAGATAGCCCCACCACCGCGATCATTCCGACCTTGAAGTACACGTCGTTCGGCATGCCGCGCAAGGTGACGCCGAGCAGGGCGCCGAGAATCCCGAGCGGCACCACCAGCATTACCGACAATGGAATCGAAGTGCTTTCATACAGGGCGGCCAGCACCAGGAAAACGGCGATCAGCGATAGTGCGTAAAGGGCTGGCGCCTGATTGCCGGAAGTTTGTTCCTCCAGCGATTGGCCGGTCCATTCGTAACCTATGCCAGCCGGCAGTTTTTGTACCAATGCTTCCATTTCCTTCATCGCATCGCCGGTACTGAAACCCGGTTTGACGCCGCCGGAAATCTTCATTGCCGGATAGCCGTTATAGCGTATCAACTGTACCGGGCCGGTAATCCATTTCGAGGTAATGAAGGAGGAGAACGGCACCATGGCGCCAGTCGTACTGCGTGCATACAGCTTGGTCAGATCGTCCGCTTGCAAACGGCGCGGCGCATCGGCTTGCACGATTACGCGTTGCTGACGTCCCTGATTCGGAAAGTCGTTGACATAGGAAGAGCCGAGCGAGGTCGACAGCACGCTGTTGATGCTGGCAAAGGGAACGCCGAGTGCATTCGCCTTGTCGCGATCGATGTCGAGTTGCAACTGCGGCGCATCTTCCAGGCCTTCCGGACGTACACCGGCCAGTATCTTGCTTTGTCCTGCCATGCCGAGCAACTGATTGCGCGCGGCGACCAGTGCATCATGGCCGAGACCGCCGCGATCCTGCAGACGGAAGGTAAAGCCGGTGGCATTACCCAGTTCGCGGATCGGTGGCGGATTCAGCGGAAACACGATGGCATCCTTGATCTGCGAGAACGCACCGAAGGCGCGACCTGCAATCGCATCGGCCGTATCTTCCTTGCCGCGCTTGCTCCAGTCTATGAACGGCGTAAAGACCAGTCCGGCATTCTGCCCATTACCGGAGAAGCTGAAGCCGGAGATCGAGATCACGTGCTCGACCGCGGGCTGCTTCAGGTAATACTCTTCGATTTGTTTCAGCACTTCCAGTGTGCGACCGCTGCTGGCGCCTGCCGGCAACTGGACGTTGGTGATGATGTAACCCTGATCTTCACTCGGCAGAAAGGATGCCGGCAAGCGTGCATACAGCAAGCCGACGCAAGCGACGATGAGACCATACACAATCATGTAACGCGTGGTTTTGGTCAGCATCTTGCCGATGAAACCCTGGTAACTTAGGGAAGTCTTGTGGAAGATGCGGTTGAACCAGCCGAAGAAACCGCCTTTTTCGTGATGATGGCCTTTTTCCACCGGCTTCAGAATGGTGGCGCAGAGTGCAGGTGTCAGCGTGAACGCCATGAGCGCCGAGAACACCATCGAAGCGACCATGGACAGCGAAAACTGACGGTAAATCGCACCGACTGCACCGCCGAAGAATGCCATCGGCAGAAATACTGCGATCAGCACCAGCGTGATGCCGATGATGGCGCCGGTAATCTGCCCCATCGCCTTGCGGGTTGCATCGCGCGGCGACAGACCTTCTTCACTCATGATGCGTTCGACGTTCTCCACCACCACAATCGCATCATCGACCAGGATGCCGATCGCCAGTACCATGCCGAACATGGTCAGCACGTTGATCGAGAAACCGAACACCAGCAGGGTGGCAAAGGTACCCAATAGCGCAACCGGCACAACGATGGTCGGAATCAGGGTGTAGCGGATGTTCTGCAGGAACAGATACATCACGAGGAACACCAGGATGATGGCTTCGATCAGGGTCTTGACCACTTCCTCGATCGAAATCTTAACGAACTTGGAAGTATCGTAAGGAACTGTATATTTCACACCGGCCGGGAAATACCTGGCTAGGTCTTCCATTTTCTTGTGCACGGCGGTTGCAGTGCCGAGCGCATTTGCGGTGGGCGATAACTGCACGCCGATGAAGGACGTCGGATTGCCGTCGAGGCGACCTGAGGTCTGGTAAGACTGGCCGCCGACTTCGATGCGGGCGACATCGCGCAGACGCACCGATGAACCATCCTTGTTGGCGCGCAGGATGATTTTGCCGAATTCTTCCGGACTGGACAGCTGACCGTTGACCACTACCGTGGCACTGATTTGCTGCGAGCTTGGACTAGGCAAATCGCCCAGGATACCGCCCGCCACCAGCGCATTCTGCGTATTGATGGCAGCCGTGACTTCGGCAGGCGTCAGGTTGAGGCCGACCAGTTTGTTGGGGTCGATCCAGATCCGCATCGCACGTTCGGTACCGAACAATTGCGCCTGGCCTACACCCGGGACGCGTTTGACTTCGTTCAGCACGTTACGTGACAGGTAATCTCCCAGCGCTACCGGATCGAGTCTGCCATCGGTGGAGGACAAGCCGATAAACATCAGGAAGTTGCTGCGCGCCTTGGCGACCTGCACACCTTGTTGGGTGACGGCTGCCGGCAAACGTGCTTCCACCCGCTTCAGGCGGTTGGAAACGTCCACTGCTGCCAGATCCGGATTGGTCTCCGGCGAAAAGGTGACGGTGATCTGAACCTGACCGTTGGCCTGGCTTTGCGATTCGACGTATTGCAAACCGTCGGCGCCGTTCATTTCCTGTTCGATCAGACTGGTGACACTATCATCCAGCGTTTGTGCGGTTGCGCCCGGATACGTCGCGGTGATCACGATGGTCGGCGGCGCGATATTCGGATATTGCGAAACCGGAAGACTGGTAATTGCCAGGGCTCCGGCCAGCATGATGAAGATGGCCAGCACCCAGGCAAAAACCGGGCGGTCAATAAAAAATTTACCCATTACGATGCTCCCTTACTTCGACTTGGGTTGTTCTGCGGTCTTGGCTGCCGGGGCAGATGTGGCTGGATTTGCCGCGGGAGCAGTCGCATCGGCTGGTGCAGTTTTTTTCCATTGCACGGGCTTGACCGTTGCACCCGGCTTGATTTTTTGCAGACCCTCAACGATGACTTGATCGCCGTCTTTCAAACCATCGCTGATGACCCACGAGTCGCCGCTGGCAGCGCCGGTTGTGACGGGACGGGAAACCACTGTGTTCTCTGCGCTGACCACCATGACGGCAGCACCATCCGGTGTGCGGCTGATCGCTTGTTGCGGCACGGTGATGGCGTTTTCATTGATGGCTTGTTCAACGCGTGCACGCACGTACATGCCAGGCAACAATTGGCTATCCGGGTTCGGGAATTCTGCACGCAAGGTGATTGCGCCCGAGCTGGCATCCACGGTCAGATCGGAAAACAGCAGTTTCCCCGGCTGTGCATATTCCTGGCCATCTTCGGTGACCAGCGTCACCTTGACTTGTCCCTTGCCTGCGCTTTTCAGCTTGCCATCTGCCAGTGCACGCTGCAGTTGCAGGATCTCGGTGCTGGATTGCGTCATGTTGACGTAGATCGGATCGATCTGTTGCACAGTCGCCAGCGGGGTTGCTTCGTTCTGTCCGACTAGTGCGCCTTCAGTAACGAGTGCGCGACCGATGCGGCCGGAGATGGGCGATGTTACGGTTGCATAATCAAGAGACAGGCGTGCAGTTTCACGCGCAGCCTTGCTTGCAGCCAGGTCTGCCTCCGCCTGTTTCAGTGTCGCGGTGACGTCGTCATATTCCTGTTTGCTGATCGCATTGGTCGCAACCAGCGGCTTGTAACGTTTTTCTTTCAGCTCTGCCTGCAACAAGGTTGCTTCCGCTCTGGCAACTGCTGCATTGGCACTGTTGTATGTCGCTTTGAATTGCGCCGGATCGATCAGGAAGAGCGTGGCGCCAGCCTTGACGTCGCTACCTTCGCGGAAGGTGCGTTTCAATACCACGCCGGGAACGCGGGCGCGAATTTCAGCGATGCGGGTGGATTCCAGGCGACCCGGCAATTCGTTCGTTACTCCCAGTGCTGAGGACTTGATCGTGACCACGGATACTTCGGTTGGTGGTGGTGCGGCTGCCGGTGCATCGGATTTGCCGCAACCTGCGACTGCGAACAATATGAAAAAGGCGGCGCCAAGACTAGTCAGACGGGGAAGTGAACTCATAAACATCTCGCACGGTTGGTGGTGTGTGCTGCCAGGCATCGGCAGAGCGAAAATCGGATGACGCAAATACAAAAAGACATCAGTTTTCAGTGGCGGTCCACTCAAACTGTTTTTGCTGCTTTGCAGTAAGTGAGGTATTATACATACATGCTTGAATGTATGTATGTGTGAAAAGCAATTATTTATTTCAGTATCTAACTATATATAAAAAGAAAACCATCAGGGACTCAGGAATTTTTATGGCGCGATGTACGAAAGAAGAAGCACTGGAAACCCGCAGCCGCATCATCGATGCGGCGGAGGAGGTGTTTCACGCGCGCGGTCTGGCTCAATCCACATTGAGTGATGTTGCACTGGCGGCGGATGTGACGCGGGGGGCCATTTACTGGCACTTCAAGAACAAGGGCGATTTGTTTGATGCGATGTGCGAACGCGTGCGTTTGCCGCTGGAATCGCTGGCGGCCACGCCGTTTGAACAGTATGCGCACAATCCTTTGGGACATTTGCGCAATACCTGGGTGGCGTTCATGAAGAACGTCGTCAGCGATACGCGCTCACGCAAAGTGCTGGACATTATTTTTCTGCGATCGGAACTGGTCGATCGTGATGATCCGATCTGGGTGCGCCAGCAGCATTGCTATGAAAAAGGTTTGGATAATATGGAGCGCATCCTGAAGGAAGCGGTCGCGCTCGATCAGTTGCCGAAAGATCTGGATACGCGCCTGGCGGCGATCAGCTTGCACAGCCATGTGATCGGTCTTTTGATGAACTGGCTGTTTTCACCCGGCAGTTTTGCATTGGCGGAAGTTGCGCCAGCCGTGATTGACGGCTGCCTGGAAAGCCTTGCTTGTGCTACATCCATGCGTTTGAAAACCTAGGGTGGCGCGCCCCCAGCCTCCTTACGGTTGTGCCAGCAAGGTATTGATTTGCACCAGATCCTGTTCCTGCAAGGTGCCGGCTGCCGATTTCAGGCGCAGGCTGTTCATCAGCGTGTCGTAACGCGCTTTCGCCAGATCGCGTTGCGTCGCATATAGCTGCTGCTGTGCATTCAGCACATCGATGTTGATGCGTACGCCGACCTGATATCCCAGACGATTTGATTCCAGCGCTGACAGGCTGGATATTTCAGCCGCTTCCAGAGCCCTGACCTGCGCCAATCCGCTGTTGACGCCGAGATAGGCCTGCCGTGCATTTTGTGCTGCGGCACGGCGCGCCGTTTCCAGATCGGAACGTGCCTTGTCTTCCAGCGCGATGGATTGTCGTACGCGGCTGGTCACTGCAAAGCCGCTGAACAGCGGAATCGACCATTGCACGCCAACTGAATTGGTCGGGCCGGTCCCGTTGCTCAAACCTTGTACGGTAGTGTTGCGCTGGTTCGAGTCGCTGCGGCTGGCGACCAGATCGACAGTCGGATAATGTCCGGCGCGATTGCGCGTAATGTCGCGTTTGGCGATTTCCAGCGCCAGCTGCTTGCCGGCCACATCAAAATTCTGCTGTTCCGCACTGCTCACCCACGGTTCCAACTGCGCCGGTTGCGGTGTTTGCAGCGCTACGCCGGTGCGCAGCGGCGCCAATTCTGCGGCTGGCTTGCCGATGATCTGCTGCAAGGCTGCGCGCTTGATATCAAGATCGCTTTGCGCCGCAAATTCCTGCGCCGTGGCCAGATCGTAGCGGGCCTGCGCTTCATGCGTGTCGGTGATGGTTGCCGTACCGACTTCAAAATTGCGTCTGGCCGATGCCAGCTGCTCGCTGATGGCAGTTTTCTGCGCCTGCAAGGATGCCAGCGTATCTTGCGCCCCCAGTACATCGAAATACGCCTGCGCCACGCGCAGGATCAAGTCCTGCTGCACAATGGCGAATGCGGCTTCGCTTGCAGCGACCGATAATTTGCTTTGTTCATACGTTTGCCAGGCCGCGACATCCAGCAAGGGTTGCGACAGCGACAGCGTATATCCATGCGATCTGATGTTGGCTGTGTCATCGCGGCTGACACGTTGATATGATCCGCTCAAACCAATCAGGGGCAGCAGATTGGCGCGCCCTTGCACCGAAGCTTCCTGGCCGGCGCTCAGATTGGCGCGCGCACTGGCATAGACGGAATCCCTGACCAGCGCATCCTGATAAACCTGCAGCAGATCGGCTGCATGGACTTGTAGCGAGAAAACTGCACTGGCGATCAGCGTGACGAGCGTGGCATTGCGCATTGCATTTCCGGTGAGGTAGTCGAGCACCTGAATAATAAAATGGCGCTACGTTTAATAGGTTGGCATTGCGGGATCGACTTGCTGCGCCCAGGCGTGGATGCCGCCGGTCAGATTCGTCACGTGTGTATAGCCCTGGCTTTCCAGAAAATGCGCCACCCGCATGCTGCGCGCGCCGTGATGGCAGATGCAGACGATGGCTGCATCCTTGTCCAGCTGCGCCAGCTGATCCGGAATCGTGTTCATGGGGATGGAAATCGCACCCTCTATCCTGCAGGTCTGGTATTCCCACGGCTCGCGTACATCCAGCAGGATGCGCGCCTTGCCGGAGCCGTCAGCGAGCAATGCTGCCAGTTCCGGCGCGGTGATGTGCTGCATCGCGATCCTAGAACTTGAAGTGCGATGGAACGACTACATTGCGCAGCGGCTTTACTACCGTTTCAAACAGATTGACGGTGTTGTAGCTGATGTCCGATACGCGCGTGATGATTTGCGCGGTCATGACAGGTGCGTCGCCGACAATCACGAACATGCGGCCGCCGACCTTGATTTGCGCCAGCAGGGTTTCCGGTACTATCGGCAGCGAACCCGAAACCACGATCACATCGTAAGTCGTGTTGGCGGCTGTATAGCCTTGCGCGCCGTCGGCTTCGACTACATCGACATTGCTGACGCCGTAATTAGCCAGATTCTGTTGCGCCAGTGCTTTCAGTTCCGGTTCGATTTCCAGTGTCGTGACGTGCCGCGCCTTGTAAGCCAGCAGCGCAGCCATATAGCCTGAGCCGGCACCGATTTCCAGCACGTTTTCATGTTTCTTGAGCGCCAGTTCCTGCAGGATGCGTGCTTCCAGCTTGGGCGTCATCATGTGTTCGCCGTGCGGCAGCGGGATTTCGCTGTCGGCAAATGCCAGCGCACGATACGCCAGCGGCACGAATGCCTCGCGCTTGACGATCACCAGCAATTCGAGGACGTCCTGATCCAGCACATCCCAAGGGCGAATTTGCTGTTCTATCATCAGGAAACGGGCTTTTTCAATGTTCATTTTGTCGGCTCTAGGTAACTAAATAAGAAAACGGGCATTTTAGCAAATGATCGCGCTTGCGCTACGCAACAACGCCCGTCTCAACGAATCGAGTCGGTTAAGCGTTCCAGGTGAGGGTGCTGTTACGACCAGGCGGTGTGTTGCGGCAGGCAAGGGAATCAACTTGCCAAGGCTTCCGTAATGTAAGCGCCCGCCCGCGCAGCGTCAAGCCTCGTGCCGAGGCGATCACTGTAAAATCGCGTCTTTACACACTTGCGGTACCGACTTGATGGTTTTTTTGAACGAATTGCCGAATGACTAACTTGAACTGCCGCCCCGATTGCGGTGCCTGTTGCACCGCGCCGTCGATTTCGTCGGCCATCCCCGGTATGCCGAACGGCAAGCCGGCCGGTGTGCGCTGTGTACAGCTGGCCGACGATTATCGCTGCCGGATTTTCGGCCAGCCGGAACGACCTCTGGTATGCAGCAGCTTGCAGCCGCAACGGGAAATGTGCGGTGCGACGCGTGAAGAAGCGATGATTTATCTGATGACGCTGGAACGATTGACTGCGGCGTAAGTCGGAACAGGGCGGTTGCGCATACGGCAGGCTTCCGTTGCGGCAATACTGATTTCGCCGAGTAAAATCGGCACAGCGGCATGCGCTCTCGTGGTAATCTTTGACCCCGCTGCGGACGCTGGCTGAGCCATGTGCCGCATCACTGCAGCATGATGGATCGAACACGTTGTAACCCGTACGGCGTCATAACCGGCGGGTTTTTTATTACCAACTTCATTCCCTTACTTTTCACATCGTACATTTCCATGGATACAATTCTCGCGCTCAAAGTCATCATCATGGGCATCGTCGAAGGCTTGACGGAATTCCTGCCTATTTCATCGACTGGACATTTGATACTTGCCGGCAGCCTGCTGGAATTCACCGGCCCCAAGGTCAAGGTATTTGAAATCGCGATTCAGACTGGTGCCATGCTGGCCGTAGTGTGGGAATACCGCGTGAAGATTGCCGCCGTGCTGGGCGGTTTGTTTACAGAGCGACGAGCACAGAAATTCGCCGTGAATATTGTCGTGGCATTTTTACCGGCAGCACTGCTGGGACTGGTATTTGCCGGCGCGATCAAGGAAAAACTGTTTGCCCCGGTGCCGGTCGCGATTGCCTTCATCGTCGGCGGCTTTGTCATCCTGTGGGTCGAACGTCGGAATAAGCAGCAGGTGCATGCCGAGCGCGTGCAATCAGTCGATGAGATGACGCTGCTCGATGCCTTCAAGGTCGGCTGCGCGCAGGCCTTCGCGCTGATTCCCGGCACCAGTCGCTCCGGCGCCAGTATTATCGGCGGCATGATGTTCGGCCTGTCGCGCAAGGCGGCCACAGAATTTTCCTTCTTCCTGGCGATTCCGACGTTGATGGGGGCGACCGTTTATTCAGTGTATAAAGACAGAGCCTTGCTGTCGATGGCCGATATTCCCCTGTTCGGCCTCGGCGGACTCGCGGCGTTTTTCTCGGCTTTCCTGTGCGTACGCTGGTTGCTGCGTTACATCAGCACGCACGATTTCACCTTCTTTGCGTATTACCGTATCGGTTTCGGTCTGTTCGTCCTGCTCAGCGCGCATTACGGCTGGGTCGTGTGGGCAGAATAAGCGGCGACGATGAACAACAGGCAGGATGATCTGGGCGCGCAGGCGCTGCATGTACTGGAGTCGGTGTTCGGTTATTCGTCCTTTCGCGGCGAACAGGCCGAGATCGTCGATCTCGTTACGCGCGGCGGCGATGCGCTGGTGCTGATGCCTACCGGCGGCGGAAAGTCGCTGTGCTATCAGATACCTTCCCTTCTGCGCGATGGCGTCGGCGTCGTGATTTCGCCGCTGATCGCCCTGATGCAGGATCAGGTCGACGCGCTGGCTGAGGTCGGCGTACGCGCGGCATTCCTGAATTCCACCCAGACCTTTGAAGAGTCGTCGCGTATCGAGCGTCGCTTGCGTAGCGGCGATCTCGATCTGGTGTATGTCGCGCCCGAACGCCTGATGACACCGCGTTGCCTCGACCTGCTGGAAGCGTCGAAGATTGCGTTGTTTGCAATTGATGAAGCGCATTGCGTCTCGCAATGGGGGCATGACTTCCGTCCTGAATATATCCGGCTGTCGATTCTGCACGAGCGATTTCCGAACGTCCCGCGCATCGCGCTGACGGCGACCGCCGATCACCAGACGCGTGAAGAAATTGCCCACAGGCTGCAGCTCGACAATGCGCGCATGTTCGTGTCGTCTTTCGACCGGCCGAACATACGCTATCAAATTGTCGAGAAAGCCAACGGCCGCAAGCAGGTGCTGGATTTCATCGAGAGCGAACATGCGGGCGATGCCGGTATCGTGTATTGCCTGTCGCGTAAGAAAGTGGAAGAAACGGCAGAATTTTTGCGCGAAAACGGCATCAGCGCCTTGCCGTATCACGCCGGCATGGATTTCGCGACACGCAGCAAAAACCAGGCGCGTTTCCTGCGTGAAGAAAGCATCGTGATGGTGGCCACCATCGCCTTCGGCATGGGCATAGACAAGCCGGACGTGCGTTTCGTCGCCCATCTTGATCTGCCGAAAAGCATAGAAGGCTATTACCAGGAAACCGGCCGCGCTGGTCGCGACGGCGCCGCAGCGAATGCCTGGATGGCTTACGGTTTGCAGGACGTGGTGCAGCAGCGCCGCATGATAGACGAGTCGGAAGCCGACGAAACTTTCAAGCGCGTGCAGGGCGTCAAGCTCGACGCCATGCTGGGTTTGTGCGAAACCCTGCATTGCCGGCGCCAGCGTCTGCTGACTTACTTCGGCCAGTCGTCGGCGCCGTGCGGTAATTGCGATACCTGCCTGAATCCGCCGCGTTCTTTCGATGCGACCGTTGCCGTACAAAAGCTGCTGTCAACGATCTATCGTGTCGATCAGCGCTTCGGCGCGATGCATGTGCTGGACGTCTTGCGCGGGGTGGATTCGGACAAGGTGAAGCAATGGCAGCACGACCAGGTTTCCACTTTCGGCATAGGCTCCGACCGCAGCGAGGCGGAATGGCGGGCGATTTTGCGCCAGTCGATTGCGCTTGGTCTGGTTGCGGTCGATCATGAAGCGTACAGCGCCCTGAAGCTGACCGATGCCGCACGTCCGGTGTTGAAGGGCGGCGAGAAGGTGCAGTTGCGCGAATATCAGAAACCCGTCAAATCCCGGCGTACAAGCAGCAAGCCCAAGGGTTTTATCGAAACCGATCTGTCGGCAGAAGAGCAGGCGATTTTCGAGAAATTGCGCTGGTGGCGCATGGAAACGGCACGCACGCACAATGTACCGGCCTATGTCATCTTCAACGATGCAACCATGCGCGAAATCGCCAAGACGCAGCCGGCTACTCTGGCCGATCTGCGCGGCGTCAGCGGTGTCGGCGAAAAGAAACTGGAAAGCTACGGCGCGGATATCGTGGCCTTGATTGCAGCGATGTAGCTCGGTAGCGCGTGTTTTTCTGAATCGAGCAACATGCCGGCACATAAAAAAGAGACGCACATGTGCGTCTCTTTTTTTATGTTGCAGTTTTGCAGAACGTCAGTCGCGAATTTCCAATGCACGATTAAGACTCAGTGCTGCCAGCGATCCGACAGCGCCGGACAGCAGGTACAGGCTGACGTAGCCCAATCCGAAATTTGCCGACAGGCCCAGCGCGACCAGTGGTGCGAAGCCGGCGCCGACCAGCCAGGCCAGATCGGATGTCAGCGCGGCACCGGTATAGCGATACTTGGCCGGGAAATTCGCGCTCACCGCACCGGCGGCCTGGCCATAAGACAAGCCGAGCAGAATGAAGCCGACGATGATGAAGAGGTTTTCACCGAAGATGCCGCCATTCATCAGCATCGGCACGAAGGCGCTGAAAATCCCGATCAGTACGGCAAGTACGGCCAGCGTGGTGCGACGACCGACGCGATCGGCGATCAGGCCGGAGGCGATGATGCTGCAAATCGCCAGGCCGGCGCCTATCATCTGGATTTCGAGGAACTGGCTGATCGAACGTTCCGAATACAGCACGATCCACGATAACGGGAATACGGTTACCAGATGGAACAGAGCGTAGCTGGCGAGTGCCGCGAGTGCACCGATGATCAGGTTACGGCCTTGCGAACGTGTTATTTCGACCACATTGGCCGGTTCCAGTTCGCGTTCATCCAGCAGGCGCGAATATTCCGGGGTCGATACCAGACGCAGGCGGGCGAACAGGGCCACCACGTTGATCGCGAAGGCAACGAAGAATGGATAACGCCAGCCCCATTCGAAGAAGTCCTGCGGCGCCAGCGTATACAACATATAGGCAAACAGGCCGGCGGCGAGGATAAAGCCTATCGGCGCGCCCAGTTGCCCCAGCATCGCATACCAGCCGCGCTTGTTCTGCGGTGCGTTCAGCGCCAGCAGCGATGGCAGGCCGTCCCACGATCCACCGAGCGCCACGCCCTGGCCGCAGCGCAGCAGCGCCAGCAGGACGATGGCGGTGGTGCCGAGTTGCGCATGGGATGGCAGGAAGGCAATGCCGGCGGTCGAGCCGCCCAGCAGAAACAGCGCCAGCGTCAATTTCGCTTCGCGGCTGAAGCGGCGCTGGATTTCCATGAAAATCACGGTGCCCACCGGCCGGGCGATGAAGGCGAAGGAAAAAATGGTGAAAGCGTACAGCGTGCCTTCCAGTTTGGATGCGAAAGGAAAGAATACGGTGGGGAAGACCAGCACCGAAGCGATGGCGTAGACAAAGAAGTCGAAGTATTCGGAAGCGCGACCGATGACGACGCCGATGGCGATTTCACCTGGATCGATATGTCCGTCGCGGGCGTTGATATTGCGCGGACCGTTGCCGATTGAGTGCGGCGATTCTTCTGCAGGCGCCGTTTGGTCATAATGTGTTGAGATAGACATGATGTTCGGCACTCCTATCGGTTAAATATTCATTATTTGAAGCCGTACACGTTTATTGGCATTTCTTGCGCTAGGACAAAACGTCCTATCTGCATATGTGCACATTACCAGTAAACTAACAGGTTGTTCATCTTACCTATTCCACGCATGAATTCCTTGATTTCTCGTCGCGGGTTACTCCTTCGCAGTTTGCTTCTGTTGCCGCTGCTTCTTCTGGGCGGATGCGATTGGGTGTTGCTCAACCCTTCCGGTGACATCGCCGCGCAGCAGGGACAGCTCATTATAGTTTCAGTGCTGCTGATGCTGCTCGTCATCGTGCCGGTGATCATCCTTACGCTTATCTTTGCATGGCGTTACAGGAAAAACAATACCTCCGCCAAATATGAGCCCGATTGGGATCATTCCACCAAGCTGGAACTGATCATCTGGGGCGGTCCGCTGCTGATCATTATTGTGCTCGGTTTGATCACATGGGTCAGTACGCACAAGCTGGATCCGTACCGTCCGCTGGATAGGCTCGATGCAAATCGTCCCATCTCTGCTGCAGCCGAGCCGCTGACGATCGAAGTTGTCGCGCTCGACTGGAAGTGGCTGTTCATCTATCCGGAGCAGGGTATCGCTACCGTGAATGAACTGGCGACGCCTGTCGATGTGCCGGTACGCTTCAAGCTCACCTCATCGACGGTCATGAACTCCTTCTACATTCCCGAGCTGGCCGGCCAGATCTACACGATGGCTGGTATGGAGACGCAATTGAACGCGGTCATCAACAAGCCTGTTGAGTCGGAAGGTTTCTCTGCCAACTACAGCGGCGCCGGTTTCTCGCACATGCGTTTCAAGTATCACGGCATGGATGTTGAGGATTTCAATCGCTGGGTGAAGAAAGTCAAGGCAGAGGGCGGCAAGCTGGATCGCACCGCCTACCTGGAGCTGGAAAAACCGAGCGAGCGCGAGCCCGTGACCTATTACAAAACAGTCTCTTCCGATTTGTATGGCGCGATCCTGAATCGTTGTGTCGAAGAAGGCAGCGTCTGTATGGATCAGATGATGCGGGACGATGCACATCGTGCCAAGACCGCACCGCGCAAAGGCGCGAAAGTAGAAGTAGTAACCGACGCGAAGCAAGAATCGCATAACGAGGCGGCAGACCATACTGCTGCGCACAGCGAAACCGCCAAGGTTGCGGCCAAGCATTCTCATTCCCATAAAGACTAAACGATGCAAGACCATACTGATCTGACGAAGCTTATCTTCGGCCGGCTGAGCTGGGACGCTATCCCGTTCCACGAGCCTATTCTTTTGATAACTTTTGCGATGGTGCTTCTGGGCGGCGTTGCGATGGTTGGTGCTCTGACGTATTACCGCGTCTGGGGTACCTTGTGGCGCGACTGGATTACCAGTATCGATCACAAGAAAATCGGGATCATGTACATGATTCTCGGACTGGTGATGTTGATGCGCGGCTTCGCCGATGCATTGATGATGCGTGCTCAGCAGGCGATGGCCTTCGGCGACAACGCCGGCTTCCTGCCGCCGCATCACTACGATCAAATCTTCACCGCGCATGGCGTGATCATGATTTTCTTCGTGGCAATGCCTTTGGTGACGGGCCTGATGAACTACGTCGTACCGTTGCAAATCGGCGCGCGCGACGTCGCGTTTCCATTCCTGAATAACTTCAGCTTCTGGATGACGACTTTTGGTGCCGTGCTGATCATGGTGTCCCTGTTTGTCGGCGAATTTGCCAAAACCGGTTGGCTGGCATATCCGCCGCTGTCGGGCATACTCGCGAGCCCGGATGTGGGGGTTGATTACTACATTTGGGCGCTGCAAGTTGCCGGGGTTGGGACCACGCTGTCCGGTATCAACCTGATCGCGACCATCGTCAAGATGCGCGCGCCTGGCATGGACATGATGAAGATGCCGGTGTTCACCTGGACTGCCTTGTGCACCAACGTGCTGATCGTTGCATCCTTCCCGGTGCTGACCGCTGTGCTGGCAATGCTGTCTCTGGACCGCATGGTAGACACCCATTTCTTTACCAATGATGGCGGCGGCAATGCCATGATGTACGTGAACCTGATCTGGATCTGGGGCCACCCTGAAGTCTATATTCTGATTCTGCCGTTGTTCGGCGTGTTCTCGGAAGTGGTGTCGACGTTCTCGGCCAAGCGCATCTTCGGTTATACCTCGATGGTGTACGCGACTGTCGTTATTACGATCCTGTCTTATATGGTGTGGTTGCATCACTTCTTCACCATGGGCTCGGGAGCGAGTGTCAACTCGTTCTTCGGTATCACGACGATGATCATTTCGATTCCGACCGGCGCCAAGGTATTCAACTGGCTGTTCACGATGTACAAGGGCCGCATCACGTTCGAGCTGCCTATGATGTGGACCATCGGTTTCATGATTACCTTCGTGCTTGGTGGCATGACAGGTGTGATGCTGGCGGTGCCGCCAGCCGACTTTGTCCTGCATAACAGCCTGTTCCTGATTGCCCACTTCCACAACGTGATTATCGGTGGTGTTGTGTTCGGTGTCTTCGCCGCGATCAACTACTGGTTCCCGAAAGCATTCGGCTTCAAACTCGACGTGTTCTGGGGTAAATGCTCGTTCTGGTTCTGGCTCGTCGGTTTCTGGATGGCTTTCATGCCGCTGTACATACTGGGCATGATGGGTGTAACACGTCGCATGAGTCACTTCAGTGATCCATCGTTGCAGATCTGGTTCCAGATTGCAGCCGTCGGTGCGGTGCTGATTGCGCTGGGCATAGCCTCGATGCTGATCCAGTTCTATGTCAGCTTCAAGCGTCGTCATGAATTGCGCGATGTGACCGGTGATCCATGGAATGGTCGTACGCTGGAATGGTCGACTTCGTCGCCACCGCCGGACTACAATTTCGCGTTCACACCGAAAGTGTATGACACCGATAGCTGGAGCGACATGAAGAAAAACGGTTACCAGCGTCCGCTGCAAGGCTTTACCGCAATTCACATGCCGAAAAATACCGGCGCCGGCTTTATCATCTCGGCCTTGAGTGGAGCGTTAGGCTTTTGCCTGATCTGGCAAATGTGGCTGCTGGCCGGTATCAGCTTCGCAGCAGTGATAGCCGCGATCATCATCCACACCTTTAACTACAAACGCGATTACTACATTCCTGCGGACGAAGTTGCCCGCACCGAGAATGCTCGCACCAAACTGTTGGAAAGCCATGTCTGAGATCACTGCCACTTCTGCCGATATCAGCGCGATGAGCAGCGCTGACGCAAGCACGCGTTATTACGTCAAGGAACATCATCCGGAATCCAGCACCTCGCTGGGTTTCTGGATCTACCTGATGAGCGATTGCTTGATTTTCGCCTGCCTGTTTGCGACCTATGCCGTGCTGGGTCGCAGCTATGCCGGCGGTCCGACCGGTGCCGAATTGTTCGACTTGCCGCTGGTGGCGATGAACACCGCTTTCCTGCTGGTGTCGTCGATCACTTATGGCGTCGCCATGCTGGAAGCGCATCGCAATCGCGTACGCAGCACACTGATCTGGCTCGCCATTACCGGTATGCTCGGCGCCGGATTCCTTGCGCTGGAATTGTATGAGTTCAACCATCTGATCCATGAAGGTGCGGGCCCGCAAACTAGCGCCTTCCTGACTTCCTTCTTCGCATTGGTCGGCACCCACGGTTTGCACGTTACCTTCGGTATCATCTGGCTGATCGTATTGATGTTCCAGGTCGGTAAGTTCGGCTTGAATGTTGAAAACAAGCGTCGCCTGATGTGTCTGTCCATGTTCTGGCATTTCCTGGACGTGATCTGGATCGGCGTCTTCACCTTTGTCTACCTGATGGGAGTGCTGCCATGAGCGAGCATCACGCAACAACAGCGCACGGCGCAGATCATGGTCATCATGACGAGCATGACCACGGCAGCCTGAAAAGCTATGCAATCGGTTTCATCCTGTCGGTCATCCTGACGGCAATTCCGTTCTGGATGGTGATGAACGATGTGCTGAAGGATTCCGGCACTACCGGTCTCGTCATTCTCGGTTTTGCCGCCGTGCAAATCGTCGTGCACATGATTTATTTCCTGCACATGAATACCAAATCGGAAGGCGGCTGGTCGATGCTGGCGCTGATCTTTACCGTGGTGATTGTGGTGATTGTGCTGGCCGGTTCACTGTGGGTCATGTATCACATGAATACCAACATGATGCCGGGCATGCACGAGCACGGGCATGACATGCATCGTGCCGTGCAGCAGTCAAAATAAACATGCCATGACGGATGTCACGGAGCAGGGCAGTGGCACCGGTTCACAGACCGAACCGGCCGCTGCAACCCCTCGCTCCGGCTCTCGGCTGATCTGGCTGGTCGTCGTCGCCAGTCTGCTGTTTACACTTTTTGCCGCACTCGGCACCTGGCAAGTCTATCGCCTGCAATGGAAACTGGCGCTGATCGAACGTGTCGAGCAGCGCGTGCATGCTGCTCCTGTTGATGCACCACAGCGCGAGCACTGGTCACAAGTTACCGCTGCAAGCGACGAGTACCGCCATGTACGTGTGAGCGGTGTTTTGTTGCATCAGCATGCGGTCAAGGTCATGGCAGTGACCGAGCTTGGTAGTGGTTTCTGGTTGTTGACCCCGCTGCAAACTGCTGACGGCAGTATCGTGCTGATCAATCGCGGCTTTATTCCTTCTCTTTCCTACGTTGAACCCCAACCTCCTGCGACCGAAATTGTGGTTAGCGGCTTGTTGCGCATCAGCGAACCGGGCGGTGGTTTTTTACGCGAGAACGATGCTGCCGGTGGGCGCTGGTATTCACGTGATGTGGCGGCGATCGCAGCGGCACAGCATCTTTCCAGTGTAGCCCCGTATTTCATCGATCAGGATGCACGCCCGCAGAGCAGGGAAGCATCGTCGGTAGACCGTGCCGCCGTGCCGCCGATAGGCGGATTGACAGTGATTTCGTTCAACAACAATCATTTGGTCTATGCTCTCACCTGGTACGTACTCGCCTTGATGGTGATCGCGGCGTGCTGGTGGGTGCTGCGCGAAGAACGCCGACACCCGAACTGACAGTCTGGAGCGGGAAAGAAACATGCTGGGGAAAACAGAAATGGCCGTGTCGGGTGAGGCCATGAAAAAGCTGCCGCCATCGGCTGCGCGCGCAGAACATTCGGCAGGACGCAAGAACATGATGCTGCTGATCCAGTTGCGCTGGATCGCGGTCATTGGCCAGATCACGACGATCGCCATTGTTACCCTGGGATTCGGCATCCAGCTGCAATTGCCTTACATGCTGGAAGTGCTGGCCTGTCTGATCGCCTTCAATATCGCCAGCCATCTGCGCTGGCATGAACGCAGCATGGTGAGCAACAATGAATTGTTTTTTGCCTTGCTGGTGGATGTGGCCAGCCTCACCTTGCAGCTGTACTTCAGCGGCGGCATCACCAATCCGTTTGCCTTCGCCTATCTGCTGCAGGTGATATTGAGCGCGGTATTGCTGGAGGCGTGGTCGACCTGGATTATCGTTGCTGTTACCAGCGCCTGTCTGGCCGGTTTGGCGGCACATGCGAATCCGCTGATTCTGCCGCACGACCACAGCCTGCGATTTTTCAGTCTTTACGTGCAGGGCATCCTGATCTGCTTCGTGCTGAACGCCGTGTTGCTGACCGCCTTCATCACCCGCATCAGGCGCAATTTTCACGCCGGCGATGTGGAACTGGCGGCTTTGCGGCAGCGTGCCGTAGAAGAAGAGCATATCGTGCGCATGGGCTTGCTGGCGTCCGGGGCGGCGCATGAGCTTGGTACGCCGCTGGCAACGGTATCTGTCATTCTGGGCGACTGGCGGCGCATGCCTGTCGTCGCTGCCAGCGCCGATCTGCAGCAGGATATTGCTGAAATGGAAGCACAACTGCAACGCTGCAAGAGCATCGTCAGCGGCATCCTGCTGTCCGCGGGCGAAACGCGCGGCGAGTCCTCGGCGCAAACCACGATTGTTACCTTTCTCGACGACCTCGCCGCTGCCTGGCGCGCCAGCCGGCCGATCGCCATCTTTCTCTACGAAAATCGCATTGAACATGATCTCGCCGTGGTGTTCGATTCGACCCTGAAGCAGACGATTTTCAATTTGCTCGACAATGCGCTGGAAGCCTCGCCGCAATGGCTGCGCCTGACGGCGAGCAGCAACGAAGATACACTGATCATAGAAGTAAGCGACGCCGGCCCGGGTTTTCTGCCGGAAATTCTGGCAAATTTGGGCACGCCGTATCAGTCGACCAAGAATCGTGTCGGTGGCGGCCTTGGCCTGTTTCTGGTGATGAATGTTGCACGCACGCTGGGTGGCACGGTTACTGCGCGCAACCGCGAGGAAGGCGGTGCGGTCGTGCAGCTTTCGCTGCCGCTGGCCGCAATCATGTATGAAGAGGAGGAGCGGGATGTCGGTTGAACGTACGCTGCTGATTATCGAAGACGACGGCGCGTTTGCCCGCACGCTCGGGCGTTCATTCGAGCGCAGGAATTATCGCGTGCTGCTGGCTTCCAGCCAGGATGAAGCGGCTGCACTGCTGCAGCAGGAGAAGCCGGCCTATGCCGTCGTCGACCTCAAGCTGAACGGCCATACGTCGGGACTGGCCTGCGTGCAAATGCTGCACAAGCATGATCCCGCCATGCAGATCGTGGTGCTGACCGGCTTCGCCAGTCTCAATACGGCGGTGGAAGCCATCAAGCTCGGCGCCTGCCAGTATCTGGCCAAGCCGTCCAACACCGATGATATTGAAGCTGCTTTCGGTCATGTGGCCGGCAACGTCGATGTGGAGCTGGGCAATCGTTCGACGTCGATCAAGACGCTGGAGTGGGAGCATATCCACGCCGTGCTGGCGGAAAGCGATTTCAATATTTCCGAAGCGGCGCGTCGTCTCGGCATGCACCGCCGCACGCTGGCGCGCAAGCTGGAGAAGCAGCGCGTCAAATAAGCACGATGATGCCGGAGTCCGGTAAACGATGCGTTGCAGTTCAAACAAGCGGCACAGCGATGCTGCTTATTTTTTTTCGAATACCAGATCCCATACGCCGTGCCCGAGCTTGATGCCGCGATTCTCGAATTTCGTGACAGGGCGGTAATCAGGGCGCGGTGCATAGGTATCCGCAGTGTTGCGCAAGCTTGCTTCGGCTCCGAGCACTTCCAGCATCTGTTCCGCATATTCCTGCCAGTCGGTTGCACAATGCAGATAACCGCCGGTCTTGATGCGTGACGACAGCAGTTGCACCAGCGGTGGCTGGATCAGGCGGCGCTTGTTGTGCCGCGCCTTGTGCCAGGGATCGGGAAAGAACACGTGTACGCCGGCCAGCGAGGCCGGCGCAATCATATTGGTCAATACTTCGAATGCATCATGCTGGATGATGCGCAGATTGGTCAATTCCCGTTCGCCGATCTGCTTCAACAGGCTGCCTACGCCTGGCGTATGGACTTCCACACCGATGAAATTTTTATCCGGCATGCCGGCGGCAATGTTTGCCGTGGTTTCACCCATGCCGAAGCCGATTTCAAAAATGGTCGGTGCCGTGCGGCTAAAGGCCTGATCGATATCCAGCGGCGCCTTTGCATACGGAATGAAGAATTGCGGCCCGAGTTCCTCGATGGCCCGCGCTTGCGCGGTTGACAGGCGTCCCGCGCGCGTGACGAAGCTGCGTATGCGGTGTTCGGTCGGATCGTAAAAAAGCGGCTTGTTGTGTCCGTCGTCGGATTTGGTATCGGTCATGCGAAGTGTTCGGTTAGTACTGCGGATTGAGAGCGGATTAAGTGTATATTTGGCAACAATGTCGCTACTGAAAAAGCGCGAATCAAAGCGTGAATCGGAGCGCCAATCGTCCAGATGGATGCTGACTGGAGCGGGTAGAGGGGATCGAACCCTCGTCTAAAGCTTGGGAAGCTTTCGTTCTGCCATTGAACTACACCCGCAGCAGCCGTCATTTTACGCGGGTTTGTACGCGGCTAGCGAACTGCGCCGGCTATCTGGTTGCAGATGGCGTTTCAGACCTGCCACGCACCATTGCTATAGACCAGATCGTCATCGAGATAGACGGCTTGTGTTACTGCAAATACATCAACGTGGTATCGGGCAGTCGCCCGCTTGATGATGGCCTTGTTATAGACGCCGTGTTTGGCGCCTAGCGACAGATGGATGCCGCACATGCGCTCATAGGTGCCGATATCGCTGACGGTGCGTTGCTGTGTAAAGGCGCGGTTCATGCCGAAGCCGAGTTCGCGCAGCCACACTTCACCTTCATCGGCGCGGATGTTGGCGAGTACCTGGTCGAACTCGGGCGTCGAATCGATTACATCGGTGACGCGACCTTTGGTGATGACCAGGGTGATGGGTTTTTCCGGCTGATTGACTTGAAATGCAGTGTCGCCAAAAACAAAAATACGCACGCGTCCGTTGACCGCTTCCAGATCCTGCGCTTCGGTGAACACTTCGCCGATCGGAAACTGGCCGCCCACATTGTTCATCTCGCTGTAATCGCCGATGTTCAATTTTGCGGATTCAAACGGAGAGTCAAACACCAGGCGTTCGCCACCGCTGTCGACTACGCCAAAGCGCGCGCCATCAATGCGCGCTTTTAATGCGCGGCCAACGCCGCGATAGTAGGCCGGGTCATAGGCCAGCGATGCTATGTAATACAGCGCCTGGGATCCTGTCATGCGCGACAAATGCGGATGCTCGATTACCTTGAGCGAACGCTTGAAGAGTTCTATCCGTATCCGAAAAGCCTCCAGACGAAAATTTGTCGATTGAATCAGCACCACCAGATCGTTCGCAGCCAGCTCGGCAAAGGCGGCGAGTACGGCATCTGCAGATATCGTATCGAAATCGATGAAGGTCGCCGTCGGCAGGCAACGTCTATACGCTTCAGTCAATGCAAGTGCGAGTTCGCAGCGGGTATCGAATACGATGATTGCCGCGTGTGGCGCCTTGTATTCGATGGCCAGTGCAAGAACGTCGCGCAGATGGTTTTCTGCAGCAACTATGGCGTCTTCACTGATTGCGTTGAGAATGAGTGCTGTGGGTATTTCTTGCGGTATGAGGGAAGTCATCAAGTTCAGGTATTGAGAAGCAGCATCTGCCACGGTACAAGACGAAGTCTTCACGATCGCACAGCGCGCTACTGAACCGACATTCTAAACGATGATGAAGATAGAGCCGCCTGGATGGAAATCAGCGAGACATTGTTTCTGGTTCCAGCGGCGAAATGGGCACGGCCAACGCAGCGCGTCGCTCGATCTCATCGACCATGCCCAGAAACTGTTCCGAAATATTCTTGCGCATCAGGTCGGTCGCAAGAAAACCCGGTACAGCCACACCTGGCTCTATCGTTCCCGACCATCGCAACGCGTAGAGACCATCAGCTATCTTTTCGATTTCATAGTGACCTTCCAGCCGTTTGAGATTGCCTTTCAGCAGACGAACCCGAATGGCGGAAGAAGGATGTTCCGTCACCTCTACCGTCACGTCTATCGGAAAATGAAAGAACCACACATGGGCGTAACCTGATTGCTCGATCACCGCGACTCTGCCTTGCCGTTCTATCAGCCGGCTTTTTTTCATGCCGGGGATGAATTGCGCCAAGTGGTCGTAATCAGTCAGGGTATTCCATATCAGAGCGAGCGGTGCCTTGACCGTGGTGCGTACGCTGACTTGTACGGCCGTCCCATATTGCGTGGCTTCAACTGAAAATTGGTTTCTTGCATTGGTTTCGTTTGCCGCATGCGCATGGTTTGCTGTGCTCATATGCGCCAGCACAAGGATGGATAACATCCAGGCTGCGACAAGATGCGGTTTACCATCCGTCATATATTCGTCTTTGGCTAAAGGAAGGCGGAAGGGTAAAAAATGCATTCGACTATATTACGCCAAGGTATAAAGGATGGCGGGCGCAAGTCGTAGCAGTGCGCATCGATGTTGAAGAGAGCGTTGTTGCGTAGAAAAAGTGTTGAATGGAAAGAAAATGAAACGAAGAAAATTTCAACAGACTTATACAGCTGGCTTGCTCGCTTTATGCGTAACTTTGCTTGTCTCATGCGCACCGGAGACGCGCTTGCAGCAGCCTGAAAAAGGCACCGAGCCTGTTGCTGCCTTTACTGAAAATGATTACCTGCAGGCGGAAGCACAGGGCAAAAAAATATTCCGCGTCAATTCGCAGCAATCCCTGCTGGTGCTAGAGGTGCGCCGTGCCGGCGCATTTGCGCGATTCGGCCACGATCACGTGGTGGCAAGTCATGATGTAACTGGCTTCGTGTCGCCAGTGGATGGCAGAGCCGACTTGTCTGTCCCATTAGAAAAACTCGTAATTGATGAAGCTGCTTTACGCGTTGAGGCTGGATTGTCAACGCAACCCACTCAGGAGGATATAGAGGGTACACGACGTAATATGCTCAACAAGGTTCTGGACGCGGCGCAGTTTCCGCTTGCGCTGATTCATATTGAGCGCAAGAGTGCAGAGAGTGCGATGGCTGTAACGATCAAATTACATGGCATTAGCCGCTCGTTTGAGGTTCCGGTCGAGATGCAGGAAACAGCTGAGGGTTTGCTTGTCAGCGGGAAAATGCACTTTAAGCAATCCGATTTCGGCATCGTGCCGTTTTCGATCTTGAATGGCGCGATCCAGGTGCAGGACAGGCTGGACCTGCGCTTTCGTATTGTCGCCGGCAAGTTTTAGAAACTATCTTAGTCGCTGTTGGCTATGCAATTTCTGCCGCGCTGCTTGGCTTGATACAAACGCTTGTCGACTTCTTCGATGAATCTGATGGGATCATCTTTATCAGTCGGGATGACGGTGCCAACGCCGAGGCTGACAGTAATCATCGGAATCACCTCTGATTTTTCATGCGGAATTTTTTCCTTGCAGATCAATGTGCGGCATCGCTCGGCAATATTGATCGCATTCAGCTCATCGGTTTCCGGCAACACCAGTATGAATTCTTCACCGCCAAAACGGGCAAAAAAATCACGCGATCGTCGGGTTGCCGAACTCAAAATATTCGCCACACGTTTCAGGCAATCGTCGCCTTGAATATGGCCGTAGTGGTCGTTGTATTGTTTGAAGTAATCAATATCCAGCATGATGACGGAAAGCGGCTGATGATTGAGTTTGGCATTGGCCCATTCGGCAGCCATGATGGAATCGAACATGCGCCGGTTGGCAACGCCAGTCAATCCATCCTTGAAGGATAGTGTCTCCAGCTCTTTTTGCAGATCGATGAGTTTGGCTTCGGTTTTCTTGCGCTCGCTGATATCGAACATGAATCCGATCAGCGCTTCGACCTCGCCATCGGCATTGCGCATGACATGAACCACATCACGTATCCATACATAGTTGCCGTCCTTGGTGAGGGCGCGATAATCTGCTTCATGATCGGTGCCGTCTTTGGATTGGGCCACGCAAAAATTAACGACCCATGCACGGTCTTCCGGATGCATTCTGTCCGCCCAATCCTGCGCGCTCACCCAGCTCGATGAGGACCAGCCGAGCAGTGCTTCTATCTGCGGGCCGATGTAAGCGAAGGTCATGTTTTTCCAGTCGATCTTCCAGGGAATCGCCTTGGTGGATTCGAGCAGGGTTTTGTAGACGGCGTGGTCTATGCGTGCAGTATCAGTCATGGCGGTGCTTTTGCGCTGTGGTCGGAAACCGTGAGCAAGATGTTTGCCCGGTGCTTGATGGCAACTTTAGCATGTGCTGATCCGGGCTGGCACATAAAAAAACGCCCGTGCACCATCAAGGCGGTACGGGCGTTATGGCAGCCGGTGAACGGCGTGCTGATAATGGCAGGGCTGGCCTGCCGTTAAAGGAAGATTATTTGGCCGTCGATGCTTTCACATCAGCGTGTGCTTCGGCTTTCTTTTCAGTGGTATTGGCATGAGCCTTGGCTTTTTTATGGTCAGCTTTGGCATGCGCTTTTGCTTTGGAAGCATCTGCTTTTGCATCGGTCTTGGCTGCTGCAGCATCTGCTTTGGCATCAACTTTGGCTTCCGATTTTTCAGCTTTTGAGACGGACTTCTCTGCCTTGACTTCCGCTTTTACGGTAGCAGGTGTGCTGGCTGGAGCAGGTGCTTGTGCAAAGGCGACGGAGGCAAACAGACCGGCAACCAGGGTAGCGATTAATTTGTTCATTGTTGTGCTCTCTCAAGTATTAAAAAGTGCGGATTGATTTTCATCCGTACATTCCTTAACGCCAGCTATGCATTGCGGTTGACGATAAATGCAGTTGTTACACTTTGTTTCATCTGCGTCAATTTTCTTGAAACGCACTTTGTAATGTTTGTAAGGAAACTAATGGCAAACGATGGCATGCTTGCGTAATAAAGAAGGGGCGACTATTTCCATGCGCATTTTGATTGTTGAAGATGATGCCGTACTCGCAGCAGCCTTGACGCGTGCACTGACGCAGGCCGGCTATGCGGTCGATTATGCCGATAACGGTGAAGATGCCAATCGCGCCTTGAGCAATGATGCTTATGCGCTGGTATTGCTGGATATTGCGCTACCGAAGATGGATGGTCTTGCCGTGTTGCGACGTTTGCGCGAGCGAAAATCGCGCGTACCTGTATTGATACTGACCGCGCGCGATACGCTGGATGATCGCGTGGCAGGGCTCGATCTGGGCGCTGACGATTACATGACCAAACCGTTCGATCTGCTGGAGTTCGAGGCGCGTGTTCGTGCACTGATAAGGCGCGGACAGTTCGATGCCGGCAAGAGCCTGACGCATGGCGGGTTGCGCTTCGATCTGGAAGCGCATCGCTTATTCCATAATGACGTGCCGGTGGAATTGTCGGTGCGCGAACTGGCAGTGTTTGAAGTATTGCTGTCGCGCCAGGGCCAGGTCGTGACCAAGGAACAGATGGTAGACCGGCTATTCGGCTGGGGCGACGATGGCGGCAGCAATGCAATCGAAGTATACGTACACCGTATGCGAAAAAAACTCGAACCCTACAACATCACGATCCGTACTGTGCGCGGCATGGGCTATCTGCTTGAAAAATCCGGTGAAAAAGAACGCTCGGAAATCTGAGCGCAATCCGACTTTGCGCAGCAGATTGCTGCGTCTTGTGCTGGTTCCGCTTTCTCTGATCCTGCTGATCGATATTGTCGGCAGCTACTTTGTCGTGCGTCACGTTGCCAACGATGTGTATGACGTCGAATTGAATGAGATTGCACGCGAAATGCTGCTGCATGTCACGCACAACAAGGGTGAGATGGGATTCGATCTGGCACCGGAAGCCGAACGTACGCTGCTGCTCGACAAGGAAGATCAGGTGTATTACGCGATACGCACGATGGACGGCAATCTGATCGCCGGCGATCCGACGCTGCCGGTGCAGACGGTTATCAAGAGCGGCAAGGACACGGCCTATTACGATGGCGTATTGCAGGGGCAGTCGGTACGTGTCGCGCTGTTGCGCGGTCAACCCTTGCTGCATCCGGCCACCGAACCAGTCATGATTCAGGTGGCCGAAACGCAGGTCAAGCGCAATCGTCACGAACGCGCCTTGTTGATCCAGCTGATCCTGCCGCAAGTGTTGCTGATCCTGATTGCCGGCATCCTGATCTGGCGTGGTGTGGCGCACGGGCTGGCGCCCTTGCGCAAACTGCAGCAGGAAGTCGGTATGCGCTCGCATCTGGATCTCAGTCCGATTGCCGCCGACAATGTGCCGGGAGAAGTGGAACCGCTAGTCGGTGCAGTGAACGATCTGATGACGCGTGTCGATGCAGTGCTGGGCTTTCAGGGGCGCTTCATCGCCGATACTGCGCATCAATTGCGTACGCCGGTTGCGGGCCTGAAGGCGCATATCGAGCTGGCCCTGCGCGAGAACGATCTGACGCAGGTCAAACGTGCCCTGGGCCATTTATATACGAGTGCCGAACGCTTGTCGCGACTGGTGTCGCAACTGCTTTCTCTGGCGCGCAACGAGCCAAATAATGTGGCAGTCAATTTTGCACCCTTCGATCTCAACCAGCTGGCGCTGCGTGCTGCGCAGGAATGGGTGCCGCTGGCTTACAAGAAACAGATCGATCTGGGGTTCGATACGGCGGGACAGCCGGTGCTGTTGAATGGCGAAGCGGCGCGCGTCACCGAGATGATCAACAATCTGGTCGACAACGCCATTCGTTATACGCCGCCCGGCGGTCGCGTTACTGTGCATGTACGGCAGGACGAGCATGCACATCTGATCGTCAGCGATGACGGTGCGCGCATTCCGGTGGAAGAACGCACGCGCATCTTCGAGCGTTTCCATCGTTTGCTGGGATCGCATGAAGAAGGCAGCGGCCTCGGGCTTGCCATCGTGCATGAGATCGCTACCCTGCACAATGCGACGATCACGCTGGAAGACGATGTGGATGGCGTGGGCAATACGTTTACCGTTTCTTTCCCGGTGTCGCATGCGCCAGGCTGACGACGCCCTGTAAGCATTTTGTAATACTGGCGAAAGCGAAATGTAATGTTCGCGAAAGTACAGCGTAAGCGCCGGTCTTTACTATGGAATGGCTTTCACCATAACCATAGAAGGAGACAGAAATGCTTGCGATATTAAGCGATTCAACCATGTGGGTGGCGCTGTTCCAGATCGTCATCATTAACATTCTTCTGAGCGGCGACAACGCCGTCATCATTGCACTGGCATGCCGCTCATTGCCACCGAAAGAACAAAGAAACGCCTTCCTGATCGGCACCGTTGCCATCGTCATTCTGATGACCGCGTTGACGGCCTTTGCTTCCTACCTGATGACCATTCCATACGTGGAAGTGGCCGGCGCCATCCTGTTGCTCTGGATCGGTATCAAACTGCTGCTGCCTGAAGAAGAGAATGAAAATGTCAGCGCCAGCGACAACTTCTGGGGAGCGGTAAAAACCATCGTCATCGCCGACATCGTGATGAGTCTGGACAACGTGCTTGGCATGGCAGGCGCCGCCAACGGCCATATGGGCCTGCTGTTTGTCGGCATGGTCATTACCATTCCGCTGATCCTGTTCGGCAGCGCAATGCTGATGCGCTTGATGGAACGATTCCCCATCATCGTTACGCTGGGTGCAGGTCTGCTCGGCTACGTGGCTGGCGAAATGGCCGTGGAAGATCCTGCACTCAAGGGTCTGATCGCCAGCGCGCATTATCTGGAAATTGCCTTGCCTATTCTGGGGATATTGATTGTGGTCGGCATGGGGAAGCTGCTGAGCGCCAGACAAACGCTTGCTGTACCTACCGAAGGTTGATGCAGTGCAGACAAGCGATAGACCATTTCAGATAGCGTTATATCAAGGAGATAAATCATGAGCAAGCTTCTGGTACCAATCAATGACAGCAACGATATCGAATGCGCACTCAAACACGTCATAGAACGCCATCGTACCCAGCCCGGCACGCTGTTTCTACTGAATGTGCAAACGCCGATTTCAAAATTCATCACGCGCTTTGTGAGCCGCAAGCAGGTCGAAGAGTTCCATCAGGAAAACGGCATGCAGATATTGCAGCCGATGATAGATGGCCTGGATGCTGCCGGTGTACCGCATCAGGAGCGTGTTGTGGTTGGCCACAAGGCGGAAAGCATAGTGCAGTTTGCCCGTGAACATCATTGCGACCAGATCGTGGTGCCCAAGCATAAAAGCGTTTTTGAAAATCTCGGCCTTGGTTCGGTCGGCAGCCAGTTGCGACAGTTGATAGGCGCGGAAGGCATCTGCGATATCAGCGAGGTGTATTAGCGCAATATTCATCCTGTGTGTATCAGACTCAGTCCTCAAGCTGGGTCTCTTGAGCCCGGTGTAAGCCGGGCTTTTTTTATGGCAATTCACGATTGTCTGCGGCTGCATGACGATAATCGGGCAAGAAGCTGACGAAAACGACGGCGACAAAAATAATCCGGCTCGCCATATCGTCACTTTCATGCACCACCGCATCCCTGCCGGCACCGATATAATGCTGACAATTCTGCGTTCTCCCTGAAGAGAATACGCATCTCGCCAGCCTATTCATCAAAATGATTTCAAATAAATATAAAAAACTGGGATGGAACATCCTGTTGCTCGGCGCTGCCTTGCTGTCAAGCGCTTGCAGTAGTCTGGTGCAATACCATGTCAATGCGCAACTGCCGCAGTACAAAGAGGACAGCGGCTACAGTGTCAGATCGGTGAATCTGGCGCCCGACGCCAGCAAGGTGTTTGTGGTGATCATGTTCTCCGGTGGCGGTGCGCGCTCGGCAGCGCTCGGCTATGGCGTGCTGGAAGAACTGGCGCGCAACAAGTTTGTCGCCGATGGCAAAACGCGACGCCTGTTCGATGAAGTCGACCTGGTGTATGGTGTATCGGGCGGTTCGATACTGGCGGCGTATTACGGCTTGCATGGCGAGGGTGTGCTGACGGATTTCAACAAGCATTTTCTCGAGCTTGATTTTCAGGACAAGATCATCAGTCGCGTGATTTCGTTTTCCAATCAATGGCGTCTGACTTCGCCGCGTTTCGGCCGCTCCGATCTGCTGGAGGAGCAACTGGATGAAGTGTTGTTTGACCATGCGACATTCGGCGATCTGGTGCATAAGCGCAAAGGCCCATTTGTGATTGTCAGCGCTACCGATATGGCCGCGGGTGGGCGTTTCGATTTCATTCAGGAATCCTTCAATTTTCTGTGTTCGGATTTAAGCAAATTTCCGATTGCGCGTGCGGTGGCGGCGTCGAGTGCAGTGCCGCTGGTTTTTTCACCTGTGACCTTGTGGAATTACGCTGGCAGTTGCGATTATCAGGTGTCGCCTACGATACGGGAGGCAAGCATCAACAATGAGCGTGGTCGGGCCGCAGCCGCATCGCGTGCGCGTAGTCAGGAACTGCTCAGTTACCTCGACCGCAATAAGCGCCCCTACGTTCATTTGCTGGATGGCGGCTTGTCGGACAATCTCAGCATACGCGGCATTCTCGATCTGGAAACGCTGATCGGCAGCCAGGCAGTGCAACGCGATTTCCGTCTGGAAGAAATGGAAAAGCTGGTCGTCATCGTTGTCAATGCACAAAACGATCCGGAGAATCTGATCGATCAGAGTGCTGATGTGCCAGGCTTCATGGATGTGGTGCGTGCGATCGGCGATATTCCGATTGCGCGCTATACGCAGGAATCGGAACGTGCGATGCAGTCCACCATCGATCGCTGGCGCGAGTCTGCGCAAGCCAAGGCGGAGCAAAATGGAAGTGTGCCGCCATCGGTGTATTACATTAATATCGGCCTGAAGAATCTGGTGGATGAAAGCAAGCGGGCAGAGCTTCTCAATGTACCGACTTCCTTGTACCTGCCCAAGAAAACCGTCCGGGAATTACGCTCTGCGGCCACTTCTTTGATGAATGAATCGCCGGACTTTCTGAAATTGCTGGAAGATATCAAGGCAAGGCGTAGCAATTAATACCTGCAGCAATTAGATTTCCTGTCGCGGTAGCGCGCTTCCACAGCGGAGACGATGTATGAGCAAGGATGACGAATTGCAAAAGGCAATCCTGAACAATATTCCGGATCAGGCCTGGCTGAAGGACAAGGATTCGCGCTACATTCTTGTCAACGATGCATTTTGTATTGCGTGCCGCTTGCCGGAGAGCGAGATTCTGCATAAAACGCCGGCAGAAGTGTGGCCGCCGGAGTGGGGCAATGAATACATCGAAACCGATCGACGCGTGATGCAACAACGCGAAGGCCGGGCCCGACTATCTTTGAAAAGCTAGAACATACAGGGTTCGTTCAGGGGCTAACGAGCAGAGTGTCTTCATGCGCGATTGAATCATGAATCCATAACGAATTTAATTGATGTAACCGGGTGTTCGTTTTGCCGACCATCAATTGATCAGGTGGTGACTGCCAAAGCGCTTACTGTATTCCTCCAAGTCGATGTTCGCCTTGTGAATCTGGTTTTGTAATATGCGTGATTCGCGGTTCAGAACGGTCATAATTTCACGCTTCTCTTCCGGCGACAGGATTTTCCCTTTTGCGGTGATGCTGATAGCCCCCAGCGGTGCGCCTTCGCTGTTGCGCACCAAGATACCAACGCCACTTAATCCGTCGAGCATGCGACTGTCATGGGAAGAATAGCCTGTCTCTTGCGCCTCGCGTGCTAACTGCAAAAGCAATGGCACAGTTAATTTTCCGTAAGGACCAAGTCGTCGTGCATTGGCTGACACGATGCGCTCAATTTCGTCGTCCGGCAGTGAAATCAGTATTGCCAAGCTGCCGGCACCAACGCCAAGAGGGCGATGTACACCCAACTCGATCGCTGGCTCATCCATCGGCTTGGTCGGGTCGGGATCTGCCCGCGCGATGGAGATGGCATCCAATTCACTGCGTATGGTCATAAACGCGGTATGGCCGGTTTTTTTCGCGATTCGCTCCAGGCACGGTTCGCAAATTTCGCGCAGCTTGAATTGGGAAGCTGCGGTCAGGCCCAACTCAAACAGACTATAACCCAGCATATAGCGCAGCGTCGTCGGATGCTGCATCACCAAGCCTTCGCGGATCAGGCACATCAGGATGCGGTGAATTGTCGTGCGTTTCAAATTCAGTTGGCGGGCTAGGTCGACTAATCGCAATCCGTGTGCACTGTATGAAGCGATCTCGCGCAGGATGCGCGCGGCGCGTTCAATGCTTTGAGTGCCGGATATCGACTCGCTCTCTTTTTGACTGTTTTCTGCCTTTTTCATAGCTGTTTTTTTTGTGGCCTCTACAAGCTCCAACCATTGTCAATTACTTTTATGTTCCATATTATGGACTTATATATTCGTGCTAGTTAATTGTAAGCTACTGATTTAGAAGATATATTTAATCTAAATATTGGATGAGTAATTATAGTCCATATTATGGCGATGCGTATTGGTGCATCTTTGCAATGATGTGGTGCGAAATTGCAGCTCCCGCACCGTTTTGATCCGTTCGATGGAGGGTTCATGAAAAAGTCAGGCTTGAGTGTGAAAGTAATGACAATTGCTGCTTCTTTGATGCTGGCAGCGGGGGCAATGTCCGCGCACGCACAAGAACGCAAACCGTGTATCGGGTTTTCCGGGGCATTTACCGGCGCTGCTGCTTTCAGCGGCCTTGCTGTGGAAATGGGTGCAGAAGTGGCGATCGACGAAATCAATGCCAAGGGTGGAGTACTGGGTCAGAAATTGTCGTTGGTTAAATATGATGACGCCGGACAACCACCAAAAGGTGTGGATAACACTCGCCGCGTTGCAATGGCAAACAACTGCATTGCTATCCTGGGTGGTTATCACAGCGGTGTCGCCTTGGCGCAGCGCGAAGCGGTCGAGCAGATCGGCATCCCTTATATCGGTGCATTTGCCGCCGGGACCAAGATCATTGAGCCGGACACTGGCGTCAATAACTGGATGTTCCGTGTGTCCGCTAAAGACCGCTGGGTTGCCGCCTATTTAAGTGATGTCGCGTTGGCGCACTCGCCGGGCAAGAAAGTCGCGATCTTTTACGAAAACACTGGTTGGGGCAACGGTGCTGCGCCAGACGTGAAGGCTGCACTGGAGGCTCGCGGTGTGAAACCCGTTGCAATGGAAACGTTCAACTGGGGTGATCAGGACATGACTGCCCAGTTGATGCGCGCACGTGACGCAGGTGCAGAAGCGATCGTGATGTTCGGTCTGGATCGCGAAGGTAATCAGATTCTGCGCGGTATGGACAAGCTGAATTACAAGCCTGCTATTGCCAGCGCCTGGGGTTTGGCAGGCAATCTGGGTGAGTTAGCCGGCCCGCTGGCGAATGGTGTGTTCGTGTTTCAGACTTTCTCCTGGATGGGTAAACAGGATGCTAAAACTGCAGCTGTTTATGACGCATTGGCCAAGAAGTACAAGCTGAAAGCACCAGCCGATCTGAAAGCAGGCAGTGGTACTGCGAATGCCTACGATGCGATCCATATTCTGGCAAAAGCGATTGAAGCGGCCGGCAGTTTTGATCGCGTCAAGGTACGTGATGCATTGTTCAACGTTCAACATCGCGGTCTGGTTGCTAACTATGCTCCAGCTTTCGGAAAATCTGCTGAAAAGCACGATGCAATTCAAACCAAAGATTACAAGCTCACTGCTTGGCATAACGGCGTTCTGCTGCCGAAAGACCAAACCCCGTACAAATAATCCAACCGGATCAGCGGGCGTCCGGCATTAGCCGCGCCCGCTAACTAACGGGAAATGTAAAGGAAACGCAATTGAGTACCTTCCTCCAGTATGTTTTAAGTGGCTTGTCGATTGGTGCCATCTACAGCTTGGTAGCACTCGGCTTCTACATTATGTGGTCGGCCTGTCGCTCGGTAAATTTTGCCCATGGCGACGTAATGATGGTCGGTGCGGTGTTGGCTGTAGTCAGCAATGACTTCGGTTTGTCACCATATATCGGGATTCCATTATCCATTGTCGCCTGTGTGCTCTACGGGGTGTTGGTAGAGCGATTTGCTGTGCGTCCATACACCAAGGAAGCGAATGCGATCGGATGGATGCTGACGACGATTGCGATCGGCATCATGGTCGAGAGTTTCGTCACTATCAAATTCGGTTCTTTCGCGCGCGCACTGCCGTCGCCGGGAGTCGATAAGCCCATCACCATTTTCGGTGCGGGTATCTATCTGCAGGAAATGCTGATTCCACTGTTCGTGATTTTGTTCATGATCGGACTGGAAGTTTTCTATCGTCGCACCATGCTCGGCCGCGCCATGCGAGCAGTAGCGTTCAATCGCATTGCGGCCGGCATGATGGGTATCAACGTTGGCATGGTCACTTCCTTCTCTTTCGCGCTTGCTGCCGGTCTCGGCGGTATCGCCGGCATCCTGATTGGTCCGATTATCCAGGTCTCTTCGACGATGGGTGTGTTGATCGGTTTGAAAGGATTTGCCGTCGCTATTATGGCCAGCATCACCAGCGCTCGCGGCGTCGTGATTACTGGGCTGTTGTATGGCGTACTTGAGAAATTCGTCGAAGGCTACATCAGCTCCGCTGCCCGTGAGGTAGTCGGTTTCTCCATCATGATCCTGGTCCTGTTGATGTTTCCGCAGGGTCTGTTTGGACGTAAGGAACTCACAAAGGTATGAAAAAGCTTATTTTAAAGCGGCTGACATTTCCGTTATTGATTGTCGTACTTGGCATCTTGCTCTACACCTTGCCGCAAATGGTGGCTAACGAGTATGAGTTGCGCATCTGGATGCTGCTACTCATTTATGCGCTGGTCGCGCTGGGTTTGAACATTCTGACTGGACTGACCGGCTTGGTGAGTCTGGGTCAGGCCGGCCTGTTCGCCATCGGTGCTTATACCTCGGCGGTGTTGTCGACAAAATTCGGTTTCGGTCTGGGTACCTGCATAGTGGCTGCCATGATTCTGTCGGCTGCGTTCGGCGTCCTGCTGTCATATCCGACAGTGCGGGTGCGCGGCGTGTATCTGACCGTGATCACCATCGCGTTCGGCATCATCGTCGAGAACGTGGCTATCGAATGGAGTTCGCTGACTGGTGGCCCGAACGGTATTTCCAGTATTCCGACGCCGACGATGTTCGGTCTGCCTTTGGAAGATACAAAATTCTTCTACGTGCTGGCTATATTATTCCTGCTTGCATTCCTGCTGCACTACAACCTGATCAAGTCGCGTTTTGGTCGCGCGATGCGTGCTGTCAGTCAAAGTGAAACTGCGGCGCGTACCGTAGGCATTAACCCGATCGTGATGCGGATGATGTCTTTCGTCATTGCGGCGGCGTTTGCAGGTGCAGCAGGCGCGACGTATGCCTTCCTTAATCAGTACGTGAATCCGGACACTTTTCGTTTCGATGATTCAGTGCGTTTCCTGTTGATGGTGATTCTCGGCGGCTCAGGTACGGTGATCGGCCCGGCGCTGGGTGCGACTATTCTGACCTTCATCCCGGAATACCTGCAGTCCTTCGGTGAGTGGCAGCGCTTTGCCTACGGCGTGTTACTGGCGCTGGTGATGTTCGGTATGCCAATGGGCATCGTCGGTACCGTCAATTTGTGGATCAGTCGTTTCAGCAAAAGTGTCAACCTCAGATCACGTCCATGGCCCTGCGTGAATGCCGACACTGAGGCGCTGCTGAAATCCGACACCGCAGCAGGTACCACCTGCTTGCAGACCAAGGACATGACGATGGCATTCGGCGGTCTCATCGCAAACGACAAGGTGAGTGAAGTCCTGAAAGCGGGCACGGTGCATTCGGTAATCGGTCCGAACGGCGCAGGCAAATCCACCTTCATCAATTGCGTGTCCGGATTTTATCGACCGACTAGCGGCAGCATCGAGTTCATGGGGCAAATTGCGACTGCCAAGCAAAGCCATCAGTTGGCGCGCATGGGTCTGGCGCGCACCTTCCAGAATACGGAATTGTTCGGTGACATGACTTGTCTGGAAAACGTGCTGGTCGGTGCTGACTCTCGTTATCGCAGCGGCCTGTTCGCCACACTGCTGCGCTTGCCTTCCTATTTCCATGACGAACGACGATATGCAGCGGAAGCACGTTGTTTGCTGGAATATGTCGGCCTGGACGATTACGCAGAAGAGAAGGCACGTAACCTGCCATTCGGCCATCAGCGGCGCCTGGAAATTGCACGTGCACTGGCCATGTCTCCCAAACTGTTGCTGCTGGACGAACCGGCCGCCGGCCTTACGCATGGCGAGATTGAAGACTTGATGAAGCTGATTCGCAATCTGGCTTCGCACCAGATCACGGTGCTGCTGGTCGAACATCACGTCGACATGATCATGGCGGTCTCTGATCACGTCACGGTGCTGGACTACGGCAAGGTGATTGCCTCTGGGACGGTAGCAGAGGTACGTAGCAATCCGGCAGTCATCGAAGCCTACTTCGGTACCGGCGAGACCAAGGGCAACACAGACGATAAGGAGCTTGCATGAGCGCGCCATTACTCAAAGTAGAAAATCTTTGCGTCAATTACGGGCATATCGAAGCCGCGCGTGGCATTTCGATTGAAGTTGGTGAGGGGGAGTTCGTCGGCATGATCGGCTCCAACGGTGCCGGAAAAAGCTCTGCACTAAAGGCCATCGCCGGCGTCGTGAAACCGGCATCCGGTTCGATCACGCTAGGCGGCAAACCGGTACAGGGGTTGGCATCCCATGAGATGGTGCACCAAGGCGTGGCGCTGGTTCCAGAAGGGCGTTTCGTGTTTGCGGACCAAAGTGTGGAAGACAACCTGATCCTGGGTGGGTTTGTTCAGGCACAGCGTTCTGGTGTCGCCGCACTGCGTGACGACATTGATCGCATGTTCCAGTTATTCCCGCGTCTTAAGGAGCGCCGCACTCAACAGGCGGGTTCCTTATCGGGTGGCGAGCAGCAAATGCTCGTGATTGCACGTGGCCTGATGTCGCATCCGCGTTTGCTGCTGATTGATGAAGTATCGCTCGGTCTGGCACCCAAGATTCTGGATTTCCTTTTTCCGGTACTGGTCGATCTCAACCGCCAGGGTCTTTCCATTCTGCTGGTGGAACAGATCGCAACCCGTGCCTTAGCCGTGACCTCGCGCGCCTATGTTATGGAAAACGGCAACGTCAAGATCAGTGGCCGCTCTAGTGATCTGGTGAAGGATGCTGCGGTGATGGAAGCTTATCTCGGCAAACAACATTGAGTCGTAATGCTGGAGTTGGTGGATCCCGCTCCAGTAATTTCCTAGTAGTCGTTTATTTGTTTTCTCACCTCTTTATATGGAGTAAATGTAATGACACAACGTATCGTTGATCTAACCCTGACTTTGACGGACAACATGCCGGCCCACAAGATGTTTCAGCGCCCCATCATTGCTCCACATCTGACTCACGAAAAAAGTAAGGCTCTGGGCCTAGGCGTGCCAGGTGATAGCCTGACTTTCGCTACCACCTTCATCAGCACGCTGGATCATATCGCGACACACGTCGATGCATTCTTTCATACCAATCCGGATGGATTGTCAGTCGACAAAATGCCGCTCGAAATGTTCATGGGCAAAGCAGTATGTTTCGATATGACTCACATTCCTGATCTGGGCGATATCGACGTCGCTGATCTGGAGGAGGCGGAACGTAAAACCGGTGTGAAAGTGGATGGCCACATCGTATTGCTGAACACTGGCCTGCACAAACGTCATTACCCTGACATCAAGGTTGTCTGGAGTAATCCTGGCTTGACCACCGAAGCGACGCATTGGCTCGCTGACCGTGGTTCCAAACTGCATGGCGTGGAAGGCCCATCTACTGACAAGCCTTCACACAACTTGTTTCCTAGCCACCGCGTCTGTCGCGATCGTGGCATCACGCACTATGAATGGCTGGTCAATCTGGAAGAGTTGGTAGGTAAGGGTGAATTCATGTTTTACGGCCCACCTCTGAAGATCGATAACGGTAGCGGTTCGCCAGTGCGCGCCTGGGCAGTCCTCGAAGAATGAATTAGCTATTTTGCCGGCGTCCTTTTGGATGTCGGTAATACCAAAAGGAAATCATCATGCAAGCATCAGATCAATCATCATCCGTCGATCAGCGTATCCCCATTACCCTGCTAACGGGTTTTTTGGGATCGGGTAAGACTACGCTCGTCAATCACATTTTGTCCGCGCCAGATAGCGGAAAGATCGCTGTGATCGTCAATGAATTTGGCGATATAGGCATCGACGGCGACTTGATTACCAAAGCCTCGGAAGATATGTTGGAGATGAGTAATGGTTGCATCTGCTGTGCGAGCAAGGATGATTTGATGGAGTCGCTTTATAAGCTTTACATGCGCAGAGCCGGTTTGATCGAACCGAAGATTGAGTTCGACCGCATCTTGATTGAAACCACGGGTTTGGCTGATCCCACGCCCCTGGCGCAGGCTTTTTATACGGATATGTCCTTAAGCCTGACTTACCGACTTGATGCCATCATTACCATGGTGGACATCAAGCATGTAGTGATGCAAACCGGTGAAACAATGGAAGCACAACGTCAGCTGGCGATGGCTGACAAGATTATTTTCAATAAGCGTGATCTCGTCAGCGATGCGGAATACGCGAATGCAATCGCGGTCGTCAACGCATTGAACCCGATGTCGCCGAAAGAAACCACAAGTTATGGGAAGCTTGATGCCTCGCGTCTGATTGATCTGAACCTGTTTGACCCAAATGTTAAGGAAACCGCAATTGCGGATTGGATCGGTTTGCATGTCGAAGCGCCGCAGGTGGAGCATCATCACGATCATCACCATGCGGATGGCAAGGATTGCCATGTTTGTAACGCGGGTCATGATCATGCACACGGTCATGTGTCGCACAAGCATTTGGATGGCATTTCTTCTGTCAGCATGCGTCAGCAATACCCACTTGATTATCAGAAGGTAATGCAGTTTCTCGACCGTCTAATCACGCAACATGGCAACAATCTGTATCGCGTCAAAGGATTGATGCAGTTCAGGGGCATTTCACAACCTGTGATCTTGCAAGGTGTGCAGACCGTGTTCAGCCCTTTGACTTACGCCGAGAAATGGCCAGAGGGAAAAATGGAAACTCGGCTTGTCATCATCGGCAAGCACATCGACAAACATCAGATGCAAGAGGAATTTGCACAGTGTGTTGCGGTTGATGAGACTGTGCTGGATCGTTCACTAGGTCTGATCTGATTGAGATATGGATATTATGTTGAATGAATTTTCTACAGCATTAGCCTTGCGTGATGCCCTCCTCAGCAGACAGATTTCGGCCGTCGAAGTCGTCCAAAATTCCTTGGGCAGACTGGAGCAAGTGGAGTCGCAGTTGAACTGTTTTAGTACGCTAACATCGGAACTGGCGCTGGCGGCTGCCGAGCATGCCGATCAATCCTTGCTACGCGGCGAAGTGCTGGGCCCGCTGCATGGATTACCCATTTCGGTAAAGGATCTGATTGCGGTGGGCGGCGTGCGACAGACGTTTGGTTCGCGAGCAATGGAAAACAATATTGCCCAAGTCGATGCACCTTCAGTAGCACGAGTCAAAGCGGCGGGTGCCTGCATCGTCGGTATCAGCACCACCAGCGAATTCGGTTGCAAGGCAGTCGGCGACTCACCGCTGACCGGTATTACGCGCAACCCGTGGAACATAGAGAAAACACCCGGTGGTTCCAGTTGTGGTGCTGCTGCCAGCGTCGCCGCCGGGGTCACCCCTTTTGCGCTGGGTACAGATGGCGGTGGCTCGATTCGGGAGCCGTCTTCTTTCACAGGACTGTTCGGTATCAAGGCACAGTTTGCACGGGTGCCGGTTTTCCCTGCATCTGCGACACCTACTCTTGCGCATGTCGGGCCGCTGGCACGCAGTGTGCGTGATGCAGCGTTACTGCTGTCGGTGATTGCTGGTCACGATGCGCGTGATCCGTTCTCAGTAGCGGAAGACGTCCCTGATTTTCTGGCGGCTTGCGATGCGCCTATTAAGGGTATGCGTCTGGCGTGGAGTCCAGACCTGGGATATGCGAAACCCGATGCAGAAATAGTGCGTATCACGGAAGCAGCAGTAAAAAAATTCGAAGCGCTGGGTTGCGAAATTATTGAGTTGAAAGGCGGCATCGGAAGCGATCCGGCTGATATGTGGCTGGCAGAGTTCTACGCAGGAGTCGGTACGCGTCTGCATTCGGTGATGCGGGATCAGAGGGAGTTACTGGATCCGGTGGTAGTGGCTACGCTGGATAAAGCTCTGGATCAAAGCTTGTTGTCGTATTACAGCAAAGTCTTCGAGCGTTATCAATTCCGCGAAAAGATGCGCAGCATGTTTACGTCCTTTGACCTTTTGCTGACACCGACTGCACCGATTGCAGCTCCGAATGTCGGAGTGGATGTGCCGGCACAGTTTGCGGATCGCAATATCTGCAGTTGGCAGTACTACACCTATCCGTTCAATCTTACCGGCCAGCCAGCAGCTTCGCTGCCGGTAGGCTTTACGCAAAGCGGTTTGCCAGTTGGCCTGCAACTGGTCGCGAATATCAATCGTGAAACCGATATTTTCCGTGCCGCCGCAGCTTTCGAAGCGGTGCATCCATGGGCTGACAAGATACCGGATGGTTTGCTTTGAAACGTGCTCACTAAGCAGAAGCTCAGAGCGTAACTGCAGTTCAGGCTTGATTTCGCTCCTACACCGAAGATCCACTGTCCGCACTCGGTGTCGTGCTCGTGATGAGCTTCCTCGGCCCTATCTATGCCTGGATCACCGCCAACTTCTCGCATCGTCACGTGCCGCTGGAAAATACCTTCCCGAAATCAAACGCTACAGCGAATAATCACGTACAGCAAAAAGTCTGATTCGTCCTTGAAAGCACTGCCAGGTCTCAAAACTTGGTAGTGCTTTTTTTGTGCAGAGTAAAAGCGGAAGACTTGCTGTTGAGAGTTATCGCACATTCAGATACATTCGTTTCGTTGCACACGTGGTTTAACAAGATAGACAAGCGCGTAGCGACTAGCCGGGATACGTCATAGTCGGTATGTGTCTTGTCGCCATAATTTATACGGAGACAAAATGAAAAACAGGCTTTTCCCCGGTATGACGAGAAGGGATTTTTTATCTGCCTCAGGTGCAATGGCGCTGGGTTCGATGGCGCCGCTATCGATGGCACTGGAAGCCAAACCGAAGAGCGTATTGGCTACTTCGACCAAAGGCATGGTAACCAGTCCGCATGAGCTGGCTACCAATGCCGGGCTGGATGTATTGAAATCAGGCGGCAATGCGATCGAAGCAGCGATCGCCATCGCCGCATGCCTGAACGTGACCTATCCGCATTTTTCCGGATTCGGTGGCGATGCCTTCATGATCATCAGCGATCGCAACGGCAAGGTCAGAACCTTGTCCGGCATTGGTCAGGCACCAGCCATTTTGCCGCAATACAGCGGCAATGCCATTCCTGTGCGGGGTCCGCAATCCATGCTGACCACGGCAGCCAACGTCGATACTTTAGGCAAGGCTTTTGATATCAGCCGTAATGAACTAGCTGGCGGCAAGAGCTGGGCTGAATTATTGAAGCCGGCAATCGGTTTCGCCAGAGACGGTTTCCCGGTATCGCCATCGGAGCGTTTCTGGATGGATTTCCGCGAAAAGGAAATGAATGCGCTGCCGGGCGTTGCGCAATCCTTCATGATCAATGGCAAGGCGCCAGAAATCGGCCAGTTATTCAAGCAACCGCAGTTGGCCGATACGCTGGAGATGCTGGCGGTACGCGGCTATCGCGATTTTTACGAAGGCAAACTGGCGGAGCGCATTGCACAGGGATTGAAAAGTGCGGGCTCGCCACTGACGGCATCCGATCTGGCAAAAACGCAGGCGCGCATAGAACCGCCCTTGCGTGTCAATTATCGCGACGGCGTATTGCTGGCGAACCAGCCGCCGACGCAAGGTATTACCACGCTGGAAATCATGGGTATCCTCGATCGTTTCGATCTGAAGAAAATTCCAGAAGGCAGTGCGGACTATTATCACGTCGTGGTGGAAGCGGTGAAGCGCGCTTTCATCGACCGCAATCAATACGTGGCCGATCCCGAATTTGTCAACGTCCCTTCGGCCAAGCTGCTGTCGAAAGCGCATCTGGACCAGCTCGCCGGCAAGATTCAAATGCAGCATGCGCTGCCGTGGCCGCATGTGTTCAAGAACGGCGATACCGTGTATATCGGCGCGACCGATGCGCAAGGCAATTCGGTGTCCATGCTGCAGACGGTTTATTTCGACTGGGGCAGCGGCATGATGGCGGGCGACACCGGTATTCTGTGGCACAACCGTGGCGCATCCTTCAGCCTGAAGGCGGACAGCCTGAATGTACTGCAGCCGGGTAAACGTCCTTTCCATACGCTCAATCCCGGCATGTATCTGAAGAATGACAAGCCGCATATCCTGTATGGAACGCAAGGTGCAGATGGGCAGCCGCAAACGCTGGCGACTATCCTGACCAGGATGATCGACTATGGCATGGATCCGTTGACAGCCTTGTCGAAACCGCGCTTCCTGCTCGGGAAAACGTTTTCGGATACGCGGGATTCACTGAAGCTGGAAAAAGATGCGGGTGAAAAAGTATTTGAAGAACTGGCGCGACGCGGTCATGAGATGAGCGTGATTCCTGCGCAAAGTCCATTATCGGGACATCCGGGTGCGATTGTGATCGATCAGAAGAGTGGCACCTTCTCTGGCGCACATGATCCACGCAGCGATGGTCGTGCGCTGGGCGTCTAGCGGAGGCAAAAAACTGCCGGCTCAGTGTCCGGTCTGAGTCGGCAATTAAAAAAGACAGGCGCTATGCCTGTCTTTTCATTACTGCGAATTACTTGACTGCAGGGGCGGCTGCTGGAGCGGCAGCAGCAGGTGCTTTTGCTTTCTTTTTGCTGGTTTTGTGTTTTTTTGCATGCGCTTTGGTTTTATGTGGTGTTGCATGTGCTTTGGCAGCGGCCGGAGCAGCAGCTGGCGCTGGCGTAGCAGCAGGTGCCGGAGCTTGCGCGAACGCGAAGGAGGCAAACAGACCAGCAACCAGGGCAGCGATTAATTTGTTCATGTGAGTGCTCTCTTTAAAGTTGGATGAAATAGTGCGAACTGTTAGTCAGTTCGTACGTACATAACGTCAGAAAAACATTGCGGTTGACGCATACACGAAAATATTTCGCATGAATTTTCACCCCTGAAATGCCTATGGTGGCGTGAAGATTTCGTTAAGATGAATGGTGTTTTTATTTTGAAAAACACGCTGGCTTTTTCTCATCTTTTTCACGGCATTTGCAGCAGCTGTTCCGCTTGACTGTCTCCGTGCGCTCATCCTGATTCAGAAAAATGAAAATACACATTCATCGCTCACGCATCAACTGAGAGCAGCGTTTCCCGGCTTGCTGCAGACATGCGCTGTCCTATTGTAAAAAATCGCTAGCATATCCCTTGTCGCTTGCATTACCTTTAAATCTATTCAATCGACTCCATATACTAATTTTTAATACAGTAATTCTTTTTAAGGAAATCTTCCCATCACTATCCGCCACGTTTGCTTCCAAAGGCGTATGCAGTTTCACTGCGCGTAGAAAAAGGCAGACATGAAACATCGAAAAGAAAAACGCTTGCGGCTCGCCACGTTGGTAACAGCCGGTGTGTGCGCAACAGTGGTCGTGACCATGCTGGCGCTGTTTGTGCTGATCGATCACTTTGCCGCCAATTATGCAAGGGAACAGGCCCGTGAGCGTCTGCAGCAACTGTCGTGGCAAATGCGTGATTCGCTTGATCTCGGCATGCAGCATGCGGCCAATCATGCGCGCACCATTGCCGATTTGCCCATGGTGCGCGATGCAGATGATGCAGCCGTAATACGTCAAATATTCAGCAATATCCGGCAGTATTTTCCCGATTATGCATGGATAGGCTTGACCGACCGGCAAGGCAGGGTGTTTGCCGGCAGCGAGGGTTTGCTGGAAGGCGCCGACGTCAGCCAGCGCAACTGGTTTTCCGGCGGGAAGATTGGCTTGTTTACCGGCGACTATCATCCGGCCGTTTTACTGGAGAACAAACTGTCGCGACCCGATGGCAGCTGGCGCTTTGTTGATATAGCCTTGCCGGTCACGCACAGCAATGGCGAATTTCGCGGCGTGCTCGGCGTGCATCTCAGCTGGGACTGGGCGCGCGGCATTGCGCATGAATTGCTGGTGCCGACGGATCGACAATATCAGGTTGAAGTGATCGTGGTGCGGGATGACGGCATGATCATTCTCGGCCCCGACTATCTGGAAGAAACCTCCATCAATACCGATAGCCTGAATCTGTCGCGTATCGGTAGTACCGGTGCCATTGCCGAAACATGGGCGGATGGTCGACGCTATCTGACCGGCTATGCGCAGACCGGTTTGCGCAATCCGGATGCTTCCGTCAAATGGTCTGTCCTGATACGGCAGCCGGAAGAAATCGCGCTGGCAGATTTCCGCGGTCTGCAACACCAGATTCTGCTGGTGGGTGGCGGTATCGGCTTGCTGCTTGCGCTGGTTGCCATTGCATTGGGGCGGCGCCTGGCAAAACCGCTGGATGATTTAAGTGCCGCTATCGTGGATCAATCCAAGGATGGTGCAATCAAAGCGATTCCGATCACGAACAACTATCGTGAAGTGCATCTGCTTTCGATGACGCTGGCCAGCATGGTGGAGCGTGAGCGGCAGCATGTCATGCACCTGCATGCGCTGAATGAAAATCTGGAAAACCTGGTCCATGAGCGCACCAGCGAGATCGAGCAAAAAGCCATGGCACTGGAAGCATCGCTGGCGCAACAACTCGCAATCCAGGCCCGTCTGCAGGATAGCGAGGCGGAATTGCGCGCGATCCTGCACAACGCCAATGACGCCTTCATTGCGATCGACCAGGACGGCATCATCGTCGAATGGAATGAACAGGCTGAACATTTGCTGGGCTGGACGCGTACCGAAGCGTGCGGCCGGAAGGTGGAGCAAATGATCATCCCTCCGGCGCAGCGTGCAGCCTATGCTGAAAGCCTGCAGGATTTTCTCAATACCGGCGCCAGCAAGGTGATCAATCGCAGAGTGGAAGTGAGTGCGCTGCGGCGCGACGGCCTCGAATTTCCGGTTGAGTTGGCGGTAGCCTCGGTGCCGCGTCACAATGGCTGGCTGTTTATCGCATTCCTGCACGACATTACCGAAAGGCAGCTTTTGCAGGCGACGCTGACGAACATGGCACTGAAAGATGCGCTCACCGATTTGCCGAATCGACGCGCGCTGATGCAGAAGCTGCCGGAAGCCATAGTGCGCGCAGCACGCCTGGGCAAGCCGCTGGCGGTTTTGTTTATCGATCTGGATGGCTTCAAAGGCATCAATGACGGCTATGGGCATGAAGCCGGGGACGAACTCTTGCGCACGATGGGGCAAAGGATAGTCGGTGTGGTGCGTGCGACCGATACCGTGGTGCGACTGGCGGGCGATGAATTTGTAGTGGTGCTGGAAATGCTTAACGGCGACGCCGATGCGCTTGAAGTCGCCGACAAGATATTGCAGGCGATTCAGCAACCATTTGTCTTGAGCGCTGCAACCGTAACGCTGTCAGGCAGCATAGGCATCGCCATGCATTGGCCGCAAGATCTCACGCATGCAGAGCAGCTGATTACGCTGGCGGACGGCGCAATGTATGCGGCAAAAAAGCAGGGCAAGAACCGCGCCGTTGCCGTTTAGTGTTGCGCTGAATTATTCCACCGTTTCCCATGCATTTGCCTTCTTGCGCATATCCAGCGCGCGCCGGTAACTGCGCCCGCCCAGCCACAGACTCAAGGCAATGGCGGCGCAAAGCAGTTGTCCGGCTGCCAGCGACACCGGTGAATGCGACAAGACAGGAGCGATGATGCCGGCAACCAGCGCGCCCAGCAGCATCAATACGAAGGACTGGCAGGAAGCGACGATGCCGCGAATATGCGGGAACAGGTCCAGCACCATCAGCGTGACGCCGGGCGCCACCATGGACATGCCGAAGGTATAGAAAAACAGTGGTGCGACCGACCATGGCAGCATGGGTGGGTAGAGAGCGTGATAAACCACATTGAAGACGCTGGCGCCGACCAGCAAGGCAAATCCGATCAAGACCTGACGGTCGAGCGGAATGTTGCCGGCCAGCCGGTTGGCGCTCAATGCGCCGCAAAAAATTCCCGCCACTGTCGGCACGAATTGCCAGCCGAACTGATCCGGCCCCAGACCAAGATGCTCGACCAGAAAAACCGGCGCCGCCGCAACATACAGAAACATGCCGGCAAAATTGAAGGCCACTGCGCCAGCCTTCAAATGAAACAGCGGTGAGCGAAACACGCGTTTATAGCTTTGATACAGGAATTGCGGATTGAAGGGATGGCGTTTTTCTGGCGGCAATGATTCCGGCAGGCGTTTGTAGCAATACAAAAGCAGCAGCACTGCATAGGCAAACAATGCCAGAAAGATCGCGCGCCAATCCATGCGTTTGACGATCCAGCCGCCGAGCATGGGCGCAATCGCCGGTGCAATCGAAAAAATCATGGTGACCAGCGACAGCAGTTTTTCAGCTTCTGCTCCTGCATACAGATCGCGGATGATGGCGCGGCCGATCACCACGCCGGCACCGGCCGAGATGCCTTGCAGCATGCGGAAGGCCCACAGATATTCTATGCTGTGCGCTGCAGCGCAACCCAGCGTCGCCACTGCAAAGACGGCCAGTGAAACCAGAATGATATTGCGGCGGCCGAAGGCATCTGACAAGGCTCCGTGCCACAGGATCATCACGGCAAAGGAAAACAGGTAAGCCGTCAGCGTTTGCTGGACTTCGAGTGCGCTGGCGCCGAGAGAGGTCTGTATGTTGGGGAAGGCCGGCAGATAGGTATCGATCGAAAACGGGCCCAGCATCGACAGGGCAGCCAGCATGATGGCGAGTGCACTGCTGGCGATCGCAACTGTGGCGGCTGGGCGGATTGATGGCTTAGGTGTGTCAGGCATCGGTTTTACTTTTTTCTTTGTGAACAAATCGCATGACCGATGTGTGGTGAGTGAATCAGAATCAGCCTGGCTTCAGGCGTGATCTGGCGATGCTCATATGCCGCCCATGCACAGATATTTTATTTCCAGATATTCGTCAATGCCGTACTTCGATCCTTCGCGACCGAGGCCGGATTGCTTGACGCCGCCGAAGGGTGCCACTTCATTCGAGATCAAGCCGGTGTTGATGCCAACCATGCCGTATTCCAGTTTTTCGGCGACGCGCCAGACACGGCTGATATCGCGTGCATAGAAATAACTGGCGAGTCCGAAGTCAGTATTGTTGGCCGCGGCAATTGCTTCATCCTCTGTTTTGAACTTGACGATGGCTGCGACCGGGCCGAAGGTTTCTTCATGCATGATGCTCATGTCGTCGGTGATATTCGACAATACGGTGGGCTCATAAAAGTGTCCGCCCAGCGCATGTTTTTTCCCGCCGGTCATCACGCTTGCCCCTTTTTTGACAGCGTCGCTGACATGTTGTTCGACTTTTCGGATTGCCTGGTCGTCTATCAGCGGACCTTGCAGCACACCTTGCTCGAACCCGTTGCCGACCTTGATCCTGGCTGCGCCTGCAGCGAGCTTTTGCACAAAGACATCGTAAATCGATTCGTGCACATAAAAGCGGTTGGTACACACGCAGGTCTGGCCGGCATTGCGATATTTGGATTGCAATGCACCTGTGACGGCCGCATCCAGATCGGCATCATCAAATACGATGAACGGCGCGTGACCGCCGAGTTCCAGCGCGATTTTTTTGACGGTAGGGGCGCATTGCTCCATCAGTATGCGTCCGACCGGTGTGGAGCCGGTGAAGGACACGTGACGCACGATCGGGCTGGCACACAAGGTCTTGCCGACGACGATAGAATTTTCTGCATCTGCCGTGATCACATTGATGACGCCCGCCGGCAAACCGGCACGATGCGCCAGTTCCGCGATGGCGAGCGCTGACAAAGGGGTTTGTTCAGCCGGCTTGATCACAATTGTACAACCGGCAGCAACGGCTGGCGCGACTTTGCGCGTGATCATCGCAATCGGAAAATTCCACGGTGTAATCGCTGCACAAATGCCTATCGGCTGCTTGATCGTGAGCGTGCGTTTATCGTTCCAGGTCGAGGCCATCACATCGCCGCTGACGCGCTTGGCTTCTTCGGAAAACCATTCGATAAAACTGGCGCCGTAGATCACTTCGCCTCTGGACTCTATCAGCGGTTTGCCCTGTTCCGCCGTCATCAGGATCGCCAGGTCATCTACGTTGGCGATGATCAGGTCGAACCACTGACGCATGATGATGGCGCGTTCCTTGCCGGTTTTTGCCGCCCATGCAGGAAACGCAGATTGTGCCGCCCGGATGGCCGTTTCAGTTTCTTCTGCACCCATGTTGGGCGCGCTGCCGATGATGCTGCCATCTGCAGGATTGCTGATGTCGAAGTTCGTCGCCGCTCCTGCCCATGTCCCATCGATGTAGGCCAGATTGCGCAGCAGGGAAGGATCTTTCATCTGGAACGGATTATTGGCGGCACGCAACATGAAGTTCTCCTGTATTGCAAAGTGAAAAGGATAGCCGAATCATCGCAATTGCGCCGGGAAGGACTTGAATGAAGCGCTGGCTGTGCACAAGGGCGGCTGGAATCTTATGGCATGAGCATGGAGGGTCGCGCTTTGCTGCGCGCGTATCACACGACGAATCTGTGGATGATGTCCTCGTGGGAAGTGCTCACTGGCCGTACGCATCATGCCCGAGCGCTCCTGACCACATAGTGTCAGGAGACTTCACTATCTACCTTTCAGTCACTGCTGAATAAATCGATTTATTCAGCAGCATCGGTTTTGGGTTTGGCCTGCTCGCGACGATTGAAACCGGCCACCATATCGAAGCGGAACAAGCGGCATTCCAGTGCGCCGTTGAAGAAAGGCGTTTTGCGCGCTTCTTTCAAACGCAATAATTTCGGCAGGCCGAGATCGGCAGTAAAGAGAAATACTTTCCAGCCGGCGAAGCGTTGCTTGAGCGTGGTGCCGAAGGCGCTGAAAAATTCCTTTGCCATATCGTCATCGTCTATCGTGCTGTCGCCGCGTACGCCTATGCGTTCGCCATACGGTGGATTGGTCAGCAGGATGCCCGGGGTTTCGCTCGGTGCCTTTACTTCCTGCGCCTCGATCTGCTTCAGCGGTACATCAAAGGTGATGCCGGCCTTGTTCAGATTGCTGCGGGTCATGGCCACCATGTCGCCGGAAATATCGCTGCCGAAAATCGTCGGCTCGGCGGGGATGGGATTTGCCTTGACGCTGTTCTTGATCGCCGCCCATTCTTCCTTGCTGAAGCCGGCGAATTTTTCGAACGCGAAATTGCGACGCAAGCCCGGTGGAATGCCAGCCAGCATTTGCGCTGCTTCCGCCAGGATGGTGCCGGAGCCGCACATAGGATCGAACAGCGTCATGCCGGGCTTCCAGCCGGCAGTGCGCAACAGGCCGGCGGCCAGATTTTCACGCAAGGGCGCATCGCCGGTATCGAGACGCCAGCCGCGTTTGAACAGGGCTTCGCCGGAAGTGTCGAGATAGAGGGTGAAGGTGCGTGCATCGAGAAAGCCGACGATGCGCATGTCCGGCATCTTGGTATCGACCGATGGCCGTTCGTTGTAGATATCGCGGAAACGGTCGCAGATCGCATCCTTGATTTTCAAGGTGGTGAATTCGAGACTGCGCAACGGCGATTTGATCGCAGTGACGTCTATGCGTATCGTGTGATGCACGGCGAACCAGTCTTCCCACGGTTGCGCCAGCGTTAAATCGTAAATGTCGTTTTCAGTCGTGTAGCTGGCGTGCGCCATGCGCATCAACACGCGCGACGCGATGCGTGAGTGCAGATTGATGCGATAGGCATCCTGCAAGGTGCCGGAGCAATGCACGCCGCCCGGTACTTGCGTATGAACCTTCAGCGTGTTGCCGCTGCCGGGTGCTGCAGCAATCTCGTTGAGTTCTTCGGCGAGGGCGATTTCCAGGCCGCGCGGGCAGGGACAGAAATAGGAATGCGATGATGACATGAGGGGAGCCCTTTATCCGTTATGAAAATAGACGCATGACCGTATCGTGACGATACGCCGTGCGAACTTTTGCTGCTGATGGTTTCTGTGTTGCGGGTGTTTGTACTGCTTATTTCTGAAAAGCGCGTTCGACGAAATCAAGCCTGTCCTGGCCCCAGTATGCTTCGCCGTCTACCACATACCATGGCGCGCCAAATACGCTGGCTGCCATCGCATCGTTGGTGAATTGCTCGTATTCGTTTTGCACGGCGGCAGTTTCCGACGATTTGAACAAGGCCGCGCCATCGTGTCCGGCTGCATTCGCCAGTGCAATCAGGGTGTCTGCATCCATGATGTTTTTGTCTTCCGCCCACAAGGCGCGCATCACGGCGCTCGTCAAATCGAGTGCAGCATCGGTGCCGTGCGCGAACTTGGTGGCGATGATGAGCTTGGCCGATGGTTCGCCCGAGACCGGAAAAAATTTCGGCTGCGGATTCAGGGGTAGATTAAGGTGTTCGCTCCAGCGCTTCAGTTCAAGCAGACGATAGGCCTGACGTTGCGGAGGACGCTTTGCCAGCGGCAAACCGCCGGAGACGCTGAATAATTTCGGCAAGTCGACGGGCTTCATCTCGATGTGCACATCGTATTGCCTGGCAAGCGCGATCAGGCGCTCGTGCCCGAGATAGGACCAAGGCGATTGCGGTGCAAAATAGTATTCACAGACCTTGGTCATGACATATCCTCAAATCAGAATGGTTTGACGACAACCAGAATTACGATTGCCAGCAGCAGCACGACGGGCACTTCATTGAACCAGCGATACCATGTGTGACTACGCTTGTTGGCGCCGCGTTCAAATTTTTTCAGCAGCGAACCGCAGGCATGGTGATACCCGATCAGTACGACAACCAGCACCAGCTTCGCGTGCAGCCAGCCATTGCCGGGTCCCTGGCCGAAACCGTAAGACAGCAGGGCAAGGCCGAATACCACGGCCGGCAAGGCCAGGATCGTTGTGAAACGGTACAGCTTGCGCGCCATCAGCAACAGCCGCGTGGTGCTGGTCGTATCGGTTTCCATCGCCAGATTGACGAAGATGCGCGGCAGGTAGAACAGGCCGGCGAACCACGATATGACAAACACGATGTGCAGCGCTTTAATCCAAAGCATGTTGTTTTCCAGGTGAAGATTCAGTTTGCGTAATCACTGCCTACTTCGGCGTGGTGCAGCAGGGAATTCGCGGGGCATTGCCCCGTGCCTGCGTAACGGTACCGCCTTGCAAGGCGGTACTCCATTGCATGCATTATTCACGCACTTCGCCATGGTGCAGCAGGGAATTCAAGGGGCATTGCCCCGCGCCTGCGTAACGGTACCGCCTTGCAAGGCGGAACTCCATTGCATGCATTATTCACGCACTTCGCCATGGTGCAGCAGGGAATTCAAGGGGCATTGCCCCGCGCCTGCGTAACGGTACCGCCTTGCAAGGCGGAACTCCATTGCATGCATTATTCACGCACTTCGCCATGGTGCAGCAGGGAATTCACGGGGCATTGCCCCGCGCCTGCGTAACGGTACCGCCTTGCAAGGCGGTACTCCATTGCATGCATTATTCACGCACTTCGCCATGGTGCAGCAGGGAATTCAAGGGGCATTGCCCCGCGCCTGCGTAACGGTACCGCCTTGCAAGGCGGAACTCCATTGCATGCATTATTCACGCACTTCGCCATGGTGCAGCAGGGAATTCACGGGGCATTGCCCCGCGCCTGCGTAACGGTACCGCCTTGCAAGGCGGTACTCCATTGCATGCATTATTCACGCACTTCGCCATGCCCGAACACGACATATTTCAGCGACGTCAAACCATCCAGGCCAACCGGGCCGCGGGCGTGCAGCTTGTCATTCGAGATGCCGATTTCCGCGCCCAGACCATATTCAAAACCATCGGCAAAACGCGTTGATGCATTGATCATCACCGAGGCTGAATCGACTTCACGCAGGAAACGCATCGCCCGGGTGTAATCCTCGGTGACGATGGAGTCGGTGTGCTTCGATGAATAGGTATTGATATGGTCGATGGCTTCATCCATATCGGCGACGATCTTGACGGACAGGATTGCGTCCAGATATTCGGTGCTCCAGTCTTCCGCACTGGCGGCTGCCAGATGCGCATAGCCTTGCAGTATGGCGCGCGCTTCGTCGTCGCCGCGCAATTCCACATCCCTGGTCGCATACAGCTTGGCAAGTGCAGGCAGGATGGTCGGTGCAATTGCACGCGCCACCAGCAGGGTTTCCATCGTGTTGCAGGTGCCGTAGCGATGACATTTGGCATTGAATGCAATATCCAGCGCCTTGGCAGGATCTGCCTTGTCGTCGATATACACATGGCAGATACCGTCCAGATGCTTGATCATCGGCACCTTGGATTCCTTCATCAGGCGTTCGATCAAGCCTTTGCCACCGCGCGGCACGATCACATCGACGTATTCCGGCATCGTGATCAGCTCGCCGACGGCGGCGCGATCGGTGGTTTCGACTATCTGTACCGCATCGGCTGGCAGGCCGGCGCCGGCGAGGCCTTCACTGACCAGTTTCGCGAGGGCCTGATTGCAGTGGATCGCTTCCGAGCCGCCACGCAAAATTGTCGCGTTGCCGCTCTTGATGCACAAGCCTGCCGCGTCTACCGTGACGTTCGGCCGTGCTTCGTAAATGATGCCGATGACGCCCAGCGGCACGCGCATCTGGCCGACCTGGATGCCGGTCGGGCGGTATTTCATGTTCGATATTTCGCCGATAGGATCGGGCAGGGCGACGATCTGCTCCAGACCTTCGGCCATGGTGGCGATCGCTTTGTCGGATAGCGTGAGGCGATCCAGCATGGCTGGTTCTAACCCGTTAAGGCGAGCGGCAACCAGATCCACTTGATTGGCGGCGCGCAAGATATCCGCATCGCGCCGGATGGCAGCGGCGATCAGCGATAAAGCCTGATTTTTGGCGGCCGTATCGGCCTTGGCCATTGCGCGCGATGCCTTGCGGGCGCGCTGGCCGACTTCTTTCATGTATTGCTTGATGTCCATTTTGCTCAGGAATGGTTGGTACTTCGATTGATCAATGGATAAAACCTGAAACGGTAAAACGAATTTTGTGTGATGCTGCTGCAGCCCGATTTGCAACATCTATATGGCTGCATGATGCGCGATCGCAAGTGCTCTTGCCTGTCCTGCTAGCCGCGTGCGATCTTCAATCCCAATTGCAGCATCGCATCCCAGGCATCGCCGGAAAATTTCTTGGCGCGCAAACCTTTCACCATCTTATCGATTTGTGCGGCTTCCTGCAGTGCGCTTTCCAGCGTCGCCAGTTTCAAACGGCGCAAGGCCGGTTCGATCAGCCTTTCGCGCGGGCCCCAGATGCGATGTTCTTTCGTCAACTGGCTCAAAGGGCGGCCTTGCGCCATGCCGGATTTTAATTTCAGCAAGGTGCGGATTTCTTCGGCTACCGCCCACAAGACCAGCGGCAGCGCTTCCCCTTCGCCTTGCAAACCTTCCAGCATGCGCACCAGACGTGCGGTGTCGCCGCTCAGCATCGCTTCATTCAGCTTGAAAACGTCGTAGCGCGCCACATTCAACACGGCATCGTGTACCTGCTCGAAACTCAGCGGACCTGCCGGATACAGCAGCGCAAGCTTCTGGATTTCCTGATGCGCGGCGAGCAGATTGCCCTCGACCCGTTCGGCAATGAAATCCAGGCATGCACGATCGGCGCTTTGTCCTTGTGCCGCCAGCCGCACGCCCAGCCATGCCGGTAGTTGCGCGCGTTCGACCAGCGGAATATCGATGAATACGCTGGCCTGCTGCAGGCTGGCCACCCAGGCTGCTTTTTGCGTCGCCCAATCCAGTTTCGGCAAAGTGATCAGCGTGACGTTATCGGGGCTGAGTGAGGCGGCATAATCCTGCAAGGCCTTGCCGCCGTCCCTGCCCGGTTTGCCGGTCGGGATGCGCAGTTCTATCAGTTTCTTGTCGCCGAACAGCGATTGCGACTGGTTGGCGGCCAGCAGCTCACCCCACTTGAAACTGCGGTCGACCACCAGCACTTCGCGCTCGGAGAAACCTTGTGCGCGCGCTGTCTGACGTATCTTGTCGGCCGCTTCCAGTGCCAGCAGATGTTCGTCGCTCGTGATGACATACAAGCCGGCCAGCGGCTTGGTCAAATGCGTGGCGAGAGCATCAATGCGCAGTTGCATTATTTTGCTGTTGCTTGGTCCGCTGGCTTGATGGCCGCGATCCGGCGCAGGATCTGCTGCACCAGATCGGATTGCATGTCGCGATACAGCATGGCTTCCTCGGCTTCTTTTGCCAGCACCTGATTTTCGTTATAGCTGATGTCCCGCTTCAGTGAAATCTGTGTCGACGGCAGCAGTTCGACATTCTTGTTGTCGCGCACGCGTATGGTCACGCGGTAGTAAAGCACGTATTCACGCACACGGCCCTGGCTGTTCAGCGACAGGATGACTTTTTCGCGGAGTTCATTCGTGAGATCGAGAATTGCTTCCGCTTCTTCCGGGCTTTGCTTGATTTCCAGTTCGCCGCTGCCGCGTATATAACGGCGCAGTTCGCTACCCAGCGTCGATGTTTCCGGTACCGCAATATAAATCGATTTGAAGGGCAGGTCGTTGCCGAGTATGGTTCCGCGCAGCTTGAAGCCGCATGCGGACAGCATGACGGTGGAAGTCAGCGCAATGCAGAGAAGACGGCGATTTTTTTGCATGGATAATCCTGCCTCTATGAATACTTCAACTCGATACTGTGGACTTTAACGCCATCAATCATGCAACGATGTTGACCAGTTTTCCCGGCACCACGATGATTTTCTTCGGTGTGCCTTCGATGAATTTCCGCACCGCTTCGTTGGCCAGCGCCGTCGCCTCTATCGTGGCCTTGTCTGCATCCTTGGCAACGACGATGCTGCCGCGCAGTTTGCCATTCACCTGAATCATCATTTCGATTTCAGCCTGTTCCAGTGCGCCTGCATCGACTTGCGGCCATGCTGCATCGAGTATATCGCCATGAACTTTGGCAAAGCCGAGTTCCTGCCATAGTACGTGCGTGATATGCGGTGCAACCGGGTTCAGGATGCGCAGGAAAATCGACAGCCCCTCGGCTATCACTGCATTCGACGCAGCGGACTCATCCAGCTTCGCGCCTTCCAGCGTGTTCAGCATTTTCATGCCGGCGGAGACTACAGTGTTGTACTGGATACGTTTGTAATCGTTGTCGGCCTGTTGCAGGATTTTGTGCACTTCACGACGCAGGGTTTTTTGCGCATCAGAGAGCTTGCTGAAATCGCTTGCCGTTGCTGCAGCGATGCGCGCAGACTGATTGTATGCATAAGTCCAGACGCGACGCAGGAAACGGTTTGCACCTTCGACACCGGCACCCGACCATTCCAGCGTTTGTTCCGGTGGCGACGCGAACATCGTAAACAGGCGTGCAGTATCGGCGCCGTATTGGTCAATCTGCGCTTGCGGATCGATGCCGTTGTTCTTCGACTTTGACATTTTTTCCGTGCCGCCGATTTCCACCGGCTGACGGTCGTTGTTCAGGATGGCCGAAACCGGGCGACCCTTGTCATCGAGTTCGAGTTGCACATCGGCCGGATTGAACCAGGTTTTCTTGCCGCTGGCGTCTTCGCGATAGTAGGTTTCGTTCAGCACCATGCCTTGCGTGAGCAGGTTGGTGAAGGGTTCGTCGAATTTCACCAGGCCGAAATCGCGCATGACCTTGGTCCAGAAGCGTGCATACAGCAGATGCAGAACCGCGTGTTCGATGCCGCCGATGTACTGATCCATCGGCATCCAGTAATCGTTGCGGCTGTCGACCATCGCATCATTGCTGTTCGGCGAGCAATAGCGCATGTAGTACCACGACGAATCGACGAAGGTATCCATGGTGTCGGTTTCGCGACGCGCCGGCTTGCCGCATTTCGGACAATCGCATTTAAGGAAGGCTTCGTGCTTGTTCAGCGGATTGCCACTGCCGTCCGGCACGCAATCTTCCGGCAGCACGACCGGCAAATCCTTTTCGGGTACCGGTACCGCGCCGCAATCGGCGCAGTTGATCATCGGGATCGGCGTTCCCCAGTAACGCTGGCGTGAGATGCCCCAGTCGCGCAGGCGATAGGTGATTTTCTTTTCGCCCAGGCCGAGCTCTTCCAGATCGGCGGCGATCGTATTGACTGCCTGCTGATAATTCAAGCCGTCGTATTTCCCGGAGTTGATGCAGCGGCCGTTTTCCTTGTCGGCGTACCAGTCGTGCCAGGTCACTTCGGAAAAGGTTTTGCCTTCGACGTCGATCACCTGATGGATAGGCAGCACGTATTTTTGTGCGAATGCGAAATCGCGTTCGTCGTGCGCCGGCACGCCCATCACGGCGCCGTCGCCGTAAGTGATCAGCACGTAATTGCCGACCCACACTTCAACCAGCGAGCCGGTCAGCGGATGCTTGACGAACAGGCCGGTCGGCATGCCTTTCTTTTCCATCGTTGCCATATCGGCTTCGATGACGCTGCCGAGCTTGCATTCGGCGATGAACTCGGCCAGTTCCGGATTGCTTTTTGCCGCGAAAGTTGCCAGCGGATGTTCTGCTGCGACTGCGCAGAAGGTTACACCCTTGATGGTGTCGGCGCGCGTGGTGAAAACCCACAGCTTGCCGTCGTTGATCAGTTTGTCGTCATCCTTGATGTCGTGCGTGAAGGCAAAACGTACGCCGGTTGATTTGCCTATCCAGTTGGCTTGCATGGTGCGTACGCGTTCCGGCCAGCCGGGCAATTTATGTTCAACGTGATCGAGCAATTCTTCTGCGTAATCGGTGATGCGGGCGTAGTACATCGGGATTTCGCGCTTTTCGATCAGCGCGCCGGAGCGCCAGCCGCGACCGTCGATGACTTGCTCATTGGCGAGCACGGTCTGATCGATAGGGTCCCAGTTCACGCTACCGGTTTTCTTGTAGATGATGCCTTTTTCCAGCATCTTCAGGAACATCCACTGGTTCCATTTGTAATATTCAGGCTTGCACGCCGTCATTTCGCGCGACCAGTCGATCGCCAGGCCCATCGACGCCATCTGCGTCTTCATATGCTCGATATTGGCGTAAGTCCATTGCGCAGGCGGCACATTGTTCGCCATCGCGGCGTTTTCCGCCGGCATGCCGAACGCGTCCCAGCCCATGGGCATCAGAACGTTGTAGCCGTTCATGCGCAGATAGCGGTACATCACGTCATTGATCGTGTAATTGCGCACATGGCCCATGTGCAGCTTGCCGGATGGGTAGGGCAGCATCGAGCAGGCGTAGAATTTCTTCTTGTCCTTGCCGTTCTTATCCTTGGCGTGTTCGACCGCCTTGTAAGCGTCGGTTGCCTGCCAATGGTCGTGCGCCGATTTTTCTACGTCGGCGGGGCTGTATTTATCTTGCATGACGGATGGAGCCAAAAGTGAGGGTGAATGTATATACGAACCCGTGATTATACTGGTTCGCTCACCCGGATGGCGCGTCGGTGGCGGGGCAATTGCGGCAAGAATGCTGCCGGAGTCAGGCTAACTTCAGTTCCAGCGCGGGATTTTCGCCGTAATCGGCATAGCGTTCGTTGATTCCTTCGATGCAGAAGGCGATATCTTCGAGAATGTGCGGTGCGTTTTTGCGCAGGATGTCGGCGTGATCGACGACAATCAGCAATTTTTCATGCGGCTTCAGGCGGAACCGTGTCATGCCGTCTTCGTCGCGCAGATAGCTGAGGCAATCGACCCAGGCATCCATATTGCAGCCGTAGAAATCGGGGAAGCCGAATGCCGTTATGCAGGCAGCATGGAAGTCATTCCAGTCGGCGATGGTTTCGCCATTCAAGTGTACGGCGGGCATGATATCTACTTGTGTGCGGGCGGGACGTCGGTGACGAAGCCCAGTTTGGTCAAGCCATTGCCTTGCGCTGCCGCCATCACCTGCGCAATGACTTCATAACGGGTGCCCCTGTCGGCGCGCAGTTGCAATTGCGGTTGTGGCTGCTGTTTGGCGGCAATGGCAAATCTGCTCGTCAGTTCGTCCTGGGTTACGGCATCGTTGTTCCAGAAAATTGCACCTTCGCCATTGATGGAGAGTGAAATGGTGCTCGGCTCGGTCGGCGCCGGCGCCGATTGCGCACTCGGCAAATCGAGCTTGATTGCATGGGTAAACAGCGGTGCTGTGATGATGAAGATCACCAGCAGCACCAGCATCACGTCCACCATGGGTGTGACGTTGATATCCGCCATCGGTGCAGGCTGTTTGTTGTCGCTGAATCCGCCGAATGCCATGTTTGCCCTCTTATTTTCCGACGCGCGTACCGGTCGTCAGGTAGGCGTGCAAATCGTGCGCAAATGCATCCAGTTCAGCCAGCGTGATGCGATTGACGCGCGTGAATGCGTTGTAGGCCAGTACGGCCGGAATCGCCACTGCCAGACCGAGCGCCGTCATGATCAGGGCTTCGCCGACCGGGCCGGCAACCTTGTCGATTTGCACGGTACCGGATGCGGAAACCGCCACCAGCGCATGGTAAATCCCCCATACGGTGCCGAATAGGCCGATGAAGGGTGCAGTGGAACCTACCGAGGCCAGCAGCGTCAGGCCGTTTTCGAGGCGGGACGAGACGCGATTGATTTCCTGACGCAGGGTGCGCGTAATCAATTCGCCCGGATCGGTATTGGCGTTGAGTGAATTGGCGTGCGGCGTGATGTTGGCGGCTTCGACGCTTTGCGCAGCCAGCGGCGTATAAACGTTTTCGCTATCGGTCAGCCGGATGGCGGCGATGGCGTCCGGCAGCGTCGGTGCCTGCCAGAAATTTTCCAGCGCTGCGGCGCTGCGGCGTATGCGCCATGCGCTCCAGCCTTTGGACAGGATGTAATACCAGCTGAGTATCGACATGATCAACAGCGCATAAGCGACCGCGTGCGACACTGCATCGCCCTGCGCCCAGTAATGCGACAGACCCAATCCTTGTTCTGCGACAGTGGAGTTCATGTTTTCGATCTGGGTAAACTAGATTGCGATTGATCGGTTGCCAGGTTTCGTCTAGCGCAAACCGAGCACATCCTGCATGTCGTACAAGCCGGTTTTCTTGTCGGCCAGGAAGCGCGCCGCACGCAGGCTGCCGTGTGCATACGACACGCGGCTCGACGATTTGTGCGAAATTTCTATGCGTTCGCCGTCGCCGGCAAACAATACCGTGTGGTCGCCGATGATGTCGCCGCCACGCACGGTGGCAAAGCCGATAGATGACGGATCGCGTGCACCGGTCACGCCTTCGCGCGCCCACACGGCAACATCGTTCAGTTCCTTACCGAGCGCACCGGCAATCACTTCGCCCATCTTGATCGCGGTGCCGGACGGCGCATCAACCTTGTTGCGATGATGCGCTTCGATGATTTCGATATCGTAGCCTTCGGAAAAATTCTGGGCAGCCATTTCCAGCAATTTCATCGTGACGTTGACGCCTACACTCATATTCGGTGCAAACATGATCGCGGTTTTTTCTGCAGCGGCGGCGATTGCTGCCTTGCCTGCTACATCGAAGCCGGTGGTGCCTATGATCATCTTGATGCCGTGCGCAGCGCAGTACTCAAGGTGCTTCAGCGTTCCTTCCGGACGTGTAAAGTCGATCAGAAAGTCGGCATTTGCCAGGCCCTTGGCCAGATCGGATTCGATCAATACACCGGAGGGTTTGCCCAGAAATGCGGCAGCGTCGGTGCCGATCGCCGGCGATGTGGCGATATCCAGTGCGCCGGATAGCGTTGCATCGGCAGCATTCAGAATGGCCTCGATCAACATGTGGCCCATGCGGCCGGATGCACCGGCGACTGCGATTTTCATTTGATTCATGCTTGAAAAATTCAGTAAAAAGCGATTTGTAAAAAATTCAGTATTCAATCCGTCTGGCAGGAAGCGCGAAAAATCTTACTTGCCGGCTTCTTTGGCCTTGTCGGAAATGCGATCCAGATAATCCTTTTCAGTCGGCAAATCGCCGCCTTCAAAATGCGACACCAGCTTGTCCTTGAAGAAAACGGTCACGCGGCTGGTCGTGATCTCGCCGTTGCCCTTTTGCAGGCGGAAGGCATAATCCCAGCGGTCGGCGTGGAACAGATCGTTCAGCAAGGGTGTGCCGAGCAGGAAAATCACCTGATCCTGCGTCATGCCTTCCTTCAACTGAGCGACCATTTCCTGCGAGACAAAATTGCCTTGCTGGATGTCCGGGCGGTAAGGACGGAAAATACCGAGGAAGCGATTGGCTTGCTTGGTTTGCACGCCGGTTGCGCCGCTCGTGGCGACCGGAGCGGCGACTGGTGTTTCGGCAACAGCCGGTTCAGCGACTGCAGCGGCTGGCGGTACCTCTGTCGCCACAGGGGCGGCGGTGACTGCTTTTTCTGCCTGAATCGGGGCGGGCGTTGCTGCAGTTGCTTTGGCCGGTATAGCCTTCGCTGCGACTGGAGCCGCGTCGTCCATCAAGGGATTTTTCGATGCACAACCCGTGACGAGCGTTGCCAGTATTAAACAAAATGAACCAGTGACAGCCGAGGCACGATAAAAACGGGATGGCAACTTTTGCATAGGGGGTCTCAAGGGATTGAGCAATTTTACGAAAACGCTATATGATAAGGCAGATATCCTTTAACTGAGCAAGAACATGACCAACAATCCATGCGAACTAAAAGCCAGCGGCCTGAAAGCCACGCTGCCGCGGCTGAAAATCCTTGATATCTTTCAGACTGCCGAAGTGCGCCATTTGAGTGCTGAAGATGTCTACAAGATGCTATTGGCGGACAATCTCGACGTCGGCCTGGCTACCGTATATCGCGTGCTGACCCAGTTTGAACAAGCCGGCTTGCTGCATCGCAATCACTTTGAAACCGGCAAGGCCGTTTTTGAACTCAACGAAGGCTCGCATCATGACCATCTGGTGTGCCTGACTTGCGGCAAGGTGGAAGAATTTTTCGATGCCGAAATCGAAAAGCGTCAGGAAAAAATTGCGCAGGAACGCGGATTTGAAATCTCCGATCACGCTCTGGCGCTTTATGGTCATTGCAAGGATTGCCGGAAAATCAAATAAGAGCAGCATGCATCGCATGGTAAAAAGCACGCCTCCGGCAAGGGACGCGTGCTTTTTTATATCCAGATCATGGAAAAGATGCCGCTTTAACCATGCGTATGGCTGAGTGCGTTCGACAGCAGCTTGGCGGTAATGTCGACAATCGGAATGACCCGTTCGTATGCCATGCGCGTGGGACCGATCACGCCCAGTGTGCCGACCACCTGGCCGTTGACCGTGTACGGTGCAGTGACTACGCTCATCTGATCCATGGGTACCAGATTCGATTCGCCGCCGATGAAAATCTGCACGCCGGTCGCCTTGCTGGAGACCTCCAGCAATTGCATCAGGCTGGTTTTCTGTTCAAACAGGTCGAACAGTTTGCGCAACGAGACCATGTTCGACGACAGATCGCTGACGCTAAGCAGATTGCGTTCGCCGGAAATCACCACGTCGTCGCTATTGTCGTTCATCGCATCGCTGCCTGCTTCCACCGCGGCTTGCATCAGGCGCGTCATGTCGTCGCGCAAAGCTTTCAATTCGCCTTGCAAACGTATTCTTACATCGTCGAAACTCAGGCCGCCGTAATTCTGGTTGATGTAGTTCGCAGCCTGCACCAATTGCGTCGGCGAGTAGTCGACATCGGTCAGTAAGAGCCGGTTTTGCACGTCGCCGCCCGGGCCGACGATGACCAGCAGTATGCGTTTTTCCGATAGTCGCAGGAAATCGATTTGCTGGAATACCGACTCGCGCCGCGGCGTGATCACGATGCCCGCAAATTCGGATAGCGAGGACAGAATGCCTGCTGCATTGGCAATGATTTTGTGCTGGGATCCGGTTTGCAGCGTGGCTTGCAGCTTGGATTCCAGCGCGCTCTCGTCTATCGTTTGCACGGTCAGCAGCGTATCGACAAATACACGATAGCCGCGCGGCGTCGGCACGCGGCCGGCGGAAGTGTGCGGGCTGGCGACGAAGCCCATTTCTTCCAGGTCGGCCATGATGTTGCGTATCGTCGCCGGCGACAGATCGAGGCCGGAAATCTTGGAAAGCTCGCGCGAACCGACCGGCTGGCCGTCCGCTATATAGCGTTCGACCAGGGCTTTCAACAGTGTTTGTGCGCGGTTATCGAGTTGCATGGTATGCGTATTGTAATGAGTGGCGGCGTCAGGCGGCAAGCTTGCAGCCTACACGATGTGAGCCGTTTGCCGGTATTTACATGCGGCCGGCTGATATTCCTTGTTACACATGCTCATGCTGCCATTATGCGCGTTTCAGCCATGCTTCGAGTTCATGCAGTGTGGTAACGCTGGCGGCCGGCACGATATGTTCCGGCAGGGTGCGCTGAAAACGATTCATCCACACCGCTTGCAGGCCGGCGTTTTGCGCGCCCTGAATATCCAGCAGCGGATCGTCGCCGACATAGACGGCTTCGTGCGGCGCAATCGAGAGCGCGTCGCAGGCAGCGAGAAAAATCTCCGGATGCGGCTTGGCGCTGCCAAATTGATGGGCGGCGATCGAGTATTGAAAATGCCGGGAGATGCCGATGGCCGACAGGTCGGCAAAGCCGTTGGAAACCGAGCCCACCCTAAAGCGCTCGTTCAGGCGCGCCAGTCCCGGCACCACATCGTCGAACGGTGTCACTGCATTGCGTGCCTCGGAAAATACGGCCATCGCCTGATCGACCAGTTCATGGTTTTCGCTGCTCAGGCGGCAAGCGTGCGTCAGGGCGGCATGGCGCAGGGCCCATACATTGAATTGATATTGCGGATCGGTAGGCAGCAATTCCATGCGCAGCTCGCGTAATTCCGCATTGCTGAAGCGCCGGGTTACGCCGGGAATGTGCAGCGCCAGCCAGTCGTAGAGCACGGCCTCGGCCTTGAACAGCGTCGGCGCCAGTGGCCACAAGGTGTCGTCCAGATCGAAGAGGACAGCTTTGACGGAGGAAGGATGGGCAAGGGTGGGCATAAAGGAAAATATAAGGCGGACAAAATTATTCGCGCAGATGCTGCATCGCATAGTGCAAGAGAAAGAGGAATTATGGTCTAATCTGCAGCATGTTGCCGACCTCTCACTCCTACACTGCCTCGTCTTTTCAAACCATCGCGATTTTTGCCAAGCAAAAACCCAGCGAGACTGTGCATTCAGTGGACGATATTACCCATTCATTGACGCAGATAGCCGAAGCGCTGGCCAAGACAGGGCGCCGCGTGGTGTTCGGTTCGCAAACTGCCGAGCGCTTTAGTCTCGGCAGCTATGAAGCGCTGGATCTGGCGCAGATCGGCGAACTGGCCGATGTGGCGATCATCGTCGGCGGCGACGGCACCATGCTCGGCATTGCACGTCAGTTGGCGCCATACAAGGTGCCGCTGATCGGCATCAATCAGGGGCGACTCGGTTTCATGACCGATATCTCGCTGGAAGACATGATGCCGGTGCTGCAGGATATGCTCAACGGCAAGGTCTCTTCCGAAAAGCGCAGCCTGCTGCAGGGCACGCTGACGCGTAACGGCGCTGTCATGCATCACACGCTGGCTTTCAACGATGTCGTATTGTCGCGCGGTTCGGGTTCGGGCATGGTCGAATTGTGTGTACACGTCGACGGCCACTTCATGTACAACCAGCGTTCGGACGGCTTGATCGTCGCCACGCCTACCGGCTCGACTGCGTACTCCCTCTCTGCTGGCGGCCCTTTGCTGCACCCCAGCCTGTCGGGCATCGTGCTGGTGCCGATTGCGCCGCATGCCTTGTCGAATCGTCCCATCGTGGTGCCGGATGCGAGTGAAATCGTGATCGAAGTGGTAGGCGGGCGCGACAGCAACGTCAACTTCGATATGCAATCGGTGGCGCGTCTGCTGCATGGCGATCGCATTATCGTCAAAAGATCCGATCATGCGGTTACCTTCCTGCATCCCGAGGGCTGGAGTTATTACGATACGCTGCGCGAAAAACTGCACTGGAACGAATATCCATCGGTGCAGGGCCGGTTAAAATAAGGCTGCCGATTGAGTATGCCGGGGCGTATGCGCCTATTTAATTGAATACTCTGATGTGCCGCTCGCTGCTGTGCCGGGCCATGCAGCACAGCCGAACCAACGGGAAGATTCCAACCACATGCTGCGCACGCTTTCCATTCGCGATTTCGTGATCGTCGATGCCATCGAACTTGAATTTTCATCCGGCTTCTCGGTATTTACCGGCGAAACGGGTGCCGGCAAATCGATTTTGATCGATGCACTGGCACTGGCGCTGGGTGGGCGTGGCGATGCCAGCGTGGTGCGCGAAGGCGCGGCCAAGGCAGATATCACGGCCGAATTTTCCGCCAGCGCCGAGCTGGACGCCTGGCTGGCAGAAAATGAATTCACCAACGAAGAAGGTGGCGCCTTGCTGCGTCGCGTGATCGACAATGCCGGCCGCTCGAAAGCCTTCATCAATGGCATTGCCGCCACCGCGACCCAACTGCGCGAACTGGGTGAAAAACTGGTCGATATTCATGGTCAGCATGCGCATCAGTCGCTATTGAAGCAGGACATGCAGCGCGTGCTGCTGGATAACCAGGCGGGCTTGCAGGAAGAAGTCAAAGCCGTAGCCGGCGCCTATAAAACCTGGCGCGCCCTGGCGCGACAACGCGAAGAATTCGAAACCAATGCCAAGAACGTCTTGCTGGAACGCGAGCGCCTGGAATGGCAGGTCGGCGAACTGGAAAAGCTCTCGGTCAAGCCGGGCGAATGGGCTGACATCACCAATGAACACAGCCGCCTGTCGCACGCCGCCAGTTTGATTAAGGGTGCGCAGGATGCGCTGACGCTGATTTCCGACGCCGAGACGGCGCCCATGCTGTCGCAACTGTCCTCGCTCAATATCCGTATCGGCAAGCTGATCGATCTGGATGCCGGTTTGCAGCCGGTGCTGGATGCGCTGGAACCGGCGCGGATTCAATTGCAGGAAGCGGTGTACGCGCTCAACGATTATCTGAGCCGGGTCGAACTCGATCCGGCGCGTTTGCGTGAAGTGGAAACGCGTCTGGAAAACATCCATTCCGCTTCCCGCAAATTCCATGTGGCGGCGGATGATTTGCCGCAGGAACTGGAAACCCTGTCCGCGCAATTGAAGCAACTGGCCGATGCCAGCGATCTGGATGCCTTGCGCGTGCAGGAAGAAAAACTGCAGGCCGCCTACATGGCAGCGGCACAAAAATTATCGAAGGCGCGCAGCAAGGCTGCCAGGGCGCTGGGCGATGCCGTCACGACCGCCATGCAGGAACTCAGCATGACCGGCGGCAAATTCGCCATCGCCTTGCAGCCGTGCGAACCGGCGTCCTATGGCGTTGAACAAATCGAATTCATGGTCGCCGCGCATGCCGGCACCACGCCGCGGCCGCTGGCCAAGGTGGCATCCGGCGGCGAACTGGCGCGCATTGCACTGGCGATTTCCGTGATCACTTCCAGCGCCACGGCAACGCCTACGCTGATTTTCGATGAAGTCGATAGCGGCATCGGCGGCGGCGTGGCGGAAGTGGTCGGTCGCCTGTTGCGCCGTCTGGGACAGGACAGACAGGTTTTATGCGTCACGCATTTGCCGCAGGTGGCGAGTCAGGCCAATCAGCATTTCCAGGTCAGCAAGCAAAGCAGCAATGGCAAGACCGCCTCGTCCATAGCAGCATTGGACGATCATGCTCGGGTGGAAGAAATTGCCCGCATGCTGGGCGGGCTGGAAATCACCGCAACCACGCGCACGCACGCACGCGAACTGCTCGCAAGCTGAGCAAGCCCGGCTGAGCAAAGACTCGGGCGGTCGCTCAATTTTTCGCTATCCCATCGATTACTCATATTCAGAATATTCTTATAAAGCGCCATGTCATTTCATACCGAACCACCGTACACCCATGGCAGCCTGCCGAAAACCGCTGTCCTGCTGGTCAATCTCGGCACACCCGATGCGCCGACGACTTCTGCGGTACGTACTTACCTGAATGAATTCCTGTCCGATCCGCGCGTGGTTGAAATTCCGCGTGTGATCTGGTGGTTCATACTCAAATTGATCATCCTGCCGTTTCGCTCCGGAAAGTCGGCCAAAAAATATGCGGCGATCTGGAGCAATGAGGGTTCGCCCCTGCGTGTGCATACGGAAAAACAGGCCAAATTACTGACCGGTTATCTGGGCGCCCGCGGCCATGAAGTCCGGGTCGAGTATGCAATGCGTTACGGCAGCCCGTCGGTGCCGGAAGTCTTGCGCAAGCTGAAGGCTGATGGTTGCGACCGCATCCTGGTATTGCCGGCCTATCCGCAATATTCGGGTACGACTACGGCCTCGATCTTCGATGCGGTATTCAAGCACTATGCACGGGAACGCAACGTGCCCGAACTGCGTTTCGTCAAGCATTATCACGATCATGAGTCTTATATTCGCGCCTTGCAAAAGTCAGTGCTTGCTCACTGGGATATGGCTGGACGTCCGGATAAATTGGTGATGAGTTTTCACGGCGTGCCGAAGCGAACCTTGACGCTGGGTGACCCGTATTTCTGCGAATGCCACAAGACGGCGCGCCTGCTGGCAAAGGAGCTGGATTTGACCGAGGATCAATACGTGGTGACTTTCCAGTCGCGTTTCGGCAAGGCGGAATGGTTGCAACCGTACACGGCGCCGACCTTGCAGAAGCTGGCAAAAAGTGGCGTCAAACGGGTGGATGTACTGTGCCCCGGCTTTACCAGCGATTGTCTGGAAACGCTGGAAGAAATCGGCATTGAAGTGCGTCGCGATTTTCTGCAGGCGGGCGGCCAGGATTTCAACTATATCGCTTGCCTGAATGAAAACGATGCATGGATCAAGGCGCTGGCGCAAATTGCAGAGTTGCACATGATAGGCTGGCCGACCATCCTGTCGCCGGCCTTGCTTGAAGAGCGCAATGAAGAGGCGCGCATTTCGCTGGCGGAGGCGCAACGTCTGGGAGCACAGCAATAAGCGGGGGTGGCGGCTCTGGCAGGACACAGAATTCGCAGAATGAGAGGTTATGCAAACCTCTTCCTGGCGAATTTCTTCCTGCAGGAATGGCAGAAAATATTACCTTTGCCGCTTACAGCGTTGTATAGCAGAGGAAGGCAACGGCAAGCGTGGCATAGGCAATCAGAGCGATGTAGATAAGGGGCAGGTTCACGATAAGCTCCTGTAAACAACGCTGGCGGAATCAGACCGCTATTCATCTATAGCGTAGTCCAAGCGGCGTAAAATGCCATCCCTTGGCTCATTGATTTTTGTAACAACGGCCTCGCAATGGGCGCGCAACGGCGATATCATGCGCGTTTCGCATATTCATCAAATTCCACCGTAATACCCCTTGAAATAATGTGGGATAACCCCATGTGGAGTGTCGCATTGGCATTTTTTGTCATAACCCATTGATTGTTGGAGATTTTTTCATGCAAGACCAGGATAAATACGCAGAGCAGGCGGCATCGATGGAAGAGCCGGCGTCGGCTGACGCTCCGGCCATCGTTCCTACGCTGGAAGAGCAGCTCGCGGCATCCCAACTGCAGGTACAGGAATTACAGGACAGCTTTCTGCGCGCCAAGGCTGAGAACGAAAATTTCCGCCGTCGCGCGCAGGAAGATGTGACCCGGGCGCATAAATTTGCGATCGAGGGCTTTGCTGAAGCGCTGGTGCCGGTAAAGGACAGCCTGGAAATGGCTTTGCAGGTGGACACGCCATCGATCGCATCGTTGAAGGAAGGCGTGGAAATGACGCTCAAGCAATTGAGCGCCGCGTTTGAAAAGAATCGTCTGCTGGAAATCAAGCCGCAGCAGGGCGACAAGCTGGATCCCATGAAACATCAGGCGATTTCAGTGGTTCCTGCCGATCAGGAAGCCAATACCATCGTCAGCACGCTGCAAAAGGGTTATCTGATTGCAGACCGCCTGCTGCGTCCGGCACTGGTGACGGTTGCACAAGAAAAATAACTTGAAAGCATCGTTTCACGCCACATATTGATTTCATCCAATCTTAGTTAACAGACATTTAAGGGAAATACCATCATGGGCAAAATAATCGGAATCGATTTAGGCACGACCAACTCCTGTGTAGCCATCATGGAAGGCGGCAAGCCTAAGGTCATCGAAAATTCAGAGGGTGCGCGTACCACGCCATCCGTTATCGCCTATCAGGAAGACGGCGAGATTCTGGTTGGCGCACCGGCCAAGCGCCAGGCAGTGACCAACCCGAAGAACACGCTGTACGCAGTCAAGCGTCTGATCGGCCGCAAATTCGACGAAAAAGAAGTGCAGAAGGATATCGGCATGATGCCGTATCAAATCGTCAAGGCCGATAATGGCGACGCATGGATTTCGGTGCGCGACAAGAAACTTGCGCCACCGCAAATTTCTGCAGAAACCCTGCGCAAGATGAAAAAAACCGCTGAAGACTACCTCGGCGAAGAAGTGACGGAAGCAGTCATTACCGTTCCAGCCTACTTCAACGACGCGCAACGTCAGGCAACGAAAGATGCCGGCCGCATTGCCGGTCTGGACGTCAAGCGGATCATCAACGAGCCGACTGCGGCAGCACTCGCGTTCGGCCTGGATAAAACCGGCAAGGGTGACCGCAAGATCGCCGTGTATGACCTGGGCGGCGGCACCTTCGATATCTCGATTATCGAAATCGCAGACGTGGACGGTGAAATGCAATTTGAAGTGTTGTCGACCAACGGCGACACTTTCCTGGGCGGTGAAGATTTCGATCAACGCGTGATCGATTACATCATCGACGAATTCAAGAAAATCAACGGCCTCGATCTGTCGAAAGACGCGATTGCGCTGCAACGCATCAAGGCATCGGCCGAACGCGCGAAAATTGAATTGTCATCGTCGCAGCAAACTGAAATCAATGAACCGTACATCGCGATGGCGAACGGCGCACCTGTCCATCTGACGATGAAAATCACGCGTGCCAAACTGGAATCGCTGGTTGAAGAGTTGATCAGCAAAACCCTTGCCCCGCTCAGCATCGCAATCAAGGATGCCGGCGTCAAGGTATCGGACATCGACGACATCATTCTGGTCGGCGGCATGACCCGTATGCCCAAGGTGCAAGAGAAGGTAAAGGAATTCTTCGGCAAGGAGCCACGCAAAGACGTCAACCCTGATGAAGCGGTTGCAGTCGGCGCAGCGATTCAAGGTTCGGTATTGTCCGGCGATCGCAAGGATCTGCTGTTGCTCGACGTGACGCCACTGTCGCTGGGTATCGAAACCCTGGGCGGCGTGATGACGAAGATGATTCAGAAAAACACCACGATCCCGACCAAATTCAGCCAGGTGTTTTCGACTGCTGACGACAATCAGCCTGCGGTAACCATCAAGGTGTTCCAGGGTGAGCGCGAGATGGCTGTCGGCAACAAGGCACTGGGCGAATTCAATCTGGAAGGCATTCCGCCATCGGCACGCGGTACGCCGCAGATTGAAGTTACCTTCGATATCGACGCCAACGGCATCTTGCACGTTGGCGCGAAAGACAAGGCAACCGGCAAGGAAAACAAGATCACCATCAAGGCAAACTCCGGTTTGACCGAAGAAGAAATTCAAAAGATGGTGCAGGACGCCGAAGCCAATGCGGAAGAAGACAAGCGTCTGAAGGAAGTCGCAGAAGCGCACAACCATGGCGACGCACTGGTGCATTCGACCCGCAAATCGCTGACTGAATACGGCGACAAGCTGGAAGCTGGCGAGAAGGAAAAAATCGAAGCGGCGATCAAGGATCTGGAAGAAGCCTTGAAGGGCAGCGACAAGGCAGCCATCGATGAAAAATCCGCAGCCTTGTCGGCTGCTGCGCAAAAACTCGGCGAAAAGATGTATGCCGACATGCAGGCGCAGCAAGCTGCCGGTGCAGCGGCGGGTGACGCACATGCGGCAGGCGCTGATGGTCAAGCTGACGCCAAGGCGCAGCATGACGACGTGGTGGACGCCGACTTCAAGGAAGTGAAAGACAAGTAATTTGTTGGTCAAGCGACTTGGATTATTCGTGCACAAGTTGCCTGACGCTTCGCGAAAGTTAAACGAAGCGCATTGATTTGTAATTGTCTGAAGTCGCAAGACTCGCCGGGTCCAGGGTTCAAAACCTCGACTCGGCGTTTTTGCATAGATAAGTAGAGAAAGAAACAGGGTGCCTACAGATGGCAAAACGTGATTTTTACGAAATTCTTGGTTTGGGAAAGAATGCGTCCGATGAAGAAATCAAGAAGGCGTATCGCAAGCTTGCAATGAAACACCATCCGGACCGCAATCCGGATAGCAAAGGTGCGGAAGATAAATTCAAGGAGGCGAAAGAAGCCTACGAGATGCTGTCCGATCCGCAAAAGCGCGACGCCTATGATCGTTACGGTCATGCCGGCGTAGACCCGAACATGGGCGGCGGTGGCGGTGGCGGCGGATTTGCCGATGCCTTCGGCGACATTTTCGGCGACATTTTCGGTCAGGCCGGTGGCGGTCGTGGTGGTCGTGGCGGTCCGCAGGTTTATCGCGGCGCCGATCTGCGCTACAACCTGGAAATCACGCTGGAACAGGCGGCGCACGGTTACGACACCACGATACGCGTGCCTTCGTGGGATAGCTGTGAAACCTGCGATGGCAGCGGCGCCAAACCAGGCACCTCGCCGATCAACTGCACCACTTGCGGCGGGCATGGCCAGGTGCGCATGCAGCAGGGCTTTTTCAGCGTGCTGCAAACCTGTCCGAAATGTCACGGCAGCGGCAAGATTAATCCATCGCCGTGTACGGCCTGTAGCGGTGCCGGCAAGATCAAGCGCAATAAAACACTGGAAGTCAAGATCCCATCCGGTATCGATGATGGCATGCGCATACGTTCGTCCGGCAACGGCGAACCGGGCATGAACGGCGGCCCGCCTGGCGATCTGTATGTCGAAATTCGTATCAAGCAACATGCGATGTTCCAGCGTGAAGGCGACGACTTGCACTGCGAGATTCCCATCTCGTTTGCGAAGGCGGCACTGGGCGGTGAAATTGAAGTGCCGACCTTGAACGGCAAGGCATCGTTTACGATTCCTGAAGGCACGCAGTCGGGCAAGACCTTCCGCCTGCGCAGCAAGGGTATTAAGGGCGTGCGCTCCGGTTACGCCGGCGATCTGTTTTGCCATGTGGTAGTGGAAACGCCGGTCACGCTGACTGAAAAGCAAAAGGAATTGCTGCGTGAATTCGAATTGCTGACTATCGAAGGCGGCTCCAAACACAGTCCGCAAACCAAATCCTGGAAAGACAAGGTGAAGGAATTCTTCGAGTAAGAAGAGAGTACGTTTGCCGTAGCAATGCCCATGCCGGTCGATTTTTCGACCGGCATTTTTTTTGTTGATCGCCGGCGCGCAAGCTTCTATGCTGGGCTCACCATCATCCGGGGAGATGTCATGAAAGCGTTGAAAGCCATCGCCAGCCTATTGGCCATAGGCAGTGCCGTGTTCTGGGTTCATGCCGCCGCTGCAGTCGAACTGGCTGGCGTAAAACTCGATGACAGCGTCAGGGTCGGCAATCAGGACCTCAAGCTGCATGGTGCAGGCATACGCTATAAATTAGTGTTCAAGGTCTATGTCATCGGTCTCTATCTGCCCGAGAAAAAAACTGCCGTCGTCGATGTCCTGGCGGCGCCCGGCGCGCGGCGCGTCAGCATAACCATGTTGCGTGACGTTGGCAGCGACGAGTTTGGCAAGGCTTTTGCCACAGGCATCGAACACAATACCGACAATGCAGAACGCCTTGCATTGGCGATTCCGATGGCGAAATTCAAAGCAATGTTTGCGACTGTTCCAGAGCTCAGGCAGGGAGATGTGTTGCATCTGGACTGGATGCCCGGCAGCGGCATGGTGGCGGCGCTGAATGGCAGAAGAACATTCGAGCCGATAGCCGACGCGGCATTCTACAACGCAATATTGCGCATCTGGCTGGGAGTCAGACCGGTAGACGACAAACTCAAACGGCAACTGCTTGGCGAGCAATAAGCGGCAATACCGCTCGTCGGCTGTGGGGAAATCCGGATAAAATGTGCGCTTATCGCTGGCATATCGTTTACCTGCCGGGTTTGTAGCGTGATGGATAGAAATGACAGACAAAAATAAGGAAGTCCTCCCCCTGGAACAGCTTTTTCAGAAAAATCGTGCATGGGCAGCTGAAAAAGTGACGAAAGATCCGGATTTTTTCGCCAAGCTTGCAGCACAACAATCTCCGGAATATTTGTGGATAGGCTGTTCCGACAGCCGTGTTCCAGCGAATGAAATTGTCGATCTGGCACCGGGCGAATTATTCGTGCACAGAAATATTGCCAATGTCGTCGCGCATACGGATCTCAATTGCCTGTCGGTACTGCAGTTTGCGGTCGACGTACTCGGCGTCAAACATGTGATCGTATGCGGTCATTACGGCTGTTCGGGCGTGCATGCAGCGATGTTGCGCAGGCGCGTCGGCTTGGCGGATAACTGGTTGCGGCATGTGCAGGATGTGCATCAGAAATACGGCCGCTATCTTGGCGATGCGCTGCCGACGCAGGCACAGCACGATCGCTTGTGCGAGCTGAATGTGATCGAGCAGGTTGCCAATGTCTGCCGTACGACCATCGTGCAGGATGCATGGGAACGCGGGCAGGAGCTGACGATACACGGCTGGGTCTACGGCTTGAAAGACGGTTTACTTGGTGATCTGGGCGTGACGATCAACTGTGCAGATGCGGCGGATGAGAAGTTGAAAAACAGTTTTGCGCGTTACGAAACCGAAGATGTGATGGCTTATTCATAAACGACTGTTTTTCTCAATATTATCTGGCGCTCAAGCCAGTCTGGAGACGCCATGAAATGGGAAGGCAATCGCGAAAGCGACAATGTTGAGGATAGACGCGGCAGCGGCGGCGGTTTCGGTGGTCGTTCGATCGGCATAGGTACCATCGTCATTGCCTTGCTGGGTTCGTATTTTCTCGGTATCAATCCGGCCACCATCATCAGCCTGTTGAGTGGCGGCGGTCCGGTGCAGATGCAATCGCAGGAACCGGCGCAAGGTCCGCCGGCAAACGACCCGATGGCGCGTTTCGTCGCCACGGTGCTGGCCGATACAGAAGATACCTGGGGCCCGATTTTTCGCGCCAGCGGTGCGAACTATATCAAGCCGAAACTGGTGCTGTTTACCGGCCAGACACCGACCGCCTGCGGCACCGGCGACACGGCGTCCGGCCCCTTCTATTGTCCGGGCGATCAAAAAATCTATATCGATCTGGCCTTCTACCAAACCATGCGCGACCGCTTTCGCGTTTCCAGCGATTTCGCCCAGGCTTACGTGATTGCGCATGAAGTCGGACATCACGTGCAGCACATCAGCGGGATCACGGAAAAAGTTGAGCAGGCGCGGCGCGGCGGTACGCAAAAACAGGCGAATGCGATTTCAGTCAAGCTGGAACTGCAGGCGGATTGTTTTGCCGGCGTGTGGGCATATCACGCCAATCAGGCACGCAGCATACTGGAAGACGGCGATGTGGAAAGTGCATTGAAAGCCGCCAGTGCAATCGGCGACGATACCTTGCAGAAGCAGGCGCAAGGACATGTGGTGCCGGATTCATTTACGCATGGCACCTCGGCTCAACGCGTGCGCTGGTTCCAGCGCGGGATCGACGGCGGAGATTTGAATAGCTGCAATACCTTTGCCGCCAGACAGCTTTAATTAAAATAATGCGTCTGCAGAAATACTGAGGCAGGTCGCGTGAATTGAGCAGGAGAGAATAAATGGAAGATTCCGAACTGGCAGCATTGCGTATCGAGATCGACAAGATCGATGCGCATATCGTTGAACTGTTGGCGCAGCGCTTCAAGATTACCAATCAGGTTGGCTTGCTGAAAGCGCAGAAAAAGTTGAGTGTGATTGATCCGGAACGCGAAGCACGTCAGGCGCAACGCTATGCCGAGCTGGCAAATGAATTCGGCATGAAGCCGCAGGTGGTGCAGAATCTGTTTCGCGGCATTATCGACGAAGTCGTTAGCAATCATCGTGTGATTGCCATGCAAACGGCATTTCAGTAAAGCGCCGATACAGCAAGGATTCCTGGTTGCATACGGTCAGCCTGATCATTTCAGCGAGTGTTGCAGCCCTGGATGGAGCAGGCTGCAACACTGTCGTCAGACCTTATCTTTTTCAGAAGCAGTGTTCGGGTGCCGGAAAAGTGCCTTCCTTGACCTCGCGAATATAGGCGCGTACCGCACCTTCAATACTGGTCTGGCCTTCCATGAAGTTCTTCACGAAGCGCGCTTTCTTGCCGGGGAAGACACCGATGAAATCGTGCATCACCAACACCTGACCGGAACAATCCGGGCCGGCGCCTATGCCTATGGTGGGCATGGTCAGGATATCCGTGACTTCTTTCCCCAGGCTGGCCGGGATCGCTTCCAGTATCAGCAGGGATGCACCGGCAGCTTGCAATGCGAGCGCATCGTCCTTCAGTTGCTGAGCCGCTTCGGCGGTTTTTCCTTGCACCTTGTAACCGCCGAAACGATGCACTGATTGCGGTGTCAGGCCCAGATGTGCGCAGACCGGAATTTCGCGTTCGACCAAAAAGCGCACGGTGTCGAGGACCCAGGCGCCGCCTTCGATCTTGACCATTTGTGCGCCGGCCTGGATCAGTTTCACAGCGTTTTGAAATGCACTTTCGGGTGTGGCGTAGCTGCCGAATGGCATGTCGGCCAACAGCAGCGCAGTCTTGTTGCCGCGTGCCACACAGGCGGTGTGATAGGCGATGTCTTCTATCGTGACCGGCAAGGTTGAGCTGTGCCCCTGACAGACCATGCCGAGTGAATCGCCAACCAGCAGTGTTTCGACGCCGCACATATCCATCAACGAGGCAAAGCTGGCGTCGTACGCGGTCAGCATGGTGATTTTTTCGCCTTTGGCGCGTAGCGCGAATAATGCCGGCACAGTGACCGCCTTATTGCGTCCGGCGGTTTCATTTTCCTGCAGATAGCTGGTCATACTTATTCTCCACGACTAAAAAATTCACGCTTGCCGCGCATGTTTGCAATGCGTGTCAGCAAGAGTGCGAAATCCTCTTCATTATCGATAGGATTCAGATGTTCGGTATTCACGATCAGTAAAGGTGCGGCTTCGTAATCGTAAAAAATGCGGCTGTAACTTTCACACAGCCTATGCATATACGTTTCGGAAATGCCGGCTTCCATCGGTATGCCGCGTTTCTTGATGCGATCGATCAGTGTTTGCGGTTCGGCCTGCAGATAAATCACGAGGTCGGGCAAGGGCGCTTGCGGACGCAGGTGATCGTACAGTTGCTGATACAGCGCCAACTCGTCATCGCCCAGTGTCAGACGGGCAAAAATCGGATCCTTGTCGAGCAGGAAATCCGACACGATGCGGGCATCGAATAAATCGGGCTGTGCCAGATCGCGCAATTGATTCAGGCGCTGGAACAGGAAAAACATTTGCGTCGGCAGCGCATAGCGCCCGGCGTCGCGATAAAACTTTTCCAGGAAGGGATTTTCTTCCGGCCGTTCCAGCAATGTTTGCGCGCCGAACTGCGCGGCCAACTTGCCTGCCAGCGTGGTTTTTCCGGCACCGATGGCACCTTCAACGACGACGTATTTATATTTTTCAAAATCCATAATGGTTTTATCTGCTGTGTTGGTTAGCCATGCTGCGACGGTATAGTGAAATTTTAAGCAAGTTCAGGCGCGGAAAATGAAGTACACCGCGCCGACCAGACACAGCGCTGCCCATACGTAATCCAGCTTGAACGGCTGATCCATGAAGATGATCGCGAACGGGACGAATACCGTGAGTGTAATCGCTTCCTGCATGATTTTCAGTTGCGCCAGGCTGAACTGCGTATAACCGATGCGGTTGGCCGGTACCTGCAGCAGGTATTCAAACAAGGCAATGCCCCAGCTGATCAGCGCAGCGATCCACCACGGCTTGGACGCCAATCCCTTCAGGTGACCGTACCAGGCGATCGTCATGAAGACATTTGAGAGTGTGAGCAGGCCGACTGTCTGAACGATTACGGGGATGTGCATGGCGTTCTTAACGTGTAGGCAATCTGGTTGGCAATGATGGGTTTATGTCCACAGGCAGCAGCGATTCTGTTTGATTTCTGACGCAATTATTTCAGCTGATTTTCTGTATCGCCTGCATTGCCACGCCGGGCACGAAGTGATGTGCCGCGCCCTGGCCGGGAATGTGGATGAAGGGATCGATTTGCAGCAGCGGAATCAGGACAAACGCGCGGCTGGTCATGCGCGGATGCGGCACCGTCAAGCTGGGAGTAGCGATGCGTTGATCGCCGTACAGCAAAAGATCCAGATCCAGCGTGCGCGGCGCATTCTGGTACGGACGTTCGCGTCCGGATTTTTGCTCCAGCATCAGCAGGGCTTGCAGCAGTTCTTCAGCCGACAAATCGGTGGTGATGCGTGCGACGGCATTGATGTAGTCGTCGCCGTCAGCATCTATGGGCGCAGTGCGGAACAATGAGGACTGGGCCGTGACGTGCGTGGCAGGCAGTGTGTCGAGCGCCAGCAGGGCTTGCCTGACATGGTCCGATGCCTGACCCAGATTCGAGCCTATGCCTATGTGGGCGACGATCTGCCTGCCTGTCATTCGCTTGTTCCGGCTGCGCCGGCAGCAGGTTTGCGCGCACGACTGCGGCGACGCGGGCGTTTTTTTGCCGGCGCTTCATTGGCCGTCGCAGGTTTTTTGGCGAGCAGTTCTTCGCGACCAGGGCCGTCGGCGGCGATGAATGCCGTCCACCATTCGCCGATTTCACTGTCGATTTCACCCGAGGCGCAGCGCAGCAGCAGGAAATCGTAACCGGCGCGCAGGCGCAGATGCTCCAGCAATTTGTAAGGCGTCTTACCGACACGGCGATCGAAACGCGGTTGCATGGCCCAGATATCGCGCATGTCGGAAGCGATCTTGCGTTGCAATGCGAGCTTGTCGGTTTGCGTATTCAACACGTCGTCGGCGGCAAGATGCAAGGCAGGAATCGGATATTCGCCGGCAGCCTGATAGGCGTTCCACTTTTCCAGCACTTGATGCCACAGCAGCGAAGCGAACAGGAAACCGGGCGAAACCGGCTTGCCCTGCTTGACGCGTTCGTCGGTACTGGCAAGAGCCAGTCGCACGAATTTTTCGCCCAGCGGTTGTTCCAGCACGACGTCGAGCAGCGGCAACAAGCCGTGATGCAGGCCTTCCTTGCGCAATTGCTGCAGGCAGGCGAGGGCGTGACCGCTCATCAAGAGCTTGAGCATTTCATCGAACACGCGTGCGGTAGGCACATTGTTGATCAAAGGCGCCATGACGGCGATCGGTGCGCTTGTATCGGGTGCAATTGCAAAGTTGAGTTTGGCGGCGAAGCGTACGACGCGCAACAGACGTACAGGATCTTCGCGATAGCGCGCTTCAGGTACGCCGATGATGCGTAGCGTTCTGGTGCGGATGTCGGCGATGCCGCCGTGGTAATCGAGTACCGTCTGTGTCGCCGGATCGTAATACATCGCATTGATCGTGAAGTCGCGCCGCAATGCATCTTCGTGCTGTTCGCCGAAGGTATTGTCGCGCAGCACGCGGCCGTGTTCATCCTTGGGCGCGCCATCGGAGGAGGAGCCGCGGAAGGTGGTGACTTCCAGCAAATCCTGACCGAACATCACGTGCACGATCTGGAAGCGCTTGCCGATGATGAAGGCGCGGCGGAACAGTTTCTTGACCTGTTCCGGCGTGGCGTTGGTTGCAATATCGAAATCCTTGGGCTTGACACCGAGCAGCAGATCGCGCACTGCACCGCCGACCAGGAAAGCCTTGAAACCGGCTTCCTGCAAGGTGCTGGTAACGCGAATTGCATTGGCCGAAACCAGCTTTGGATCGATGCGGTGTTCTTGCGCAGTCAGCGTGACAGGCTGCGTGTGATCGCCTGTTTTCTGTTTGGTGCCGAGGATGCGACGGATGAACTTTTTAATCATTGAATAGGTTGATGATCGGCCAGCCGTGCGCTTGAGCGTGCGCAGTCAGCAAGGCGTTGGGGTTGGTGGCAATCGGGTCGGTGACGATGGATAGCAAGGGAATATCGTTTTGCGAATCGCTGTAAAAATAGCTGCGCTGGAAATCATCCAGTGCAAGGCCGCGCGCTGCCAGCCAAGCCTTGGTATGTGTGATTTTACCTGTACCGGAGGTCGGAATGCCGAGCAGTTTTCCGGTTAATTCCCCATTTTCCGTGAATTCAGGTTCCGCAGCGATCAAATGTTCGACGCCGAAGGCCTGGGCAATGGGCGCCGTGACGAAGCGATTGGTGGCGGTGACAATGGCGACCAGATCGCCGGCGTCCTGATGCTTCTTCAGTAAAGCATGTGCTGGCGGCAGCATGGCCGGTTGCACGACCTGCTGCATGAAGTCCTGGTGCCATGCATCGAGCCGGGCGCGCGGAAATTGCGCCAGCGTGCCGAGGGCGAATTCCAGGTACTCGGCCGGGTCCAGCGTGCCGGCCTGATACTGGGCGAAAAATTCGGCATTGCGCTTGGCAAAGGCATCCGGGTCTACCACGCCGGTACGGGCGAGAAACTGACCCCATTCGTAATCGGAATCGATGGGGATCAGCGTATGGTCGAGATCAAATAAGGCCAGGTTTTTCATGGATTGATTTCATTTTCCCGTTGCAGCAGTTCGCGCAACAGGGGCAGGGTAATGGGTCGTTTGGTTTCGAGAGAGTATTCGTCGAGCGCATCCAGCATCGCCGACAAGGAACGCATATCGCGGGCAAAATGGCTGAGCAGGTAGGGTAACACGCCAGGCGATAGCATTAGGCCGCGCGCCTCGGCAGCATGCGTCAGGGCGGCGATTTTTTCTTCGTCGCTCAAACCGTGCACCTGATAGATCAGGCCCCAGCCGAAGCGGGTGCGCAAATCTTCCCGCACTGTCAGTGTGGCCGGGGCGGCGTTGCCGGCAGCCAGCAGGCAGCCGCCCTGTTCGCGCACCTGATTGAAGAGCGCAAAGGCGGCGATTTGCGCTTCCGGCGACAATTTGTGACTATCGTCGAGCAGATACAGCGTCGTCGCGGGCTGGTACGCAAAGGCATCCGCCCCTGCATCGCCGGGAATATACAGTGTGGTGTCGGCGCTGGCCAATGCGCGCAGCAGATGGGTTTTGCCGGCGCCGGCACCGCCCCACAGATAAACGAAACGCTCATCCAGTCCGCCTGGCTGGCCTTGCGCAAGGCGCTGCAGCAGATGGATCAGCTCTGCATTGGCGCCGACGACAAACGATGTCAGGGTTTGCGGTTTTTCGGCAGGTAAATCGAGTAGCAACTGCCTCATGCTGACTTCATCATATTGTTATTGTGAAAAAATACAGTTTATTTTTACCCTATGCACGCAGGAACGGGCTTGTAACATCGGTTTGCCGCAAGTTCCAGTGCATATCCTCATCTATTTTGCCGTTTCGACAAAGAAAGTGTCATCAAATGAGGGAGGAGTGGAAGCGATTTGATAAAATACCGCTTAGCCCGAATTATAGAGCCTGAATCATCCAGTTTAAAAAGAGCAGATTACGCCGCGATGACTTTTGTTCATTATGGTCCTTATCCAGCCTCTTATTGATAACTGATAGTCAGGCTAGCCATCCGGCCACAATTGTCTATTTTACTGCCTCTGCTGCCTATCACATCATGAGTTCCACTTCCAATATTTCACTTTCCTACCGCGACGCCGGTGTTGACATCGATGCGGGGGATGCGCTGGTCGAAGCGATCAAGCCTTTTGCCAAACGCACGATGCGCGAAGGCGTGATGGGCGGCCTCGGCGGTTTCGGCGCCATGTTTGAAATCAGCAAGAAGTACAAGGAGCCGGTACTGGTATCCGGTACCGATGGCGTCGGCACCAAACTCAAACTCGCATTCATGCTGAACAAGCACGATACGGTCGGTATCGATCTGGTCGCGATGAGCGTCAACGACATTCTGGTGCAGGGCGCGGAACCGCTGTTCTTCCTCGATTATTTTGCCTGCGGCAAGCTGGATGTGCCGATTGCGACCGATGTCATCAAAGGCGTGGCCAAGGGTTGCGAACTGGCCGGTTGCGCATTGATAGGCGGTGAAACCGCTGAAATGCCGAGCATGTATCCGGACGGTGAATACGATCTGGCCGGTTTCGCAGTCGGCGCAGTGGAAAAATCGAAAATCATCGACGGCACCAAGATCGTGCCGGGCGACGTAGTGCTGGGCCTGGCCTCATCGGGTGCGCATTCCAACGGTTATTCACTGGTGCGCAAGATCATCGCAGTGGCGCAACCTGACTTGAACGCCGATTTCCACGGCCGCAAGCTGGCCGACGTATTGCTGGAGCCGACGCGTATTTACGTCAAGCCTTTGCTGGCGCTGATGGCGTCCATGGAAGTCAAGGGCATGGTGCATATCACCGGCGGCGGTCTGGTGGAAAACATTCCGCGCGTGTTGCAGCCGCATCTGACAGCCGTGCTGGAAAGCAGCGCATGGGACATGCCGCCGCTGTTCAAGTGGCTGCAGCAGCATGGTGGCGTCGACGATGCGGAAATGCATCGCGTCTTCAACTGCGGCATCGGCATGACGGTGATCGTGGCGAAGGAAAATGCAGCAGCGGCGATGGCGCAATTGCAAGCGGCTGGTGAAACCGTGATGCAGATAGGTGAAATCCGCGCACGTCAGGAAGGCCAGGCGCAAACGATCGTGTTGTAAGGTGCGGTAAAACAAGCAGAATAAAAAACGGCTGCAATGCGATCGCGTTGCAGCCGTTTTTATTTGTCCCGCATTTTTGACCTTGGTGCAGGCAACGATGTAGGTGTGCTGCGGCAATCAGGCAATATCGGTCACGGCGAACGCAGATGTTTGAGCAGGGCTTCAGTTCGGTGGTCGGGAGGCGGCGTCAGCAGACTGACAATGACGATAGTCAGTATGCCGGCTGGTACGCCGAATACGCCGGCCGAAATCGGCGCGATATGGAACCACTGGCCGGCGACCGAGCCGCCCAGGGTCGGATGGGTATGAAACATGTAATACGCACACACGGCGAAACCGACCAGCATGCCTGCGATTGCACCCTGCTGGTTGGCACGCTTCCAGATCACGCCCAGCGCCAGTGCCGGGAACAGTGCCGAGCCCGCCAGCGAAAATGCGGCACCGACCAGCGACAGAATGTCGCCCGGCTTCAGCGATGCAATGTAGGCCGCTACCAGCGCCACCATCAGCAGCAGGAGTTTGGAAACCGTCACGCGCTTTTGCGTAGTGGCAGTCGGGTCTACGGTTTTGTAATAGACGTCATGCGATAGCGCATTTGAAATAGTCAGCAGCAGGCCATCGGCGGTCGACAGTGCGGCCGCCAGACCGCCGGCGGCGATCAGGCCGGAAATGACATACGGCAGGCCGGCGATCTCCGGCGTCGCCAGTACCACGATATCGACGTCCATTACAATTTCCGCGAGTTGCACGATACCGTCCCGGTTGACATCGTTGATGCTGACCAGCGGATGGTTCTTGTCGATATTGGCCCAGTAGGAAACCCACTCCGGCAATCTGGAAAAATCGCTGCCGACCAGCGAGGTGTAAATATCGTATTTGACCAGCACGGCCAGCGCCGGAATCGTGATGTACAGCGCCATGATGAAAAACAGCGTCCAGAATACCGAATCGCGCGTTTCCTTCACCGACGATGTCGTGTAGTAGCGCACCAGTACGTGCGGCAAGGCCGCCGTGCCCAGCATCAGGCAGAACACCAGTGCCATGAAATTATTGCGTTTGATATCCGACGCTTCCTCAGTGTCGCCGGGGAAAGGCTCGGTATGCCGGGTCGGCGGCTTTGCCAGTTCCCGATTCGCTGCGCGGTCTTCTATCCAGCGCCGTTCGGCTTCCTCCGGATCTTTCGGGTAGGTTGCCAGCTCACGCACGGTCTGCTTGATTTCAAGCAGTGGTGCATTGCCGAGCTTGAGCGCTTCCAGGTTGTGCTGAATTTCGGCGCGGCCACTTTCCCACGACTCCGGCAGCATCTGCAGCTTCTCATCCAGATCCTGCGCACGCTGGTGAAAAATGGCGCGCACGCCTTTTTCTTTCGGGTCGTTGATCAGGACTGTCTCGCGTTCGCTCAACTTGGCAATGGCCGAACCGTAGGCGATAGGCGGGACCGGGATATTCGTGTGTTTTACCGACAGCCATACCACCGGGATCATGTAGGCAATGATGATGATGATGTATTGCGCAACCTGGGTCCACGTCACGGCACGCATGCCGCCGAGGAAGGAACAGACCAGGATGCTGGCAAGGCCCAGAAAAATACCGACGGAAAAATCGACGCCGGTAAAACGCGAAGTGATCAGACCCACACCGTAAATCTGCGCCACGACATAGGTGAAGGACACGAGGATGGTCGCAATCACCGCGATAATGCGCACCACATTGTCGCTGTAGCGTCCGGTATAGCGGGCGGCGAGGTAATCGGGAATGGTGTACTGGCCGAACTTGCGCAGGTAGGGTGCAATGAGCAGCGCAACGAGTACGAAACCGCCGGTCCAGCCCATCAGGTAAGCCAGCCCGTCAAAACCCCACAGATACAAGCCGCCTGCCAGACTGATGAAGCTGGCTGCTGAAATCCAGTCGGCAGCGGTTGCCATGCCGTTGAAAAATGCCGGTACGCGACGGCCGGCGACATAGTATTCCAGCATGTTCGAGGTGCGGCTGATGACGCCGATGGTGGCGTACATCACGATGGTGCAAAACATGAAGACATAGCCTATCCATGCACGCGGAAAGCCTTCGCGTTCCAGAATCGCCACGGCAAACAGGAATAGCACAAAGCATATCGTGAACAGCACGTAATAACGCATCAGGCGACGGAAGAAGGCTTTAGTCTTCATGTTCACTGTCGCTTTTTTCGAGCAGGTAGGCTTTGTCGAGAGCACGCATGCGCAGCGCGTAGATGGCAATGATCGCGACATAAATCAGGATGCTGCCTTGGGCCGCCATGAAGAATGAAATCGGCCAGCCCAGCAAGGTGTAGGCAGATAGCGGACGGGCAAAGAAAATCGCAGTAAAGGTGACGGCGAACCACGCCAGCAGCAGCCACAGCGTCATGCGTCGTGTGCGCTGCCAATAACGGCGCGCGGGATCGGATTGCTGTTTGTTTGTTTTTTCAGCCATATCAAATACTGTCATCCCATGGAGTTTCGGCTGGTTCCAGACGCAGGATGACGCGCATCAGGCAGCCGGGGCGTTTCTGGCCCTGGCAGCGCGGATTGTTGAGGATCTCGATTTCCGCATTGTGCTGTAGTGCGATTTCGCGGACGATAGCCAGCCCCAGGCCGCTCCCTTCGACGTTGCTGCCGAGGATGCGGTAAAAGCGCTCAAAGATATGACTGCGTTCGTGCGGTGCGATGCCGGGGCCGTTATCTTCGACTTCTAGAAATGCCAGTCCGGCTTGCTGATCGGTTCGCACACGCACCGTTGCGTTACCGCCCGCCGGTGTGTAGCTGAGCGCATTGTCGATCAGATTGTTCAGCAGTTCATGCAGCATGGTGGCGTCGCCTCTTGCCATCACCGCTTCATCCGGTTGCTCGAAGCCGAGATCGATCTTCCGGTTGAAGGAGGTCTGCACCCAGTTCTGCACCGTATCGCGCGCCAGTTCGGACAGTTCCAGTACCTGCATCGGTTTGGTCTGCGGCGTCTGATTTTCTGCGCGCGCCAATGCGAGTAACTGATTCACCATACGGGTGGCGGATTTGGAACTTTTCGCCAGTTGTTCCAGCGATTTGTGGATTTCGGCGTGATCGGTTTGACGCAGGGCCAGTTCGGATTGCATGCGCATGCCGGCCAATGGTGTTTTCATCTGATGCGCAGCATCGGCAATGAAGCGTTTTTGTACCTTGATGCTTTGCGACAGGCGTTCCAGCATGTCGTTGAGCGAGCCGACCAGAGGAATGATTTCTTCCGGCACGTGGCCCGAATCGATAGGGCTCAGATCGTCGGGCCGGCGTGCACGTATGCGTTGCTGCAGTTCCGCCAGCGGGCGCAAGCCGCGCGTAAGAGCAAACCAGACCAGTATCAGCGCAATCGGCAGGATGATGAATTCCGGCACGATCACGCCCTTGATGATCTGATTGACCAGTTGCGAACGCTTGTCCAGCGTTTCCCCGACCTGCACCAGCGCCATGCGCGGCTCTATGCTCAGTTGCGGTTCGACCTGGGTCTTGTGCAGATCGACATAGATGTAGGCGATGCGTACTTCGGTATTGTGGATGAAGTCGTAACGAAATTTGGTCGACCAGGGAGCCGATTCTTCTGCATCTTTCGGTAATGGCATTTCCGGATCGCCTTCCACAAAGGTGTCATGCGCATCACGTATCTGGTAATAGATATTGTCGATGTCGTCGGCATGCAGAATGTCGATAGCCGGGCCGGTCAGACGTGTCACGACCTGGCCATTGACTTCCTTGACCTGCTGGGCGACGACCGTGACCTTGTCTTCCAGTGCGCGATCGAAGGGTTCATTGGCGATGGATTTGGCAACCAGGTAGGTAATGGCGATGCTGAGCGGCCATAGCAGCAGCAGCGGCACCAGCATCCAGTCCAGGATTTCACCGAACAGCGAGCGCTGCGTGCGCTCTTCGTGCTGGGCTGTCGTACCCGTATTCGATGCAGTTGCATCGGTGTCGGGTGCGTTCAGTCGGTGAGTATCAGGCATCGCCGGATCAGCGTGGCGGCGTGAGCGTAGTGGGTGTTGCTTCGGCGAATTTTTCGAGGCAGTAGCCGAGGCCGCGCACGGTGGCGATGCGCAAGCCGCCGATTTCTATTTTCTTGCGCAGGCGATGGACATACACTTCGATCGCATTGTTGCTGACTTCCTCGCTCCATTCGCACAGATGGTCGACCAGTTGTTCCTTCGATACCAGACGGCCGCTGCGTTGCAGCAGCACTTCCAGCAAGCCGAGTTCGCGTGCCGACAATTCCAGCATCTGATCGTTGATGTAGGCAATGCGGCCAACCTGATCGTAGGACAAGGGACCGTGCTTGATCACGGTCGGCCCGCCGCCTGCGCCGCGTCGCGTGAGTGCGCGTACGCGTGCTTCCAGTTCGGACAGCGCAAACGGTTTGGCCATGAAATCGTCGGCGCCCAGATCCAGTCCCTTGACGCGCTGTTCGATCGAATCGCCTGCCGTCAGTATCAATACCGGCAAACGCGAGTTGCGTGCGCGCAAACGCTGCAGTACTTCGAGGCCGGACATTTTAGGGAGGCCCAAATCGAGAATCAGCAAATCGAAATCTTGTGTAGACAAGGCCGAATCGGCTTCCACACCATTCTTGACGCAATCGGTGACATAGCCCGATTGACGCAAGGATCGCGTCAGGCCGTCGGCCAGCACACTGTCGTCTTCGGCAAGCAATATACGCATAGGGGAGGGAGAGGAGAAGTTGCTCTGTAGTCTATTGGGTTTCGTCAACAGCGGCAAGACAAGTGTTGAGGCCCCAGGATTTTACGACAGGACACGGTTTTCCCTTTTACGCTTCTCCGCAGATAGCGGGGAGTTTGACGGCCTGCTGTGACAAGGCGTCTGCGGCTGCATTTTTCCGGCGTGGAATCCAGATCAAGGCAGGGTTCGCGAGTTGCGCAATCAGTTGCCTGGCCCGCATGCGGTGATGACTCAATACGAGGGCGCCGTTTTCCGCCTGCACATCGTCCAGCACAACGCGGCTATCGCCATAGATCACGAGCTTTGCCGGCCGGACTTCAAGCGCTGCTTGCAGCACTGCGATCAGCGCGAGATATTCCGCCTTGCTGCTGTCGCCCTGACCGGCGGGAAAACTGATGCTGGTCAGCTCGCCATTCGGATTTTTGAGTACGCCGCCTACGCCCATTTTTCCGGGATTCGGATGACTTGTTCCATCGAACCAGGCCAGCCACGCCGTCGGATCGGGCAGCGCGGAGCTTCTTTTATATGCATGCGCATCTGCCATCCTCTGTTTGCGGCGGGCGATGTTTGTCGCAGCGTCGGCCTTTTGCTGCTTGCGACTGGCGACCAGTTCGGCAAGGGTCTGGTTTCCTGCCACCGCCTGCAGGATTTGCCGCAAGGCATCCTCGGCTGACAAGGCCAGATTTTTTGCCAGCCGACGGCTGCTCGCGCATTCTTTCTTGTAGGCGACTTCTAACAGGTCTTCCAGCTTGGGCATGGTTGTCGGATGGGAAATTGAATGGATTCGACTGTATCTTACGTGCTGAGGCGGCAAGGCCGGAATGATTAAAGCTCGGGAGCAGGTTGGGTAAATATAGAAAAGTGGCTTTTCGATCACTTGAAATAAAACTTCACGAAGGCGCTTGCATAAAGCACTGTTTTTTTATACAGTACGGTTTCTGGTCGCAAAACTGCTTGCTAGCCATTTTGTTTCAACACTCAACCGTCGAAAGAATCCTCATGGACGATAAAAAAAACGCACCAAGCTCGGATAAGAGTAAGGCACTCGCTGCCGCACTGGCACAAATCGAGAAGCAATTCGGTAAAGGCTCGGTGATGCGCATGGAGGACGGTGCCGTCGTCGAAGAGGTGCAAGTCGTGTCCACTGGTTCATTGGGCCTGGATCTCGCGCTTGGCGTCGGCGGTTTGCCGCGCGGCCGCGTAGTGGAAATTTACGGTCCGGAATCGTCGGGTAAAACCACGCTGACGCTGCAAACCATCGCAGAAATGCAGAAACTGGGCGGCACCTGCGCGTTTATCGATGCGGAGCATGCGCTGGATGTGACGTATGCGCAAAAACTGGGTATCAACCTGTCGGAATTGTTGATTTCGCAGCCGGATACCGGCGAACAGGCTTTGGAAATTTGCGATGCGCTGGTGCGCTCCGGCGGCGTTGATCTGATTGTCATCGACTCGGTCGCCGCCTTGACGCCGCGTGCCGAGATCGAAGGCGATATGGGCGATTCCCTGCCTGGTCTGCAGGCGCGCCTGATGTCGCAGGCCTTGCGCAAACTGACCGGCAGCATCAACCGCACCAATACGCTGGTGATTTTTATCAACCAGATTCGCATGAAAATCGGCGTCATGTTCGGCAATCCGGAAACCACGACCGGTGGTAATGCATTGAAATTTTATGCTTCGGTACGCCTGGATATTCGTCGTACCGGCTCGATCAAATCGGGCGATGAAGTCATCGGCAATGAAACCAAGGTCAAGGTCGTCAAGAACAAGATCGCGCCGCCATTCAAGGAAGCGCATTTCGAAATTCTGTATGGCGAAGGCACATCGCGCGAAGGCGAGATTCTGGATCTGGGTTCGGATGCAAAAATCGTCGAAAAATCCGGTGCCTGGTATAGCTATAACGGCGAACGTATTGGCCAGGGCAAGGACAATGCACGCAATTATTTGAAAGAGCGTCCGGAACTCGCGCGTGAAATCGAAAACAAGGTGCGCGCCTCCTTGGGCGTGCCTGAACTCGGCGCGATCAAGTCGGATGAACCTGTTGCGAAGAAGGCTTCCGCCAAGGAAAGCAAGGAAGCCAAAGAGCTGAAAGAAGTCGAGTAAATAGTTCGGCTGAGCCAGTATTGCTTGATGTCGATTTGATGATGGTTTTTAACGGGCGCCCGCGCTGAAGGACTCATATGGCAAAACTGCAAGTGAGTCTGAAAGCGCGGGCGCTTCGCTATTTGTCGGCGCGCGAACATAGTCGTCAGGAGCTGGCGCGCAAACTGGCGCGCTATGCGCAGGAAGGCGACGATATTGAGGCCTTGCTCGATACGCTGGAAGCAGCCAATTTCATGTCCGAAGCACGTTTTTCCGAGTCGCTTGTCAATCGGCGGGCGGCGCGCTTCGGCAATAGCCGGATTTTGTCCGAGCTGAAAAGCCACAATATCGATCCCGACTCCTTGACTGAAATAAAAGCCGCACTGGCGCAGGATGAGGTCGCGCGCGCGCGGGAAGTCTGGACAAGAAAATTCGGTGTTGCGGCAAGCGATGCGAACGGTCGTGCAAAGCAAATGCGATTCCTGTTGCAACGTGGATTTTCCCATCGGGCGATACAGGCAGCGATGCGCGCTAAAGAAGAAAACGAGGATTGACAGGCTGGCGCCATTTGCTGGCACTTTGTAAGTACAGGATCGAATTTCATTAACAACATGCAGAGTCTGCATGTTCACTGCTGCGGCAATTTTTCAGACGATCGCTCATATCCAACGCACACTGATCAATGTGCATCTGTTTCATCTTTTCATTATTTCCTTGACCCTGTTGCTCTGGTATTTAATCAGGCCGAAGGCGGTGTGTATTCTTTTGAAGAATATGGTCATGGATCTACGCGCAGACTTGATAGATACCGCTCAACTGGCGTCTATCCAATTAGGTACTGAAATTGCATTCGTATTAATTTCAGTGGCTTGCGTGGATTTAAGTGGGGAAGCGCACAGACGGACCGGGCTTATTCAATTACTTTTAGCGGTAGTGACCAGTATTTTTTATTGCTGTTACATGAAAAGGATATTCCAATGAAAACGATACAGAAATGTGTGTTTACCGCCATCGCTGCGGCGGTATTGTTGAGTGCGGTTGGTTGTGAAGGCATGTCTAGACGCGACCAGAGTATGGCTATCGGAGCAGGAGCAGGTGCGGTAGGTGGTGCAGTTCTCACCAACGGCAGCGCGCTAGGCACAATCGGTGGCGCGGCTGTCGGAGGTGTGATAGGCAACGAAGTTGGCAAAGATAGAAGATAAATTAAAGCAAGTAATCATTCATCAATATTAAGGGGAAAGAAAATGATCAAACGCAAAAATGCTGCAGTTGCTGTATTGGCGATGGGAATGATGGCCGTGGCTCTGGTCGGATGCCAGAAACAGGAGGGCCCGGCAGAAAGAGCAGGCAAGGAAGTTGATCAGACGATCAATAAAGCCGGTGAGCAAATTGAAAAGGCTGGTGAAAAAATCCAGAACGCTGCAGAAGATGCCAAAAAATAAGCATTGATCTGAGTAAGTACCCGGACGATGGCATGATCGTCCGGATCAATGGTCTTATGGAAATTAGATGGCGCCATCAGTGTGGATGCCGGATAAAGAAGCTGTTCTTTAAAAGATCATGCGGTAAAAAATGGATGCTGGTACTTCGAGAGTTGGCCGGCATCCATTTTTCAAATTGTGGCGATGAGCCATGTTGTCAATTAACCGCCGTGGAAGCCCTTCAATAAATCTTTTTTAGGCTTATTGGGGTCTATGGTGGAATCGTTCGTTCTTTCCGGGGAGTCCAGCTTGTCGCTTTCTTCCGCAGCCTTGCGAAGACGGACTTGCACGTCTTTTGGCGGCGTGGGCGACATATTGTTCAAACCTGATTCGTGAGTGGAAACATCCGGTGGCGACGCTGGCATGTCGGTATCGTTAGAGCCGGTGCGTGCGTTTGGTAATGTTGCAGTGACGCTCTTCCCGTTTTCTTTGTCCGTACTGATAATCTCGGTCTTGCTGGGCATGGTGTCCTCCTATCAGGGTAGAAGAATGATCTTATGCACAGAATTTTATTGGGTAAATCAGACAAGCATCCCATCCTGCGTAGGATTAGAAGAGTGCAGCAGATATTATTTGCGGTGAGGTAATTCGCGGCAGCGCTGATGAGCGTGGCTAGTCAAGCGTGGAAATAAGGCAGGCATCGATCAATTTTCTACGAGCATGGCCGTCCTTTATGGACGACCATGCATGGCAGGATCAGTGATCCATCAATGCCTTGACGTGAATGGCAGTGCTGGAAGCCAAGCCTTCCAGGCTGTAACCCCCTTCAAGGATGGAAACTACGCGACCTTCGCAGCAGTCGTCGGCAATTTTCATCAGCTCGCGTGTCACCCAGTCAAAATCGTCATCCTGCAGATTCAAACCGGCCAGTGGATCCAGATGATGGGCGTCGAAGCCGGCAGAAATGATCAAGATCTCAGGATTGAAGGCGCGGATGGCCGGCAGCATTTTTGCTGCAATCTGTTCGCGGAACATCGCAGAATCGCAACCGCGTGGCAGCGGTACGTTAACGATGTTGTGCGAGATGCCGGTTTCCGCTTCCAGGCCTGTACCGGGATAAAAATGCGACTGGTGGCTGGATGCGTAGAACAGTTCAGGGCGATCGTAAAACGCAGCTTGCGTGCCGTTACCGTGGTGAACGTCAAAATCGACGACGGCAACGCGTTCCAGCTTATGCACGTCATACGCGTAGGCTGCCGCGATGGCCGCCTGGTTGTAAATGCAAAAACCCATGGCCTTGTTCGGTTCGGCATGGTGGCCGCATGGACGGGTAGCGCAAAATACATTGCGTACTTCCTTGCCCATCACTGCATCGACACCCGCACAGGCGGCGCCTACGCAACGCATGACGGCTTCCAGCGAACCTGGCGACATGACGGTATCGCCGCCATCCAGCGGCATGTAGCCCTGGTTGGGGGAAGCGTCTTCCACATCTTCGACGAATGCTTCGGTATGGATCATCAGCACTTGTTCGCGCGTGCCCATAGGCGCTTCACGCCATTCTGCGGCATCGAACTCGGGTGTGCGCAAGGCGCGCAATACGGCTTTCAGTCGTTCAGGTGATTCCGGGTGGCTGGGGCCGGGTTTATGGTTCAGGCAGGCTTCGTGGGTATAAATCAATGTCGTCATAATAATGATCGATGGCGGAAGTGATCCGCCATCAGCTCCATTTCTAAAAAACGGGTGGAGGGGCGCAACGTGGGCGGCCCGGCATGTGCATCATTATCATTATAGAGGCCGATCGCTTCAAAGGGCGATAGCATGGCCAGGTATCACGCAAACGCACGCAGAGGCGACATGTAGGGCTGCTTATCTCGAGGCAGTGGTGGCGATCTGGCTGTGGCTTGCCTATCATTTTTGTTAAATGAGGCGGAAATGTATTTCATGAAAAAGCAGATTACATATGGCAATTGCTTCCATCTGTTTCAAAAATGTAGAAAAGTTGCGTCTGGACGAGTTCGAATTCGCATTAATCGGCAGCAGTGAATAGTTTTCCTGGAGAAAGAAGATATCATTTGATCTGATATCAAAAAGAAAGTATTTCTGACCCGATCAAGAGATAATCTGCAGCACGATTGTTCACATGCATTAGCAAGGAATATTTGTATTTTCAACGTAGCCTGCATAGTCTGTTAACCTTCCACGTTTATGACGCATCACGTCGCGCTGCAATTCGCCGTCAAGACCGATACGGGATTGGTGCGTGCGCACAATGAAGATGCTGTCGAAATCAATCTCGAGCATAAAATCGCGGTGCTGGCGGATGGCATGGGTGGCTACAATGCCGGCGAAGTAGCGAGCGGTATTGCCACTTCGGTATTTATGGCGACGCTGGAGCAGCGTCTGCAGCAAAAAAGGCGAGGGCGGCTGACCGGCAAGTTTTTACAGGGTTTGATGGTGGAGGCCGCAACGCTGGCCAATGCGCAGATCCTGGAAGCAGCACGCATTCAGCCGCAATTCAGCGGAATGGGCACCACGCTGGTGGCTGCACTGTTTCATCATGAACGCATTGTCCTGGCGCACATTGGCGATTCTCGCGCCTATCGATTCCGGCGGGGCAGCTTGCAGCAGCTGACGCGCGATCATTCTCAATTGCAGGAGCAGATAGACGCGGGTTTGGTCAGTCCGGAATGGGCGCGTTTCGCACCGAACAAAAACCTGATTACGCGCGCGCTCGGCGTTGCGCCGCAAATCGATGTGGAAGTAAACGACTACCCGACGGAAAACGATGATATTTATCTGCTGTGTTCCGACGGCCTGTCCGACATGCTGTCGCATGAGCAGATGATCGACATTCTCAAAAGCAATTATTCCGATCTTGATTTATCATGCAGGACCCTGGTTGAAGCTGCGAATAACAACGGCGGACGCGATAATATCTCCGTTATCCTGGCAAAAGTAGAATCAAGCTGGGTGGCGCCGACCAGTTTGCGTGTACGCTTTCTTGCCTGGCTGCGATCAGCCTTGCCTTCGCCTTGAGGTAGATGGCACGCATCTTGATATATTCATGCATGAATTCATATTATTTGTGCTGATGTATTGCAGCGCGAGCCCGAAACGCGCGTACATGTGTGCAATTGCTCCTTACCATTTGATACAGAAAAAGAAGTCGGAAAATAGAAATGGCCACGATTATTTTGGCAAAGGATGGGGTCACATTGCAGGAGCTTCCGCTCCTGAAAACACGCATCACCATAGGACGCAGAACCTACAACGATATCGTGATCGACGCGCCTGGCATCAGTGCCGAACACGCAGTGATTATTACCACTCCCACGGAATCGTACTTTGAAGACCTCGGCAGTACCAACGGCAGTCGCCTCAACGGCCAGCCGGTAAAGAAGCATCTGCTGCAAGGCCGGGATGTGATCGAACTCGCCACCCATACCATCCAGTACCGGATAGAAGACAGCGTTTATAGCGCCTCGTCCATTGTTGTGCCGTCTGAAGAAGGTGAGCCGGGAGCATCCCGGTACAGTGTTCCGCCTTCGAACAATGGATCTGTAACAGGCAGATCCATTGCCACCATCAAGGTATTGAGTGGTGTTGCCAAGGACAAGGTTATCGCGCTGACAAAAGTACTGACCACCATAGGCCGCCCCGGCGTACAGGTTGCGGTACTGACCAAAGGTGCAGAAGGTTACGGCTTGACCCACGTCGAAGGCGACATTTATCCGCTCGTCAACGGCGTATCGATAGGCATGCAGACACATCCGCTAAAGCATGGTGATGTCATCGCCTTGTCTGGCAGCGAAATGATGTTTTTGTATTGATGCGTCAATTTTTCGCAGGTGATGGCGCGTCTGTCGCTCCTGCCAATTTGCGTTCAGCAGACCAAATTTTCCTTCTGAAGTGACAAAAATTGGTCAGTCGCAACCAGAATTGTTACTTTTTGTGTCTTTGATTTGTAAAAAGTGCGCAATTCATTCGATATTGAGCTGGCACAGCGATTGCTCAATGGTAACCGTGGCAGAAACCTGCCCTCTACCCAAAACAGGAGAAACAAATGAAATCGATGAAAATAATGAAGAAAGCACAGGCGGGTTTTACGCTGATCGAATTGATGATCGTTGTAGCGATTATTGGTATTTTGGCGGCGGTGGCAATTCCGCAATATCAAGACTATGTGACTCGCGCTAAATTGGCTAAGGTGAACGTTGCCGTCGAATCTGTTAAAACAGCAATTGCCCTGTATGCGCAAGAAAATAACGGTGTGGCGGATATCACTGCGAATGGTTGGGATTCGTTGGGGTTGGCGGGTGCACCAACTGCTACAGAAGTGGTGTCTGGTATTGACGTAACGGCTGCAACCGGTGCGATCGTGGCAACAATTACCGGTGTCGGCTCTCCTTTCAATGGTACAACCGTTACATACACACCGACCGTTGGTAACTCAGCCGTGACATGGGGCGTTACATGTAGCTACAGCACGGCTGGTAAAGATCTAACTAATCTTAAGAAAGTTGTTGGCTGTTAATAGCCGATTATTTCTAAATAACGCCCGCTTTTGCGGGCGTTATTTTTTCTATTTTCAAGTTGAAATTAGAATTATGAAGAAGTATCAATACCTTGTTCTACCCATGACCTTCTTCTTGCTGATCTTAATAGCAGCAAGTTGTCTCTATGTTCCATTTTTAAGTAACTCTATTATTTTTGATGATCACAGTTTTTTTGCTGGGTTATCAGTATATGACTACGCACAAGTTCCTCTCTCATTAAAACCTCGTCAGTTTCCATATTTCACATTGGGATTCATTCAGGTTCTCAGCGGTAGTATTGAGGCAAATAGAATTGTCAGTCTAGGGCTGCATGTGAGCATTGCATGCTTGATATTTCTGATAGTCCGGCTACTTATAAAAGATGTTACGGCAAAATCTGATTTCAATGACAGTGTCTCCGAAGATTATCGATGTAATTCTCGTACTCAAATCATTTCTGGCGTTTGTGCCTTATGGTTTTTGCTCAATCCTATTGCCGTGTATGGTGCAGCTTATCTTGCTCAGCGCACCATCCTTTTTGCCACACTCTTTGCACTCATTTCTCTTTGGTTTTATCGTCGCGCATTTGCAGAAAATCGAACTGCGGATATCTTTACTGCAGCGTTGTTTTACACGATGGCGGTCTTTTCAAAAGAACACGCGATTATGCTGCCGCTGGCAGCGGTGTCATTGACGGCACTGTTTGAGGGAAGCAGACGGTCGCACTTTAAACGTATCTTGCTTTACCTTATTCTTTGTCTGCCTGCTGCCATAACAGTATTGTTGGCGAGCAAACATATTGTGGCTAGCAGTTATGAGCCGGATGTCGGTGCAATGATTCCGCAGATGCATGAGATTGCCTTATTGGCCAAGCCTTGGGGGAAATGGCTGCTCAGTATTATCCTGCAGGCAGGATTCTTTTTTGACTATCTTGCCTTCTGGATGGTGCCAGATGTACGCCTGCTCTCTGCCGATATGCGATTTGATTTTGTCGATATCTGGTTTTCCTGGTGGGTATTTCCGAAAGCGTTCCTTTTCTTTTTATCTCCAATTCTTGCGATTTATTTTTTGCGGAAGAAAGGATTAATTGCATTTTTTTGCTGTGGACTTTTATATTGCTGGTTTCTTTTTTTAACGGAGGTTGCCGCGGTGCGTTTTCAGGAACCATTTGTTTTATATCGAAGTTATCTGTGGGCTCCTGGTTACGTAATGATGATGGTGGCGGTATGCGCACGTTTTTCACGCCGCTGGCTGGTGATAGCAGCAATTCCGGTGTTTGCAATTTTTTTCTTGCTGGCACGAGAACGTTTGACCAGCCTCGCAACTGAGGCAAGTGTCTGGAAAGATGCCGCCAGCAAGCTAGTGTCGCCATCGCTGATTGGTAGCGATCGCATTTTCTATAATCGGGGACGGGCGTACCTGCAAGAGAAAAAATATGCGGAAGCAATTGACGATTTTTCGCATACGATTCAGCAGAGTCCGCGAGTCTCTCAGGCTTACTACAATCGGGCCTTGGCTTACTATTCGCTTGAGAAATATCCTGAGGCAATGGCAGATCTAAACCATGCTTTGTTGTTGAATGAAAATAACGCTTACATTCAGTATCTCCGCGGCTTGGTGTTTGAACGTCGCGGTTGCGTTACAACTGCCAAGCGGGCTTTTACCGCGAGCATGGTTCTCGGTGATCAGATGGCGAAAATGAAACTTAATGATTTGGCCAAAAACAATCCCGATGCGAGAAAACAAGATCAGTCTTTGGATGACGCAGCATGCCCTGCATGGAGTTCGGACATCCCTGCTGGAACTGAAATGTCCGACTAAATAAAATTTCCGATTATGCGGCTGTCCAATCCCCCGATTTGCCGCCATGCTTTTCCAGCACCTTGATATCGCTCATCACCATCCCCCTGTCCACCGCCTTGCACATATCGTAAATCGTCAGCAAGCCGATTTGCACGGCGGTCAATGCCTCCATCTCCACCCCGGTTTTTCCGAAGGTTTCTACCTGCGCCGTGCAGTGAATACTGGAGTGCGCAGCATCGATAGAAAAATCAACCGTGACGCGCGTCAGTGCGAGAGGGTGACACAGTGGAATCAGATCACTGGTGCGTTTCGCAGCCATGATCGCGGCGATGCGGGCGATGCCGAGTACGTCGCCTTTTTTTGCGGTACCGGATTCGATGATGGAGAGCGTTTCCGGTTTCATGCGGATGATGCCGCTGGCTACTGCGATGCGGTGTGTTTCATTCTTGCTGCCGACATCGACCATGTGCGCCTGACCGGTGGCATCGAAATGAGTCAGGCCGTCGTTGGCAGTAGAAGTGTTGTTGTGTGCAGTCATGATGATGAAAATATGTCTGTGGCTGAAAGAGTGGAACGTTTGCGATGAGCGGGTATCATAGCATCGTGAAACTGAAATCCTTTCTTCCTGCCGATATTTCTCTGCCGCGATTCCCTGTGCGATCTGCGATGCTGGCGGCCTTGCTGGCTGTGTGCGCCTTGCCGCCTGCAATCGCGCCTTCGGCTGCGTTCGCGCAATCCCTGCCCAGCCTCGGCGATACCGAGCGTGAAGAGTTGTCGCCGTTGATGGAACGCAAGCTGGGTGAGCAGATCATGCGCGATATCCGGCGCAATCGCGATTATCTGAATGACGAACCCTTGCAGGAATATCTGAATGGGCTGGGCAACAGCCTGCTTGCAGTACGGCCGGAAGCGCGCGGCGAAACGCAGTACGATTTTTTCTTCTTCGCGGTACGCGATCCGATGCTGAATGCGTTTGCCTTGCCGGGTGGTTTTATTGGCGTGCATTCGGCGCTGGTGCTGGCGGCGCAGAATGAGTCCGAGCTTGCTTCCGTGATGGCGCATGAAATCGGCCACGTTGCACAACGTCATATCGCCCGCATGCTGGGCAAGCAAAAGCAGGACATGCTGATTCCATTGGCCGCGATGGTGCTTGGTGCATTGACGGCAACGGCGAGTCCGGATGCCGGCATAGCGATGATGATGGGCGGGCAGGGGCTGGCGATACAGCGACAGCTCAACTTCAGCCGCGATGCAGAACGCGAGGCGGATCGCGTCGGACTGGACATCATGCGCGAAGCCGGTTTTGAAACATCCGGCATGATCAATTTTTTCGGGCGCCTGCAGCAGGCCAGCCGCAACTATACCGATTCTGCGCCGCCTTATCTGCGTTCGCATCCGATGACTACCGAGCGTATCGCCGATATCGAGGCGCGCACACGCGATCAGCGTTACCGCCAGCATGCGGACAGTCTGGATTTCCCCTTGATCCAAGCCAGGGTCAAGGTCCTGCAAGATCCATCGCAGCAGGGCATGCTGGATGCAAGGGCCGCATTCGAGCGGCAGTTGCAGCAGAAAACACGCACGGCAATGATTGCAGGGAAATATGGATTAGCCTACGTTGCACTCAGGCAGGGCGATGCGAAGAAAGCGCAGAGCATGCTCAACGATGCCCAGGCAACATTGAAGGCCGGTTCGCCGACAGCCAGGAATGTTGTGCTGAGCAGTCTGGCGATCGATATCAAGCTGGCCGCGCATCAGCCCAAGGAAGCAGTGGAAGAAGCGGAACGCGCACGCAATCAGTTTCCGCTGTCGCGGGGGATTGCGCATCAATATGCGGATGCGCTTTTTGCAGCAGCACGCTATGACGATGCGGTGATATTCCTGCGCGATCAGACGCAGTTATACCGGCATGAGCCGCAGCTGTACGATAGGCTGGCCAAAACCTATGCTGCATTGAACAAGCAGGCGCAGCAACATCTGGCATTGGCCGAATCGTATGCCTTGAACGGCAGCTTGCCGGCGGCGATCGATCAATTGTCGATTGCACGCCGCGCGCCGGATGCATCGTTTTATGACTTGTCGATTATCGATGCGCGTGAGCGTGAGATGAAGGCGCAGCGACTGGAAGAAATCCGGCAGGAAAAAGAAGGCTGAGCACGAAAGAACAAGCATTTGCCCGCAGCCTGAAATCAGATGGAAGTCTGCGGCGTGCGTATGAAGTTGAACTGTTTGCCGATAGCTGCTTCCAGAATGCAGGAGAGCACTATTTTTTTGCTGCCGGATCGCAGCGACAACTCGCCGCTGCTTCCGCGCTGTTCCAGCCACAGCATCAATTGTTCGTCAGTGACAGGCTGCTCATCCAGTTGCAGTTCGGCCAGACATTGCGCCATGTCGCGATCATCCAGCAAGGCAATTTTTTCATCGCCTTGCAGGAATAATCTTCCCTGTTCGCTGAGCCAGCCATGCTCTATGTGGAGCAACTGCGCACCTGTTTGTAGTACGAAGCCGGCTGCCGGTTCGGTATGCGCAACGTAGGGCGTGGCTTCCAGTTCTACGTACACACGTTGCGGCCCGTTCTGGAAATACCAGCGACCTTGTGCATCGTGAGTGTAGTTGCGATTGATGAAACCGATCAGGGCCGGATGCGTGATTCTGTCGCCGGGCAGTTTGTGCGTTTGTGCATGTTCATTACGCATGCGCCAGTTGCCGCGCGCATCGAGCGCCAGCCAGCCGTAGCAGTGCGGTACGTTCGGCCATTTTGTTAGTGCTTGCGCAACGATCTCATCCATCCTGCATCCCTTTGCAATCAAGCGGCGTCGAGAAATCTGACTATGCGTTGCGGCAGCCAGTTCAATTGTCCTAAGGGGGCGCCGACGGTAAAGCCTACATGGCCGCCGTGTGCAGGCTGTTCCAGCGTGATGGCCGCTGCCGCGCGCGCAGGTAAATACTGCGCCGGTAAAAAAGGATCGTTGCGTGCGTTCAATACCAGCGTCGGCACGGTGATGTCGTCGAGTACGTATTTGGCGCTGGCGCGGCACCAGTAATCATCGGTGTTCAGGTAGCCATGCAAAGGGGCGGTCACGACATTATCGAATGCGTATAGATCGCGTGCATTCATCATCGCGTCGCGATCGAACAAGCCGGGAAACTGTTTGAGTTTATCCAGGCATTTCGGCTTCAGGGTTTGCAGAAAAATATGGGTGTACAGCATGTTGAAGCCGCGCGACAGGGCTGCGCCACCGCCTGCAAGATCGAGCGGAGCGGAGATCGCGCAGGCAGCATCGACAACTTCCGCCTGATGTTGCGATTCGCCCAGCCAGCGTAAGAGCGCATTGCCGCCCAGCGAGACGCCAGCCGCATAAAATTTGCCGGCGCCCCGTGTACGTGCATGCGGTGCGAGGCGCCGCAATATCCAGTCGATTTCCCTGGCGTCGCCGGAATGATAAAAGCGCGGGGCGTGGTTGAGTTCACCCGAGCAGCCGCGAAAATGCACGACGGCTCCCGACCATCCCAGGCTTGCAATGTGCGCCATCAGGGCACGTGCGTAATGGCTGTCGGATGAACCTTCCAGGCCGTGAAACATCACGATGAATGGCTGCCCCGTCTTGCCGTCGACAAAATCCAGATCGATGAAATCGCCATCCGCGGTATCCCATCGTTCGCGCCGGTAGGCGACCGCTGGTTTGGCGATGCATTTTGCAGGGTAGATGGTTTGCAGATGGCCGCCGGGCAGCCAGCGTGGAGCGGGGTAGATCATCGAGGCAATCGTGGCGTGATGTGGATGCAGGCAGGGTTGTCAGGAAGCGTGTGTCATGCAGCAGTGCATGGCAAACGAAAGTTGGATAAGGGGATGTCCGGATCAACCATCAATGCAGCACATTATTGGCGACCAACTCCGATTTTGCCTTGCCGGGTGCCGTCGATGCATGATGCAGGACGAGGCGCCAGCCGAGCGGAGTTTTTACATACACATTGGTGGCCAGAATATGTACGTCGCGTTGCGCACCCTCTATCGTAAACACGGCTTCGATCAGATTGTGCACCGCGCTCATTACATTATGCGAGGTATGCAATTGCAGCGGACGTATGTGTACGCCGCCACGGGTGAAAATTTCTTCCCATGAGGTACGGATCGCGGCATAACCGATCAGGCGCGTGCCATCGGGATGAATGCAGACGATTTCTTCATCGTCTGCCCATAATTCCATCAACGCTTCCAGATCGGCGCGACCGATTGCGTCGTACAAGGCATTTTCGATGTCGTCTGCCGTGCCGAACTGCTTGCGTATTTTTGGCATGATGGTCTATCAGTGACCGTGTGCGACCGTGCCGGGTTTCAGGCGATAGACGGTACCGCAATACGGACATTTCGCTTCGCCGCCGTGTGAAAATTCCAGGAATACGCGTGGATGCGAGCTCCAGGCCGGCATTGCCGGATTGGGGCAGTAAGCCGGCAAATCCTTGCCGTCGAGTTCGATTGCGGACGCGTTGGACGTTGCTTGTGTCATTTCATTCTCCGAATTGCTGTGTTGAACTGGTTAAACAGGTGAGATTGTTGCAGATAGTAAGGGGAAGCGGGGCGCTCGCATAAAAATAATAGCCCCCGCTGCCGGTGATCAGACGATCGTCAGCCAATGGCTGTATTGTGGCGCCTTGCCGGCGACGACATCGAAAAACAGTGCTTGCAGTTTCTCGGTAATCGGGCCGCGTCTGCCATCGCCGATGGTGCGATTGTCGAGTTCGCGTATGGGCGTGATTTCGGCTGCGGTACCGGTAAAGAATGCTTCGTCGGCGCAATACACTTCGTCGCGGGTAATGCGTTTTTCCACGACGTCAATCCCGAGATCGCGCGCCATCGTCAATACCGAGTCGCGCGTGATGCCGTCGAGGCAGGATGCCAGGTCGGGCGTATAAATCTTGCCTTTCTTGACGATGAAAACGTTTTCGCCCGAACCTTCCGACACGTAGCCGTCGGTATCCAGCAGCAGCGCTTCGTCGTAACCGTCGGCCAGCGCTTCCTGATTGGCCAGGATGGAGTTGATGTAATAGCCGGAAGCCTTGGCACGCACCAGCGAGACATTGACGTGATGGCGGCTGAAGGAAGAGGTTTTGACGCGTATGCCTTTGTTGATGCCGTCTTCGCCTAGATACGCACCCCACGGCCATGCGGCGATGGCGATATGTATGGTATTTCCCTGCGCGGAGACGCCAAGCTTTTCATCGCCGATCCAGACCAGAGGGCGCAGATAGCAGCTTTCCAGCCTGTTTTCGCGGACCACCTGCAGTTGCGCCTGCATCACGGTTTCCTGATCGAAGGGGATGGTCATCTGGAATATTTTTGCCGAATTGAACAGGCGTTCGGTATGTTCGCGCAGGCGGAAGATCGCCGTGCCTTGCGGAGTTCTATAGGCGCGCACGCCTTCAAATACCGCCATGCCGTAGTGCAGCGAATGGGTCAGGACGTGCACAGTTGCATCGCGCCAGTCGATTAATCGACCATCCTTCCAGATTTTCCCATCGCGATCAGCCATCGACATGTTGATATCTCCAGTAATTTTACGAGACTTCGATTTTAACGGATTCGGCCAGAGCGGAAAAACCCTAGGTAGTCTGCAGTGCCGGATAATGTGATTTTATCCGGCCTGCCGCCATTTTTCGTATCAAAATTGAATCTATTTGAGATGCGGCCTTCTAAGCCATGACTTTGCCACCTGAACAAATTTGATGGTCAAACCGGCAATTTCCTCTCTTCCCGCTTTTTTCGCACCGAACATTGGTATGAAGCCAAGGGTTTTGCGCCATCCGGTGCGGTAAAATAGCGGTCTTTCGTCCAACTTGACAACGATTACTCATGCAATTCAAAAGATTGAGCGATTTGATCGCGCGTAATGAACTGAAGGGCAAGCGCGTATTTATCCGTGCCGATCTCAATGTGCCGCAAGACGGCAAGGGCAATATCACCGAAGACACGCGCATACGCGCTTCGGTGCCGGCGATACGGCAGGCACTGCAGGCGGGCGCTGCCGTGATGGTGACTTCCCATCTGGGACGTCCGGTCGAAGGCGAGTTCAAGCCGGCCGATACGCTGGCGCCGATTGCACAGCGCCTGAGCGAATTGCTCGGCCAGCCGGTAGCGCTGAAACAAGACTGGGTAGATGGCGTGGATGTGGCACCGGGCCAGGTCGTTCTGCTGGAAAATTGCCGCGTCAACAAGGGCGAGAAAAAGAACGATGATGTGCTGGCAAAAAAAATTGCCGCACTGTGCGATGTCTATGTGAACGATGCATTCGGCACGGCGCATCGTGCCGAAGCGACCACGCATGGCATTGCAAAATATGCGACTGTCGCCTGCGCCGGCCCTTTGCTGGCCGCCGAGCTGGATGCCCTGGGCAAGGCCTTGCACCAACCCGCCAGCCCGCTGGTGGCAATTGTTGCCGGCTCCAAGGTATCGACCAAGCTGACCATTTTGAAAACGCTGGCCGACAAGGTGGATAATCTGATTGTCGGTGGCGGTATTGCCAATACGTTCATGCTGGCTGCCGGTTTGAAAATCGGCAAATCGCTGGCGGAAGCAGATTTGGTGGGTGACGCCAGAGCGATCATGGATATGATGGCGAAACGTGGCGCCTCGGTACCGATTCCTGTCGACGTGGTGTGCGCGAAGGAGTTTTCGCCGACCGCCATTGCGACCGTCAAGGATGTGGCAGATGTCACTGATGACGACATGATTCTGGACATCGGCCCGAAGACGGCGGACATTCTGGCGAAGCAGATTTCGCAAGCCGGCACCATCGTCTGGAATGGCCCGGTCGGCGTATTCGAGTTTGACCAGTTTGCCAACGGCACCAAAACACTGGCACATGCGATTGCAGAATCCAGCGGATTTTCAGTGGCGGGCGGTGGCGATACGCTGGCGGCGATTGCCAAGTACGATATCGCCGACAAGATAGGCTACATCTCGACCGGTGGCGGCGCTTTCCTCGAATTCCTCGAGGGGAAAACCCTGCCTGCTGTCGAGATTCTGGAACAGCGCGCCACCAGTTAAGACGCAGTCTTATCGCTTGAAAACGTAGTACGGATTATTGAACACCCATTTGTCGTATAGGCGATGAATGCAGAAGCCGCTGCTGAGCAAGCGCGCGGCATCTGCAGGAATCGTCAGCTCGACCAACTTATATTTACTGTTTTTGGAGAATTACCATGCCTCTCGTATCCATGCGTCAATTGCTCGACCACGCGGCTGAAAACGGCTACGGCCTGCCGGCGTTCAACGTCAACAATCTGGAACAGGTGACAGCCATCATGGAAGCGGCGGATGAAGTCGGCGCACCAGTGATCATGCAGGCGTCGGCCGGTGCACGCAAATATGCGGGCGAGCCCTTCCTGCGTCATTTGATCGCAGCAGCGGTAGAAGCCTATCCGCATATTCCGGTTGTCATGCATCAGGATCACGGCCAGACGCCGGCAGTCTGCATGGCGGCAATTCGTTCCGGCTTTACCTCGGTGATGATGGACGGCTCGCTCAATGCGGACGGCAAGTCGGTGGCGACTTATGAATACAACGTCGAAGTGTCGCGCAAGGTGGTTGAATTTTCACACGCAATCGGCGTCACGGTCGAAGCGGAACTGGGCGTGCTCGGTTCGCTGGAAACCATGATGGGCGACAAGGAAGACGGTCACGGCGCCGACGGCAAGATGACACGCGAACAGTTGCTGACCGACGTCGAACAGGCGGCTGATTTCGTCAAGCGGACGCAATGCGACGCGCTGGCCATCGCCATCGGAACTTCGCATGGCGCATACAAATTTTCGCGCAAGCCGACCGGCGATATTCTGGCGATTGAACGCATCCGCGAAATCCATTTGCGCATTCCAAACACTCATCTGGTGATGCATGGTTCGTCATCGGTGCCGCAGGAATTGCTGGCTGAAATCCGCGAATTCGGCGGCGACATGAAGGAAACCTACGGCGTGCCGGTGGAGGAAATCCAGATCGGCATCAAGAACGGCGTACGCAAGATCAATATCGATACCGATATCCGTCTGGCGATGACCGGTGCAATCCGTCGTTATCTGATGGAAAATCCATCCAAGTTCGATCCGCGCGATTATCTGAAGCCGGCCAAGGAAGCCGCGAAACAAGTGTGCAAGGCACGTTTCCTCGCTTTCGGCTGCGAAGGTCAGGCGGCAAAAATCAAACCGCTGCCTTTGGAAAAAATGGCCGAAAAATACAAGAGCGGTGCATTGGCGCAAATCGTTCAGTAAGCGCATTGAGTAAATATATTTAGCAGTGCAACCTTTAGCAGTGTAACTACACCTCGGCGATTCCAGTAATCGCCGTTTCAGATTTATGGAAACGCTATGACCAGTCTGTATCAGTCCACCATTACTTCATTGCCCTTGCTCGGCCGCGGCAAGGTTCGCGAAAATTATGCCGTAGGCGACGACAAGATTTTGATCGTCACCAGCGATCGCCTGTCGGCGTTCGACGTCGTGATGAACGAAGCGATTCCTGACAAAGGTCGCGTGCTGAACCAGATGTCCGATTTCTGGTTTGAAAAGTTGAAGGACATCGTGCCGAATCACCTGACCGGCATCGCGCCTGAATCGGTGGTGGCGCCAGATGAAGTGGAGCAGGTAAAGAATCGCGCCGTCGTTGCCAAGCGTCTGCAACCGATACTGGTGGAAGCGGTGGTGCGCGGTTACCTGATCGGTTCCGGCTGGAGCGATTATCAGAAAACCGGTGCCGTCTGCGGCGTGCAATTGCCGGCTGGTTTGAAGCAGGCGGAGAAACTCGCCGAGCCGATTTTCACGCCCGCTGCCAAAGCCGACATGGGCGAGCATGATGAAAACATCACCTTCGCCGAGATGGAGCAACGCATAGGCAAGGAACTGGCCGGCAAGATCCGCGACGTCAGCATCAAGCTGTACAAAACCGCTGCCGATTATGCGGCGACGCGCGGCATCATCATCGCCGACACCAAGTTCGAGTTCGGTCTGGACAAGGACGGCACCCTGCATCTGATGGATGAAGTATTGACTGCCGATTCATCGCGTTTCTGGCCTGCCGATTCGTATGCAACCGGTATCTCGCCGCCATCGTTCGACAAGCAGTTCGTGCGCGACTATCTGGAAACCCTGACCGATTGGAAAAAGACTGCGCCTGCACCAACCCTGCCGGCCGATGTCATCGAAAAAACCGGTGCCAAGTATCGCGAAGCACTGACCCGTTTGACTGGCGAAGACCTGAAAGGCTGATATGGCGAATGCACCTTTGATAGGCGTGGTGATGGGCTCTTCATCCGACTGGGATGTGATGCAGCATGCAGTCGCGATCCTGAAAGAATTCGGCGTCGCACATGAAGCGCAGGTAATTTCTGCGCATCGGATGCCGGATCAGATGTTTGCCTACGCCGAGTCGGCGCGCGCGCGCGGCGTGCGTGCGATCATCGCCGGCGCCGGCGGTGCGGCGCATCTGCCGGGCATGCTGGCAGCCAAAACCATCGTGCCGATTCTGGGCGTGCCGGTACCGTCCAAATATCTGCGCGGCGAAGATTCGCTGTTGTCCATCGTGCAAATGCCAAAAGGCATTCCGGTTTCCACTTTCGCCATCGGTGAAGCGGGTGCGGCAAACGCCGCGCTGGCAGCGATTGCGATTCTCGCCACCACCGACGACAAACTGGCTGCCAGTCTCGAACAATTCCGCGTCAAGCAAACGCAAATCGCCGTAGAAATGAAATTACCTGTATGAGCAAGAATGAACTTTCCCCTTTGAACCCTTCCGCAGCCGGAACCTGGCTGGGCGTGATGGGCGGTGGTCAGCTGGGCCGCATGTTCGCGCACGCTGCGCAGCAAATGGGTTTCAAGGTGGCAGTACTGGAACCGGCATTCGATTGTCCGGCCGGCCATGCCGCCGATCAATTGCATAGCGCCGACTATACCGATGTCGAAGCGTTGACCAAGCTGGCATCGCAATGCGCTGCAGTGACGACCGAATTTGAAAATGTGTCGGCGAAGAGTCTCGCATTCCTGGCCGAGAGTACCTTCGTTGCACCATCGGCTTCCTGCGTTTCGATCGCACAGGATCGCATGGCGGAAAAGCGTTTCTTCATCGAATGCGCGATTACTTCCGGAGTCTTCCCGGCCTCGCACAAGGAAATCAATTCTGCTGCCGATATCGATGCCGTACCGGACGATTTATTGCCGGGCATCTTGAAAACCGTACGCATGGGTTACGACGGCAAGGGCCAGGTGCGCGTCAAGACGCGTGCCGAATTGCATGCAGCATATGGCGGCATGGATGGCGTCGCCTGCGTGCTGGAAAAAATGCTGCCGCTGGCCTACGAAATTTCCGTATTGGCGGCACGCGGTGCCGATGGAAAGGCAGTGGTGTATCCGATTGCAGAAAACGTGCATCGAGACGGCATACTGTTTACCACCACGGTGCCGGGTCCGAACATCGGCAAGAAATCTGCCGAGAAGGCACAGGCAGCGACACTGGCCGTGATTGAGCAGATGGGCTATGTCGGCGTGTTGTGCATAGAATTTTTTGTACTCACGGACGGTTCGCTGGTCGTCAATGAAATGGCGCCGCGACCCCATAACAGCGGTCACTACACGATAGACGCCTGCGTCACCAGCCAGTTTGCGCAACAGGCACGTGCGATGGCGCGCCTGCCCCTGGGCGACGTGCGTCAGCATTCGGCGGCAGCGATGCTGAATATCCTGGGCGACATCTGGTTTGCAGGCGATTCGGATGAGGCACGCGAACCGGCGTGGGATCAGGTGCTGGCTTTGCCGGGCGCCAATCTGCATTTGTACGGGAAAGATACTGCGCGTCGTGCACGAAAAATGGGTCATATCACTTTCGTCGCAGCGACGGTGGCAGAAGCGCAAGCCAATTTGCGTCAGGCCTGCGCCATTCTCGGCATCACCGTTTGAGCATTGAAAAACCGGCGATGCCTGAATCATTGGATCTGACAGCGATAGCAGATGCCGCGCGCCGCCTGGAGCGCGGGGAGCTGGTCGCCTTTCCCACAGAGACTGTGTACGGACTCGGTGCGGATGCAGAAAATCCGCTGGCAGTTGCCAAAATCTATCAAGCCAAAGGTCGTCCCTCGAATCATCCGGTGATTGTGCATCTGGCGCCGGAAGCCGATATTGCCTACTGGGCGAAGGATGTTTCGCCGGAGGCACGTCAATTGATCGCCGCATTCTGGCCCGGTCCGCTGACGCTCATACTCAAACGGGCGAATCATATTCCCGATACGGTGGCTGGCGGCCAGGATTCGATCGGTTTGCGTTGTCCATCGCATCCGGTAGCGCAAGCCTTGCTGCGCAATTTCAAACAGGGCAAGGGCGGTATAGCGGCGCCATCAGCGAATAAATTCGGTCACGTCAGCCCGACGACTGCACAGCATGTGCGCGATGAATTTGTCGACGATACGAATGGCTTGCTGACATGCGTGCTCGATGGCGGGCAAAGCGAAGTCGGTATCGAATCTACGATAGTCGATATGTCGCGCGGTCGTGCAGTGCTGCTGCGTCCCGGACACATCAGTGCGGCTCAGATCGGTGCAGTGCTAGGTGTTGCACCCTTGCTGCCGGATGCTGCCGCGCCGCGCGCTTCCGGCACGCTGGAAGCGCATTACGCACCGCACACGCCGGTGGTCTTGCTGGAGCGGGAGCAGATGCACGAAGCACTGCAGCAGTTGCATGCGCATGGCAAACGTGTCGCACTGATGCATCACTCTTTCACAGCGACAGTACCGGCGGCGGCAAGCATATTCCTGCCTGCCCAACCGGCGTTATATGCGCATGATTTGTACGCGGCCTTGCGTGCGATGGACGACGCACATGCCGATGTCATCATGGTGGAATCGCCGCCAGGTGATGAGGCATGGAATGGCGTCAACGACAGGTTGCGCCGTGCGGCGCACGATTCGTCGGGGATACTGTTGACGTTGCTGCAGGATTGATGCGCAGTTGGCCCGGCTGAAACAGATTTACCGTAATTTGCTCGCCATGAAACGCCCGCCGTGGAACACCAGCGGTTCTTGCGGCGATACATCGCAGGATTCCACTTCGCCGACAAAAATAACGTGGTCGCCTTCCGGATAGCGGCTGCGATTATGGCATTCAAACCATGCAGCAACACCCGATAGAATCGGCAGACCGGTTGGCGACAGCGTGAAATCCACGCCTGCAAAACGATTCTTGCTGGGACGTGCAAAACGATTGGCCAACTCAGCCTGATCGGCGGCCAGAATGTTGATCACATAGTGCGAATTGCCGGTGAATACAGGTAGGCTGTTGGCGGTTTGCGCGAGACTCCACAGCACCAGTGGCGGATTGAGTGAGACGGAATTGAAGGAGCTGGCCGTCAAACCAAGAAAGGTATCGTCTTCCAGACGTGTCGTGATGATGGTGACGCCGGTGGCGAATTGTGACAATGCATCGCGAAAATGGCGTGCGTCAAATACAGGTGCTTTGTTTGAAGAAGAAATAGACATCGGTGATCCAAGGAATTTCAATCATTATGCCCAAAAAACAGGCATTGATGGCGAAACGCCGCATCGCCGGTGCGCTTATTACGTAGAATCACGTTTGAGGAGAATCCCTGCACATGAATCTTTTTAATATTCTGCGTCAGCATGTCGCGGCGCAACCGGAGGCTATCGCTTCGCGCTCCAGCCGCCGTATCGTCACCTATAGAAAATTCTGGTCACGCATCGAGCGCGCAACGGCACGCCTGAAGGATGAGTGGCACGTCAGGCCCGGCGATACGGTCGCGTATTGGGGGCGGGGACATCAGGATGCATTGATGCTTTATATTGCCGTCGCACGCTGCGGCGCAAAACTGCTGCCGCTGGAACATGCATCGCTGCATCAGGACAGCAGTGTCATCCTGCGGAACATTCCAGCGGTGCTATTGCTGCACGACGATGAAACGATATTCGACGTGCCGCCTGCCGCATCTGTTGTGGCGAACCTGTCGTCGCTGATCGCGACGCGCTGTCACCATACGCCGCTGGTGACGGAAGATGTGCATCAGCCCAGCCTGCTTTCACTGGTGATCGAAAAAGACCATGTGCTGCAAGCAGAAGAGCACAGCCTGCACCAGCTGACCAGCGCTGCATCAGCCGATGCCACATGCACATTCAGGATTGCTGAAGCCTTGTTCGACGCGGATATTTTTGCTCCGCAGGTTGTGCCTGTGCTGGTCGCCGGCGGCACCATACTTTTTCGCTGATACTGCGTGGGCGATAGCGGAGTGATGCAATGGAAGCAGTTGTTGGGAAGCTATTTCCCTTCAGCTTCCTATGCACGCTTACCGGTTTGCGCTAAAGTCATGGCATACGGTCACGGCATTTACTAACGGAGCAATGGTATGACAACGGAAATCGCAACCCTGGGCGGCGGATGTTTTTGGTGCACGGAAGCCGTCTTTCAGCAGATGAAAGGCATCACTGCAATCGAATCCGGTTATACCGGCGGCCAGGTCGCCAATCCCAGTTACGAACAAATTTGCGAAGGTACGACCGGCCATGCGGAAGTGGTACGTTTGACTTTCGATCCTGCCGTCGTCAGTTTCCGCGAAATTCTCGAAGTGTTTTTTACCATTCACGATCCGACTACCCTGAACCGCCAGGGTAACGACGTCGGTACGCAATATCGCTCGGTGATTTATTACCATACGCCTGAGCAGCAGGATATGGCCAGGCATGTCATGGCGGAAATGGCGAATGTATGGGATGCACCTATCGTGACGGAACTGAGCCCGGCTGAAACGTATTACAAGGCCGAGGATTATCATCAAAATTATTTCCGGCAAAATCCATTGCAGGGTTATTGCGCATTTATTGTGGCGCCCAAGGTGGCCAAATTTCGCCAAACCTTTCGCGACAAGATCAGAGCGGATATGTCCTGATGTTTTGAAGCAGGGCATGCCTCTCATGGAGGCCGTATGCATATCGAAGAATCGGTCAAGCTGGACTTCAAGGATGTATTGATACGTCCCAAGCGCTCGACACTGACGTCGCGGCTGGAAGTCGATATCCGGCGTGAATTCCTTTTTCATCATTCGCGCCAAACGTATCGCGGCATTCCCATCATTGCATCGAATATGGATAGCACCGGCACTATCGAGATGGCGCATGCCCTGGCGCCGCATCAGTTGTCGGCAGCTTTGCACAAGCACCATTCCACCGACGATCTGGTCGCCTTTTTTCAGTCGCTGCAACATTCTGCGCATGCAGCCTCGACGGCGTTCTATTCGATGGGCATCAGCCCATCCGACTACGATAAATTTACCGCGGTGATGGCGCGTCTCGACAATGCGATTGAATATGTCTGCATTGATGTGGCGAATGGCTATACCGAAGGGTTCATCAATTTCGTCAAGAAGGTGCGCAAGGAATTTCCGCATCTGACCATCATGGCCGGCAATGTCGTGACTGGCGATATTACCGAAGAATTGATTCTGGCTGGCGCCGATATCGTCAAGGTCGGCATAGGCCCGGGATCTGTCTGCACCACGCGCAAGATGACCGGCGTCGGTTATCCGCAATTGTCCGCCGTGATTGAATGTGCCGATGCTGCACATGGGCTGGGTGGGCAGATTTGCGCCGATGGCGGCTGCGCGGTGCCGGGCGATCTGGCCAAAGCCTTCGGCGGCGGCGCCGATTTCATCATGCTGGGCGGCATGCTGGCAGGCCATGATGAATGCGCCGGCGAGGTGGTGGAGCGGGAAGGAAAAAAATACAAGTGCTTCTATGGCATGAGCAGTCGTGCCGCGATGGAAAAATATGCGGGTGGAGTCGCCGACTACCGCGCAGCAGAAGGCAAGGAGGTGCTGGTCGAATATCGCGGCCCGGTTGTCAATACCTTGCAGGAGATCCTTGGCGGTGTGCGCTCTGCGTGTACGTATGTGGGCGCGCACAAGTTGAAGGAACTGACCAAGCGAACCACTTTCATTCGTGTGACGCAGCAGTTAAATGAGGTGTTCGGCAAGTCCTGATGCGTGCTGGCGCCCAATAAAAAAGCGGCCCTGGCCGCTTTTTTATTGGGAAGACAATGCTCAAAAAACCTGGATTGCTTTTATCCTGTTTTCGCGCAGTGGCTACCTGCCTGCCGGATGGCGGCTTTTGGGCAAGGTGCCGCTGAAGTCCGAAATGAGAGATGTGCCCTCACTCGAAAGGTTGGGGAAGTACGGTGGCTGTATTTCCCGGCGCGGCAAGTTCGGCTTCTGCCGCCAGCTTGCGCAACACATGCGCCGCAGCGACCAGCCCGAAGGAGGCGGTGACGACCATCGCGGAACCGAAACCGGCGCAATTGAGACCGGTGATGCCGGCTGGTGTGTCGCTATCGATGTCACATGCTTCTTCGCTTTCCGGGAAGCGTAGTGGTTCGGTCGAAAATACGGCATCGATACCGAACTTGTTTTTTGTTCCGCGCGGGAAGCCGTGTTCGGCGCGCAGGCGTTTGCGCACCTTGGCCAGCAACGGTTCCTGTTCGGTGCGGCACAGATCGAGCACGGCGATTTTTGTCGGGTCGATTTGTCCGCCTGCGCTGCCTATGGTGACGAGCTTCAAGCCATGTTTGCGGCAATACGCAATCAGCGCCGTTTTGGCACGTACATTGTCGATCGCATCGATGATGTAGTCGTAGTGGTGCGCGCCTATCATTTCATCCAGATTATCGGCACTCAGAAAATCCTCGATTTCCGTCACTACGCAATACGGATTGATTTGATCTATGCGTTCTGCCAGTGCGGTTACCTTGGCTTTGCCCAGCGTGTCGGTCAAGGCATGGATTTGCCGGTTGACATTGGATTCCGCCAGATTGTCCAGATCGATCATCGTGATTTTCCCGATGGCGCTACGCGCCAGCGCTTCGACCACCCAGGAGCCGACGCCGCCTACGCCGACTACGCAAACATGCGCGGCGCGAAAACGTGTTAATGCGGCAGGGCCATAGAGGCGTGCAATGCCGCCGAAACGGCGCTCGAAATCGATTTCTGGAACGACGGGAGTGAGGGGTACAGGCTGAGAATTCATGCCGTCATTTTAACGGACGCCGGCCTCAAGCTGTTTTCTATAAATTATTTGCTAGAAAAAACATCTTCTATTTGCTGCTGCGGCAGGGTGTACAGCGGCGAATTATTTACGGTATTCTCGGGAATGGTTGAGATGGATCAAATGAAGCAGGCACCGCATCCCGTAGGCTTGCTTCAGGCCACAAGCGAAAACAATAGGGAAAACCAAATGAATATGCTGTTCGATACTGCACCGGATTTCGATCAGCCGGTCGATGTACTAAAGCATTGCCATGGCCGCATACGCAAGCAGTTGAGCACCATGCAAAAGCTGCTGGTGCATTTGCCTGCAGCCGGATTGACGGCGCAGGCGCAGCAGGCTGCCAGCGCCGTATTGCGCTATTTCGATAACGCAGCGCCGCATCATCATGCCGATGAAGAGCAGGATTTATTGCCGATGTTGCGCGCAACCGCGGCAGGTGACGATCTCGCAGTGTTGAATCAGGTAGCCGCGCAGATACTGGATGAGCACAGGCAGATGGAGGCGGCATGGTTGTCGCTGGCACCTCAATTGAGAAAAATTGCAGCGGGTGAAGCGGCCGAATTGTCGGTGGAACATGTGCAAGGTTTTGTCGAAATGTATGCCGCACATATGGAAAAAGAAGAGTCCTTCATTACCCCCATGGCGCAACGTCTTTTCAATCAGGAGCAGATGCTTCAACTCGGTAACGCCATGCGCGTACGCCGTGGCATTCATGCATAAAGGAAAAAATTTCATGTCGATTGCAGATATACGTACCGACTACGCGCAAGCCGATTTGTCCGAAACGGACACCGCCGCAGATCCCGTCACCCAGTTTGCAAAATGGTTCGATGAAGCGTTGCATGCGGAAGTACCCGAGCCGAATGCGATGGGCGTTTCCACTGTGGGCGAAAACGGTCGTCCGTCTTCGCGCATAGTGCTGATCAAGGATTTTGATCAGCGCGGCTTTACCTGGTTCACCAATTACGACAGCCGCAAAGGCCGGGAACTGGAAAAAAATCCCTATGCCGCGCTGCTTTTTCACTGGATTGCGCTGGAGCGGGAAGTGCGTATCGAAGGGCGTGTAGAGCGGGTATCGGCAGAAGAAAGCGAACAGTATTTTCAAAGTCGCCCGGTCAAGAGCCGCTTGAGCGCCATTGCATCAGCACAAAGCGCACCGATTGCGGATCGTGCGGCGCTGGAAGCGCAATATGCAAAAGTAGAGGCGCAGCATGGCGACAGCACGCCGCGGCCCCCGCATTGGGGCGGCTATCGCCTGCAGCCGGAATATGTCGAATTCTGGCAGGGACGCCGTTCGCGTCTGCATGATCGTATCGCCTATACCTTGCAAAAAGACGGGCAGTGGACGAGGCAAAGGCTGCAACCCTGATAACGGTGTTTTCCATCAAAACTGACGGAAAACACCGAAATCTGGCGCTGCGTTTAACTTGAGTATTGAATGTGGCGCTTACTTCGCGAGCGTATTGCATTCCGGTAGTGGCGGAATGATGCCCCACTCGACGACTACCGTAGGGCCGCCCGGTTTTTTGGTCCACGGAATTTCCAGCGTACCGTGCTGCGTGCTCTGCGCCATCAACGCGATGACTTCACTATCGATCTGATCCGGATTGACCTTGCTGCGGTTGATCGCAACCAGCATCCCGCATTTGTCGGCACGCTCTTGATTGACCCAGGGCGATTTGCCGAAATCGCCGTCGATCAACACCTGTACCTGAGGGCCGATATGGGTGGCGATATTGCCGCCCAGCCAGGTATCGGATGCCACCAGTTGCAAGGGCGTTTGCATGTTTGCCTGCCACGCGGTATGTACCTGACGCGACACTTCTGCGCCGGGGAAGGTGGCGCGGCTCGGGCGGCCGGATTTGTCGGCCAGCGGTCCGCGCGCCAGGCCGTAGCCAGCGGCGCCCAGCACCTGCATGACTACCACTACGATCACGGTCTTGCGCAATAGCGCTGCATCATCGCCGCTACGCAAAAACCAGAACGAGAAGAAGCCGAACAGTATGAAGAAGGTCGTTGCCCAGTGCGCTGCCAGTGGAATTTTCATCGCACCGGCCACGAGCATCGTCAGCGCCAGTGGCGCCAGACCGACCAGCAGCAGGAAGAAGCGATCGGAAGCGGCCAGTTCGCTGGCGATTGTTGGCGGACGTGCAGATTTTGGCGTCAGCTTGTACTTGCGTGCTGCCCAGATGGCGATGATGACGAGCGCCAGTATCATCGCGGCGATGCGTCCCAGATTGGTCAGCGCGAAACTGAATAATTCCTGCAGCTCCAGCCAGTAAGTTGCCTGCGGCACCATCTCGTTGCCGGCGTAAGCGATCGGGCCGGCCGCCTGCTGTTTGAGCCACAGCAGATGCGGCGTCACCATCGCTATCAGGATTGCTGTGGCCAGCGCGATGCCCTTCCAGGTGCGGGCGCGCAGCAGGTGACCTGTAAGCAGCAGGTACAGGAAAAAGGCAGTGAACTGGATCAGCGCGCTGTATTTGGTCAGGAAGGCACAGCCGCAAAAGAAGCCGAGCATGGCCCAGGCGCGCATGCTGTCGTAGCGCGTGGCGCGATAAAACATCCAGATCGCGCCGGCGACCGACCAGAGTTGCATCGTGTTGTGATTGTTCATCACGCCGCGTACGGTGAAGTAGGCGACCAGCGACACCAGCAGCGTCGCGATCAGCGCACGGCGTTGCGTGGTCATTTCGCAGCCCAGTTTCCAGACCAGCCACAAGGACAGCACGACGCTGAGTTGGCCGGTGAAAAAGGTCAGCCAGACCGGGCGGCCGAAAATCGATACAAGCCCGTACAATATCCACGAAGGCAGCGGCGGGTGCTTGTAATAACCCCATTCCAGCCCGCTGGCCCAGACCAGCTCTTCCATATTGTCCCAGTCAGGCGCGCGATGACTGAGACCGGTGAAGACACTCCACAACAGCAGATGCAGCAATAACAGCAGGATGACCAGCGGCACGATATTGTCGGCGCTGGGGGAAAACAGTCGCGTGAATTTGCCGGACGAAGAAGCTGACTGGAGTGGCTGATTTGGCATTATCGATAAAGAGTGGTTATGTACGTCGGACAGCGAAACAATTCCGGTTTGGCAATCGTATAGGGTGGTGGTGAATTATAATCGTTGACCTGAATGCCCCGCGAACTTTTTACCCATGCAACCATGCCCGTATCCCTGATTCTCGCAGAGTTTTATCCGGCTCTGCCACTTCGTCCAGAAAGGTTGTTTTCATGGTGACATTGAGTGCATTGCCAAAACATCGTCCGGATCATGCCCTGATTTCCTGCGTGATTCCGGCGTATAACGAGGCTGCGCATCTGGCGGCATTTTTGCGGGATTTGAGAGCAATCCTCGCAACCTTTGCCGCGCGCTATGAAATCATCGTGGTCAATGATGGCAGCAAGGACAATACGGATGAGGTGATGGCGCCCCTGCTGAAGGAAGCGGGACTGCGCTACATCAGTTTCTCACGCAACTTCGGCAAGGAAGCGGCGCTGTCGGCCGGTATCGATGCGGCGCAAGGCGATGCAGTGATCCTGCTGGACGGCGACTATCAGCACCCGCTGGAGCTGCTGCCGGAAATGGTGCGGCTGTGGCAGGGCGGTATCGATATGGTATACGGCGTGATCAGCGATCGCAGTAATGAATCGCGTCTGAAGCGCTGGGGCACCGGCATGTTTTATCATTTGATGGAATCCGGTGCTCCGATCACGATTCCGCGCAATGCCGGCGATTTCCGTTTGATGGACAGGCAGGTGGTGCATGCATTGCGCCAGCTGCCGGAACGCAATCGTTTCATGAAGGGCTTGTATGCTTGGGTAGGTTTCAGCAGCATTGCGCTGCCGTTTGTGCCGAATGAGCGCGCGACCGGCGTTTCCAGTTTCAGTTATCGCAGCCTGAGCCGGCTGGCATTGGCCGGCGTGACGGCGTTCACCACGCTGCCTTTACGCATATGGAGCGGCATAGGCGTGGTGATTTCCATCATTGCGATTCTGTACGCATTCTGGATTGCAGGCGAAGCCATCCTGTTCGGCAATGATGTGCCGGGCTGGTCGACATTGGCTGCCGGTTTGATGTTCTTCTCCGGCATCCAGCTGATTTCCATCGGCGTGCTGGGCGAATACATGGGGCGCGTTTACGAAGAGGTTAAAAAACGCCCCTTGTATGTGGTCGCGCATGATATCGATAACGGCCCGCTGACAACGCCAGACAAGGGTGTACATGCGCCTGATTGAGCTGTTGCGCGTGCTGCGCTTCGGTATCGTCGGCCTGACTGCTGCTGCAGTGCATTACTGGGTCGTGATTGCGCTGGTCGAACTGCTGCACATCGCCCCCCTGCAAGCGAATGCCGGCGGCTTCATCGTCGCATTCTGGGTCAGTTATTTCGGCCACCGGCACTGGACATTTTCCGATGCGGTGGCCACGCATGTGCAGGGTGCGCATCCATCCTTCCTGCGTTTCCTGCTGGTCGCGGTGCTCGGATTCTGCATGAATGAATTGTTGTTTTACCTGTTGCTGCGCTATGCAGGCTGGCCGTATTACCTGGCTCTGGCAGTCGTGGTTTTCACCGTGGCTGTCCTGACGTATGTACTGAGCCGTTTATGGGCTTTCCGCCGCGCGGCACACTGATGAACAAGCCCATGACACCGATCACACTTTGCTCAGACGATTACGCGCAGAATCCCGGCATCGATGCCGGCATACGCAATTTGCTGGAGCTGGGGCGCTTGACGGCAGTCAGCTGCTTCAGTACTTCGCCGACTTGGTTGTCGACCTCGGCCCCGGCCTTGCATGCCCATCGCGGGCAAGCCGATATCGGCCTGCATTTCAATCTGACTGAAGGTTTCAGCCATGCCGCACCCAGCCTGCATGCAGTGATTTTACGCAGCCTGTTGCGCGGCCTGGATATGCAAAAGGTGGAGCAGGAGCTGGAGCGGCAACTCGATACATTTGAAGCCGGCTGGGGCCAGCCGCCGGATTTCATTGATGGCCATCAGCATGTGCATCAATTGCCGGGCGTGCGCCAAGTCTTGCTGAAAACGATACAGCGTCGTTATGCCGGCCATCCTGTCTGGGTGCGCAATACGGTGCCGGCAAATCCGGCGTGGCGCGGCAAGCCGCAGATACTGAAATATCTGGGCGGCCAGTCGCTGGCTGCAGATTTGCAGGCGGCCGGCATCGCCAGCAATCATGGCTTCGCCGGCGTGTATGGCTTTGACCAGGCAGACTATGCTGCCTGTTTCCAGGTTTGGCTGGATGCTGCGCAAGCCGGCATGCTGATCATGTGCCATCCGGCGACCGAGGCTTATCCGGATGACGAGATTGCGCAGCAAAGAGTGGTTGAATACCGTTACTTCACATCTGAAAAATTCACCCGGATGCTTGCCGCTGCGCAGCTCAGGCTGGAGCGTTTGTCGATACAAATGATTTAATTTAATTTAATCTTTGCTGCATTGCGACAATTGGATTAAGGTCATTTACTATGTATATGCACTGCGGGGAAACCGTGGCATGTGCAGTTGTTGAGTACCAAGAATGTACACAGGCTTAAAGTCTCATTCAACGTAATCGACCCGATCAAGCGAATCAATGAAGACTGACCAGTTGCATCTGCGTATCCATGTCACGCAGATGCAGAAAACTCTACCTGTCATGGTTGCAGTTGTGCTGGCACTGGCAAGCTGTGCCTCCATGGCGCCACCCTATGCAGCTCCGGCGCTGCCGGTGGCGGCGCATTACCCCAGCGATGTTAATCAGGATGGTGCTGCTGCAGCGGCGATGGGCTGGCGCGACTACTTTACCGACGCCCGCCTGCAGGACTTGATAGCGCAGGCGCTGGAAAATAACCGCGACTTGCGCGCTGCCGTGCTGCGGGTAGAGGAAGCGCGCGCCGCCTATGGCATACAGCGCGCCGAACAGTTTCCCGCCATTGCCGCCCAGGCCGGCAGCGAACGTGCGCATGTGCCAGCCGACCTCAGCCTGACGGGCAAGCCGGCAATGAGCAGCCAGTACCATGTGAGCCTGGGCCTGGCCAGTTGGGAAATTGACTTCTGGGGGCGCGTGCGCAGCCTGCGCGATGCTGCGCTGGAAAACTACCTGGCCAGCGATGAAGCGCGCCGTGCGGTGACGATCAGCCTGGTCGCGCAGGTGGCCAACAGCTATCTGGCGCTGTGCGAACTCGACGAGCGCATCGCACTGGCGCGGCTGACGATAGCCAGCCGGGAAGAAAGCTTGCGCATCTTTACGCGCCGGGTCGAGGTCGGCTCGACTTCGCGCCTGAACCTGACGCAGGTACAGACGCTGTTGAGCCAGGCCCAGGCGCTGGGCGCGCAGCTGGAGCAGGCGCGTGCCTTGCAGGCAAATGCACTGATCTTGCTGGTAGGCGTCACGCTGGAGCTGCCAGCCACCAGCAGCCGTCTGGATGAACGGCAGATGCTGTTGCCGCTGCAGCCAGGCTTGCCATCGGATTTGCTGATACGCCGTCCCGACATCGTCGCGGCCGAGCACCAGTTGAAGGCGGCACATGCGCAGATCGGTGCCGCGCGTGCGGCATTCTTCCCGCGCATCGCATTGACCGGATCGTTCGGCACCGCCAGCGCCGAGCTTGATGGCTTGTTCGCTGCCGGCAGCCGCGCCTGGACTTTCGCACCCAGCATTTCGCTGCCGCTTTTCGACGCTGGGCGCCGCAGCAACAACCTCAGCCTGGCTGAGGCGCGGCGCGATCTTGCAGTGGCGAATTATGAAAAAACCATACAGGCAGCTTTCCGCGATGTTGCCGATGCACTGGCGGCGCGTCAGTGGCTGGCGCAACAGCTGCTCATCGCCCAGGCGGCGCTGACGACGCAGACCGAGCGTGCGCGGCTGTCGCAGCTGCGTTATGACAATGGCGCTGCCGCCTACCTGGACGTGCTGGATGCGCAACGCGACTTGCTGGTGGCTGAGCAGCAGCTGGTGCAGATACGCCGTGCGCTATTGTCCAGCCAGGTCAGCCTATATGCCGCACTGGGTGGCGGTGCGCTCGACGTCGCCGCCACTGATGCCGCCGGCGCCGCTTCCACCCGCCATATTCCGTCACCCGACCAGCACCTCACACCATGAACATGTCTTTCAAAAAACAGCTGATCCCGATCGCCATCGTGCTTATTGCCGTAGTCGCAGCCGCTTATGCCTGGTTCACCTTGCGCGACACCGGTCCCGGTGCCGGCTTCATCAGCGGCAATGGCCGCATCGAGGCAACTGAAGTGGATGTGTCAACCAAACTCGGCGGGCGCGTGCTGGACATCCTGGTCAAGGAAGGTGACTTTGTCAGCGCCGGTCAGCCTCTGGCGCACATGCAGATAGACACCCTTACCGCCATGGTTGACGAAGCGCGCGCAAGGCAGCAGCAGGCGGTGGCTGCGATTGCCAGTGCTGAGGCGCTGGTGGCGATGCGCCAGAGCGACAAGCAGGCAGCGCAGGCATTGGTGGTGCAGCGCCAGAGCGAACTCGATGCAGCCCAGCGCCGCCTGACGCGCTCGCAGACGCTGGCGCAGGAAGGCGCTTCGTCGCAGCAGGAACTCGACGATGACCGGGCCCGCGAGCGCAGCGTGCAGGCGGCGCTGGTGGCTGCCAGCGCGCAGGTTGAGGCTGCGCAATCCGCGATCAGCGCCGCGCAGACCCAGGTGGCGGGAGCGCGTGCCACGGCGGTTGCGGCAGAAGCGTCGGTGGCGCGCATACAGGCGGACATCAATGACAGTGTATTGACGGCACCGCGCAGCGGTCGCGTGCAATACCGGATTGCGGAAGCAGGTGAAGTGATAGGCGCTGGCGGCAAGGTGTTGAACCTGGTGGATTTGTCGGATGTTTACATGACCTTCTTCGTGCCGGAAACCATCGTCGGCAAGCTGGCGCTGGACAGCGAAGTCCATATCGTGCTCGACGCCGCGCCGCAGTATGTGATTCCGGCCAGGCTGTCTTTTGTGGCCAGCACTGCACAATTCACGCCGAAGACGGTGGAAACCGCCAGCGAGCGACAAAAGCTGATGTTCCGTGTCAGGGCGCAGATAGACCGCGCGCTACTGGAAAAACATGTAAAGCTGGTCAAGACCGGTTTGCCTGGCGTGGCCTGGCTCAAGCTCGACCCCAAGTCGGCATGGCCGCCCGCGCTGGCCGTCAAGTTGCCGGAGTAAGCCATGCCTGATATGGCGCTTCCGGTAATCCGACTGGCCGACATCGGTCTGCGCTATGGCAAGACAGTAGCGCTGGCCGACATCAGCCTGGATATCCCGGCGCAATGCATGGTGGGCCTGATAGGGCCGGATGGTGTCGGCAAGTCCAGCTTGCTGGCGCTGGCGGCTGGCGCACGCAAAATGCAGCAGGGCAGCGCCGACGTATTGGGCGGCGACATGCGCCGCAAGCGGCATCGGGATGCCGTGTGTCCACGGATTGCCTACATGCCGCAGGGTCTGGGCAAGAATCTGTATCCGACCCTGTCGGTCGAGGAAAACCTGCAATTTTTTGCGCGCCTGTTCGGCCACGATGCTGCTGAGCGTCGTCGTCGCATCGATAGTCTGACGCGCAGCACCGGCCTGTTTCCATTCCTCACGCGCCCGGTCGGCAAGCTGTCCGGCGGCATGAAACAGAAGCTGGGTTTGTGCTGCGCATTGATCCACGATCCGGACTTGCTGATACTCGATGAGCCGACCACCGGCGTCGATCCGCTGGCACGGGCCCAGTTCTGGAGCTTGATCGCCGGCATACGCCAGCAGCGTCCGCAGATCAGTGTGATCGTGGCGACCGCTTACATGGATGAGGCGCAAGGTTTCGACTGGCTGGTGGCGATGGATGGCGGGCGGGTGCTGGCGACCGGCGCACCGCAGGAATTGCTGGCGCAGACCGGCAGCGCCGATCTGGAAGCGGCATTCATCGCGCTATTGCCGGAAGAAAAAAAGCGCGGCCATCAGGCAGTCGAAATCCAGCCGCTGGCATTGGGCGCGGATGCCGAAGTGGCCATCGAGGCACGTGACTTGACGATGCGCTTCGGCGATTTCACTGCAGTTGATCACGTCAACTTTCGTATCCGGCGCGGCGAGATATTCGGCTTTATCGGCTCCAACGGTTGTGGCAAGACGACCACGATGAAAGTGCTGACGGGCTTGCTGGCGGCGAGCGAGGGGCGGGCCTGGCTGTTCGGGCATGAAGTCGATCCGCATGACATCGCGACACGGCGTCGCGTTGGCTACATGTCGCAATCGTTTTCACTGTATTCCGAGCTCAGCGTCATGCAAAACCTGGTGCTGCATGCGCGCCTGTTCAATGTGCCGGAAGCCGAGGTTGCGGCGCGGGCGCAGCAGATGCTGACGCGTTTCGGGCTCGAGGAAGAAATCGATGCATTGCCGAACAAGCTGCCGCTGGGCATGCGCCAGCGCTTGTCGCTGGCAGTGGCGATGGTGCATGGGCCGGAGTTGCTGATTCTTGATGAACCGACCTCGGGCGTCGACCCGGTGGCACGCGATAATTTCTGGCGCCTGTTGATCGAGTTGTCGCGCCGCGACCGGGTAACGATCTTCATTTCCACCCACTTCATGAATGAAGCCGAGCGCTGCGACCGGATTTCGCTCATGCATGCGGGCAAGGTGCTGGTCAGCGATACGCCGGCACAACTGGTCGCGCAGCGCCAGGTCGATACCCTGGAGCAGGCTTTCATCGCCTATCTGGAAGATGCGACCGGCGTAGTGCCTGCGGCAAAAGATGAAACGGATATTGCGGCGCAAAGCGGCACGGCAACAGGCAGAGCAAAAGCCCGTCCGGAAGGCAGGGTAGAAGACGCTGCAGCACCTCATGCTGCAGCCCGCCCGCAGCGCAGTTTCAGCATAGGCCGCGCCCTCAGCTACATGTGGCGCGAGACGCTGGAACTCAGGCGAGATCCGGTGCGTGCGACGCTGGCGCTACTTGGCACGACACTGCTGATGTTCATCATCGGCTATGGCATGAACATGGATGTCGATAACCTGACGTATGCGGTGCTGGATCAGGATCAAACTACGGTGAGCCAGAATTACACGCTCAATCTCGCCGGCTCGCGCTATTTCATCGAAAAGCCGCCGGTCCGCAACCATGCAGAGCTGGACCGGCGCATGCGCAATGGCGAACTGTCGCTGGTCATAGAAATTCCATCCGGTTTTGCGCGCGACTTGAAGCGCGGCCATGGAGCGCAGGTCGCCGCCTGGGTCGATGGCGCGATGCCGGCGCGCGCGGAAACCGTACGCGGTTATGTGCAGGCGATGCATGCGCTATGGCTGGTCGACATGGCGCAATACCGGCTCGGCGTGGCGCTGCCGGTGGCAAGCCAGATGGAAACCCGTTTTCGCTACAATCCCGATGTGAGAAGCCTGATGGCGATGGTGCCGGCCGTGATCCCGATGCTGCTAATGATGATCCCGTCGATGCTGACGGCGCTGTCGGTCGTGCGCGAAAAGGAGCTGGGCTCCATCATCAACCTGTATGTCACGCCGGTCACACGCATCGAGTTCCTGCTGGGTAAACAGCTGCCTTACATCGCACTGGCGATGTTCAATTTTTTGATCCTGACGCTGCTGTCGGTTACCGTCTTTGGCGTGCCGCTGAAGGGGGATTTCATTACGCTGGCGGTGGCTGCATTGTTGTGCGTGATTTCTTCCACCGGCATGGGCTTGCTGGCTTCGACCTTTACGAAGAGCCAGATTTCAGCGATGTTCGTCACGATGATAGGAACGATACTGCCCTGCGTGCAGTTTGCCGGCTTGCTTAACCCGGTATCTTCGCTGGAAGGCGTGGGGGCCTTTATCGGCAGCATCTATCCCGCCACGCATTTCCTGACCATCAGCCGCGGCGTGTTCAGCAAGGCGCTGGACTCCAGCAGCCTGATGTCTTCATTCTGGCCACTGCTGATTGCGGCGCCGGTGATCGTCGGCGCGGCCATCCTGCTGCTCAGGAAGCAGGAGTCCTGATCATGCGCAGCATTTCCATCGTCAATATTTACCGCCTCGGCATCAAGGAGTTATGGAGCCTGGTGCGCGACCCGACGATGCTGGTATTGATCGTCTATACCTTTACCGTGGCGATCTATGTGGCGGCCACCGCGATGCCGGAAAACCTGCACAATGCAGTCATCGCCATCGTCGACGAGGATGATTCGCCGCTGTCGGCGCGCATCGTCAGCAGTTTCTACCCGCCGCACTTCAAGACGCCGCGGCTGATCAGCCTGGCCGAGATGGATATCGGCATGGATAACGGCGACTACACTTTCGTGCTCGACATCCCGGCCAATTTCCAGCGTGATGTACTGGCCGGACGCGCACCCGCCGCGCAGCTCAATGTCGATGCCACGCGCATGAGCCAGGCCTTTACCGGCAGCGGTTATGTCCAGCAGATAGTGGCCGCCGAGGTGAATGAATTCGTCCAGCGTCATCGCGGCAGCACCAGTCTGCCGGTCGAACTGAACCTGCGCATGCGCTTCAATCCCAATCTTGAACAATCCTGGTTCGGTTCGCTGATGGAAATCATCAACAGCGTGACCATGCTATCCATCATCCTGACCGGTGCAGCACTGATACGCGAGCGCGAGCACGGCACGATAGAACACTTGCTGGTGATGCCGGTCACGCCGGCCGAAATCATGCTGGCCAAGATCTGGGCGATGGCTCTGGTGGTCTTGCTGGCGGCGTCAGTATCCATCCTGTTCGTGGTGCAACTGGCCTTGCGGGTGCCGGTGCAGGGATCAATAGCCTTGTTCATGGCGGTAACGGCCTTGCATCTGTTTGCCACCACGTCCATGGGGATTTTCATGGCGACAGTGGCGCGTTCGATGCCGCAATTCGGCATGCTGATGGTGCTGGTGCTGCTGCCGCTGGAAATGCTCTCGGGCGGCATGACACCGCGCGAGAGCATGCCGTGGGTGGTCCAGCAGCTGATGCTGGTCGCGCCCACCACGCATTTCGTGTCGGCCGCCCAGGCTATCCTGTTTCGCGGTGCCGGCCTGGATGTGGTGTGGCCGCAGGTGCTGGCCATCATTGTCATAGGCGCGCTGCTGTTCATGGCATCGCTGCGACGTTTCCGCAAGACCATCAGCCTGATGGCTTGAAGGGTGCAGAAACGGCACAACCGTTGATTTCTCAACGGCTCAGCATACTATTCAGACAGCTACTGTTTTTAAGACTCGGCAATCCATTTCGGCACCGGCACTACGTGAACACCAGCAACAGGCTGATCATATGTCATCTGGCGACGGCACCTTATCCGGATGATGAGAGCGCACTGCAACGCGTAGTTGAATATCACTTCTTCCGCTCGGAAGAATGCGGCGCAGCAGTTACTGATGCGCCAGGCCATCGGTGACTGCCTATCCAGATATTTGGTCTGAGTTGCATATCCCATCAGGCAGGTAAATCGTTCGGTAGCCATGCCGATAATGACGCAGCATATTGTTCATGATCGACGTCATGCAATGTGGAGCGGAAATTTAAGCGTTCGAGAAGCTGCTTCAAAAGTGTGTTCCTGATACACAAGTTTCCTCTCGATTTAACCATGCTTTTCCTATCTTTTGCACTATCTCCACGATACTGTCGTTTCGATGCTCAAGATTCTTTTCAAGCTGACGTAAACAAAACAGTCGTGACAATACCGTGAGAAATTTTTCTTAAACTTCACTTTATTTTGCGGCACAAGCATTGTGCAAGGCACGCAAATAACCTTTTTCCTAAACAGGTAGTCCATGCAAAATAAGCAACCTCCCCTTGGGGAAACCGAGGTATTGGCATTTACGCTAGGTAGTGAAGAGTACGGTATCGATATTCTGAAAGTGCAGGAAATTCGTGGCTACGATGCAGTCACGCAAATTGCGAATGCACCTGAATTCATCAAAGGCGTCATTAATCTGCGCGGCATTATTGTTCCCATTGTTGATATGCGCATCATGTTCAAACTTGGTGTGCCGAGGTATGACCAGTTCACGGTAGTCATTATTCTTAATATTGGTAATCGTGTCGTTGGCATGGTGGTCGACAGCGTTTCCGATGTCATTACGCTCAATAACGAACAGATCAAGCCTGCGCCGGAAATGGGGACGGCGATGGATACGGATTATTTGATCGGACTGGGAACGATCGAAGAACGCATGCTGATTCTGGTTGATATTGACAAGCTGATGTCATCCTCCGAAATGGGGCTGATAGAAGAAATTGCGGCCTGAGAATACAGCTGCTTCACATCAGCAACTGTCCTGAGGAAATGGTGTTCAATAATTTATCAATCAAGATGTGCCGGTATCGAGCCTCTAAACGAGAGGTTTTCCTGATCAGCATCGTGATGGTTGGCGATGCATGCCATACGGACTGATGATGGTTTCGTCTGCAACGAAATAAGTAGAAAAAATAGCAGCTAGCAATCTATCATTTGGATCTCTTATCAATGTCTTCCTTTATCTTGAGTAGAAATGAAAATAACTAATTTGAAAATTGGCGTACGGCTGGGTTTGGCATTTGCTGTGGTTTTGCTATTGATGGCATCCATGATGGTGATTGGCGTCTGGCGCTTGCAGGAAGTTGCGCAAGCTACCGTGCGCATGGAAGAGGCGGCAGAGCAAGAGCGTTTGTCGATCCAATGGCATGCAGGAAATAGTGCCAATGCAATACGTACTACTGCGAGGATAAGGAGCACCAATCAGGAAGTGCAGCAGCAATTTCAGAACGAGATGACGGCGCAAAGTGTAGAAATCACCAAGCTGCAAAACAAGCTCGAGAGCCTGATTCACAGTGAGGAAGGCAAGAAATTGATGAGCGCGGTGGGCGACAAGCGCACGGTGTACATGGATATACGCAAGGAAGTCTTCAAGCTCAAGGCGGACGGCAGTCCGGCAGCAGAGGAAGAAGCGAAAAAAATCATTGCAAGCAAAATGGATCCGGCATTGGAGACCTATAGCAAGACGGTGCAGGATGTTGTGGATTTCCAGCAGGTTACTTTTCTGGAAGCGAAAACCGAGGTTGATAATTTGTACGCATCCGGAAGGATGTTTTTGCTGACGCTGGGGGCTATTGCCCTGGCGTTGAGCGCTCTGCTGGCATGGCTGCTGTCGCGTAGTATCACGCGCCCGCTGGAATATGCGGTTGAAGTCGCGCGTACGGTTGCCGGGGGCGATTTGCGCAACAGGATTGAAGTCAATTCGAGCGACGAAACCGGCCAATTGCTGCAGGCGCTGCGAGACATGAACGACGGTCTGGTCAAGAGCGTGAGTGAAGTTCGCACCGGTATTGAAACCATCGCCACGGCATCGAACCAGATCGCGGCCGGCAATCTGGATTTGTCGAGCCGGACGGAAGAGCAGGCGAGTTCGCTGGAAGAGACGGCTTCATCGATGGAAGAACTGACTTCTACCGTCAAGCAGAATGCCGACAATGCACGTCAAGCCAATCAACTCGCCGTATCTGCTTCCGGCGTGGCGGAAAAAGGTGGCGTCGTTGTATCGCAAGTGGTCGATACGATGGAAGACATTAATTCATCGGCCAAGAAAATCGTGGATATCATTGGCGTGATTGACGGCATCGCATTCCAGACCAATATTCTGGCGCTGAATGCGGCAGTGGAAGCGGCGCGAGCCGGCGAGCAAGGGCGCGGCTTTGCTGTGGTGGCAAGTGAAGTGCGCAACCTGGCGCAACGTTCGGCTGCTGCAGCGAAGGAAATCAAGACCTTGATCGGGGATTCGGTCGATAAAGTGGACATCGGCAGCAAGCTGGTGGCAGAAGCCGGCGTTACGATGGAAGAAGTTGTCAACAGCGTCAAGCGTGTCACCGACATCATGTCCGAGATCATGGCAGCCAGCCAGGAACAAAGTGCCGGCATCGAGCAAGTGAATCAAGCCATCGGCCAGATGGATCAGGTTACGCAACAGAATGCCGCACTGGTGGAAGAAGCGGCAGCGGCAGCCGAGTCGCTCAACGAGCAAGCCGGCAAACTGGCGGAAGCGGTCAGTGTGTTCAAACTGGATGGCGTAGCCGCATCGACGCCAGCCACGAAGACGGTGCGCAAGATTGCTGCGGCGGCATCGCATCATGCACCAGCCAAACGCGCGATTGCAGCCCCTACACCTGTAAGCCCGAAGGCTGCAACAGGTGGCGACGAGTGGGAAGAATTCTGATCATCTGATCACATCTCTTTTTTCGTTCAAAAGGCCGGGTTTTCACCCGGCCTTTGTATTTTGAAATGCCATTTTTTGGGCAAGGATTTTTCACCATTCCAATGGTGATAGATGTACGAAGGAGTACAAGTCCGGACTGTTTTTCAAAATGGATATCGGATGATGAGATTGCACTGCAGCGTTTGTCGGTTGTGTCTTGAAAATTTATTGGTTGCAGCTGGAAATGTTGCGCCACATCAAACAGGCTATACGTGCCGGTTCTGTTTTGGTGGGCGATATCCGCAAGCCTGATCTTCAGTGTAAAAAGCGGGCAGGGACCAGGCGGCGTATTGGGCGACCAACGATATCGCGAAAGCGCGGACTGTGAATGCAGATTGCGCCGATGAAGCCGGCCAGACACCCGAGCAAGGTGTCGAAGAAGCGCGCCTGAATCAATAGCGAGGGTGATCCGTTACCCAACGTTGCGGCCTCGGCCAGTAATATCGTCAACGGCGTGATGAAAATTGCCGCAAAGCCGTAATGCCGGACGATCGCCATTTCAATGATGAAGGCCAGCATCATCATGATCAGCGAGATGCTCCATTTTTCCAGCGGCAGCAAAAGCAGGCCCCAGGCGACCAGCAGTCCGATGCTGGTGCCGACGATGCGCTGCAATTGCTTGTTCCATACCGCGCGCAGCGTGTGCCCCTGTATGACTGCGAGACAGCTGACAGGCACCCAGTACGCCTTCTCCAGTTGCAGGGCCTGCGCCAGTGCCAGCGATATACCGACGAAGGTACCTATGATCAATGAGTCGAAAACGATGAAATCAAAAGTCGGCGGCGGCAGCGCAGGTATTGGTTCAGCCGGGCGCAGGAGCAAGACGTAGATACTGTAGAAAAATGCGATCAGGCAGGCCAGCAGGCATCCCAGTGTCAGCAGCCCTACTTGCCGCGGGAGATCCATGAATTCGACTGGCGAGTACGCACCTATCGCTGCCGCCATGATGAAAAACAGGCTGCCTGGGGGCCCCAAACCGTAGAAACGGCAGAGCATAGTCACCAGCACCGTAGTGAAAGTGAGTATCGGTACCAGCAACACCGGGAAAAAATGCGCCATGACGCCGAACGCATAGCAGGCCGACATGGAAAATGCGCAGGCCATGAGGAATACCATGCGGTGATGCAGCGGGGTGCTCGGCAGGTACAAAAACACCATGCCGCCCAGCGAGGAAACCAGACCGAATTCCAGATGATTGAAATAGGCGCCGATCAGCAAGGGTAGACCGGAAGAAAGCGCGGTTGCGAACGGCATTTGCCAGAGGCGATCACTGGAATTGATCTTTGCCAGCTGACGCAGCTCCGTTTTCAGCAGAGAGATCAAGCTGTTCCATTTATCTCGCAATTGCATCGCTCATATACCTTTTTGTTATTTTTCCCCATCCGGCGGTTAGCCTGCGGGCTGATCGTCCATATTCATAAGAAATATACGCCGTTTGTCTGCTTGCTTGAGCCATTTGGCTTTGCCTGCTGCGAACACACAGAATTTGAAGCCAGCGCATAGCGTCGCTGTTTCTCAGCGGATTGCTCAGGTCTTAAACCCAAGCCAATACTGGCGCTTTGGACAAAAAAAATCCCAGCCGATAAGGGTTGGGATTTTCAATATTGGTGGAGGCGGCGGGAATCGAACCCGCGTCCAGAAGCACTCTACAGACAGTTCTACATACTTAGCGCTGCCATTTGATTTAACCTGTACGACGCGGACGCGCACGCTGCGGACAGGCGAGTCACCTATTATTTAACGCCTTGCCAAGTGACCCGGCATGACGCGATTCCTTGTATATGACTTCACTGCTGTTTGACCAGCCCGCCCCAAGGAAGAAACGGTGTGAAGCTAACCGGTTATTAAGCGGCTAGTGCGTACGAGTTATCGTTTGCAGTTATTACTTTTCTGGATGTATTTACGAGGTAACCAGTCCTCGGTATGCCCTGCGCTGCTTTGCAACCCCTGTCGAAACCAGGTCGCCCCCAAGCATTGCCATTGTAACGCAATAGATGGGGTGCTTCATTGCTGATTCAAGTGCGGTTTATGCGATTGTTGCAGACTGTGCCGAACCGGCTGCTCAAACTCAGGGTAGCCGGTCGAGAAGATCGAATAGCTGTTGCGGCGATTCGACCAGCGCATCGGCATTCCACGTGGCGGGAGCAACTTCACCACAATAGCCCCATGCAGCCGCGATGGTTGTCATGCCGGCAGCCTGGCCCGCCTGAATGTCGCGCAGATCGTCGCCGACATACCAGCAATGTTCCGGCTGAACGCCTATGCGTTTGGCGGCCTCGAATAATGGAGCCGGGTGCGGTTTCGGGTGTGCGGTGGTATCGCCGGAAATGACGCAGGCCGCATGATGCAGGCCGATCTGTGGCACCAGTTGATCGGTCAACTGTGCCGCCTTGTTCGTGACAATGCCCCAGGCGATGTTTTTTTCCTGCAAGTTCGATAACAATTCAGAGACGCCTTCAAACAAACGGCTATTGACTGCGATTGCCGCTGCGTAGTTGCGCAAAAAATTGTCGCGCAGTTCCGCATATTCTGCATCTTGTGGTGTGATGCCGAAGGCAACACCGATCAAGCCGCGTGCACCGGCAGATGCGACGGGGCGCAATAATGCGTAGTCGGCAGGTGCGAGGCCGCGTGTAACGCGCAATTGATTGACTGCCTCCGCCAAATCAGGTGCGGTATCGGCAAGCGTGCCGTCGAGATCGAACAGAATAGCTAAAGGGGTGGGTAATTTCATGCGTACTCAATGTGCAGGTCGAAGGAATAAGCGCTTATCGCACAAGCAGCGATAAGCGTGTTGCTCTGATGTTGAAGATCAGGCGGGCTTGCTGCACGCGACCAGATAATTGACGCTGGTGTCGTGCGTGAGCGAGTAGATTTTCGTGAGCGGATTGAAGCCCATTCCTCTAAGCGTATCGACTGTCAGGCCGGCTTCGCGCGCAAACCGGGAGAGTTCGGCTGGCGTGATGAACTTGGCATAATCGTGAGTGCCTTTGGGTAGCAGCCGCAACAGGTATTCCGCGCCGAGCACGGCATGCAGATACGCTTTTGGATTGCGATTGATGGTCGAAAAAAATATTGTCCCGCCAGGTTTGGCAAGCTTGGCAGCGGCGGCAACGATGGCGGCAGGATCGGGTACATGCTCGAGCATTTCCATGCAGGTAACAATGTCGAATTTGCCAGCTTCACGCGCGGCCATGTCTTCGGCCGCAATCAATTCATAGCGTACCTGCACGCCAGATTCCAGGCTGTGCAGATCGGCGACTTTAAGGGCTTTTTCGGACAGATCTATACCTGTTACATTGGCGCCTTTTCTTGCCATCGATTCGGACAGGATACCGCCGCCGCAACCGATATCAATCACCGTTTTGGCTGCCAATGGAGCAAGGCTATTGATCCACTCAAGACGCAACGGATTAATTTCATGCAAGGGACGAAATTCCGATGTGGGATCCCACCATTGATGGGCCAGATCGCTAAATTTTTTCAGTTCTAATGGGTCGGCATTCATGGGCTAAATGATAACTTGAAAGTGGGATGCGCGTGCTGATGTCGCCAATTGAAAAAAATGAATGAATCAATATGCGAAAAAAAACCCCGCCTAAGCGGGGTTTTTGATTCGTATGAAACGAATTATTTACGTGTACCGACAACTTCGATTTCTACACGACGGTTTTGAGCGCGACCAGCAGCTGTTTTGTTTGTAGCAACTGGTTGTTTTTCGCCTTTACCTTCGGTGTAGACGCGTTTTGCATCGATACCTTTGCCAACCAAGTAGCCTTTAACAGCTTCTGCACGACGGATCGACAGTTTTTGGTTGTATGCATCGGAACCAATGGAGTCGGTATGACCAACAGCGATGATAACTTCCAGGTTCAAATCTTTGAGCTTGGATGCCAGATCGTCAAGCTTGGCTTTGCCGTCCGGCTTCAATACTGCCTTGTCGAAGTCAAAGAATGCATCAGCTGCAAACGTGACTTTTTCCGAGGTAGGTACTGGAGCTGCTGCTGGAGCTGCTGCTGGAGCCGGAGCTGCTGCGGCGACCAATGCGCCATCGCAACCTGCTACGGAATCAGCTGGAGTCCAGTAGCCAGTGTGCCAGCACAGACCAGTGCCGCTACGAACGATCGTGCCGTTGCCGGCTTGAGCGTATGCGCTGTTTGGGGTAGGTGCTTGGATGTCGGTTTGAGCTTGAGCTGACATTGCAACGACTGCGGACGCAGCGAAGACGAGTTTTGCTAATTTATTCATATTTCTTTCTCCTCTCGAGTGAGATATCCGCAGATAAACTGCGCAAATTACGTGAATGACATCGGATGTGGATACTAACACGCGCTTCAACAACCACATGAAACTTATTGTTCGCATGCAATAGTTTAACTTGCTACCATTTTGCCACAGCAGCTGCGTCAGCGAACCTTGTTAAATTGGCTGATTGCCATTTCTTTAAAATTGTTGCGCTTATACAACGGTATGTGAAGCAATATTCTCTTTGCAAAACATTGACCTTTGGATATGAAAATCGTTCATGTTTTGAGGAAATTTTAATTAATTTAATAACTGCATGCTTACCGGGGGTGACCATGAACCTCGATCAAGACGCGGCGATTGGGTGCCAGGCAGGCAATGAGTTTTCCGTGCGGCAATTTTTCATCGCACAATTTGACGCCCTGGGTCTCGCCGGCCCCGAGTACATTCATTTTGGTACTGACCCCTTTGGTTTTCAGGTAGCCGGCAACTGATGCCGCCCGTTTTTCCGACAGGATTTGGTTGGACCGGCTGGCGCCAAGATGGTCGGTATGTCCGGTAATCGTGATCCCGTCAATTCCCTTGCATTCGGCAAGTATGGGTAAAACCTTTTGATCAATCTGCTGTTTTGCGGCCTTGTTGAGTACTGCCTTGTTAAAAGCGAAGGTTTGGTCGCTTGCAAGCGCGAGTGTGACGTTGCACAACGGTTTCGCTGCCAGCGGCATCGATTGCCGCTCTTTTTCCAGGCTGTTTGCCATTTCCGGTGCGGTTGGATTGGGAATAGGGGATGCCAAAGCGCCATCGCACCCTGCAACGGCATCGTCGGGAGTCCAGAAGCCGGATCGCCAGCAAAGGCCGTAATCACTGCGGGTAATGGTGCCGCGACCATCCTGATTGTAGGAATGATTCGATGGAGCCTGGATGTCTGTGGAGCTTTGTGCTGCAGCATACGATGGCGCGACGCCGACCAGTAGAACTAAGGCCAGTTTGTTAATCATGTTTTTCTCGTGGTGGAATGGTGTTCAGGAAACAAGGCAGATTTCAGCAGTCAGCATTTAAACATATTTTTCTGAGAATCAGTCGCAGCGATGGCTGTCGTTTGCAAAGTTCCCGCAATGCCGAAAGCGGGGAGAAGAGTCCTCTGCCGTGTTAAAATCTACGATTTGCCGGATCGTGCGTATTTCCTGTGTAGTTCATGCGTATTCGAATCGCATTGGAATATTAATCCGCCGATTTTTCATTATCAAACCCTAGCCAAAGACCAGACGAACGCCAATGGATCAATTCGCTAAAGAAACAATTCCGATTTCGCTTGAAGAAGAGATGCGCAAGAGTTACCTCGATTACGCCATGAGCGTCATCGTAGGGCGCGCATTGCCTGACGTGCGTGACGGCTTGAAGCCGGTACACCGTCGGGTTCTGTTTGCGATGCATGAAATGAACAATGTCTGGAATCGCCCGTTCGTCAAATGCGCGCGCGTGGTCGGTGAGACGATGGGTAAATACCACCCGCACGGCGACGCGTCGATCTACGACACGCTGGTGCGGATGGCGCAGCCATTTTCGCTGCGTTACATGCTGGTCGACGGCCAGGGTAACTTCGGTTCTATCGACGGCGATAATGCAGCGGCGATGCGTTACACCGAGTGCCGCCTGGACAAGATTGCAGGTGAATTGCTGGCCGATCTGGACAAGGAAACCGTCGATTTCGTGCCTAACTACGATGGCAAGGAACGTGAACCGTCGGTGTTGCCGACACGCATTCCGAATCTGCTGATTAACGGCTCGTCGGGTATCGCGGTCGGTATGGCGACGAATATCCCGCCGCACAATATTACTGAAGTCATCGATGGGGCCCTGCATGTATTGCGCAATGCAGAGGCGACGATTGATGAGCTGATCGAAATTATTCCGGCGCCGGATTTCCCGACGGGCGGCATTATTTATGGCGTCTCAGGCGTGCGCGATGGTTACCGCACCGGCCGCGGCCGCGTCGTGATGCGCGCGAAAACGCACTTCGAAGAATACGGCAAGGAAAACCGCTCTGCGATTATCGTCGATGAACTGCCGTACCAGGTGAACAAGAAGTCGCTGCTGGAACGCATCGCCGAACTGGTACGCGACAAAAAACTCGAAGGTATTTCCGATATTCGCGATGAATCCGACAAGTCGGGCATGCGCGTTGTGATCGAACTGAAACGCAATGAAGTGCCGGAAGTGGTGCTCAACAATCTGTACAAGCAGACTCAGTTGCAGGACACCTTCGGCATGAACATGGTGGCGCTGGTCGACGGTCAGCCCAAGTTGCTGAACCTGAAGCAGATGCTGGAATGCTTCCTGTCGCATCGTCGCGAAGTGGTGACGCGTCGCACCATATTTGAATTGCGCAAGGCGCGCGAACGCGGCCACGTGCTGGAAGGTCTGGCTGTTGCGCTGGCGAATATCGACGATTTCATCGCGATCATCAAGGCGGCACCGACACCGCCGGTGGCGAAAGTCGATTTGATGTCGCGTGCATGGGATTCATCCGTGGTGCGCGAGATGCTGGCACGCACCGGTGAAGAAGGTGTCGGTGGCGTCAATGCCTTCCGTCCGGAAAACCTGCCCAAGCATTACGGTATTCAGCCTGACGGTTTGTACAAATTGTCCGATGATCAGGCGCAGGAAATTTTGCAGATGCGTCTGCAGCGTCTGACCGGTCTGGAGCAGGACAAGATCGTCAATGAATACAAGGAAGTCATGTCGCAGATCGCCGATCTGCTCGACATCCTGGCCAAGCCTGAGCGCGTCACTGTCATCATCACTGACGAGCTGACCGTAGCGAAAAATGAATACGGCATCGGCAACAAGGATGAGCGTCGTTCGTCGATCGAATTGAATGCAACCGATCTCGGCACCGAAGATCTGATCACGCCGCAGGATATGGTCGTGACCCTGTCGCATACCGGTTACATGAAGTCGCAGCCAATTACCGAATATCGCGCGCAAAAACGTGGTGGTCGCGGCAAGCAGGCGATGGCGACCAAGGAAGACGACTGGATCGATCAGCTGTTCATCGCGAATACGCATGATTACATCCTCTGCTTCAGTAATCGCGGCCGCATGTACTGGCTGAAGGTGTGGGAAGTGCCGCAAGGTTCGCGCAATTCGCGTGGCAAACCTATCGTCAATATGTTCCCGCTGCAGGATGGCGAGAAAATTACCGTGATTCTGCCGGTCTCCGGCGAAAATCGTACCTTCCCGGAAGATCGCTATATTTTCATGTCGACTAGCCTCGGCACCGTGAAAAAGACTTCACTGAGCGATTTCAGTAATCCACGCAAGGCCGGCATCATCGCGGTTGATCTGGATGACGGCGACTTCCTGATCGGTGCGGCGCTGACTGATGGCAAGCACGATGTGATGCTGTTCTCCGATTCCGGCAAGGCAGTACGCTTTGACGAAAACGATGTGCGTCCTATGGGCCGTACGGCACGTGGTGTGCGTGGCATGAATCTGGAAGAAGGTCAGCAAGTCATCGCCTTGCTGGTGGCAGAGAACGAACAGCAGTCCGTTCTGACCGCGACTGAAAACGGTTTCGGCAAGCGTACGCCGATCACCGAATACACACGTCATGGCCGCGGCACCAAAGGCATGATTGCCATCCAGACCAGCGAGCGCAACGGCAAAGTAGTGGCAGCAACACTGGTTGATGCGGCAGACGAAATCATGCTGATCACGACCGGCGGCGTACTGATACGCACCCGTGTCGCAGAAATTCGTGAAATGGGTCGTGCAACCCAAGGCGTGACGCTGATCGCCGTGGAAGATGGCACCAAGCTGAGCGGTCTGCAACGTATTCTGGAATCGGATATTGAAGAAGACCAATCCGGTGCGGAGGAAGACGAATAATGAAGCGTGTGTTTAACTTTTCGCCGGGACCGGCTGCGATTCCACAGGAGGTAATCCAGCAGGCGGCGGATGAGATGGCAAACTGGAGAGGCTGCGGTTTGTCAGTAATGGAAATGAGTCATCGCGGCCGTGAATTTACTGAAATTCTGGCAACCACCAAGGACGATTTGCGTTCCTTGATGTCGATACCCGACAACTACAAGATTCTGTTGATGCAGGGTGGCGCCATCGCCGAGAACGCAATCGTGCCGATGAATCTGGTCGGCATGAAACCGCAGCCTGCGACCATTGATTTCGTCAATACCGGCCACTGGTCGATCAAGAGCATTGAAGAAGCGCGCAAGTACGCGAACGTAAATGTCGCGGCCTCATCGGAAGATCAAAACTTCACCTATGTACCTGCACGCGATACCTGGAAGCTGACGCCTGATGCCGCGTATGTGCATGTTTGCACGAATGAAACCATCGGTGGCGTTGAGTTCGACTTCACACCGGATGTCGGCAATGTGCCGCTGGTGGCTGACATGTCGTCGAATATCCTGTCGCGAGAAATCGATGTATCCAGGTACGCCGTGATTTATGCCGGCGCACAAAAAAATATCGGCCCTGCAGGCTTGACCATCGTAATCGTGCGCGATGACATGCTTGGGCATGCACTGCCTATCTGCCCATCCGCTTTCGACTGGAAACTGGTCGCCGAACATGACTCCATGTTCAACACGCCGCCAACCTATCCTATCTATATCGCGGGGCTGACCTTCCAGTGGATGAAACGTCAGGGCGGCGTTGCTGCGATGGAAAAAGTTAACATCGCCAAGGCGAAACTGCTCTACGATTATCTCGACTCGACCGATTTCTATGTCAATAACGTGCCGGCAGCGAATCGTTCGCGCATGAATGTGCCATTCTTCCTGCGTGACGCATCCTTGAACACGAAGTTCTTGACCGAAGCCGGGCAGAACGATCTGGTGCAGTTGAAAGGCCATAGTTCGGTCGGCGGCATGCGTGCATCGATTTACAATGCAATGCCGATTGAAGGCGTGCAGGCGCTGGTCGATTTCATGAAGGCATTCGAGAAAAAATACGGTTGATTTTCAATCCAATCAAAATCTGACGTGCTTGCATAGTGAATATATGACGACGGACGACAAGCTCAAACCGCTGCGTGAACAGATCGATGCGATCGATGCGCAAATTCTCGATTTGCTCAACAGGCGTGCCCGCGTGGCGCAGGAAGTCGGCCATGTCAAGGCGGAAACCAATGCGCCGGTGTTCCGCCCGGAGCGCGAAGCACAGGTGTTGCGTAGCGTGGCAGAGCGCAATCCCGGCCCTTTGCTCGACACGGATATTCAGACTGTTTTTCGTGAGGTGATGTCGGCCTGCCGTGCGCTGGAAAAACGTGTCACGGTTGCCTATCTCGGCCCTGCAGGGACATTCAGCGAGCAGGCGGTGTATCAGCAATTCGGCCGCGCGGTCGAAGGCATGCCATGCGTATCCATCGATGAAGTGTTTCGTGCAACGGAAGCAGGCACTGCCGATTTCGGCGTGGTGCCGATTGAAAACTCTTCCGAGGGTGTGATTAATCGTACGCTCGATTTGCTGTTGCAGACCACGCTGACCATCAGCGGCGAAGTGTCGATACAGGTCAATCACAGCCTGATGACCCGTTCCGGCAACATGAGCGGCATCAACAGTATTTGCGCGCATTCGCAGGCATTGGCGCAATGCCAGGTCTGGCTCAACCAGAACTACCCGAATATCGAACGGCGCGCGGTGGCTTCCAACGGCGAGGCGGCACGCCTGGCTGGTGAAGATGCGACGGTGGCGGCCATCGCCAGCGAGATCGCCGGACAAAAATACAATCTGCAAGTCGTCAAGGCGCATATCCAGGACGATCCGCACAATCGCACGCGTTTTGCGGTAGTCGGCCGCTTGCATACTGCGGCCAGCGGCAAGGATCAAACCTCGCTGGTATTGTCGGTACCGAACAAGGCTGGAGCCGTCTACAATCTGCTGGCGCCACTGGCGAAACACGGCGTGTCGATGACGCGCTTCGAGTCCCGGCCTGCGCGCATGGGCACGTGGGAATATTATTTCTATGTCGATGTGGAAGGTCACTTGAAAGACAGCAAGGTGGCCGACGCACTGAAGGAACTCAAAGATAACGCCGCATTTTTCAAGGTGCTGGGTTCGTATCCATTCAGTTTGTAATTTTTTCGTGCTGTTGTTCCAGATGCGTGTCTGCCGGTAAATCAGGCACCGCTCATCCTGGCAATAGCTATTCTTGCTCTGGAATCCTTTATGTCTATTCAGTTCGGCCCCGATTATGTTCGTGCGATTGCGCCTTATCAAGGCGGCAGACCGATTGCCGAAGTCGCGCGTGAATTCGGCCTCGACGAAGCCAGGATCGTCAAACTTGCATCCAATGAAAATCCGCTCGGCATGCCTGAGTCGGCAAAAAAGGCGATAGCGCTGGCGATTGCCGATGCGGGTCGCTATCCGGATGGCAACGGTTTTGAATTGAAAGCGGCCCTCACTGCAAAATACGGTGTGCCTGCGGAATGGATCACGCTCGGTAACGGCAGCAACGATATCCTGGAACTGTCGGCGCATGCTTTTGTGCAGCCGGGGCAATCGGTCATTTACGCCCAATATTCATTTGCCGTTTATCCGTTGGCGACGCAGGCCGTAGGCGGACGCTCACTGGTGGTTGCCGCGAAGGATTTCGGCCACGATCTGGAAGCCATGATTGATGCGATCGAAGACGATACGCGTTTGATTTTCATTGCCAATCCGAACAATCCGACCGGCACGTTTATTCCCGGCCATGAGATTGAGTCCTTCCTGAAGCGTGTGCCGCCGAATGTCGTCGTTGTGCTGGATGAAGCCTATACCGAATTTCTGGCGCCTGAACTGCAATATGATTCGATCGCATGGGTAGCGCAGTATCCGAATCTGCTGGTGTCGCGCTCGATGTCCAAGGTCTATGGCCTGGCGGGCTTGCGTATCGGTTACGGCATTGCCCAACCGGGCATTACCGATTTGCTTAATCGTATACGCCAGCCTTTCAATGTGAATTCGCTGGCGCAGGCAGCGGCAATTGCCGCGCTGAACGATACGGAGTTTGTCAAAAAGAGTGCGGAGCTGAATGCGGCAGGTTATCACCAGTTGACGCAAGCTTTTGATGCATTGAAGCTGATGTATGTGCCATCGTGCGGCAACTTCGTGCTGGTCAAGGTCGGTGACGATGATGGCGCCGGGGCGCGCATCAATCTGGCTCTGTTGAAACAGGGTGTGATCGTGCGTCCGGTTGGCAACTACGGTTTGCCGCAATGGCTGCGCATCTCGATCGGCCTGGAAGAAGAAAACGCGATATGTCTCGCCGCTCTGAAAAAAGCGCTGGCCTGATTGTTTGCAGACTAATTCGATCAACTACTTTCATTTGCCTTCCGTGCTAAAAAAAATCGTCATCTTTGGAGTGGGTTTGATAGGCGGATCGTTTGCGCTTGCCTTGCGCAAAGCCGGTGCCGTGGAGCAGGTCGTCGGACTTGGCCGTAGCACTGCATCGCTGCTGCGCGCAAAGGAACTCGGCATCATCGACGTCATTGGCACTTCGCTGGAAGAAGCCTTGCAGGACGCGGATCTGGTATTGCTGGCCGCACCGGTCGCCCAGACCGAATCCATCCTTGCAGCGATCAAACCCTATCTGCAAACGCAAACGGTGATAACTGATGCCGGCAGCATCAAGGTTGAAGTGGTGGCTGCGGCACGCCGTGCGCTTGGTGAAAAGATTGTCCAATTCGTCCCCGGTCATCCCATCGCAGGACTGGAATCGACTGGTCCGGATGCTGCGATAGATAGTTTGTACGTCGGCAGGAAAGTGGTATTGACACCGCTGCCCGAGAATACGACGGAGCAGATCGCATTGGTGGCGCGAGCCTGGCAGCAATGCGGCGCCGTCATCCATCAATTGACGCCGGAAAATCACGATGCGGTGTTTGCCGCAGTCAGCCATTTGCCGCATTTGCTTGCCTTCGCGCTGGTGGACGATATTGCACGCAAGCCGCACGCTGAGTTGCTGTTTCAATATGCGGCCAGCGGTTTTCGTGATTTCACGCGGATTGCTGCCTCTTCGCCGGAGATGTGGCGCGATATCAGCCTGGCTAATCAGACTGCCATCCTGACCGAGCTTGATGCCTATATCGCGCAATTGACGCGCTTTCGCGGGCAATTGGCCGCCGGTGACGGCGCAGCGATGCACGCGATGTTTTCCCATGCGCAAAGTGCGCGCCAGAACTGGCAGCGCAATATTGAGGCGGCTGAAGTTCAGCCTGAACCAGAGAACGATGAATAAACACTATCCGCATTACCTCGATCTGCAACCAGCCATGCATGCCAAAGGCGTGGTGCGTTTGCCAGGTTCCAAAAGCATTTCCAATCGCACCTTGCTGTTAGCCGCTCTGGCGGACGGCACTACGCAGATCAGGGATTTGCTGGCATCGGACGATACGCATGTGATGCTGATGGCACTGCAAAAAATCGGTGTCAAATGGGAGCAGATCGGCGAGTCGCAGGATTACGTTGTACATGGCGTCAACGGCGCATTTCCCGTGCATCAAGCCGATCTTTTCATGGGCAATGCAGGAACCGCCATTCGTCCGTTGACTGCGGCACTGGCAGTGACAGGCGGTGATTACACTTTGCATGGTGTATCGCGCATGCATGAGCGTCCTATCGGCGATCTGGTCGATGCCTTGAATGCCATCGGCACGCATATCGAATACACCGGTGAGCCGGGTTATCCGCCTCTGCATATCCAGCGTGGACGCATACATGCGCAACGCATGCAGGTGCGCGGCAATGTTTCCAGCCAATTCCTGACGGCCTTGCTGATGGCGGCACCGCTGATGGCGCGCGAACAGGATGTCACCATCGATGTGGTTGGCGAATTGATATCCAAACCGTATATTGAAATCACCCTGAATCTGATGCGTCGCTTCGGTGTGGAAGTGCAGCGCGATGGCTGGCAGTCATTCACGATAGCGGCTGGACAGCGCTATATTTCTCCCGGCATTATCCATGTTGAAGGCGATGCGTCTTCAGCGTCGTATTTTCTGGCGGCGGGGGCGATTGCCGGCGGTCCGGTCCGGGTCGAAGGTGTGGGCAAAAATAGTATCCAGGGTGACGTGCGCTTTGTCGAGTCCTTGCAGCAGATGGGTGCGACCATCACGATGGGCGACAACTGGATAGAGGCGAAATCCAACGGCGCATTGCGTGCCATTGATGCCGACTTCAACCATATTCCCGACGCTGCGATGACGATAGCCGTCGCGGCCCTGTATGCCGACGGCACCAGCACCTTGCGCAATATCGGCAGCTGGCGCGTCAAGGAAACCGATCGCATCAGCGCGATGACGATCGAATTGCGCAAGCTGGGCGCGAGTGTGGAAGAGGGGGAGGATTATTTGCGGATAACGCCGCCGGCCGTGATACAACCCGCCGCAATCGATACCTATGACGACCACCGGATGGCCATGTGTTTTTCGCTGGCGACACTGGATGGCGCCATACGCAAGGGTAGCAAGATACGTATCAACGATCCGCAATGCGTGGCAAAAACATTCCCGGACTATTTCACTGCCTTTGCCAAGGTCACGGAAGATAGTTTGTTTTAATCATGTCCGGCGACCGCGGGTAAAGCGTCGCGGACGATGTTCCCTTTTAATTTTGCATCGGCATCCGGGTTGCGGCTCGGTTGCGGATTAATGGATTGCAACATGACTTCATTTCCTTATATTCCCGTTATTGCCATTGATGGTCCGACGGCTTCCGGCAAGGGCACGGTGGCGCAGCTGGTGGCGACGCAGCTGGGCTTTCATTACCTCGATTCGGGCGCTCTGTATCGCCTGACAGCTTTGTCCGCGTTACGGAATGCGGTGGCGCTCAACGATGAGCAGGCCTTGGCGAAGCTGGCGGAAACGCTGCAGTGCAGCTTCACGAATGGTGACATTTTTCTTGCTGGCGAGAATGTAACGCTGGCGATACGTGCTGAGGAAGTAGGTAATGCGGCCTCGAAAATTGCTGCTTTGCCTGCATTGCGCCAGGCTTTGGTGGCTTTGCAACTGCGTTTTCGCACTGCGCCTGGCTTGATCGCAGATGGGCGTGATATGGGAACCGTGATTTTCCCGGATGCCGATCTGAAAGTCTTCCTGACCGCGAGTCCCGAAGCGCGCGCCCAAAGACGTTATAAGCAATTGATTGACAAGGGATTTTCTGCTAATATGCAAGACCTTCTGAAGGATTTGAACGAACGGGATGCGCGCGATGCGAATCGGGCTGTCGCTCCGTTAAAACCTGCAGAGGGTGCGTATTTGCTGGATACCTCGAATTTGACCGTGCATCAGGCGGTAGAGCAGGTACTGGGCTGGTACGCCGATGTGAAGAAGCCTGTATAGAAGTTGTTGTAAAAATAGTTGTTGCTGTACCCGTTGTCTGTCAGGTGCAAAGTCCGGCAGATGTTGAAAAACCTAACCCATTATTCGTTTCCTTTTGTTGTTTGTGTATGCAAGCAGTAACTGGATTTACCCCGAATTCTGGTCAACTTGTTTAAACCTATGACTACTGTTGTCACCTCCACGCAAGATACCCCTGTTGGCATGGAAAGTTTTGCCGCTCTTTTTGAAGAATCGTTGACTCGCCAGGACATGCGTTCCGGTGAAGTGATTTCGGCTGAAGTCGTTCGTCTCGACCACAACTTCGTGATCGTGAACGCCGGCTTGAAATCGGAAGCATTTATTCCAATCGAAGAATTCAAAAACGACAATGGCGAACTCGAAGTCAACGTTGGCGACTTTATTTCCGTCGCAATTGAATCCCTCGAAAACGGTTTTGGCGACACCATCCTGTCGCGCGACAAGGCGAAACGCCTGGCGTCGTGGCTCTCGCTTGAAAAAGCGATGGAGTCTGGCGAAATCGTTATCGGTACCGTTAACGGTAAAGTCAAAGGCGGTCTGACCGTTTTGACCAATGGCATCCGCGCATTCTTGCCGGGTTCGCTGGTTGATACACGTCCTGTCAAGGACACGACCCCATTCGAAGGCAAAACCCTCGAATTCAAAGTCATCAAACTCGATCGCAAGCGTAACAACGTTGTGCTGTCGCGCCGCGCCGTCATCGAAGCATCGATGGGCGAAGAGCGTCAAAAACTGATGGAAACACTCAAAGAAGGTACGGTTGTTACCGGTATCGTCAAAAATATCACCGACTACGGCGCGTTCGTGGATCTGGGCGGTATCGACGGCCTGTTGCACATCACCGATCTGGCATGGCGTCGTGTGCGTCACCCATCGGAAGTGCTGACTGTCGGCCAGGAAATCACGGCCAAAGTTCTCAAGTACGATCAAGAGAAAAACCGTGTTTCGCTGGGCGTCAAGCAATTGGGCGACGATCCTTGGACCGGTCTGTCGCGTCGTTACCCACAAGGCACACGTCTGTTCGGTAAAGTCACCAACCTGACCGACTACGGCTCGTTCGTTGAAGTTGAACAAGGCATCGAAGGCCTGGTTCACGTTTCCGAAATGGACTGGACCAACAAAAACGTGGCGCCAAACAAAGTTGTCCAATTGGGCGACGAAGTTGAAGTCATGGTTCTGGAAATCGACGAAGAACGTCGTCGTATCAGCCTCGGCATGAAACAGTGCAAAGCCAATCCATGGGACGACTTTGCAGTCACCCACAAGAAAGGTGACAAAGTCCGCGGCGCGATCAAATCGATCACCGACTTCGGCGTGTTCATCGGCCTAGCTGGCAACATCGACGGTCTGGTTCACTTGTCCGATCTGTCCTGGACAGAAACAGGCGAAGAGGCTGTTCGTCGCTTCAAGAAGGGCGATGAGCTGGAAGCAATCGTGTTGGCTATCGACGTGGAACGTGAACGCGTATCTCTCGGCGTCAAACAACTCGAAGGCGACCCATTCAACAACTTCGCTGCCATGAACGACAAGGGCGCATTAGTTACTGGTACCGTTAAATCGGTTGAGCCTAAAGGCGCAGTGATCCAATTGTCCGAAGAAGTTGAAGGCTACTTGCGCGCTTCCGAAATCTCCCGCGACCGCGTGGAAGATGCCGGTACGCACCTGAAAGTCGGCGACACTGTTGAAGCTATGGTCATCAACGTTGACCGCAAAGCACGCGGTATTCAACTGTCGATCAAAGCAAAAGACAATGTTGAAACGCAGGAAGCAATGCAAAAAATGTCGTCGGATTCGAATGCTGCATCCGGTACGACCAGCCTCGGCGCATTGCTCAAAGCCAAGCTCGATAACAGCAAGAACTAAGTTCAGCATCAATGACAAAGTCGGAGCTCATTGCTCGTTTGGCTGAGCGTTATCCGCAACTGGTAGCCAAGGATGCGGATTACGCAGTCAAAACCATCCTCGACGCAATGTCCGACGCCCTGGCGACCGGACAGCGCATCGAGATCCGTGGTTTTGGCAGCTTTGCACTCAATAGCCGCCCGCCGCGTATCGGTCGCAACCCGAAGTCGGGTGACAAGGTGATGGTTCCGGAAAAACGGGTGCCACACTTCAAGCCTGGCAAGCAGTTGCGGGAGCGAGTGGATGCGATGGTAGGGCAACCGATCATTGAAGACTGAGTTGTTTGCAGCGAAATAAGAACGGCATCTTCGGATGCCGTTTTTTTTACCTTATTCGAAGATGCCGTTTTTTACGCCATCCGAAGATGCTGTTTTTTCACGTACAATTTCGCTAGTTAAAGTTATATCGATTTGGTCGGCGTAAAGGCCATCCATTCCGCCTAAATAAAGGAATCAGTATCATGAAGATCCTGTTCAGAATCCTTGCTCTTATATTCTTCATCATCTTTTTCGGCTTCGCCCTGAAAAATACGGACGAAGTGACATTGCGGTTTTTCCTGGGTTACGTCATACAGGGACCACTGGTTTTATTGCTGCTGGGTTTTTTCGTTGCCGGCGCGGTACTCGGCGTATTGGCCATGTTGCCTATGGTGTTCCGCTCCCGCAGGGAAGTCGCAAAGAACAAGAAAGCACTGGTGGCCATACAGGATGAAGCGCAGGCGCAACTGCAGGCCAAATCCCAGCCGCCACAGCCGGATGCGGTGACGCCGCTCTAAGTGGCGTGTTTTGCCAATTTGATCAATCAATCATGAATACGACATTGCATGGAATTTGAAAACTGGTGGTTGCTCGCTATCCCCGCTTTTTTTACCCTGGGCTGGATTGCTGCACGCGTGGATATCAAACAACTGGTTTCCGAGTCGCGCACTTTGCCGCGCGGCTATTTCAAGGGCTTGAATTTTCTGCTCAACGAGCAGCCCGACAAGGCAATCGACGCTTTCATTGAAATCGTCAAGCTGGACCCGGAGACTGTCGAGCTGCATTTCGCTCTCGGCAATCTGTTTCGTGGTCGCGGCGAGACTGAGCGGGCGATTCGCGTCCATCAAAACCTGCTTGCGCGTCCCGATTTGCCGCAGGAGCACAAGGTGCATGCGCAGTATGAATTGGGGCAGGATTATCTGAATGCAGGTTTGCTGGATCGCGCGGAAGAAACCTTCAATCTGCTCGTCGAGACACAATACAGTGCACAGGCGCATCGCGCCCTGCTGGAAATCTATCAGCGTGAAAAAGAATGGACGCGCGCCATCGAAGCGGCCGGTGCGCTACAGGAATCGGGTGCCGGTGGTCGACAAAAGGAAATTGCGCAATTCTATTGCGAGCTGGCGCAGGATGAGCTGGTGCATACCCACGCCGATGCCGCCATTGTGCTGCTGGAAAAAGCCTTGGCGGCCGATCGCAAGAACGTACGTGCAACGATGCTGATGGGCGATGCCTTCCTCGCCAAGGATGATATCGAAGCCGCACTGCTGGCATGGCGTCGCGTGGAACATCAAAGCGTGCCGCATGTGGCACTGGTGGCGCAACGCTTGATGGATGGTTATCGTGCGGTAGGAAGGCCGCAGGAAGGCGTGAACCTGCTTAAATTCTATCTGGCAGAAGCCTCTTCCATCGATTTGCTGGAAGTCGTGTTTCAGGCTGTGCTGGAGCTGGAAGGTGTGGATGCAGCAACGCAAATGGTCAGCGATGAACTGCGCCGGACGCCGACCTTGCTGGGACTGGACAAGCTGCTGGAAGCACGTTTGCTGGATGCGCCGCCGGAGATGCGTTCCGAGCTGTCGATGGTCAAGAATCTGGTGCACGGCTATACGCAAAAACTGGCGCGCTATCAGTGCAGCAATTGTGGTTTCAAGGCACGCCAGTATTACTGGCAATGTCCCGGCTGCAGCAAATGGGAAAGTTATCCGCCGCGTCGCACTGAAGAATTGAATGTCATGAATTGACGTTCGCATGGCATGCCTGCCAAGTACCTCATGCCAGTGTCATCACTGGCATTTTTTTTATCTCCTCCATTACGAAAACTCACCTGTATATGGGAAGGCAGCCTATTGAATTGCTGCTAAAGTTCAAGTCGATTTATTGCTTTATAGGCAATAAGTTCGGGCGTTATGCCTGTCATTCCTGAGCTTTTTCATCAATAAACTGGAGACTTCCCATGTTGAATAAATTATTGCTGGTGCTTGCAGGTTTGTTCGTTTCTATCAGTTTTGCGTTTGCGGATGTTGAAGTCAATCAAGCCGATCAGGCTGCGCTCGACGGCATCAAGGGTATAGGCCCGACAACTTCGAAGGCCATTCTGGAAGAGCGCAAAAAAGGTGGGAATTTCAAGGACTGGAATGATCTGCAAACACGTGTGAAGGGCGTAGGTGACAAGAGTTCGGAAAAATTTTCACAGGCAGGTTTGACCGTGAATGGCATTGCCAAGCCAGGCGTTACAAAGCCTGTCGCAGGTAAAACTGATAAAGCCAAAAAGGTAGCGGGCGACAAGGCGGTCGAACCGAAAAAGACGGTCAAGCAGTGATCTTCAAGAGGCTGTTGTAATGAAAATTCCCGGCGTGTGAGGACTGTGACCCTGGCGATCACAATCGCCAGGGCTTTTTATTGCGCGTACCATTTACAATCGGATTAGTACGCGCACTGGCGCAGTCGATTAAAATGACATTCCTCAGGAAAAATTCAATCTCCCTTATGCAATATTTGACTATCGAAGACACCATAGGCAACACGCCGCTGGTGCAACTCAAGCGCATGGACGGCGAAGAGTCGGCGCGTCGCAACAACGTCATTCTCGGAAAGCTGGAGGGCAACAATCCCGCCGGTTCGGTGAAAGACCGGCCTGCCTTATCCATGATCAAGCATGCAGAAGAACGCGGCACCATCAAGCCAGGTGATACCTTGATCGAGGCAACCAGCGGCAATACCGGCATCGCACTGGCGATGGTTGCGGCGATGCGCGGATACAAGATGATCTTGCTGATGCCGGAAAATTTAAGTGAAGAGCGTCGCCAGGCGATGGCTGCGTATGGTGCGAAAATTGTGCTGACGCCGAAAGCTGGCGGCATGGAATATGCACGCGATCTGGCGGAGCAAATGCAGAAAAATGGCGAAGGTTTGATTCTCGACCAGTTTGCCAATCCCGACAATCCACGTTCGCATTATGAAACTACCGGGCCGGAAATCTGGCGTGATACCGGCGGGAAAATCACTCATTTCATTAGTGCGATGGGCACTACCGGCACCATCATTGGTGTGTCCGAATACCTGAAGGAAAAAAATCCGGACATCAGAATCATTGGCGTGCAGCCGGAAGAGGGTTCACAGATTCCCGGTATCAGAAAATGGCCGGAAGCCTATCTGCCCAAGATTTATGATGCAAGCAAGGTCGATCAGCTGGAATATGTCAGCCAGGGGGTTGCCGAGCGAATGGCGCGACGTCTGGCAATGGAAGAAGGGATTTTCTGCGGAATTTCCGCGGCAGGCGCGTGCGAAGTCGCGCTGCGAATTTCTCAAACGACTGAAAATGCGACGATTGTATTCGTTGTCTGCGACCGTGGCGATCGCTATCTTTCAACAGGCGTTTTCCCGGCCTGAACCGGGAAGGATCAAGCCAGACATGAGTCAGCGTATTGTTACGCTGACTGTTTTTATTCTGACTGCTCTACCGCCACGCCATCCTTCGGCTTGAACTGTTTGTCGCTGATACGGAATTTATCGCGACGATCACCCATCAGAATGCGCAAATCGCGAATGCTCAAGTCACTCACTTCATGCATGCGAATCAGCAGCGATGCGCCTACCGGCAAGCGGCGATGGCGGATTTTGCTGATCACCGGAGGAGCGACTTCCAATGCGCGCGACAGGGCCGCATCGTTTTTCAGATGCAGTTTTTCAATCAGCGAATCCAGCAGGTGATTGGGATCATAGGCAACCTGATCAGCGAGTCGGTTGCTGGTTGTTTGGCTATCTGTAGTAGTCATAATGTCTTCGATTCAAAGTGTCAAAGGAGGATGGGGAAATGCAAGCTACTGCAATTTCATCGGCTACTATTGGAGCGTTGTCACGTTGGTAAAGTTGCAAACGAAGATGCATTTTTTCAATATTACATATGAAAAAATTAACCATGAGCAACCAATATAGCAAAAAATTCCAAAAAAGCAATTAAAACTAGATGCTCTTTTTATATCTTCTATGTCTATATAGTGAGGCAAGAGTTCCCGAAAACAAGCTTTCTTTTTACAACATTATTTTGCGAGCGTATGTCTGACTTGTTTTGTTATCAAATAAGTAATTTATCATTGTAAATTCAAGCCGATCTCAATGAGAGCGGCAATGTTATCGTGGCCGGACCCTGATTCAGGGCTTGCTCAAGTCCAGTTGTCGCCAGCCTTCCAGCCCCAGTTCGCGCAAGGTTTCCATGTTTTTTTCAAAGATGGTTTCTGCCTGCGGAAACGCTTCTACTGCACGCTCAATGCTGGATTCCCGTAATAAATGCAGAATAGGATACGGTGAACGGTTGGTGTAGTTTTCTATATCGTTTGCGGCGGTACCGGCAAACTGGTAGTGCGGATGAAAACTGGCAATCTGGATTTCTCCATCCAGCTCCAGCTCTTCAACAAGCTCGTCGGCGATTTCCAGAAAATCGTTGTAATCCAGGAAGTCCTGCAGCACGTCGGGATGTATTAACAGGATTGTATCGATATTGGCAGCATCCGCCGCATGCAAAGTTTTCAACTCAGCTTCCAGATCGTCCAGCAAGGCATCCACGTTCCGTGCCTTGCTGACGACGTAACGGATTTGATTCTTGATATGTACGGCTTTGGCAAACGGACAGAGGTTCAAGCCGATAACAGCTTTTTCAAGCCACGCTTGAGTCGCGGCGACAATCGCATCAGGGGATGCGGGGGGAGTAGATGTATGCATTTGGCTCATTTCAATAGAGCCTCTATTTTAAACGTTTGCATTCATTGCAGATTTTATAGGTGCAGCAATACTGCAAACTCAGTTCAGATGAAAAAATGATCGCTACGAGAGTGACAGATCGGCTATTCTTGCCACCGTTAAGCGTAGCGCTTCATCCTGACATTTTCATCAAGAGCAAATTCATGGCCCTCAAATCCACCATTTTCAAAGCTGATCTGCAAATCGCAGACATGGACCGGCAATATTATGACGGTCACATGCTGACGATTGCGCGTCACCCTTCTGAAACCGATGAACGCATGATGGTGAGAATTCTGGCCTTCGTGCTGCACGCAAGCGAAGCGCTGGCATTCGGCAAGGGCTTGAGCGCGGATGATGAGCCGGATCTGTGGCGCAAGGATTTGACCGGCGCGATTGATCTGTGGATAGAAGTCGGCCAGCCGGATGAAAAACGCATCATGAAAGCCTGCGGCCGTTCCAGCCAGGTCATCATTTACAGCTACAGCGGCATGAGCAATATCTGGTGGAATCAAACCGCTGGTAAAGTCGAGCGGGCGAAAAATCTGAGTGTATTCAATCTTCCTGCCGCCACCAGCCAGGCGCTGGCCAAACTCGCGCAACGCAATATGCAGTTGCAATGCACGATACAGGATGCCCAAGTCTGGATCAACGGCGACGGTGAGTCTCTGCTGATCGATTTACTGACATTGAAAGCGCCGGCGGCTGCTGCACGATAAGACAGCGAGCGGAAACGCGCGTATTCACATTTCGATATTGTTTCAGTAATTGCGCGCCGCACGCACTGCGCGGCTCAGGTCGATCACCGACATCGCATAAAAAAAGCTGCGATTGTATTGCGTGATCGCAAAGAAGTTGGGTGCGCCCAGCCAGTATTCGCTGGCCTCGGCACCATTTTGCAAATCCACCAGACCGAACAGCATGTCGGACGGCGGCTCTATCGTCGGCGTGACGCCGGCAGCCTTTAATTCCGCCACGCTGAATTTTGCTTCCAGCCCCTGGCCGATAAAGCGCTGCCAGTTTTCCGTCATGTCCACGGTGGCGGGAAAGACTGCAGGTTCGCCGGTGCGCCAGCCGTGCTGCACCAGAAAGTTGGCGACGCTGCCGATGGCATCGACCGGTGAATTGCGCAAATCGATATGACCATTGCCGTCGAAATCGACGGCAAATTTTCGTATGCTGCCGGGCATGAATTGCGGCCAGCCGATGGCGCCGGCATACGAACCCAGCAATGAAAACGGATCGATTTTTTCGTCGCGCGCGAACAGCAGGGTGTTTTCCAGTTCGCCGCGGAAATACGCCATGCGTGTGCTGCGATTCGGTGTGTCGGGATAGGCAAATGCCAGCGTCGTGATGGCGTCCATCACGCGGAAGTTGCCGGTATTGCGGCCGTACACCGTTTCCACGCCGATGATGGCGACGATGATTTCAGCCGGGACGCCATACAGTTTTTCGGCGCGCGTCAGTGCATCGGCATAAGTATTCCAGAAGGCGACGCCGGCATCAATGCGCACCGGCTCGACGAAGCGGCTACGGTAAGCGGCCCAGTTTTTCGGCTTGCCGGGCGGCGCCGGTTTCATGAGCTGGATGGCGCTATCGACGTAATGCGTTTTGCTCAGTGTGTTTTGCAGTTCCTTCTTGTCGAAGCCGTTCTTTTCCGCCATCCGGTCGATAAAATCCGCTACATCGCGCCATTGGTTGAAGTTGGCGAATTCATCGCCCTGTACCGGTTTGACAACTTTCTTTGCCTTGACCGTGGCCTGCGGTTTCTTGCCGCCTTCATGGGCAAAGGCGCAGCCGCTGAGGGCGAGAACGGAGGAGAGTGCGAATAGCGAAGCGCGGCTGGAAAAAAAGGAAGATGTCATCGGGATAGCTTCAATAGTGTTTTGAGTTTGGACAGCACGTCTGGCAGCGAAGATTTCTCAAGCGGACGGTAACGTGCTGCTTCATACAGCATCAGAAAATTCTTGAGGGCTTGTTTCTGCTCTTGCGTGAGCGTGGAAGCAGAGCTCAGCAATCGTCTGGAGTAGGAACGCGGCCCTTCATGCGCATGACGTGGATAACCCCCTTGCGCCATTTGCTTGCAGAGCTTTGCATAGCAGGCATCGATGGGATCGATTTTTTTGCGATTGGCACTTGATACGAGTGCAATCAGCAACATGAGCGCAGCGCCGAACGCAAACATCCATGCCGTCATCGCGCGCCAGTCGATGTTACCGAAGCCCAGCGTGCGTAGCAAACTCTTTTGCTGTTCCGGCGTGTAATTCAATACCCACTGATTCCAGCCATTGTTGACGGCATCCCAGCGAAAGCGCATTTTTCGCAGCCATGAGTCGGGACCGATATTCACATTGAGCAGGCCGCCGAATGCGGTTGTCGTCGCGGCACCGGCAAGGTTGCGCTCTATCCGCTCGGGTGCAACGGCGGCAGTCGGATCTACCCGCAGCCAGCCGCGTTTTTCTATCCAGACTTCAGCCCACGCATGCGCATCCGATTGACGTACGGTCATGTAGTCATCCACGGGGTTGATCTGCCCGCCCTGATAACCGGTCACGACACGTGCAGGGATATTCATCGCCCGCATCAGCACCACGAAAGCGCCCGCGTAATGTTCGCAAAAACCGGCACGGGTGGAAAACAGGAATTCATCGACGCTGTTGCGGCCCAGCAGCGGCGGTTGCAGGGTATAGCTGAATTTTTCCTGCCGGAAAAATTGCAGGACCTTGTTGACCAGCTTCAGGTCATCTTCCGAGGTCTTGCGCAGGTCGGCGGCGAAGGCCAGTGTCTGCGGGTTGTAGCTTGCCGGCAGTTCCAGCCACTGTTGCAAGGCAAGCTGGCTTTCATTCGGCTGCAGAGTGTAGTCCAGATAGGACGTCACATCGTAACGTACACGATCTGCAATCGGGCGTTGCGCTACCAGTTGAAAATCGGGTGTGATGCCGCTGCGGTTGTTGGGCAACTGCGGTGCAGACTGCGGCAGCTCCAGTGCAAACAGCCAGCGGCGTGAAGTGGGTTCCTGCGTGACTTGATAGCGCAAGGGCTGGCCGCGCGGTTCCCATTGCAGCGGCGAATTTACCTGATTGCGCGGCGACTGCCGGCTCCACGTACGGCCGTCGTATTGACCGAGCACGATGCCGCGCCAATACAGCCTGGCGTTGTCCGGCGCCGGATCGATGAATTTGACGCGAAATGCAATCTCGCCGGATAGCGCAAGCTGCGAGATATTTCCCGGCGCCATGCTGTCGGACAAACCGCTGCGTGCGGAGTTGGCAGCGCCCGGCATGCCCCACAGCGGACCTTGTATGCGCGGAAACAGGAGGAACAGCACGATTGTCAGCGGCACCGCCAGCGCAAAGATCGTGGCGCCTAGCCGCAGGCGCTTGCGCAGTGGCGGTACCGCGCCGGTATATTGAAACGACAGTTGCGCGGTCAGAATCGCAATCACGGCTGCGCTCATCAGCAAGGCGGTAACGATGGTTTGCGAATAAAAGAAATTTGTCAGCAGCAGGAAAAAACTCAGAAACACGACGACAAACAAATCGCGGCCGGCATGCATCTCCAGCAGTTTGAATGTTAGCAGCAGCACCAGCATTGCCACGCCGGCATCCTGGCCGAAAAACATTTTGAAGCTGAGATATACGCCGGCCATTGCCGCAACCGCAATCGGCAACAACAGCCAACGCGGCGGCATGCGATTGCCGCGAAAGGTGATCCAGCCGCGCCATAGCATCAATGCCATGCCGAGGCCGGTAATCCACAAGGGCAGATGCAATGCATGGGGGGCCAGCACCAGGCCGCAAGCGAACAGCAGGAGCAGGGTGTCGGCCTTGTCGCGCGACATCGGGCGCGTAGAGGATGGGAAAATCCTGTGCAGAAAACTCATGCTGCACGCTCCGACGTTCGTTCGAATAGCGCCAGCGCGCTCAGGCATGCAGCCTGATGCGCCGCTCCGATAGCCGGCGGGAAGTCGTTGCTGCCGAGACGGAAGGCATAGGGCAGGCCGCGCATTTCTGCCGCCAGCACCCAGTGCGTCATGCGCGACAGCTTCAATTCCACATCCATAGTCCGGGGCAATTTCGCATAATCGATGGCCAGCTCGCTGCTGGCGCCGCCCTCAAACTGCTTGGTCACCAATGCACCGCCGTCGATGCGCGCAATTTGTCGCCACGCCAGATGGCGTATCGAATCGCCGGCCTGATAAGCGCGTATGCCGGCGAAATCGTCATGGCCGACATGGCCGCGACCATCTGCTGTTTCATCTTCATGCAGGGGCAACGGTGGGCCGTCTGCTTCCGGCTGCGGATAAACCAGCACGCGCATCGCCGGTTGCCAGTAACTCCAGGCGCGGAACAAGCCTAGCGGAAAGCGTGTCTGCAAGCGGATGCGCGGCGCATCTAGCCAACCGCGTTTTTGCGTGGGCGCGCTGAGCATGACGATATTGCTATTGTCGGCGGCAATATCGGTGACATGCTCGCGCACGGGCAAGTCATCGCCGATGAAAGCGAGCCAGATCGCATAGCGGTCATGTTTGTGACGATTTTCCAGATGCAATTCGAACTGTGCATTGGTGCCGGCGAACACGGCTGGGGCACGACCCGGACGCAGATAAAGATACGCCAGGTTACGGAAGGTCAGGTGCATGTCGATAATGGCGCAGCCGCCCAGCAAAAACGTCAGTGCAAAACCGAGACTGAGACTGTAGTTGACCGAGCACAGGAAAAGCACCACCAGCATCACGACGAACGTGAGGCCGGCGCGGGTAGGCACGATGAAGACGCGGCGCTGATTCAAAAATACTTCACCCACTTCTGCATCGCCCAGCCTGAACAGCCAGCGGGCTGTCCATAGCTGAAACATTTTGTGCAAAGAATTGCTCATGAATGCTGCGTGTGCATGCGCGCAGGTTTACACGCTGACTGATTTCATCAATTGCAACACCAGATCGCGGCTGCTCAAGGCGCTGCCGGCTACCGATTTCAAGGGGCGCAGACGATGGGCGGCGACCGGTACCAGCACCGCTTGCACATCTTCGGGGATCACGTGATTGCGTCCTTCCATGGCTGCCCATGCACGCGCTGCCTGCAGCAAGGCGATCGTTGCGCGCGGACTCAAGCCTTCGGCGAACATGCCGTTCTGGCGCGAGGCCTGTGCCAGCGCCTGGATGTAATCGATCAGCGAAGCCGAGGCATGTATCTTTTTCAGTTCGGCCTGCGCAGCAAGCAGGTCGGCCGGCTGCATGGCCATGCGCATGGCTTTCAGCAGCGTGCGCCGGTCTTCGCCCAGCAGCAGGGCGCGCTCGGAAGCGGCATCCGGGTAGCCGAGTGAAAGACACATCAGGAATCGATCCATTTGCGATTCCGGCAAAGGGAAGGTGCCGATCTGATGCGTCGGATTCTGGGTGGCGATGACGAAGAAAGGCTGCGGCAGGTTGCGCGTCACGCCGTCGGAAGTCACTTGCCGTTCTTCCATCGCTTCCAGCAATGCAGACTGTGCCTTCGGCGTGGCGCGATTGATTTCATCGGCCAGCAACACTTGCGTGAAGATGGGGCCGGGATGGAACACGAACGTATTTTTTTCGCGATCGAAGATAGAAATGCCGACCACATCGGCCGGCAGCAGATCGCTGGTGAACTGCTGGCGGTTGAATTGCAGGCCCAGGGAAATTGCCAGCGCATGGGCCAGCGTGGTTTTGCCGACGCCGGGTACATCCTCGATCAGCAGATGGCCGCCGGCCAGCAGGCATACCAGAGCCTGGCGGATTTGCGTGTCCTTGCCGACGACAATTTCACTGACCTGTTTTGCAACTGCATGCACTTTGGCGAACATGGATTCTTCCGTGGACGGTTTGAAGAGTGGCGCAGCCTGGCTTTGGAGGCAGGCCTGGCAGAATTTGTAATGGCTGTCAGATTTTATGCGAGATTGACTTGCTCTGGAGTATGTCGGACCAGCGATCAATCCTGTTTTTGCTTGCGCACGACAAACCAGCCGGCCACCACGGTAAAGGTGGCGACGATTCCGGCCACGATCCAGAAGCCGTATGTGTGATCTGCCAGCGGCACGCCACCGACATTCATGCCCAGCAAGCCGGCAATGATATTGATCGGCAGCGCCAGCACCGTGACGATGGTCAGAACATACAGGCTGCGGCTATTTTCCTCATTGACCTGGGCGGCGATTTCTTCCTGCAGCAACTTGATGCGTTCCTGCAGCGAACTCATGTCGCTCAGGACGACGGAGAATTCCTCGGTTGATTGACGCAATTCCTGCGTATCGAGTTCGGCCACCCAGCCCGGCGGCTTTTGCAGCAGGCGAAACAGGGCGGCCGGTTCCGGCGCCAGCAGACGCTGCAGACGCACCAGTATGCGGCGCAGCGCACCGAGATCCGTGCGCTGCTTGTTCAGGCGGCCTGCGAGCAGATTGTCTTCTACCTGATCGACCCGCGCCACTGCATCGCGCACTATCCTGACCAGGACATCCGCCTGATCGCGCAGCAGATGTACCAGCAGCTCCACTGACGAGCGTATGGCATCGCCGCGCTCTACCGCCTGCCGCAAACGCTCTATCGATTTCAGCGGCGTGCGGCGCGCGCTGATGACGACATGCTGCGTCACGCTCAGCCATAAGGTTGCGGTATCGGCAGAATCCAGCGAGAAGTTGTGCAGTACATCATTGACGACTGCAATCAATGTGTCATCGGCCAGTTCTATGCGGGTCGAACGCGAACCATCGTGCAGTGCCTCATTGAATTCAGCGGCGACGTGTGCATGCTCGCTCATCCATTTTTCGCTGGCGGTATTGCTCAGATTGAAATGCAGCCAGATGAATTCGCCGGATGCACGTTCTTGCGGATTCTTCAGCCATGCCAGCGCGGCGGCGGAACTGAGCAGCACCGCCTGCGTTTCATTCTGAGTTGCAGGCCTGAACAAATAGCCCCAGATCAGGCCGGATTGATCGGAGCCATAGCTCAAGCCGCTGGCAGCGATCATTGCAGTCTCGCAGTGCAGGCAGGTTTGCAAGCGTCGCGGGAGAACAGCATGCTGAAATAGGAAAGGGTGGGGAGACGATGCACAATAGACAATTTTTCTGACGGCGCAGCGTTATTGATGGCTGAAAACCGCTGAAAAGACGCCGTGCGGGAATTGGTCGGAGTCATTTCCGCGCCAGACTCCGTTGGCGCTGCAGGGCTATGCTGCGCCCGGGATATGACATGGATATGACAATCGGGAATGGCTGCTTGCCTGCAATCTGCAGAATGGCAGGCATGGTTTGCTTCGGGCAGGGCTGCGAGCGAGTAAAATAGCGGCTTGCTTCCCTCAGATAAAGTCACGCATGTCCATACAATGGTACCCAGGCCACATGAACGCCGCCCGCAAGAAAGCGGCGGAGGCCATGGAAAAGGTCGATATGATCATCGAAGTGCTGGATGCGCGCGTGCCGCAAGCCAGTTGCAATCCGATGATAGAAGAATTGCGCACGTTCCGGCAGCGGCCTTGCCTGAAGATCCTCAACAAGAGCGATCTGGCTGATCCCGCCGCAACCCAGCAGTGGCTCGATTTTTACAACAAGCAGAAGAACGTGCACGCCGTCGCCTTGAGCTGCAAGAAGCCATCCGACGTGGCGAAGATTCCTGCGCTGAGCATGAAGATCGCACCGCATCGCGGCACCGCGCTCAAACCGTTGCGCATCATGATCATGGGTATACCCAACGTCGGCAAATCGACTTTGATGAATGCGTTGCTCAAGAAGCGAGTCGCCAAGGTGGGTGATGAACCTGCCGTGACCAAGATGCAGCAGCGCCTGTATCTGGGCAATAACATTGTGCTGACCGACACGCCGGGCATGATGTGGCCAAAAATAGCGTATCCGAGCGACGGCCTGATGCTGGCGGCCAGCCATGCAATCGGCAGTAATGCGTTGATCGAGGAAGAAGTCGCGACCTTTCTTGCCGATATCATTCTGGCGCGTTATCCCGCGCTGGTGGCAGCACGTTATGGCATGAAGACCGAAGGTATAGATGGCGTCAGTGTGATCGAAGGCGTGGCTGTACGTCGCGGCTTGCGCATCAAGGGCGGCGAACTCGATCTGGAAAAAGCCGCGCATATTTTTCTGCAGGATTATCGTACCGGCCTGCTGGGGCGTATCAGCCTGGAGACGCCGGAAAGTCGCGTCGAGTTGCTGACCACCTTCCAGCCACCGCCATCGTTGAGCGATGTGGCAGACGAGAGTGCAGAAGATGCGCCGGAAGAAAATCGTGACGATGCATTTTCACACCGTCGTTAAATAAGCCTCAGCAATAAATATCAAAAACCCGCAAGGTATAAAACTTGCGGGTTTTTTGTTGGATGAATGAGGTGCGGCAGCTGACAGCATTGCATTTTTACGTCGTGGATTGTGTATTGCGACGTTTGCGTCGCATGAAGAAGAATAGGGCTGCAATCAGCACCAGCACAGCGACCGCCATCCCGCCTTGCACCAGCGCGACCAGATTGGATGTACCGCCGCTACGCAACTCTTTTACCTGCGCTGCAGTGACCTTGGCAGCGGGATTGCCATATTGTGCAGACAGGTACGTACCCAGCGTCGCAATCTGCTGATCCGACAAGGTGTTTCTAAAGTCCGGCATCAATATATCGGACGTAGCTGTATGCCGTTGTATGCCATCCAGTATCACCATCACGACATTATTCGAGTTGCTGCGACCGAGGGCGGTGTTGTGCGACAAAGGAGGTAACGCGCCATCAAAACTGCCTTGTGCGCTGGCCTGATGGCAAGTCGCACAATGTGCGTCGTACAGTTGCGGGCCGGTCATCTGACTCAAATCTTTTGGCAAGTCCACACCGCGTATGCTGTTTAACTGATTATTCGCTTCACCCCAGGCGTATACCGGTTTGGTATCTGCTGCATCGCGTATTGCAGGAACGCTTTTCACATAGACGGCAATTGCCTGCAAGTCTGCCGGCGTCAAATGCCGGAAGCTGTGATCAACTGCTTCTGCCATGGGTCCTGATGCCTGACCCTTGGCCGCAGTGCGACCATCGCGCATGTATTCGACCAGTTCAGCCACGCTCCAGCCGCCGACGCCGCTGTTTGCATCCGCTGTGATATTCGGCGCATGCCAGGTGCCGACCTCGCCGCCGGCCAGTTCACGCGATACATCTTCCGCCATCAGTACATTGCGCGGCGTATGGCAGGTGCTGCAATGCGCCAGACCGCGTGACAGATACGCGCCGCGATTCCATTCCACGCTTTTACTGCTATCGGCGACGAATGGCTTGCTGTTGAGGAAGAGCATATTCCAGGCTGCCATCGACCAGCGAATGTTGAAGGGGAAGGGCAAGGCGGTACTTTCGGCCGGCGCTGCGTCGACTGCCGTCACGCCTTGCATGAAGTACGCATACATGGCCTGGACATCTTCGTCCGACACTTGCGCATACGAGGTGTAAGGCATCGCCGGATACAGGCGCTGGCCGTCTGCGCGTACGCCTTTGCGCAAGGCAGCACTGAATTGTTCCAGCGTGTAATTGCCGATGCCGTGGGTTTTCGATGGCGTGATGTTGGTGGCGATGATGTTGCCTATAGGCGTAGGCAAGGCCAGGCCACCGGCCATCGGCTTGCCGCCCGGCACGCTGTGGCAGGCGATACAGTCGCCGGCCGTGGCCAGGTATTGTCCGCGCGTGATCTGATCGGCGTCAGCCGCTGCATGGGCGTTCATAATGGTAAACGCAAGCAGCATGAGGCCGAAAAAGCCGTGTAGGCGATAGGACGATCTCATGCTGGCCGCCTTTCCGTAGCTGACTCATTCGCAGCAGACGGTGTTCTTGACTTGCCCATCTGTTCAATGATGTGTTGTGCCGTACGTAGCGCTACCGCGATACCGTTCAAGGTCGAGTTGCAGGTCGAAGAAGTCGGTAAAACACCGGTACTCGCAAGGAACAGATTGTCGTGGCCATGCGCACGCCCCCACTGATCGCAGACGGAAGTCTGCGGATCGCTGCCCATGCTGAGCGTGCCGCAGATGTGCTGGTTGTTGGAAAACACGCCTTCCTTGCTGAAGCGCAGATTGGTGCCGCCCATCAATTCCGCGATGCGCTTGAAGTCTTCCTTGGAGCGTTCATGACCCTTGCGGGTATAGTCGTCGATCGCATAGTGCGCCTGCGGTTTTGGAATGCCCATCGAATCCTTTTCGCTGCTGAGCGTAATGCGATTTTCCGGTAGCGGCAATACTTCCAGCACGTTTTTGACATTTAGCTCATGCGCCGCACTATGTCGCAGCCGTTTCTCGAATTCCACGCCATACACGCCTTCTGCGATCAGCGAACGGGTGCTGCCATCAACGCGGGAGATATTCGTGAAGTCGAGTCGATAAGGCGCATGTTCGGTACGGAAAGCACCATCGCGCATGGCATTGATGGAACTTGGACTTTGCGGCCCGCGACCGAGCCATAGCTCTTCTTCCGCATCGAAGGTCAGCGATGTGCTGGGATGATCCATCAAGTTACGGCCTACCATGTCGTGATGATTCGCTAGGCCTTTGGGGAATTTCTCGCTGGCCGAAAGCAGGAGCAGGCGCGGACTTTCAATGCCGTTGGCGGCAACGATGAAGGTCTTGCCGGTGACGCGATGCGATTTTTTTTCGGCATCGTAATACAGGGCAGCGACAACGTGGCCTTTGTCATCGTGTTCCAGCTTGTAGACGTTGGCGTTGGCCATCAGTTTGGCGCCCGCTTTTTCTGCCGAGTCGGCTGCAATGCCGCCGTGGTATTGCGCATCGATAGGGCAAATCGGCTGGCAACTGTTATTGCCGCAACAGGCGGGACGGCCGTCATAACTGTGGCTATTGCGTGCAACGGTGTTGCTGACCACCTCGTAAGTCGAGGCCAGACGTTCGCGTATGCGGCGCATCGCATACGGTTCGGTGACCGGTTCCATCGGAAAAGCTTTCGTGCGTGGCGAACCTGTGTTGGGTGCGCCTGAAACACCCATGATTTCTTCCGCCTCCTGATAAAACGGTTCCAGGTCTTCATAGCTGATGGGCCAGTCGACACCGACGCCATACAGACTTTTGATCTTGAAATCGTTAGGTACATTACGCCACGCGTGTGCTGCCCAGTGCCACGAGGTACCGCCGACCATGCGTATATATTCGGCTTCATAGGGATAAGGTCCGGCTTGTACCAGATAGTTGTTCTTGACCGGCTGGTAGATCGGGTGTGGCGCGTGATCCAGTGACGGGTAGGGCGACATCCAGTCACTACGACGTGGCGAATTTCTGAAGCGCGCTACCAGTTCGCCGCGTGTGACGCGTGGACCTGCTTCCAGAATGATGACGGAAGCGCCAGCCTTCAAGAGCTTGTGTGCGGTTAAAGAACCGATAATTCCCGAGCCGATAACGACAAAATCTGCGGACAAATCGTTAGGCATCTGATGCTCCTTTTATTGGTTTTTTACCCCAGCTGCCATATGCGCCGAAGCAATATGTTGGAGGCTTCAGGACATCCGAAACGATGACTGCATTGAGTGCGGTTTCGTACGCGAATGCACGTGCCTTTACACCGTCGCCGACTATGCCGAGGAGCCAGGCAGTGGCGATTTTGCGTGGTATATCCGCTAGTGCGGAATGCTCGGTATCCAGGGTTTGCTGCAGTTGAAGCGGGTCGATCTTTCGCTGCTCTATGAGGACAAGCAAGGCCTGTGTCTTCTTCGGAAATTCGCTGTCGTTGGCAGTGAGCGCGTCATACAAGCGCTTGGCCTGTATCGCATCCAGAGAAGTACGGCCAACAAGAATGGCAGACACGGCGAGGAATGCGCCCTGCTTGTCATCTCTTACCGGCTGTGACCATGCCCAAGGTATCAGTGATGCGGTGTAGGCAGACAGCATGCCGACTAACAGGCGGCGTCGCGTCGGTACAAATGGGAGAGTGTCAGCGTTTTTGCCTAAGGTATCCATGACAAATGTGGTCCTTATTTAGGATGCTGCCGAGATGCCAGAGTGTTTGCTGCGTGCGGTTTATATGCGTGATTCGTGCAATCGTGAGGGGTCAGAACGAATGACGTATGCCAACCATGAACACGGCCTGATTGGCGCCATCCGACGGTGTTCCGTTTTGCGAGTCGCCCACCACGGCAACCGCTCTTACCGGACCGCTGCCGCCTAAGCCCAGCGTGTTTCCTTTGGCGACCTGATAGGCTTCCAGGAAGTAAATCGCGGTGCGTTTGGAGAACGAATAGGTTTGCTCAAGTGCCAGTTGATGGTATTTGGCAGGATCGGAAATGCCGTTGGCGGCTTTTTCCTTGGTGTAGCTATAGCCGACACTCACGAAAAATACCGGCGTCATTTGATAACCGGTGAGCAGACCGAGGGTGTCGAAGGTGGCTTTTTGCGTGAACAGGGAATTGCCGTTCGGACGATATTCGACTCTGGATGCATTTGCACCCACTATTACTTTGCCCATCGTGTAGCGTGCGGCGCCAGCAAGATATTGCGCCGAATCGGCTGACAGATAGCCGTTATTGACGGGCGAGGTATTGAAGTTGGCCGAGGCATTCGGGCTCCAGACGCCGCCTGGATTATTGCTATTGTTCAGCCTTTGGTAACCGAGGGCAAAATTCCAGTTGTTGATGTCGTATTTGATGGCTGCACTGATTGTTCTGCCAGAACCCATATCGCCTGCCGTTTCGCCAAAGCCGGCCAGTGCGCTGACTTGTAGGCCGTTCCAGACGGGGGAGGTATAGGTAATCGAGTTATTGCTGCGTATCGTCGTATCCAGTCCGTCGATATCACCCGGATGGGCGCCGGTTGCGCCGGTCAGCGAGTTGGTGGGGCCGATAGGGCCGACAAACAGATAGTAAGGCGTGTATTGCCTGCCTGCAGTCAGGGCGCCGTAACGTGTATTGTTGATGCCGACAAAAGCCTGCCGGTTAAACAGGGTGCTGGATGAACTCATTTCTCCAGTATCGAGATTGAATCCGCTTTCCAACTGGAAGATGGCTTGCGTTCCGCCACCCAGATCTTCCGTTCCCTTGAAACCGATCCGACTGCCCGCCAGGTTACCGCTACGCATATAAGTATTCGATGCGCCGCCCTGGTTGCTGCTGTAGACCATGGCGACGTCGGCAATGCCGTAGATAGTGACGCCATTTTGTGCGCCGGCATTCTGCAGTACGCCTGTGTATAGCGTGAGTGCCGCCACAAGTACCACGAAATTTCTCGCCGTCATGATGCCCTCGCCTTGGTCGTATTTCTCGGGAAATACTGCTAGTGCTACGGTGCTATCGATCAGTTATTACAGTGATGCTTATTTTGGCGTGCGCTCTGAGGAACGGGTGTTGCTATCAAGGTGTATTGCGTCGGGTATCGCTTGATGATTGAAAGATTACACCTGTAGATGCAAATTCTGTAAAAGTTTTTACTTGTTGCTGTTGGAACGAATGGGCTGATTTTTGGTTCCTTAAATCAGCAAAATAATTGAGCATTCGATTACTGCATGGGTATGTAATGGAGGCCTGTTTTATCTTGTATATTGAATTTAATGTATGTGCGGCAGCTTTGTTGCGACCCGCCAGTTCATTCGTTAACGTTTTCTTCATTCGCGTTTGCCAATGAATCGACTTGCAGAATGACGGGTGAGCTGCCTGTCATGACGACGTAGTGAGATTTTTCCGATTCCGGTACTGCAGGTGCAGCCTTGATGCGATAGACGGCAAACACGGCGAACAGGCTGAGTACCAGCGCAAAATAAAGCATCAGACTTTCCGGATTCAGGATATCCATCATGGCGCCGGCAACTGTCGGGCCGATGACCGCACCGATACCGTGCAACAGCAAGAGGCCGCCGGTCACTTCAAGCACGCGGGAGGGATCGATCAAATCGTTAACGTGCGCAACGCTCAAGCCGTACAGCGTAAAGACAAAACCGCCGTAAAGAATGCCGATCAGAATCAGGGTTTCTTCCGATGCTCTGGAGAAGAAAAAGCCGAGTGTCGCCAGACATGCGCTGCCGATACAAATCCATAGCATGAGGAAGCGCCGATCATGCCGGTCTGAATAATGGCCTACCGGCCATTGGAAGAGCGCGCCGCCCAGAATGGTGGCCGCCATGAAGGTGGCAACGCCCATGTCGCTAAAGCCGACAGCCTGCGCATAGACGGCGCCCATTCCATAGAATGCACCATTCAATAAACCGGAAGCGATTGCACCGACAAATCCGAGCGGCGAAATATGGTAGAGATTGCGTAATCCCAGTTGGGGCGGCGCTACGGAGACCGGTTCCTTGATCGGGGTGAGGGTAATGGGCAGCAGGGCAAACGAAAACAGGACGGAGACCAGAGCAAATTGCACGAAGCCGTTTTTTTCGCCCACCAGAATCAGCCACTGCCCCAGAGCCAGCGCGATAAAGGTCACTGACATATAGATGGAAAATACCTTGCCGCGGTGATTGCTGGGTGCAAGTGCGTTCAGCCAGCTTTCAATGACGATGTAAAGTCCGACCAGGCAAATGCCTGCAATCAGCCGCAACGCACCCCAGAACCATGGATCCACCCACAGGGCGTGCAGAATAGGGACGGTCGATGCGATGGAGGCCATGGCAGCAAACGCACGTATATGTCCCACGCGCCGGATGATGGCAGGACAGAGATAGGTGCCGAGAATATAGCCGACAAAATAGGCCGACATGATCAGCCCGGTCACCATGGTCGAAAAATCCGCCATGACCGCGCGCAAACCGAGAACGGAAAAAAGCAGGCCGACGCCAACTACCAGCAAGCCGGCACCGCTGAGCAGAGAGGAGAGCGGGAGTAATAAACCCGCTATTGCCTGTCCTGCCAAAGAGTTTTTCTCCATCTAGTATTCAATCATCCATAAAGTTATTTTGATGTCATTTCCCGTATGCGCCGGCGCAACTCTCTTTCCTGTCGCTGTTCTTCATCCCAGTCTTCGCGGATCGCGCGCCACAGCGATACCACCATCAAAAGAATCACGAGCGTAAATGGCAGCGCGAACAGAATGGTTGCCGTCTGTATGGCCTTGAGGCCGCCGGCGAGCAGCAGGCTGATGGCGATACCCGCAACCAGTACACCCCATATCATCTTGATTTTGGCAGAAGGGTCGGGATTGCCGCCCGTACTCATGATGCCCAGCACCAGCGTGGCCGAATCGCCCGAAGTAACGAAGAACACGAATACCAGCAGCGTCGCGACGATGGACATCAGCATGCCCAAAGGCATGGCGCTAAACATGGTAAAGAGAGCTGTCGATACATCGGCTTTGACTGCATCGACGATAGGCACATGCCCCCAAATTTCCATATATAAAGCAGTCCCGCCGAATACCGAAAACCAGATGAATGCAGCGAGTGAAGGCGCAAGCACGGTACCGATAATAAATTCGCGTATGGTACGGCCGCGCGATACGCGGGCAATAAACAGCCCGACAAATGGTGACCATGAAATCCACCAGGCCCAATAAAACAATGTCCATCCGCCGACCCAGCTGCTGTCGCGGAAGGGTGTCATGCGCAAGCTCATGCGGATAAATTCGCTGAGATAGGAACCGAGCGTATTGGTCAGCGTATCGATGATGGCAACGGTAGGACCAAGCAGGAATACGGCAAGTGTCAATGCGGCAGCAACCAGCATATTGAGCGAGGAAAGCATTTTGATGCCCTTGGCGACTCCGGTAACGGCAGAAGTGACGAATACCGCAGTGGTGACCAGAATAATGCCGACTTGCGCTGTCTTGCTGACCGGCAGCCCGAATACGGCTTCAAGGCCGCTATTGATCTGCAGCGCGCCCATTCCCAAGGAGGCGGCAACGCCAAATGCAGTGGCGACTATCGCGAGGACATTGAATAGCCCCGACATCCGTTGAATTGGCGCCCACGGTAAAGCCCTGGTCGACTCGCTGATGAGCGCAACGCCCTGTCGCCGATACTGGAAGAAGGCAATCGCAAGCGCGACAATGCCGTACACGGCCCATGGGTGCAGCCCCCAATGGAAGAATGCGTAGCGCATGGCCGCGTTAGCCGCTTCCGGCGTGCCGGATTGAATGCCGGGAGGGGCGGAAGAATAATGGGAGATCGGTTCGGCGACACCCCAGAACACCAGCCCGATACCCATGCCGGCAGCAAAGAGCATGGAGAACCAGGCGCTGATGGAAAACTCCGGTTCATCGTCTTCGCCGCCAAGCTTTAAGTTTCCATAGCGACTGACAGCCAGAAAAAAAGCGAATGCAACGAGGGCCAGAACAGTCCAGAGATAGAGCCAGCCAAAATTTTTGGTAACGCTGACCAGTGCCGTGTCGAATACGGCGCTCAGCGATAGGGGTGAAAAAACGCCCCACAGCACGACCAGTAAAATCAATCCAGCGGAGAAAATCAATTGCATATAGGCCTCTGTGCGTGCGGTTGAGGAATGCTTGCTGACGCTTGCAAGGCTTGCAGCAACATTCTAATCGCTGTCGGCCGAATGATGATCGACGAGATGCAAATGACTGGAAGAGCATGGCACAAGCGAACGAAGAAATGTCATCGAAGGTGACCATGTGAAAATTCAAAAATATCAGATGCAGCAAGAATGTCTGATGGCAATGGCAAGTTATCCTCCGATTGCGCTTTTAATAAAAAAATCCCGCAAAGCGCGAGCCTTGCGGGATTTTTTATGCTCGTGAGGACTGAGACTAGCCCATTCCTGCAGAGCCGGTACTTACATCATGCCGCCCATACCACCCATGCCGCCCATGCCACCCATGTCGCCGCCAGCTGGTTTTTCTTCAGCAACTTCGGCAACCATGCAATCGGTGGTCAACAACAGTGCAGCGATCGAAGCAGCATTTTGCAATGCCGAACGGGTCACTTTGGCTGGATCGAGAACACCCATTTCAACCATGTCGCCGTAGATACCGTTGGCTGCGTTGTAACCGAAGTTACCTTTGCCTTCGAGTACTTTAGCCACAACGACGGATGCTTCTTCACCAGCGTTTTGCACGATCATGCGCAGTGGCTCTTCCATTGCGCGCAGCACGATACGGATACCGGCTTCCTGATCCGAGTTGTCGCCTTTGACATTGATGTTGGCGCGTGCGCGCAACAGTGCAACGCCGCCGCCAGGAACGATGCCTTCTTCGACTGCAGCGCGGGTAGCGTGCAATGCATCTTCAACGCGTGCTTTTTTCTCTTTCATTTCAACTTCGGTAGCTGCACCGACTTTGATGACTGCAACGCCGCCTGCCAGTTTGGCAACGCGTTCCTGCAGTTTTTCGCGGTCGTAGTCCGATGTTGCTTCTTCGATTTGCGCGCGGATTTGTTTAACGCGTGCTTCGATGTTGATCGCTTGGCCGTTACCGTCGATCAGCGTGGTGTTTTCCTTGCCGATTTCGATACGTTTAGCCTGGCCTAACTCTTCCAGCGTGATTTTTTCCAGTGTCAGACCGACTTCTTCAGCAACGACTTGGCCGCCGCTCAAGATAGCGATGTCTTCCAGCATGGCTTTACGACGATCGCCGAAGCCTGGTGCTTTAACAGCACAGGTTTTCAGGATGCCGCGGATGTTGTTCACAACCAGAGTTGCCAGTGCTTCGCCTTCGATGTCTTCTGCAATGATCAGCAGTGGACGACCGGCTTTAGCGACTTGTTCCAGTACCGGGAGCAGGTCACGGATATTGGAGATTTTTTTGTCGCACAACAGGATGAACGGGTTTTCCAGAATAGCGGTTTGCTTTTCCGGGTTGTTGATGAAGTATGGCGACAGGTAGCCGCGGTCGAACTGCATACCTTCAACGATATCGAGTTCGTCGTTCAGGGATTTGCCGTCTTCAACAGTGATGACGCCTTCCTTGCCGACTTTTTCCATCGCTTCAGCGATACGCTCGCCGATCGAGTAGTCCGAGTTCGCCGAGATCGCGCCAACCTGGGCGATTTCTTTGGTCGTGGTGCATGGTTTTGCGATCAGCGCGAGTTGTTCGACAGTCGCTGCAACAGCCTTGTCGATACCGCGTTTCAGATCCATAGGGTTCATGCCGGCTGCAACGTATTTCATGCCTTCGCGAACGATCGCTTGTGCCAATACGGTTGCAGTGGTGGTGCCGTCGCCTGCGTTGTCGCTGGTGCGGGAAGCCACTTCTTTCACGAGCTGCGCGCCCATGTTTTGCAGTTTGTCCTTGAGTTCGATTTCTTTCGCAACCGAAACACCATCCTTGGTAACGGTAGGTGCGCCGAACGAACGTTCCAGCACCACGTTACGACCTTTAGGGCCCAGAGTTACTTTAACTGCATTGGCCAGTACGTTGACGCCTTCGACCATCTTGGCGCGCGCTGCGTCGCCGAATATAACTTCTTTAGCTGCCATGTTGAATACTCCTGAATGTTCGCTGTTTGGGTTGGTGACTAATATAAATAATCACCAAGTGTCCACTAGGATGAAACCGGTTTCGAGCGCATCGGCATTGCCGCGACGGTCGAAAAGCGGCATCACTTTTGTACGATTGCCATGATGTCTTCTTCGCGCATCACGAGGACTTCGTTGCCATCGACTTTGACCGATTGACCAGCATATTTGCCGAACAAAACGCGGTCGCCGACTTTCACGTCGAGTGGACGAACTTTGCCGTCATCGAGGATTTTGCCGTTACCGATAGCCAGAACTTCACCTTGATCAGGCTTTTCAGCAGCTGCTTCAGGAATGATGAGGCCGGACGCAGTTTTTGTTTCCTGGTCGAGGCGCTTGACGATGACGCGATCGTGCAAAGGACGAAGGTTCATACAAACTCCTTAGTTTTCAATAGGTTATGGTGATTTGCGGCATGGGCTGCAAAGCGTGCTTTACAGTGCATACCTGCCGCACTAGAAAGTTGGTCAGTCGGGGAAAGTTGTTAGCACTCTCTTCCGGTGAGTGCTAAGTATAGGGACGGTTGTTCGATAATTCAAGTGAGATGATCGAAAAGAATAAAGTCTGTTGGCGAAATTCTTTTATCTCTGAACTTCATTCTTTTATCTCTGAGCTACGATGGCTTTTTTCCTTACTTGTGTTGATTTGCTCGCAGAGTTGACCCTCTCTAACTGATCCGCCTTCCACTGTCTGTCGAAGGCTGCGACCCGGTCATACGACCCTTCAAATCCCAATGCATATAGATCGATATGCATCTGTTTCAAAGTCCGTCGTTGCTTGCGTGACTTCGTTGTCTCAGTCGTTAACCAGGCTGAAAGCTTGAACGCATATTTGTCGAGAGAAGTCGGGGAACGTCGATCAGCGTACGCTGGCTCGACAGTTTCAGCGCGTAGATACCGTCTAACGGTATTTCGAGAGATACTTAGTCGTTTGGATACTTCCCTCAATGAGACCTGGTCACGAAGGTGCCAGCGTCGAATAATTCCAAGTAATGCCACGTCGATTACTCCAATCTCCCACTCACTTTGGTAAGTAGGATTGTGTTCTAAGCGTGGGTCAGTTTTCGATGCAAATCAACACAAGGAACGCAGTGCGGCAGCGACGCCTGGCGACGATTCTGCGAGGCCAATCATCTCGAACCGAGTATGAGTAGACGAGCGAATTGCTGGGATAACGCTGTGGCAGAGTCCTTCTTCAGCAGTTTAAAGAAAGAGCGTATCAAGAAGCGTATTTATGCTGATCGCGAAACCGCTACACTTGATCTGGCCGAATACATTGATGACTTCTACAATATGGTAAGACGACACAGTCATCTTGGCGGCGTCAGTCCGAATAAGTTTGAAACCGCGCATCGCAAGCGGAAATCAGGCGTCTATTAAATCCTGGCAACTCCACTTTTCCTGCAATTGTGAGTTTTTATTTTTTTGCCGCGCGTGGACTAAGTGACCATCTTGAAAAAAACGCCAACAATGGCGGTATCGAACTTGACGCCTTTATCCAATTCAATGAAGTCTAAGGACTGCCGATGCGTAAGCGCCTCTCGGTATGGACGGGTGGTTGTCATCGCATCATAGGCATCAGCGACAGCGAGGATACGAGACATCAGGGGAATTTCTTCACCCTGTAGTCCATCGGGATAACCAGTTCCGTTGATAACCTCATGATGATGCCGAATGATGGGGGCGATTCTGTCAGCAATGGGAAGGCCAGTGGCACGAAAAATTCGCTCACCCCGCTCCGTGTGCGAGCGCATGAGTACCCATTCTTCCTGCGTTAGCGGCCCCGGCTTTTTCAGTACATTGTCCGGCACGCCAATCTTTCCGATGTCATGAAATTGCGCCGCAAGTCTCAGTACAGGCATGTCGACGAGTGGAATGCCGCAAGCAGCACCTAGTTTGGTGGCAAGTGTGACTACGCGGTCAGAATGAAATCGAGTGTATTCGTCGCGTTCGTCAAGGGCAGCGTGCAAGGCCCCCACGGCTGCGGTCAATCCGGAGTACTTTGAAGCCATCGGTATCGAGATTGTTTTTTCCATGCGGCAATATAACTTATCCCATAGTGCAACACAAATAACTACCAAGGGCGATGTTACGCATTAGCTATTCCAATATCGGCAGTGCACTTTGAGGGCTTGTTTTCAATTTATACGAAGTCTGTCGCACTGTGTCTTGCGCGGACGTCAGCTATCGGCCAGAAGCGGACTTTATGGCTTCATTTCTTGCAGTTAAGTTTTTGTTTTTCGGTTATGAGCCGGCAAGCGTCCTCAGTTCAGGCTTGGGCTGAATCGCTTTTTCTCATATCGCATACCAGGTGTCAGTAATTTACAGAAACGAAAATTTACAAGATAATCGCTGCGGTAAAAATTGTCAGAAATGCAAGCAGATATTGAAAGGTGCTGTTATATGAAGTTGGTTAAACGTTGTTTCTTTTTTCTTACGATGATTACTATTGCACCTTTCGTACAGGCCGAGCAGTGGAAGGGTGCTTATTTCGGAGTGAATGTGGGACAGGGGGATGTTCAAGCGGAAACCGACAGCCGTGGGGTTCCAGGCTACTTTGCCGGAGTCGGTGGAGATGCAAGCGGCGCAATAGCACAGGCCAGCAGTCTCACAGGCCGTTATGCAAGCAGTCACAAGGGCGGCGCTGTTGGGGCGCATCTTGGCTATAACTGGCCTAGTGGAAAAATATTCTTGGGGCTGGAATCAGACATTCAATTTACCGACCTAAAGGACAATGCCGCACTCAATACAATCAATCCGGTAACGGGATATCCCGGCAATCCAATGTCTGCCAATGTGCGACAGGTCAATACAGTCGATTATCTGGTCACCTTGCGAGGTCGTATTGGGTATGTAAATGACCAATGGCTCCTCTACGGAACAGGAGGAGTGGCAGTTGGACGTGTCAATACGAACATCAACTATAAAGGGAGTTACCTATCAGCTCCCACGATAGTTTTTGATGATTTAAATGCCGGTAGTAGGTCTACCCGGCTTGGCTTTGTTTTGGGCGCAGGAGCTGAATATGCTATAGCAAAGAACTGGGCTGTCCGCGTCGAATATTTATATTACGATTTAGGAAAAAGTAGTCAGAGTTATAACGTCACCTCCAGGGCGCCAGCAACTGGCTTCGTTGCCAGTTCATCAGCCCTTGCCACTACGGATTGGACTCTAAGTACTCTTCGTGTCGGCATCAGCTATCGCTTTTGATTTAACTTGAGCAGAATGCCATGGCATGAGGCTAGGCGTGCCGCCCATTCGGCACAGCGTTACACTACTGAAAATCCTCCAATTTTTGCGATGTCCGCTTTGGGTCGAAGGCAAACATCGGCTACTGAACGCCAGCCTCAACTCCTGTTTTTTATAAAACTGATAATTCTGACTAGGGTTATCAAGTGCTCACTCAGTTCAGAGATAAATGAACGTAAACCGTAAAAGTTCAGAGATAAGTGAATATTGGGTTCAAACTTGAATGAGTACGGAGTTGCTAACTCATTGATTCTGGGCAAAACAGACTTTAGAGATAAATGAATTTCGACACTTTGATCCACTTTCCACTGTCTGGCGAAGGCGGCAACCCGGTTATACGCCGCCCCTTCATATCCCAATGCACACAAGTTGATGGGTATTTGTTTCAAGGTCCGACGTTGCTTGCGTGACTTTGTTGCCGCGATCTTTATCCAGGCTGAAAGCTTGAACGCGCATTTGTTGAGAGAAGTCGGGGAACGTCGATCAACCCATACATCCTGCTCGCTTTGCTAAGTAGGATAGTGTTCTAAACACAGGTCAGTTTCGCTGTAAATCAACATACACCATTGTTGAATCCGCAGCCGTTGGCAGCAGACTGCTATGATCATACGTAATCAGATGATGATCATTACATTGTCATGTTTCGCAAGGCACATGAAATCTCGCAGGCGTTAGTAGTTAATGGATAAACACAGCCAGACAATCAAGTTTTTCAGGCAACGCATCCCCGCATTTGCCTGCGTTCCGGGATGCCACGATTGCTGTGGCCCGGTGCTGGCGTCCAGTGTTGAAATGGCGCGTCTGCCGCGCAAGAGTGAACAGGAGCAGGACGCCGCACTTGCCGCATTGAGCTGTCCGCATTTAGGAGCCGATGGCTGCCAGGTATATGACGAACGGCCGCTGGTCTGCCGGCTGTTTGGAACGACGCCGAAGCTGGCCTGTCCAAATGGCAGGCGGCCTGAAGTAATGGTTGCCCCCGAAGTTGAAGAGGGGGTCTATCGCTATTTCAGGCAGGTACGCCACGTATTGGTGTGATATCCCTTTTTAGGTTAAGGATTCCGATAACAACATATGTCGCTACATTATTTGCGCCTGCTCAGTAGCAGCGAGCGCGCCAACCAGGTGGACCGCCACCTCGGCAACATGCTGCACTCCCACCTCACATGACGAATCCTAGCCCCTTCGAATTGCTGCTTCGGCAAAGTGGAGGCAAGCCCTTTGTCTTCGATAACGATGGCATGCGCACGCTGCATTTCGACCACCAATACATACAGAGCGCGATGTCGATTTCCGCACCTGACAAGCTGCTGCTGAGCTACACGCGGGCCATGATGGGTTTCCTGTTGTTCCAGCCAGCGCCAAAACACATCTTGATGGTCGGTCTGGGCGGTGGGTCGCTGGTCAAGTATTGCTATCGGCATTTTCCTTCCACCCGCATCACCGTATTGGAGCTGCACGCTGAAGTCATTGCGTTGCGCGACCATTTCATGATCCCGGCTGATGACCAACGCCTTGAAATCATCCAGGCTGACGCCGCTGTATATATGCGGGATCAGCCGGAAGGCATCGCTGATGTCATCATGCTGGACGGCTTTTCTGCCGATGGGCCAGCATCCGAACTAGGTACGAGTGATTTCTATCGAGCCTGTCTGCACACTCTTGCTCCGCAAGGAGTTCTGGTATCCAATTTGTGGGATCGCCCGACCTCCATGGCCCCGGCTATTGCAGATGCGCTACTGGAAACCGATTGGCGTATATGGTGGTGCAGGACCGATGACAGCTACAACTACATCGCCTTTTTCGTCAAAGGAAATGATGCAGGTGTATTTCGTTCGATGCTGTTTAATCGTGCGCAAAAACTGGATCAACGCTTTGATCTGGAGTTAGCGAAACTGACGCCTTCTTTCCAGCTGGTCAATCATTTTTCGAAAGAAACGTGATGGCTTATATGTGACTCAACAGGCAAGGACTTCGACGTTGCGCTGTTGAATCCGAATCAGTCCGTCATCTGTTATTTTCCGCGCCGGAGACTAATCATGGCCGACCCAGTAGATCACGGGTTCCTTGCGTGGGGTGGCAGGAACCTTGTTGCTCGGATGTCCAACGATGATGGGGGCAACCGCAAGCCATTCCTGGGGAAGATTCAACATGGCTTTCCCTGCATCGGTGTTCAGGTACTGTTGTGCAAAGCCGATCCAGCACGAGCCCAATCCCAAGCCGTGGGCAGCAAGCATCAAATTTTGTGCGGCGAGCGTACAATCTTCGACGGCCCAAGGTCCCTTGTCCGCTGACGAAATCACAATCAGTGCCGGTGCATGGTAAAAAATATGAAAGTCAGGCGACTCCAGGTACGAGCGAAAATGTGGCGCCCTTGGATCATCGGACATGGTCTTCAGCATATGAGCTTTTGCCTGGGTGGATAATTCATCGAGCTTGGCCTGATCGCGCACAATGGTAAATGTCCAGGGCTGCTCATTGACTGCGCTCGGCGCATGAATTGCCGCATCGATCAACTTTCTAACGGTGCCTTCATCCACGCCTTGTGTGGTGTATTCGCGAATGGCGCGACGATTTTGGATTGCATCAAATAATTCCATGTCGTTCTCCTCATTTGAAAAATTTCCGCTACGGCTTGCGTTATGGCGCACACACCGCGTGTCGCATTCTCGATGTCGATCCTGGCGGAGCCGCGCGCCCATACTGTGCCGGCCATTCGATTGAAAATCCCAGAGCGCGTGCCGCGTGCAAAGGCCAATACGGATCGCGCAATATTTCACGACCGATCAATACCAGGTCTGCCTGTTCGCTGCGAATGACGTGATCGGCCTGTTCTGGTGAAGTGATCATCCCGACCGCCGAAGTCCGCATGCCCGACTCGCGGCGAATTCTTGCGGAGAACTCGGTTTGATAGCCTGGGCCTTCGGGGACCGTCACATCGGGAACCAGTCCGCCCGACGATACATCGACCAGATCGACCCCCAGTGGCGCCATCTGCCGGCACAGTTCTATCGTTTCCTCTATATTCCAACCATGATCGGCCCAATCCGTCGCGGAAAGTCGCACCAGCATCGGTAGCCTGTCCGGCCATACTGCACGTACAGAAGTGATTACTTCGCGCAGCATGCGGGTTCGATTGATAAAGCTGCCGCCGTAGTCATCAGTGCGCTTGTTGGAAAGCGGGGAAAGGAACTGGTGCAGCAGGTAGCCGTGCGCGGCATGGATTTCTATGACCGGAAAACCGGCAGCGAGAGCACGTCGGGCGGCAGATGCGAACGTCGCAACAATCGTCGTTATTTCATTCACGTTTAATTCGACTGGCGTCGCGAACTTCGGGCCGAAGGCGATCGGCGAAGGCGCATGTGTACGCCAGCCGCCCTCGTTCGGTGGCAGGCTCCCTTGCTCCTGCCAACCGAGTGCCACGCCTGCTTTGCGACCTGCGTGGGCGAGCTGAATTGCGGCAGCACATTCGTTTTCCGTTGCGAAGCGTGCGATGTGGGACAAGGGCTCGATGTGCGCATCCTTCCAGATGCCCAAGTCGCCTGTGCTGATTCGTCCATCTTCGGAAACAGCAGTCGCCTCCAGGATCATCAAGCCGGCACCACCGATGGCACGACTTCCATAGTGCACGGTATGCCATGCCGACGGCATACCATCTTGCGCTGAGTACTGACACATCGGCGGTATGCCGATCCGGTTCCTCAACTTGATGTCGCGCAACTTTAATGGTTCAAACAAAGTAGCCATGGCAGCATCCTTCCTGTTGCTCAGGATCGCAATGTTGCATTGCTTTGTGTGCCGTCGATTGATGTGGATCAAGGAAGCCATGCAACGTGCAAATTACATATCGGCTTGATCAGGCCGAGTAAGTGCGGTTTGACATAGATCACATTGCAGTGTTCGACGCTACTTATACTTCATCAAGTAGGTTCCCCCCTGCTTCAAAGGAGTGCGCGATGAGAAACTTATCAAGCGTTGTGATTCAATATCTGATGTTGCTTATCTGCTCCGTCCCCTTGTCGTCGATGGCGGCAGCTGGTGCGACGATGCCATCTCAGCGCGGTATGGGGCAAGCGCAGTTTGACTGGGTCAAGCATACCCAGGTCACGCTGGATGAATTGAAAGCGAAACTGAATCTGACTCCCGCGCAAGGTTCCGCTTGGAGTGCCTGGTCTGCTGGTGTCTTGGGCGATGCCCATAGGCAATTCGGCGCACGCGCCGAAGAGTGCCATCGAACGATGCGGCATTCCAATGGCTGGATTAGCGAGAGTACGCCGGATCAGATGACGCGCGGCATCGCCTGTCTGCGCGCGGAAACGACTTGGATGCAAGCCCATTTGGCGCAGCTCGAAGCTGCACAGGTCCGCACAAAAACTTTCTACGATGTCTTGGACTCAAATCAAAAGACTATCTTCGATCTATTCTGGCATGTGATGTATCACAGGGTTTCCGGGCCTTGCCGTGAGTAATTCAATCGCTTGATCGAGACGGCGGATGCAAGACTATCCGAATTCCAATCTCTAGTGGATACGATCATGAATAAGCAAATATTGAAGCGCGTCGTGTTTCTGGCTGCGGCATTGGCGTTGGCTGGCAGCTCTCTCCCGGCCTTCGCGCAAGCGCATGGTGGAGGTCGTGTTTCCGGCAGTATGGGCGGCATACATTCCGGCCTCTCTCATCGCGCCATCCATCCAGGTGTCGTCCATCCAGGCGTCGTCCATCCAAACGAAGGCTGGCGCGGTGGCGGGCGGCGGTACGGAGGAGCTCCGATTTGGTGGGGCGTCGGTTTGGGAATAGGCTTGGGATGGGATCTTTCCTATTATGGTTACCCATATCCCGATTACTACTATTATCCAGTCCCACCTGCCGTGGTTATCGAGGGCGCTCCCGTCTATCAAACGGCTCCGCCATCCACTACTGTCCCGGCGAATGCGAATTGGTACTACTGCGCATCGGCGAAAACTTATTCCCCCTATGTGAGTCAATGTCCGGAAGGCTGGCAAGTCGTTCCAGCCATTCCGCCAGCACCAATTCCCGGGAGATGAGATGCAACTTGTTTGCCACCGGCAAGCGGTATTTTTTGCATAAGAGGAAAAAAGATGAAATCCATAGATGTGCCTTTAATGAGCGCCATGCTGTTAGTGTTGTTGGCTGGATGTGCAAGCGCGCCCACCGGCCCAAGTATTGCGGTGATGCCGGGTGCAGGCAAGAGCTTTGAACAATTTAACGTCGACGACATTGTCTGCCGTCAATATGCCGCCAACCAAACTGGCGGAGCGGTGCAGTCGGCCAATAATAAAGCGGTAGGAAGTGCAGCGATTGGCACGGTGATCGGCGCAGCGGCGGGAGCTGCAATCGGTGGCAGTCACCGGGGTGCCGGTACTGGTGCCGGCGCAGGCTTGCTGGTTGGCAGCGCCGCCGGTGCCAACGCGTCACAGTATGGAACGTACGGCGCCCAGCGTTCGTACGATATTAGCTATGCGCAATGCATGTACGCGAAGGGCAATAATGTGCCGATAATTCGTTGATCTGGCATTGTTGTCGAAGAGCTTCACTGACAGCCGTGAAGCCACGGGCTGTCAGTGAAGCAAGGCTTTCAAAACGGATCCCTTGGTGCATGGTGGGACGCAGGCGACGGATGGCGCGCATTGCCGTAGTCAAGCGCCCGCTTGGCCTGGCCTTCATGCGAGACGGGCGAATTTTTCTGGCGGCACAGTAGAGCATGACCAGCGACCTCATGCCCAGCCTGTAATTTGTTTACGCATTTGACATGGATCATATAGCCGGCCTGCCGTGGAACTATCCTTGAACTTGCGATGACCTTGCATCGCTTGCCCGTTGTTTGACTTTCTTGTCTACCTCTTAGGGGTAACTATTATGTCTACGCGATCTTCATACCTTCTCCTCATCCTGGCACTGATGCAAATCCCGGTAGCGGGCGCAGCACCGAGCGAAGTCACCTCTGGACAGGCTACCTATATCTCAGGCGGCGTTGGTTCGGACGAAGCTGCAGAAATGAAATCGATGGCTTCCCGGTATGCATTGGAAGTCGTGTCTGTGGTGAAGACTGAACCACGGGAAGAATACACAGCCGATTTCCGTATTCTTATACGAGACAAGACCGGCAAGACTGTAGTCGATGCCGTGTCGGAAGGACCGTTTTTTCTCGCTAACTTGCCTGATGGGAGTTATCAGGTCGAAGCGATACAGAATGACCTGCGCAAATTGCAGAGAGTCCTGATAAAAAAAGGAACGCATCAACGTCTGGTATTCGTATGGCCGCGATAGACGCGCGTTTCAACGGGCTGGCCGATGTTCTGATCGCGGCAGCCCGCCTTTCGCAGATCATGCCCCGCGAGCTTGCCTTTATTTAGCATAAAGACCTTACTCAGGCTCTCGCCCGGCCAATCGAAGAGCAGATGTGCATGCCGATTTCGCGCGTCCAGCCTTGCGAAATAGCGGCGCGATGGAGCGCTTACACTAAGTACTGCTGGCGTGGACTGAAATGGAAAATTGCATGACAGTGCGCCATGAAAAATGTTGAATATTCACTCAATATTTCATTTGCCGATCACGCCAGAGCTGTCGCTCCGCGCCAGTAGAACTTGTTGCGGGTAAGCCAGCTTATCAGCAGCGCGGCAAGCAAGGTCGCCGTCGCGGCATACGAGAAGGAATGTGCGCCGAACCGGTCCAGCAGCATGCCTCCCACGAGGCTGCCGGCGCCGATGGCTGTATTCCAGACCGTGGTTGTAATGGATTGAGCAACGTCCTGCGCCGGGCCTGCCGCGTTGGCTATCGCGGTCACGAACAAGGTTGCGACCCCGCCGAACGCGAGGCCCCACAGTCCTACCGAGACGTAGACGACAGATGGTGAGGCAGGAAACAAGACAAACAGGACACTTGCAAACAGAAACAGCGCAGTACTGGTTAATGCCAGCTGACGCAACCAGCGGTCTACGAGAATGCCGACCAGGAGCAGTCCGACGAGCGAGGTACCGCCAAAGACCAGCAGGATGAAGTCCGTACTTTGCACCAGCTCTGCCAAAGCCAGGAGGGGCGCAATATAGGTGTAAAGAATGCTGTGCGCGAGAACGTACAGGAGCATGGTTGCCATGACAGGCCGCATGCCGGGGAGCACGAAAACGCCGGCGACGTTCTGGCGCTTTTCCTCGCCGTTCGTTGGGAACGCGGGCAGTTTTGCCATGATCCAGAAGATCAGCAATAGAGCGAGCGCGCTGATCAGGCCGAACGCAATGCGCCAGCCTACGAAATTACCCAAAAAGGCACCTATCGGAATACCCATAGTGAGGGCGAGCGGCGTGCCCGCCATGGCGATCGCAATCGCACGACCTTTCTGATTTTCAGGAACCATGCGGGCGGCATAGCCGGCAATCATCGACCATACCAGCCCGGCGGCAACGCCGCCCAGGAATCGGGCCACGAAGATGACTATCAGGTTATCGGATACCGCGGTGATGGTGTTGACGATGCCGAAGCCGGCAATGGCTATCACCAGAAGCGTACGACGATCGACGCCCTGCGTCGCAGCAGCAAGGGGAATAGCCGACACCAGCGAGCCGAGCGCGTAGACGGTGATCAGTTGCCCCATCAAAGCCTCGGAGCTATTCAGGCTGGCTGCGATCTGCGGCAGCAGGCCGGCGGGCAGTACCTCTGTGAGAATGACGATGAAGCTCGCCATGGTCAAGGCAAGGAGTGATGACAGCGGCAGCTTCTGCTTCGCGATCTTGCCCGTTGCTTCCAGGTTGATGTCTGCTTCGTTGTACGTAAATTCTGTTTTCATGATTTTTTGAGGGTTGGCAGAAGCACAGCAACCCATCGGGCTTATGCATGCAGAGCCGGTTAAGGTCCTGCCTTCAAGAAGCACAGGGAATTATGCCGATCAGAGCAAGGAAGGTGTGGCTAACTGTGCTGAACGAGTACATGAAACACTCTTGCGCATTTCACATCCTGTGGCCCGGCAGCTGGCATATGGCACTTGTGCCTGCACTGCGTCGCCAGCAATGCAAAAACGTTCTGGAGGCCCCAGTTTTCTGCGGCTTAAAGACTTGGTACAAGATCAAGTATTCGATTGGAAATCTTGGATATTCCCTGGGAGGATAGTACTAAGGATTTATTTTCTGCAGCTTTTCCATCAGGCTTGCGTCGGATACCTCTCCAAGGCGAGAGTCTAGCAGCTTGCCGTTTGCATCGAAAAAATAGGTCGAAGGCATCCCTTTCACTTCAAATGCCTTCCCGGCGGCACCCGATGCATCGATGAGTACATTTTGCATCGTCAGCTTGTTTTTTGTCAGAAACTGCTCAACCAGCAACCTTGATTCGCCCTGGTTGATAAACACAAAATGAATGCCGGGATTCTGTTGCTGCGCTTTCGCAAACACGGGCATCTCTCTCTGACAAGGAGGGCACCAAGTTGCCCAAAGATTGATGACTGTTGGCTTGCCGTCAAACCTGGCCAGATAAACCTCATCCCCATTCATTGATTGAAGTTTCAAATCCGGAATAGGGGACGGGTCCTTGGTCAGCGCTGCCAGGGCGATCGTTCCGCCTATCCACACCAGACTGGAACCGAACATCACGAGGAGGAGCGGCTTCCTCAGGCAAGCTTTTCCTTTCATCAGCAGAAGTGCGTATGCCCATGCAGCTATCACGCCCGCCTGCGCGTTCCAGCCGCCATCGCGGATGTCAATAATGTCTAATGGAATGGAAAGGTAAGCTGTTTTGTACTGAATGACAAATGCGACGCGAGCCGACAGTACCGCGACCATGAGGATCCAGAAAAAATGATTTTCGATGGTTTTTTCAGCACCCTTGTCCACGCGCCTCGCAATGAGGTTGCCGAAGAAAACTGCTGCGGCAATCAAAATAAGCGAGTACGGCACCGCAAGCGGACCGATTTGTAAAGATGAGGTCATCCATTTCCATTCTGTTTGATTAAGCGGGAAATACCTTGTATCCAGTAGGGGGACAAGCAAGCGCCCACCAAATGCGCATCCCGGGCTTCGATTTCGTTCTCGTCAAAAAGAAGGGAGGCAGGGGCGAGTGTCTGGTCAAACCATATCAGATACCGCAAGTCTGCAATCCATCAAGAACTTTTCATCCATGTGTCTGAAAGGAAAATGGTTCCGTAGTTCCCCGGCCATTCTTTTCTTTCTGCATTTGTTACGTTCCACTCAAGTTTCATCCTGCAGTAATTTGCGGACTCGGCGCATCAATCTGCGATAGCCTCATTTCGCCGGTAGCAAGACGGAGCATGCGCATGGAATTGCTGACACCATCGACCTGGCTTTACAAAGACTGGGTTCCTGCTGCCCATGGCTGCACCATGGCAGAGTTCTGTCGTGTCATCAAATCGATATGCGCAATCGCCTCCTCCCTGCTTATCCCCGTTCGGATGCAGCGCATTCATTTAATGGATTGTCGAATGAGCAGGGGCGAGAAGGCGCCAGTCTGCATTGATCCGTCCATGCAGCTGCCGGTGCCGCGGGCATGAACGGATCTAGATGCCGAGCGGGAAGGTTTCCGGTGCTTCTCCATTTACCCAGTGACTGCTTAACTCCAGCGGTTTGACTGCGTGCGTCTGATCGAAGTACAGCAGGGCATCGAATTGCTGCGGCAGGGTCGCATAAAAATAGTGACTCTGCCTTTCAGTTTCAGGCGCGTAAATGACACCGATTGCACGTTCCAGATGCGGCTGCATCAATGCTTGCGTCGCTGCGCTTTTGCCGCGCAAGGGCAGCATGAAGCGCTCCATGCCGGCTTGATGGAAGAGTGCTTCATAACTGCCCGCCAGGGCAGGGCGGACACGCTTGCGCTCGGCTACTTCATCCCAGCCGGACGCGGCAGTCACCGTTCCACTGTTCGCCATGAAGCCGACCGAAAATGCCTGCCCGCCATGCAACTGACGCACCAGCTGGCCTACATTCCATTCGCCGCGCTGCTTGGCTTCGGTGGCACGCGCATCGCCCAGATGCGAGTTGTGCGCCCAGACCACAATCTTCGCCTGCTCCTGGTTTACCTGCAATAGATGCTGCCCCAGCGCTTCCAGCGTCTCGGTCATGTGGCTGTCGCGCAGGTTCCACGATGAGATGCGGCCGCGGAACATAGTGCGATAGTACTGTTCGGCGTTGATGACGAGGCGCGCATTCTGCTGTGCGTAAAAAAAGGCATTACTTGCGGCAGCGCCATCGTGTTGCAGGTATTTTTCTGACTGCTTGAGGAGTTCGCTTAATTGCTGCACCACGGCGTTTTCGCAAGAGGTTGACATGCCGATGCTGGTTGCATAACCGTAACTCTGGCTGTCGCGGTCGAAGTGATCGAAGCATGCGTAGCGAGCCCGGGCCTGTGCTGCGGCAGCCGGATCCACCTTGTCCAGGTAATGCAGTACTTCTTCCATCGAGGTGAACATGCTGTACAGATCGAGGCCGTAAAAACCTGTCTTGGGGACTTGCGGCGAAATGCCATCGTTGTGGTCGCGCAGCCAGTCGACAAAGTCGACGACATCGGTATTGCGCCACATCCAGGTCGGGAAACGCTTGAATCCGATCAGCGCCTGTTCGCTGTTTTCATCATCACTCTGATTGCAGACATAGCGATTGACGCGATAGGCGTCGGGCCAGTCGGCTTCGACTGCGACAGCGGTGAAATGGCATTCTTTGATCAGGCGCTGCGTAATCAGCGCACGTTCGCGGTAAAACTCATGCGTGCCGTGGCTGGCTTCGCCCAGCAAGACGAAACGCGCGTCGCCTATCTGCTCCAGCAGCGCATCATAGTCATTCCTGGCGCCCGTCAAAACCTGGGCACAGGAGGTAATTGTATTGAGCGTAGTCATGTTGAGACCTTTCCAGAAATTGAGGATCCTGTTGTCGCCCCACGCCAGATCATTGCCCTGGTGACACGGGCCGGGTCAAATGCCGTGTGAACCATGCGGAGGCAAGTTCTGCCACTTTTTCCAGTGTGCCGGGCTCCTCAAACAGATGGGTTGCACCGGGAACGATTTCCAACTTTTTTTCGCAGCGTAGCGCGGCATAAGCGCTCTGGTTCAATTCGATCACGCCACCATCATTGCCGCCGACTATCAACAGCGTAGGTGCGCTGACGTTCTGCAGCGCCATGAGACCCGCCAGATCCGGCCGGCCACCGCGTGACACGACGGCGGCAATGCGGGTGCCGCGTGCAGCGGCGACTTGCAGTGCCGCTGCGGCACCGGTACTGGCGCCGAACAAGCCCAGTGGCAGGCCTGTCGTGCTGTCATTTGTTCCCAGCCAGTCAGAGGCGATACTCAAGCGGCGCGTCAGCAATGCAATATCGAAACGCGTGGCATAGTTCCGGTCTTCCTGCACCGTTAGCAGGTCGAGCAGCAGGGTACCGATGCGCGCCTGATGCAGATAGCGGGCGACGAAATTGTTGCGCGGACTGAGGCGACTGCTGCCGCTGCCGTGGGCAAACAGGACGATGCCGACTGCATCCGGCGGTAATTCGAGCATGCCTTCCATGTGCACGCCATTGGCTTGTATGCCGATCAATTGATGGTGCGCTGGCCGCATCTTCCGTCCCTCCGCTGCAGGGCGACCGCGTGCCTGCAGACGCGCGGCTTCGTCGAGCAAGTGTATGACTTCATCATCGCTGGTTTGATTGAAATCTTTGTACGACATGCCGACCGCCTGAAAATATTCCGGGATCGACAGACAGACAATTTCGTCAACCTCAGCTTGCAGGCTCCCTATCGATTCCCGCGCACCGACGGGTATCGCGATGATCATGCGTGCCGGCCTGGATTGACGCAAGGCGTGAATTGCCGCCAGCATCGTCGAACCGGTCGCCAGACCATCATCGACCAGAATCACGACGTTGCCTTCCAGTTTTGGCGCGGGACGGTTGCTGCGATACAGTCTTTCGCGCTGTGCCATTTCTTCCAGCTTACGCTGCACCAAGGCATCGACGACGGCCTGTGGTATCTCCAACTGCCTGATCACATCGGACTGCAGGATGCATACGCCGCCGCTTGCAATGGCTCCCATTGCATATTCCTCATGCCCGGGCACGCCCAGCTTACGTACCAGTAAAATATCGAGCGGGGCTTCCAGCGCCCGGGCGATCTCAAAGGCGACAGGAACGCCGCCGCGCGGCAAGGCCAGCACGACTACATCGCGCCGTCCCGCGTACGCCGCGAGTTTTTGCGCCAGCAATATTCCGGCTTGCGTCCTGTTCGTAAAGCGTATCGTTCCGCCGATCTGGTTCATTGTCGTGCTCCCGACAGTCTTGTGAAAAATGGATGCCAACCTGTTTGCGGCAAGCTATGATTCATCCGGCAAGAATGAATTTTTTGCATGGCTCCGATATTTGACGATCTTGTTTTGGTTGGCGCTGGCTTCTATTTCCTTGATGTAGATGGACTTGATGTTGTGCATCGTTTTGGCTCCGTGATGCCTTGTATGCTGTGCCGCATCTTCCCAACTCTTGTCAGACTCTGCCAATGCTTCCAGTACTTTAAGAAACGTCATGATGAAATTCCTCGATAGCGTTAATTTATTCACTGTAGACCCTGGAATCTTGAATAGTTAATGATCCATATCAAAAGAAGATCATCAATAAAATATTGAATTGCAACCAGGTAATTTGTTTGTATTTCTTGCGGCAACATGGCGCAAGAAATACCGGTGCAGACGCGTTGCGCGTATCTATATGCAGCCCGCTGCGATCATGTCCAAGCTGTCGGAAAATCCTTGCAACCACAGCTCATGACAGACCGGGAACGCAGCCAGGTTCAGGATTAGTCCGACCATGCGGGTGCTGTCTGCTATCGTATGGAAAACGTATTGCAAGCGGACTCAACGAAAGGGAAAAATGGGTATCGATATCGACGTCATTGCATTGCTGGCCAGCGGATTGCTGCTGCTGGCGTATTACCTGTTCCTGATGATGCGCGTCAAGCGCGATCCGAATTTCACTGTGCATTCGGTCAACCAGAAGGCGCGCGCGCTGTGGGTGATGGATGTCATGCGCAGCCAGGGCAAGAAGGACGTGATGGCGGTGCAGACGCTGCGCAACTTCGGCATGACGGCGACGTTCAAGGCATCGTCTTCTATCCTGCTGATACTCGGGACCCTGACGCTGTCCGGCCAGGCAGAGAATATGGCCAAGGCCTGGCATGTGCTCGATATTGCCGGTTCCCGCGCCGCAGATTTGTGGGTAATCAAGATCATGTGCCTGCTGTCGGTGTTGCTGGTCGCATTCTTTGCCTTCTCGATGACCCTGCGCCTGCTCAATCACGTGGTCTTCATGGTGAATTTGCCGGAGGCCGATGCGCAAGGCTCCCTGTCGCCGCAACGTATCGCACAGCGCCTGAATAGTGCGGGCGTGTTTTACACACTGGGCATGCGCGCATTTTTCGTCGCGGTGCCGCTGACATTCTGGCTGTTCGGCCCCCTGTTTCTATTCTTGTCGACGGCAGGATTGATCGTTGCGCTCTACCATCTGGATCGCAGTCCGCTGGCTGAAAACGTTTGAGTTGATGTCGCATATCGGATTTTTCCAGGCAGTGCACCAGGGGCTTTGCATCATACTTATCCTTCATCCAGCCAGCAGGAGTTCATCATGAAAACAAGAATAGAGCGCGATACTTTCGGTCCGATCGCAGTCAATGATGAGCGCTTGTGGGGTGCGCAAACGCAGCGCTCGCTTGAACATTTCAAGATTTCGACCGAACGCATGCCGCAGGAACTGATCGTTGCACTGGCCGAAGTCAAGCGTGCGGCTGCGCTGGCCAATCTGGGACTGGGAAAGCTGGACAGGAAAAAAGCCGATGCCATCGTCAGCGCGGCAGAGGAGGTGATTGCCGGTCAGCATCCGCATGAGTTTCCGCTCGCCTTGTGGCAAACCGGCTCCGGCACGCAAACCAATATGAACATGAACGAGGTGCTGGCCAATCGCGCTTCAGAATTGCTGGGCGGCGAACGCGGCGAGCAACGTCTGGTACATCCGAATGACGACGTTAATCTCGGGCAGTCATCCAACGATATTTTCCCCACGGCGATGTATGTGGCCGCCAGTGTCAGCATCACGCAGAAACTGCTGCCGGCGATACATGCCTTGCGCGTGACGCTGCAGCGCAAGGCGGAAGAGTTTGCCGATATCGTCAAGATCGGACGCACGCATTTGCAGGATGCGACGCCGTTGACCCTGGGGCAGGAATTTTCCGGCTATGTCGCCCAGTTGCATCATGCCGAACTCGGGATTGTGGTGTTGCTGCCGCCGCTGCATGAGCTGGCGGTCGGCGGTACGGCGGTCGGTACCGGTTTGAACACGCATCCGGAATTCGGCACGCGCGTGGCAGCCGAGCTGACGCAACGTAGCGGCGTGCATTTCAAAAGTGCGGCCAACAAGTTTGCGGCACTGGCCGCGCACGATGCGCTGGTCAGTGTGCACGGCGGCTTGAAAACGCTGGCAGCCAGCATGATGAAAATCGCCAACGATGTACGCTGGCTGGCTTCCGGGCCGCGTTCCGGTCTGGGTGAACTCAGCATTCCCGAGAATGAGCCTGGCAGTTCCATCATGCCGGGCAAGGTCAATCCGACGCAAAGCGAAGCGGTGACGATGCTGTGTTGCCAGGTATTCGGCAATGATGTCGCACTCAACTTCGGCGGCGCATCGGGAAATTTCGAGTTGAATGTGTTCAAGCCCCTGATGGCGCATAATTTTCTGCAAAGCGTGCGACTGCTGAGCGACGGCATACACGGCTTCGATGAACATTGTGCGCAAGGTATTGCTGCCAATCGCGAACGCATCGCCGATCTGATGGCGCGCTCATTGATGCTGGTGACGGCGCTGACGCCGCACATCGGTTACGACAAGGCGGCACAGATTGCCAAGCAGGCACATCACGACGGCACAACCCTGAAGGAAACGGCGCTTGCGCTGGGCTTTGTGAGTAGCGAAGAATTTGATCGCTGGGTGCAACCGCAGGACATGCTACATCCATCCTGAAGTCACCCGGGGTGAGCGCGAGCGGTATTCCGCCAGCGTACAGCGGCAGGTGAAGTTGATATAAAACGGCCCCGCCAAATATTTGGCGGGGCCGTGCTTCCATATCGGCGGCTGATGACAGCAGCCGCAAGACAAGACTACAGGCTTGCGCCGTTGGTCTTATTTTTTGACTGCATCCAGGCAACGTGTTTTTTCAGCGCCGGCCAATGCATCGCACTTCTCTTTTTGCACAGAGGCGTTGGCATCAGCCTTGTCTTCACGTGCTTCCTTGCGCGCTGCGGAAATTTCCTTGCTTGCCTTGGCATCGGCTACCGCTGCCGTTTTTGCAGCCTTGGCTTCTTTCACGCAGACGTCCTTGTTGTTGCCGGTCTGATCGTCGCATTTTTCCTTGGCGAGTTCATAGTTGGCATCGGCAATGTCCATACGCGCTTTTTTATGCGCCTTGTCGGTGCCTTTGTACGTAGCTTCGGCTTCGGCGATGGTTTTCACGTGAGCCAGCTTGGCTTCTTTTTGGCAGACATCCTTGGCATTGCCTTTGTGACTGTCACATGCTGCTTTGGCTGCCTTGTAATCGGCATCCGCTTGTTTCTTGGTGGCGTCATACGTTGCCTTTAATTCGGCTGGCGATGCGTGCGACACTGCGACAAAACCAAAGCTGGCCGAGGCGAGCAGGAGCATGGAGAGGGTTTTTTTCATGTTGTATGTCCTTGATTTATTTTTAATCAAATCCTGCAGCGCAAAGGCGACATGCAGGGATGTAATGCGCGCTCTGATGTTTAGAGAAAACGCTTGTCGTCGCGATTACGTTCTTCAAACGCCTTGATTTGCTTTTCAGCTTCATCTTTGTTGACGCCATATGCTTCCTGGATCTTGCCGACGAGTTGATCGCGTTTGCCGGCAATCGTGTCGAGGTGGTCATCTGTGAGTTTGCCCCACTGTTCTTTGACACTACCCTTGAGTTGCTTCCAGTTACCTTCGATAACGTCCCAATTCATATGATTCTCCTTAAAGAATTCCAGCGTTACGGCGAAAGTGCCTGTGCTTGACGTATGCAAGGTGCGGGCCAGGTATTTAACTTATAAAAATCAAAGGCTTATAAAAATAATATTATTTATTTGTAAATATTCCCGTGTGCGTTGCAAACGCTACATGTGAGAAAGCAGGAATGGTTTTGTCGGGGAAAAGGAAAACGTCGGAAGAAGTGCATGTGTTGGCAATGCAGCGTTACCGTCACGGAACGTAATCTGATGAAGTTTTTTGCGTGGCAGCTTGCACATCATGCGCATGTACATCATTGCGCAGCGTCCCGAACCACAATGCGTATTGCCGCGTGAAACTGGCGCCGAGAAAAAAAATCTGTGCCGAGTAATAGACCCACAAGAGGAGCGCGACCAGCGAACCGGCTGCGCCGTAACTGCTGGCCACGCCGCTATTGCCGAGATAGACGCCGATCAGATATTTACCGAAGATGAAGAGCGCTGCAGTGCCCAGTGAACCTATCGCTACGTCATGCCAGGACAGCTTGACTTGCGGCAGCGTTTTATAGATGACGGCAAACAGGCAGGCGATCACCAGATAGGAAATGATATTGGAAGCGGGTGTCAGGATAAATGAAGCGTCCTGCCACAAGCCGCCCCAATAACGCTCCAGCAGCGCAAGAGCCGCACTGATGATCAGCGATACCAGTAGTAAAAATGCGAGTACCAGAACCAGCCCGAACGATAACAGGCGCACACGCAACACTTCCAGCCAGCCGGACTCGCGTGCTTTGGGTACATGCCATATTTCATCCAGGCTGTCTTTCAGTTCGGCGAAAATGGTGGTTGCGCCTACCAGCAGGATAATGGTGGCGATCAGGGTCGCAGTGACACCGGTATGCGGATTGTGTGCATTTGCCAGCAGCATTTCTATGGCTTGTGCGCCGTTCGGGCCGACCAGTCCACTCAACTGCGCAAAAATTTCGCCGCGCGCAGCCTGCGCGCCGAATACCGCACCTGCGATTGCAATCGCCAGTATAAGAATCGGCGCCATCGAAAACAGCGTATAGAACGCAACTGCCGCGCCTTTGCTGCCGCCGCGCTGGGCAAACCATTCCATCATGGAGCAGACCACCACGATGCGTATGCGCCGCCATACGGACAGCTTTTCAGCAGAAGTATTTTGCGTATTCATATGGCTCCAGATTGGAAGCGAGTCAGAGATTTGTCTTCTTGTGAGCAGTTACGCAGGATGTGCATCAGCTATCTGTCTGAGTGCTTACGCACTGGAAAGTTGCCGGCGAGGATGGCGCAACGTGATGCAGCCTTCTTGTTTTCCTACGTCTGTATCAGTTCATTTCCTATAGGGCTTGGTTTTTGAGACTGTTACGATGCCTCACGGATAAAACACAATAACCTGCTCGTAATGCAAGACAGCACGGCATTACCTGTTTTCTATGAAAATTTTTTGAAGAGGCATATTTATGGGTAAGTATTTTCTGGCTTGGCTTTTTGGTGTGCCGGTAGTTGTTCTGGTACTCATTTATCTGATTTTTTAAACCGACCCAGAGAGGTCGGTTTTTTTAAACAGCCGGCGCGATTTTTCATGGAATAAAAAAACCGGAGTGCGTGTTTTTTGTTCTATGCTTTTTCAGGCATGAAAAATTCCAGAGTAAAGCAGCGAGCAAGCTTCGTTGATTGATGGAAAGCGTTTTCACGCAGCATGGATGCTGCTATCCTGCTCTTGAATAAAAAATAATATTCAGTCAAATACGCAGGATCTGCAGTGATTGTGAAGCATGGTCAGCTGCATGATTCATGCTGGCGCACATTTTTCATACTGAATTTCACACAGAAATAAATGCCATACCGCAGTGTGCAGTGCAGACAGACAATGCAGCCCTGAGTACTGGATCTATTTTTCAGCATCATCCATACCTTATTCGCAGTGGAGTAAATTCATGTTCCTATCGTCAGGATATCGCAAGTCCTTCGCCATCCTGCTTGCGCCTTTTCTGTCGGCCTTGTTCATCACTGCTGTCGGTGTCTTTGCCATCTACAACGCATCGCAGGATTTGTGGCTGCTGAATTACCGGCTCCAGGATTTGCTGCCGATACGTACACCTGTGGGAATTATTTTCATCGTGACCGGATGTGCACTGGCATTGCGTTCCCTGCACATGGAGCGCGGAATAGCCAGAACGATGATAACGGTACTGGCGTCTGCGCTGGCGCTGCTGGTTGCCTGGGCCGGCGTGTCGGCATTGCTGCGATACTTTTTTGGTATCGATGCCGGTTTGGAATACCTGTTTGTAAAAATGGGCTGGGCAGACAACTCATGGATCAAGCAGGCACCGCTCACGGCCTTCGGTTTTGCGCTGGCTGGTACGGGGCTGTTGCTGCTGGATTATCGTACTTCCGGTGGCCATTATCCATCCGAATACGTGGCATTCACGCTGGTGGGCGTCATGGGCATTCCCCTGATCGGTCACTTGTACAACGTGATGGCGGTCGATGTAGCGGATGCTGCCCGCGCGATGCTGCCTTTCATCTCCGTCACCTTCCTGATTCTGGCGCTGGGCATGCTGTCTGCACGTCCCATGCACCGGCTGATGAAACTGTGGAACAGTACGTCGCCTGGCGGGCCTATTCTGCGTCGTCTGCTGCCTAACAGCCTGTTGCTGCTGGTATTTCTCGACTTTGCAATCAAATGGGGTGTGAGACATCATTTTTACGATCAGGACAAGGCATCACCGTTATTGATACTGCTCAGTGGTATGGTCTTGTTCATCATGTTTTGCCGAACCGCTGCGCTGCTGAATCGCGAATACGAAGACCGTCAGATCGGTGAAGCGGCGCTGGCGGAAAGCAATGCCTTGCTGCGTGCGGTCAGCGACAACACACCGGATGCCATCTTTGTCAAAGACCGTAGCGGACGCATGATATTTGCCAATCCCGCCAAACTGCGTCTGCTCGGCAAGGAGCGCGAAGAGGTCATCGGTTTGCGTAGCGAGGAACTCTATCTGGAAATGCAAGATGCAGAACGCGTCATCATAGAAGACCGGAGCGTGATAGAGAGCGGCGAGCCGAGGACATTTGAAACCACGACAAAATATGTGCATGGCGTGCGCACCATGCACTCGACGAAGGCACCGTGGCTGGATGCCAACGGCCGCCTCATGGGGCTGGTCGGCATCAGCACCGATATTACCGAGCGCAAGCGCATGGAAGACGCACTGAAGGCGCATGAAACGCAACTCGAGGCGCTGGTGGCGGCACGCACGATGGAAGTCAGCGAATTGATCGGGCATCTGGAAACCACGCGGGAAGAAGAAAAACGTGCGATTGCGCGCGAGTTGCACGATGATCTGGGCGCCGCCCTGACAGCTTTGAACATGCATCTTTCCCTGATCTTCCAGCAGATGCCGGCAGAGCCCAAATTTACCGAACGTTCAGTCAAGATCAAGGCCTTGCTGAGTTCAATTACCGATGCGACGCGACGCATCCAGAATGGTTTGCGCCCGGACAAGCTGGATGTATTCGGCATCAAGATTGCGATTGCCGAGCAGGCGGCAGAATTTGAAAAATATACCGGCGTGGTCTGCAATGTGAATTTGCCGGACGATCAGCTGACCTATGCCGCACGCGTTGATATTGCATTGTTCAGGATCGTGCAGGAAGCCTTGAACAATATCGCCAAGCATGCCAAGGCGAGCCACGTCGATGTGGTGCTGGACGATACCGATGATGAAATCGTTCTCACGGTACGCGACAACGGAATCGGCATTCCCCTGAGCAGACCGAACAATATGATTACGCATGGCTTGCGCGGCATGCGTGAACGGGTGGCTTATCTGGGCGGCACAGTCAGGATAGGCGGGGCGGAAGGAAAGGGAACGACGATCGTTGTCACTATTCCGAAGACGGCAGAAAATACCGGGGAAGCGGCAGAAGCGGTGGAGGGGGAGAGCCATTGAAGCAGCCATGCCGGTAGGGATGGCTGGTCCGATTGCCGGACTGAATGTCTTACGCTACACAGCGATCAAAGATGTCCCTGGCATTCGTAATGGGCGCTGCTCAAATCCCTGACCAGATTGAACAATTGCGGAAACTCGGAAGTCTTGTCGAAAAAATGATCGACGCCGTATTGACGGCCGACGCGACGAAATATTTCCGTCGAATTGTTGCTGCAGATGATTTTTACCAGATCGGATGTTCTGCGCTCCGATAACTGGCGCAACAGATTGATGCCATTGCCTTTTTTGAGCTGTATATCAACGATCAAAATATCGCAAGGCTGCATGTCCAGCTGCGCCAATGCATCGCTTTCCGATTCCGATACGCCGCTGACGACGACACCGGGAATCATCGCCAGATTCTCTATCATCAATTCCCGTACATCGAGTGAATCTTCCACCAGAAAAATATGGAGGGGATTGCAGCCGGCATCTACCGAAATCTTATTCATTTCATTCATATTTGAACCATATATACAGCTAGCGGTTGGCAATCCGGACAAAAAGGAATCCCATTAACAGTATTCAATCTAATCGATCAAATTCTGTTTGATGGCGTAATAAATGATTCCTGCATTGTTTTCCATATTCATTTTCTGCAAAACACGCGCCCTATAGGTACTGACCGTTTTCACACTGAGACAGAGCTCATCGGCGATCTTGGTCACGCCATGACCCTGGCATAATTTGTAGAAAATCTCGTACTCGCGTTTGGACAGGGTTTCGTGCAGCGGCTTGTCGGCATTGGGATCGACTTCTGCCGTCAGTAATTCCGCCACCGTGTGACTGATGTATTTATGGCCGCGCAAAATGGTTTGAATCGCCGTCACCAGTTCTTCCGCCAATGCTTCCTTCTGCACATAGCCGCTGGCCCCGCTGCGCAGAATCTGCACGGCATAGCGACTCTCGGGATGCATGCTCAGGATCAGTACCGGCAGTTCCGGTTTTTCACGCTTGATCTGTTTTAATACTTCGACACCGCTTTTGTCCGGCATATTGATATCGAGCAAAACGATATCCCAATCCTGTGCCCGAACCAGGCGTATGGCTTCCTGCGCAGTGGCGGCTTCGCCTTCGATACACATGTCCGGCACCTGTGCAATGAAATACTGCACGCCGGCGCGAACTACTGCGTGATCATCAACTACCAGAATTTTTATCATGATGAATGAGCGTTCCTCCTGCGAACGCTAATTGCGAGCTTGCATATTGTATGGTTGCGGATGGCTGATGGCATCATGCAAAAACAGCTTGCTCTGATATTCATTGAGGCGATTGTAAAGCGTTTTAAGACTCACTCCTAGCACCTCTGCCGTCAGCGTTTTATTCCCGCCACAGTGGCCCAGCGTGGCACAAATCAGGCGCTGTTCCGCATCGGCCAGCTTGCTGCCTAGCTGTACCGTGACGCATTCGCCGGCATGATCGCTGGCGCCGGTTTTGCCCGAGTCTATTCCCGGCCGGATATCCAGTTCCTGATCGGCAAGAATGTAGGCACGATGCACAACATTTTTCAATTCGCGCACATTGCCGGGCCAGCGGTATTCATTGAGCATCCGATACGAAGCCTTTGAAAAATATTTTCTGTTTCCGTCTTCCGCATTGAATTCGTCGAGAAAGAGTGTGGCCAGCAGACGTATATCTTCACCGCGTTGACGCAGGGTGGGCACATGGATGGGGAACACGGCCAGGCGGTAGAAGAGATCGCTGCGCAAACTGCCGTTGGCCATCGCTTCGAGCGGATCACGATTGGTGGCGGCAACGACGCGTACCTTGACTTCGGTTTCCTGCTCGGCGCCGATGCGATAGAAGCGGTTGGTCTCCAGTACGCGCAGCAGCTTGACTTGCATGTCGAGCGACATCTCGGTGACTTCATCGAGAAACAGCGTGCCGCCGTCGGCGCGTTCAAAGCAGCCTTTTTGCATGCGCACCGAGCCGGTAAAGCTGCCGCGTTCGTAGCCGAACAGTTCTGCTTCTATCAATTGCGGCGATACGGCACCGCAATTCAATGCGACAAAGGCCTTGTCTTCTGCCTGGCTCATTTGATGGATGACACGGGCGACCAGCTCCTTGCCGGTGCCGCTTTCGCCGACGATCAGGACATTGGCGCTGGTCGGTGCAACCTTCTCTATCATCTGGAACAAATGGCGCATGGGCTCGGATGTACCGTAGAGATCGCCACAATGATCAGGGTTTTTGAACAGGGAAGTGGCTTCCTGCAACTGGGACAGCGTCTGTGCGCCCGGTATGGCGGCATTGCCGCATACGCTCAATCCATCCGACATTGGCTTCTCCTCTGTGAAATATGATGCAACTTTTACAGGATCGATTGTGCGCGGATTGAAAAACTTTCAGAATCGGCGGTTTTCCGATTCTCTTGTGGGATTGCGCTTACAAGGGAAAGGGGAGGATCGGATGGAATGCGGTGTTATGTGGCCATCCATACGGCACTTTGCTGGCGCACGGCATCGCTCAGCGAGCCGCTTTTTTCATAGCTTGCGCGTAACCAGTCGGCATCCGATTGGCCCGATAGCACGCGCTGGCGCAGCAATTCAATGGCGTCGGTGGTGCCCAATTCCTCGGCGACATCTTTCAGCAATTCAAAGGTTTGCAGAATATCGTCCTTGATCGACGATTGCGTGCCGGTGATTGGATTGATCAGTGCGCCATTCAAGCCAAAGCGGCAAGCCTGAAAGCGATTGTAGGAATAAGTCAGGTAGGTATCCTGCGTCGGCTCCAGCTCTGTATGCGCAAAATAGTATTTGCTCAGGGTTTGCGCATAGGCGCCCAATGCGACTGCAGTCTCTATGGCCAGCGGCGTATCGCAGACGCGGATTTCGACCGTGCCGTATTCCGGCTTGGGACGTATATCCCAGTAAAAGTCCTTCATGCTGGCGACGATGCCCAGATGCGACATCTTGATGAAATAGGTATTGAAGGCTTCCCAATCGCTGACGAAAGGCATGGTGCCGCTTAGCGGAAATGCATTGATGCTGGTCAGGCGCGAGGATTGGAAGCTGGTATCCACGCCCTGATAGAAGGGCGATGACGCAGACAGCGCGATGAAATGCGGTATCTGGCGCGCCAGCAGGTGCGTCAGCCGGATCGCATCATCACCGCTGGCGCAGCCGATATGTATATGCTGGCCGTATACGGTGAATTGCTTGGCCAGATAGCCGTACAGTTCGGATACCAGACGATAGCGATCGGTCGGATAGATTCTCTGGTCTTCCCAGTGCTGGAACGGATGCGCGCCACCGCCTGCCAGGCCGAGATTGAGCTTGTTGGCAGCCGTTACCAGCAAGGTGCGCATCGCCGTCAATTCCGCCAGCATCTCGACATGGTCGGTATGCACGGCAGTGGCGATCTCTATCATGCTCTCGGTGATTTCCGGCTTGATATCGTAGCCGTGCTCGGTCTTGTTGATGATCTGCAGCAGATCGTCGGAACCGCGCGTCAGATTGTAGTCGCGCCGATTGACGATTTGCAGTTCCAGTTCCACGCCCATGGTCAGCGGCGTCGAGTTGTTGAATTCCAGCATAAAAATTTTCCTTGATCAGCTTTTTGCTTCGCCCGAAGCCACCAGCGCGTAGCGGGTGCAGATCGGGCCCAGCAGTTCCAGGATGACGAGTATCGATACCACCAGCGCGCTGAGCTGTGCACCGAACTGCGGATAGTAGCCGACTGCATGTTGCACCATGATGATGTTAAAGCCCGACAGCGGCACCAGGCCGAGCCCGAGCAGAGCGCCCTTGCGCAAGGTCACACCATTCAGCCGCGCCATGCCGGTAGTCATCGCCATCGCGATGAACAGGCGCAAGAGGATGAAGGCGAGTGCGGCCGGCCATAGTGTAAGCAAATGCGACAGCTCCAGCTTGGCGCCGGCAAACACGAACAGTGCGACATAAAACAATCCGCTGAACTGGCTCAGGTCCGGTTCGACGATCGCATGGCGCGCATCATGGCTGCGGCTGGCGATGCCGAAGACCAGCAACGCGATCAGCGCAGACAGATTCAGCATCACGGCAATGCCGACCGTGCTGGCGATCAGCGCCAGTACCAGAATCAATTGCGCCTGGCTGTCGCGCCCCAGCCATTGGCCTATCCATACCAGCAGGCGGCTGATGATCCACCCCAGCGCTGCCGAGCCCAGCAACAGATACAGGGGATGCAGGATATAACTTTCCCAGCCTGCTTCATATTCGACATGAACGGCGGCCAGCCCCATGGAAAAAACCACGAAGGCCAGCGCATTGCCGATGACGACAATATTCAGCATGCGTTCGGTCAACTGACCTTCCGCCTTGACTTCACGCACCACGTTGAGAATCACTGCCGGCGAGGTGGCCATGCCCAGTGCGGCCACCATGCTGGCGACCAGTTTGGTGACGCCGAATTGCGTCAGCAATATGAACAATGCGACGAAGGTCGTGATGCTCAATGCCACGCCGGTAATGAGCAAGCCGCGTTCACGCAGCAGCCATTTGTAATCGACACGGCGCCCGAGTTCAAACAGCACCAGCCCCAGTGCAAGATCGACCAGTAAACCGATTTCACTCAACAGCGGTACATCGATCAGATTGAGTGCAGAGGGGCCGATCAGCAAGCCGGTCAATACATAACCGGTGATCGCAGGCACTTGCGGAAATACGCGGCGCAATAAATGCGCACCCAGTACGCCGGCAATCAGCAGTACGCCGGTTGCGGTCAGTACATTCAATGCATGCGGCAGGATCGGAAAAAAACTATGTGATGTCATGTTGTTCCCGGCAAATTAAATATCAAGCGTTTCAAGCGAGTTGAATCACGCATAGTGTTGTGGCAAGCCATACTGTCAATATTGTTGGCAGTACAGCATGGCGACCGGAAGACGGGAAGCTCGGCTTCATTCGCGGATATTTCCGGGCGGCTCACATGCTGTATTGCAAGTGTCATCCGGTTTTACAGTGCCGTGATACATGTATGCATCATCCGGCAGTGCGGCGAAAAGACTGTGTGTTAATTAACGGAGATACCGTTTTATAAATTTGAACTGCGGAAAGTGTAGCAGCAGTTATGGAAAAAAGTCGCGTACTTTTTTACTGGGCCTGGTCAGATAAAGCCATGAAGCCGCGCAGATTATAGAGTAATTGATCGTCTTCCCGGTCTGCGCGACTGATAGATGCGTTTAATGCAATTTCACGCGCGGAGATGTTTTGCGGTGCAGCCAGTGCCCCAGCGTATCGGCAATTGTGCGTACTAGGCCGTGCAGCGCCATCAAATGCATGCGATACAGGGACAGATACAGCATGCGCGCCATGATGCCTTCGATGAATAACGTGCTGCCTATCAGCGGCCCCATCAAATTGCCGACTGCATCGAAACGGCCCAGCGACACCAGCGAACCGAGATCGCGATATTCAAACGCCGGCAAAGGCTGCTGAGCGAGTCGTTTCTTGATGGCATTAAACAGAAAATCGGCCTGCTGATGCGCGGCCTGGGCGCGCGGCGGTATCGTGCTGTTTTTTTCCGGCCACGGACAGGCGGCGCAGTCGCCGAAGGCAAAGATATCGGGATCGGTTTCGCTTTGCAGCGTTTGCGTGACGATGATCTGGCCGAGCCGGTTGACGGCCAGGCCGAGCTCGCCGAGTATTGCCGGTGCGCGTATGCCGGCCGCCCATACGGTCAGATCGGCCGGAATGCTGCCGCCATTCGCGAACAGCACGGCATCTTTCCGTACCTCCGATACTTTGGCATCGGTCAGCACATCTATCCCCAGCTTGTTCAGCAGCGCGGTGGTCTTGACGGACACGGGTTCCGGCAGACCGGACAGGATGCGCGTGCCGGCCTCGACTACGGTGATGCGGATATCGTGCAGCGGATCGAGTTGATGCAAGCCGTAGGCGCCGAGTACTTCTGCAGTATTGCGCAACTCTGCCGATAGTTCGACCCCGGTTGCACCGGCGCCGATGATGGCAATATTGAGCTTCGGATGTTCCTGGCCCGCATGCGTGTCGATCGCGTGTTCGGCGCGCATGCACATGCCTATCATGCGTCGGCGGAAATGCTCGGCTTCACTCAGCGTATCAACCGCAATCGCATGTTGTGCCGCACCCGGGACGTTGAAGAAATTGGTGACGCTGCCGATTGCGAGTATCAGCGTGTCGTAGGCAATCTCGCGTTCCGGCAGCAGCTCGATGCCATCTTCATCCGCCAGGCTGGCGATGGAGATGGTTTTGCGTGTGCGATCCAGTCCCTTGAGTTCGCCTTGCTGGAACACGAAGCGATGCCAGCGCGCCTGCGCGGCGTATTCGAGTTGGTGCGTGTTGGCATCCATGCTGCCGGCTGCGACTTCGTGCAGCAGGGGTTTCCATATATGCGTCGATGAGCGATCGACCAGCACGACGCTGATCCTGCCGCTTTTGACCAGCTTGTTGCCGAGCGTGGTGGCCAGTTCCAGTCCGCCGGCGCCGCCGCCTACGATCACGATGCGATGCGGCGCGTCGCCAGTACCGGATCGTTGCTGTGTGGTAGTCGTGTCTGCACTTCCTTCAATGTGGCTGTTAGTCATGAATGAAACTCCCCAATGCTGTTTGAAATTCTTTGCAAACGTGCGGGGCGGGATCGCATGCGATCCGGGCCTTGTTGATGCGATGAAACAAGCATAAAGCATATTGATCGCATTGCAACAGTTTCGATTGAGATTTTGCAGTTCAGTCGAAGGCGAAATTGTAGAACAGCGAGAGTGCACTGCTGGTGCCTGCTTCACCTTCCAGCGTGATGCGCGGCGTCAGCGTATAGCGCAGCAACAGCACACTGCTCGCGCTTTCCAGCCCCTGCTTGTAGCTGACATAGAGCTTGGACGATATTTGCTTGCCGAGCATGACGATGCGTTCCTGCAGATTGCTATCGCTGCTGCCTATGCTGAAATCGTCGAGCCCGAATGCGGTGGCGATTTGCGATTGCAGCCCTCCTGCCGCACCTTGTGTCAGCAGTGAGCTGGCGGCACTTTGCAGCACACCGAGATCGCTATCCGTGGTGCCGGACAAGCCGCGCCCCAGCACCAGCCATGACAATTTTTCGGCATCGGGCACCGTCGGTTCGGATACCAGCGTAATACGCGGCGACAGTACCGTGCCGCGTACCGCGACGCCGGCTTCGACTTCCTGTCCGCGCCGCATTGCCAGAAAATCGAGTGCCGGATTATTCAGAGGACCGCTGAAACGCAGCAAGCCTTGTTCTATCGCCAGTTCGCGTCCGTAAGCCTTGAATGTGCCGGACGCAATGCGCAAGTTGCCTTGTGCCCGCAAGTTGTCGCCGGCGCTGGCCAGCAGATGCAACTGGCCGACCAGCAGCGCGTCTATGCCGCGTCCGCGCAAGCGGATGCCGTCGCCGAGTCCGATTTCAATATCGAGGGCGACGACGGCTTTCTTGCCCTGGCTGTCGCTGCGGCCGGCAATCACGACATCGTCCGACAGGGTGGGTGCATCGCTGGCGCTGATATCGACGAAGCCGGAATTGACTTCGAATTTTCCATTCGCCTTGGCGCTGCCGTCACGCCAGCCGACTACGCTGCTGCCGCTGATGACCAGCTTGCGATCGGAGCGATCGATCAGCTTGTAATGCTCGGCCTTGATGGCAAGTTCCAGCGCCAGCTGTTCGCGCACCAGGCTGAGCGGGCCGGAAATAGTCAGGCTGCCCTCATTTTGAAAACCGAGATTGCTGATGAGGAGTTGGTCGTTCCTGAATTCGCTGCGCAGCGTGCCTTGTTTCAGATCGATGCCGGTATCGGTAAAACGCAGGCGCAATTTGTCGGCAGTGACAGGGCCCGCAAGTTGCGGTTGTGCGAATGTGCCGGCGAGCGTGACATCGCTTTGCAGGCTGCCCTCGGTCATCAGGGTGGGAGAAATCATCGGGCCCAGCCATCCCAGCGTTGGCGTATTGATGCGCAAACGGCCGGACAGCGGAGCATTCGGTGCGATGGAAAATCGCGTGGCGCCGCCTATGTTGGTGTTGAGGCTGACGTCTATCTGCCCGCTTTGCCTGCCGTCGGCCAGCAAGCGGGCGGTAACGCGCCCCTTGCTAACGCTGGCCGTTGCGTTCAGGGTATTCAAGCCCAGCGCGATGGCAGCATTGTTGTGCATCACGATATCGCCGCTTTCACGCCGTACGCTGAATGTGCCGTCCGCCTGGTCGTACAGGTTCAGATTCCATGCGCCGGCCAGTTTCAGATCGCCGGCGATCGCTGGTGCCGCTTGCAGAGAGCGCAGCAATGGCGCGATCTGTACATGCTCGAATGTGCCGCGTGTCGCGATGCCGCGTTCATTGCGGATGAACTGTTCCAGCACAATGTTGGCGTGATCGCTATCGATACGGAAATGATCGAGTTGCACCACCTTTTGCGACACCAGCAGCGGGGCGGGTGCGGCCAGTTTTGCGGTCACTTTGCCGCTTGCATTCAGCGTATTGATGGCGCCCTGCCAGCGCAGTTCGCGCTTGCCTGAATGCAAGCCGCCGCTGGCGGTCAGCTGCCATTTCTGTTCGCGTTCCAGCAGCGTGGCGCTCACGGCATGCCTGCTCGTGCTGCCGCTGACATCCAGCGTGAAGCTTTCTGCCCGCAGACGCTGGCCGGTAATGCCGTCGGCACGCACGATCACGGCAATGGGTGCCTGGGCAGGCAGTGCAAATTGCGTTTGCGCGCTCAAGGTGGCGATGCGTTCTCCGCCCGCATTGATGCCGTGCGCAGTGGCATGGACATTGGCGCTGTTGAGCAGGGATGGGCTGCGACTTGCATCAAGGTTGAGTGCGACATCGGCCTTGCCTTCTGTACCGTCTATCTGCACCGGTCCGGGCAGACGGATTTGCCTGCCTTGCCATGTGGCGACGATGCGCGGTTGCTGCACCTTGCCGCGGATTTCGCCGTCTATCTGCAGCGCACCGCCAAAACCGCTGCCGAGCTGGGCGAGGGTGGGCGCGTGCAATGCAAACACGACGCGGGCATTGTCATCTGCCAGCTTGCCTTGTGCAGTGAGACGATTGTCGCCGGCATTCAATAACAGTTTCGAGACCAGCAGCGTATCGCCGTGCAACTGGGCCTGGACTTCACCGTTTAATGGCTGGCCGGCGAGCTGACTGTCGCGAATGTGCAATGCAATATCGGTTTCCAGCGTCGGCAATCGCGCGCCGCGCAATGAAAAATCGCCATTGATGTGCAGGGCAGGCAATTGCGGAAAGTCCCCCAGATCGCGCAACTGGAAGTTGCGCACGATGCCCTTCGCGTCAAAAGCCTGTTTGCCATTCAGCGCATAATGCGCAGACGCATTCATTTCGCCATTGCCTGCGCGCAGTTCCGCTTTACTGATGGTGATGCCTTCATCCGCGATGAGGGCTTGCGCATTCAGCGTCAGTTTGCTTTTTTTCAAAGGCTCGCTCAGGGCCAGCGTGAAATTCTGCTTGCCGTCCGCATGACGCATATCGAGACTGCCGCTGAGCCTGCTGGCGCGCATGCGGCTATCCAGTTTTTTCACATCCAGCGCATCGGTTTGCAAGTTCAACGCGAGCGCGCCCTTGGCGTAATGTCCATTACCTTCAAGCTTGCCGGCGCTTTGGTTCGTGCTGCCGAGTTCGGCGAGGATGTGCTTGAAATTGAATTGTTCGTCGTTTTGCGTGAAATCGATGCGTAGTTTTTTGAGCGGCAGGCGTGCATCGTTCAGCAAACCGGCGGCAGTATTTTCCATCGTCAAATTGCCGCTGCCGTTTTCGGCTGCACTCAACTGGATATGCATTGTCGTCTTCGGCAAGTCTGTATTCAACACGGCCAGATCGAGTGCTTGTGCGGTCAAATCGGTTGCGCCCAGCAACTGCTCGGCGAACGGGCGCAGGATGGCTTGCCCTTTTACCGTCGCCTGGCCGATCTGCAGATTGATGGCGGCAGCGAGTTCCTGCAGTGAACCGCGCAGGTCGAGCTGTCCGTTGGCGCCGATATTGCGATTGTCTATATGCGCTTCGCTATAGCTGGCAATCGTCGCCTGCAACGCATATGGCTTGCTCGTTGCAAGCGTGGCCTGACCCTGGAAACTGCCATCGAAGGCAGCGCTACTGGCCGTGCCGCGCGCGCTGAGCTGATCCAGATTCAAGACATAGCGTTTGCCGTCAAAATCAAGATCGAAAGCAAAGGCGCCCAGCGTGACGACATTGAGCGGCCCCCAGCCGATTTCGCCGCCGCGGACTTTTACCTTGTCGATCTGCAGGCGCAGCGGCAACGAGATGCTGTCTGGCAGCTTCGCGGCTTCCTTGACCTGATCGATCTTGTTGACGATACCGAGCTTGCCGATTTGCAGTGCGGTGACATGCAGTTTTCCTGTCAGTAGTTTTGTCAGTTGTGTGTCCAGTTGTATATCGTCGAGCACGATGTTCTGGTTTTCCAGCTGGATGCCGAGCTGACCGATATGCAGCGAACCATTCAAGCGGCCGCTGACATCGCGGGTCTGCAGCACGCCATTCGACAATGTGCTTGCCGTCGATAACGCGAACTGTGCACCGCGTTCGCTATTGAGCAGCCATGTCAGGCCGGCGCCTAGCGTGATAGTGAGTACGGCGATGAGCGGCAGCCATATGCGTCGCGTGCGCCTGGGCAGGTTCGCAGATGCCTGGTCGGGAGTGTTAGAAACCATAGCCAATCGAAAAGTGTATGCGGGGTTCGTGTGTTTCGTGACCGTAAGCGAGGTCTAGATTGACCGGGCCGATCGGGCTGCGCCAGCGCGCGCCGACACCGCTGCCCTGTTTCAAACGAAAACCGTTCCAGCTATCGGCGGCATTGCCGGCGTCGGTAAACACCGCAGCACCCCATTGCGGCGTGATGTCATATACCAGCTCCGCGCTGATGACTGCGCTGACTGTGCCGCCGACGATGGCGCCGTTTTGCGCCACCCCCAGAGTGTTGTAACCATAACCGCGTACCGTTTGATCGCCGCCGGTGCGGAACAGCAAGTCGCCCGGCACGGTGTCGCGGCTGGCGCCGAATACCTGGCCGACCTGGCCGCGCAGCACGGTTTGAAAATTGCCATAGTTGCGCGACAGCCAGGTGGCGCGGCCGACCACGCGCGCCAGACTTTTCTTGTTGGCGAGTCCTGCCGGCCCTGCGCTTAATTCTATCGATGCCACATAGCCGCCGCGACGCGGCGCGATCAGATTGTCGATGCGGCGCCGGGTGTAGCTAAAGGAACCGATCAGCGCTTCGCGATTGGCGGCATAGACATCGCCTATGCGCTGCTGATCCGCGAGGAAGGAAATGGCCCAGACTTTTTCGTCGTTCTTGTCCGGACTGGTCAGGCGGGCACCGGTCAGAATTTTATTATTGATCTCACCCGCATTGTCCGTGTATTCGTAATGCGCGCCCAGGCTCGGGTGCCAGCCATTGCTGATTGCCGGCAGATAGACATCCGAACCCAGCAGTCGTGTATCCCGGTCGACTCGCATTTGCGATTCCAGGCGCCAATCGCGGCCGAGAAAATTCCGGTTCAGCCATTTGATCTGCCCTCTGGCGCCGGAGTCTGTCGAGAAGCCCAGACCCAGCGACAGGCGCTTGCGTTCGTTCTCATTCAGGTCCAGACGGATCGGCACATTATTCGGCTGGGCAGGATCGATGTCGACAGTTGCAAAGGCGGAGCGGAAATAGCCGGTGTCCTGCACGCGTGCCTGTAACTCGTTGAGTTTTTCCTGCGAATATGGTTCGCCCGGCCGGATCGGATTCAGTTCATCTATCATGCTGCGCGCATAGCGCTGCAAGCCTTCGATCTGCAATGTGCCAAAGGTAAAGGCGGGACCGGAATCGACTGTCAGCGTCAAGGCTGCGCTATTGGTATCGGGATCTATGTGCGCCTGGCTGTGCGTGATGGCGGCGGCTGGATAATCCCTGACCAGCAGCGCTTTCAGCAGCGAACTTTTGGCTTCATCCCATGCTTTTTGACGAAACACGTCGCCGACCGGCAGACCCCATTGCCGGCGCAGGCGTTCTGTGCGTTGCGGATTTTTTTGCATGACATCGCCGCTGAAAACAATCTCTACCGAGTTGATCGTCGTCGACGCGCCTGGCACGATAGTGAAACGCACTTGCCACGGAGTCGTCTGCTGATCGAATTCCTGGGTAATGGCGGGAGAAAAATAGCCTTCAGTCGCCAGCAGCGAGCGTATCTGTTCCGGCGCAATATCGACCAGGCGCTGTACTTCGTCCGCGTTCATGTCATCGGTAGACAGGCGTCGGGTGATTTCCAGATTGTCGGTCAGCAAGGAAGTGAGACTGCCCGCGCCGTTGATGGCAACCGCATACTGGGGCGCAGCCTGCACCTGCAGCGGCAGGAAAAATGCAAACAGAAGAGCGCACAATGCGGATTGCCAGGCCAGGCTTGGGTGGAAAGTGAATCGTTTCAGCACAATAATGTAGGCAAGTTCGGGAATAAGGGCGAAATCGCCATGGCAAGGCAGTCATACCGTTCAGGCAAGCAACAAGGTATGACAACTGTTTTGTCCGGACATGCAAGAATATCAGCATTTGCCTATAGGGATAGGCAGAGTCCTCGCGTTGGGACCAAGCTTGCCGGTTGCCGGCAATATCCCTATAGTGGGCGCACAGCAGAATCATGGAAACAGCAGATGAGTAAATCGCAAGAAACTAAAAAAGAAAAAGAAACAACACAGGCGCATGAAATACGGCCCGGCCAATCGATCGAGCTGCTGAAGGAATTGCATATCCTGACGCGCGACGGCAAGCTGAATCAGGATAGCCGGCGCAAACTCAAGCAGGTATATCACCTGTACCAGTTCATCGAACCCTTGCTGCAGGAAATCCAGAACGATCATCCCGACATCACGCTGGCCGATCACGGTGCGGGCAAATCCTATCTCGGCTTTATTCTGTACGACCTGTTCTTCAAGGAGCGCAAGGACAATTCGCGCATCTACGGCATAGAAACGCGCGACGAACTGGTGCAGAAGTCTGAGGCGCTGGCGAAGAAACTCGATTTCCCCGGCATGTCCTTCCTGAATCTGTCGGTCGCCGAATCGATCACCTCGGATAGACTGCCGGAAAAAATAGATATCGTCACTGCGCTGCATGCATGCAATACCGCCACCGACGACGCGATTCATTTTGCCTTGCAGAAGCAGGCAAAATTCATTGTGCTGGTGCCGTGCTGCCAGGCTGAAGTTGCATCAGTGCTGAAAAAGAACAAGGGCAAGACGCTGGCGAAGAGTGCGCTGACTGAAATCTGGCGCCATCCGCTGCACACGCGCGAGTTCGGCAGCCAGGTCACGAATGTATTGCGCTGCCTGCAACTGGAAGCGCATGGTTATCAAGTCAACGTGACCGAGCTGGTCGGCTGGGAACATTCGATGAAAAACGAATTGATCATCGCCAGTTACAGGGACTTGCCGCGCAAGCGCCCGAGCGAACGATTGCAGGAAGTACTGCAGACACTGGGACTGGAAGAAATGCAAACACGCTTTTTTACCGGCACGAAAGCAGAGCAGCCGTAATCATAGGCGCGCTATCAAGACTGCATCGAACAAGGGAAATTATCTGCGTTGCGTCATGTGACGCAGATAAGCCAGCAAATCATCCATTTGCGACTCGCTCAATACCTGCTCTGAAAATCCCGGCATCGTCATGTGCGGCCAGCTGCGCACCGCTGACGGATTGCGTATGTATCGACGTAAAAAATCACCCTGAAAATACTCGGTCGGATTGAAGGGTAGATTCAAATCCGGCCCGACTGTTGCATCGCCGCCGCCGTTGATCTGGTGGCAGGCGGCGCACTGCATGGTGTAAATATGCATGCCACGATATTCGGCGCTGTCGGCCGCGCTGGAGGCTGCAGGCAGAATTTGCGGATAGCGATTTTGCAGCGGCGTCACTGCGCTGATGGCAGCAATCTGGTACGGCCATAGTTCGGGTGTGATGCCGCTTTTTTCCGGCGCCAGCCAGACCAGATAAAACGGCCCGGCGCTGCGTCCGCCAGTCTTCAATGCCGGCCATGGCGTATGAGCAGGTTCGATGGCGAGCCACGGCTGGGCGCCGCCGGATAGCAATGCCGTCGGGATGTTGGCGACGAAGCCATCTTCCGCCCTGAACTGCAGTACATCGACGTCACGTACATTGCGCAGGATGGACAGCAAGGGCAGCGCGCGATATTTCATCGGCTGCTTGTAGGCGGAATCGGCTGGAACTTCTATCGTGCGCACGTCCGGATGCCTGAGCAAATCGGCACGCGTCAGTCGCTGCTGCTGTTTGCTGAACGACAGTTCCAGCACCGGTTCTGCTGCTTGCGCCGGATTGCCGGCGGCACAGAGCAGCCATGCGGACATGCACAGCAGGAATGCACGGACAGCGGGAGAGAAGAGGGTTTTCATATCGCGCAGAGTTTGCAGATGAAGTCGCTGCAGTATAGCCAAACTTCTCGGCACATTTGTTTTGCGCGGCAGGAGGGGATCGTATCAGCTGCCACGAAAGCTCTTTATACTGGATGCCATGACATGGTTTCTTTATTTGCTCGAATGCCGTGATGGCAGTATTTACACCGGCATTGCGGTCGATGTGGCGGCGCGCTATGCCGCGCATGAAAAAGGCAAGGGCGCGCGTTACACGCGTTCGCATCCGCCGCGCCGCCTGCTGGCGGTCATTGAATATGCAGATCGCTCCGCTGCCTCCAAAGCCGAATATGAAATGAAGCGTTTGAGTGCAGCGGAAAAACGCGGCTTCTGCCTGCAGCGCAATGTCTTGTGGTGCTTGCACTGGCCAGGCGCTGCTGCAGACCGTGTCAACCAGGGATAAACAAGTGTAGAGGCAAGTAAATGAGCAAGCAATTTTCCAGCGCCTGCGAGCGCAACCGGCAACCGATACTCGATGTATTGAAAGATGAGCTCGCCGCTTGCACGCGCGTGCTCGAAATCGGCAGCGGTACCGGCCAGCATGCGGTGTTCTTTGGCGCACAGTTGCCGCAGCTGATGTGGCAAACCAGCGATCTGGCGCAGAATCATCCGAGCATTCACGCCTGGATACAGGAAGCCGGACTGCCGAATGTGTTGCCGCCCATCGTGCTCGATATGACGGATGCAGCATGGCCGAGCGAACGTTTTGATGCCGTCTTTACTGCCAATACCTGCCACATCATGGCGTGGCCGCAGGTCGAGGCCCTGTTCGCCGGCGCAGCGCATATTTTGCCGCCGGGCGGAAAACTATGCGTCTACGGGCCCTTCAATTACGCAGGTAAATTTACCAGCCCCGGCAATGCGCAGTTCGATGCCTCTTTGCGTGCGCAAGCGCCGCATATGGGCATACGCGACATCGAAGCCATGCAGTCGCTGGCGTACGCGCAGGGATTTGTCATGCAGGCAGATCATGCGATGCCTGCCAATAATCGCCTGCTGGTGTGGCAGCGCATCTGAAGTTATTTGGCCGGCGTCGGCAGCGTATCGGTTTTGCAGCCTTTGTAATTGACGCCATTCATTTCCAGCAATGCCGTATCGCCCTTGTTCCAGAATGTCGTGCTGCCATCCGTGTAACGCGCACCGGAACCGGAAATCACCTGTGGCAGCGTCAGGCTGCGGCCTGCCAGCAGTATCTGCACCTTGTTCGCTTCAAACTTTGCAATAAATTCAAGCTCGTCGCACTTGAATGCGACGCCTTTGCTGGCAAGCGGGGGCGCAACCGTATTTGCATTGGCGACGCGTTCCACCATGATGGTGAGCGGCTTATCGGCTTCATTGAGCAAAACCGGATGGGCTTCGGTCGAAGTCCACAGCAACTCGTCCTGGCTATCCAGTATCGATGCGCGCACTGCATAGCGATGGCTTCTGTTGATGGCCGACGGGATATAGCGCAGATTGAATGGGGCTGGAACCTGCACTCCGGGACGCAATGTTTGCTGGGCAATGAATACGCCGCTTTTGTCCGCGCGGCTGACGTCTTCCAGGTTTACGACTATCCTGGAATCCGGTGGCAGCGCGATGCGTTCGCGGTAGATGACGCTACCTGTCACATTGCCGGAAAGGGCGGGAAGATTGTCCGGCTTGAGTTTTTTTGCGCAGCCCGTGGCAAGCAGGCTTGCGGCCAGCAAGGCGATCAGGGAATAATTTCTTGTCATCTTGCAGTCCTGAAAAATGATGGGTGAATAAATTGATAGATGCACAAATTGATTGAGCGTTCAGTTTAACGCGTAAGTGCGTCGGCTTTTCCGGGTTCTTGCCCGCATTCTGTCTGTATCGATGTCTTGACGGGACAGGTGTGCCCCAGTAGTCTCTGCCTTGCTGTATCGAGAGATAATGAGGCAGGCTGATGCGTTTCCATTCTTTCAGCAAACATTCAAGTCACTTCCAAATTTACATTCAATGCATATAGCGCGGTTTTCCAAAACAGTTTTTCTCCAGTTTTCTCTTGCGACATCCATTATTATTTTTGGCACTACGGCGCAGGCTCAGGAGCCGGACGTGGAAAGCTGTTCGTTCAAACCGGGTGTCAGGGCGCTGAAAAATTATCCGGATGTATTCAATTTCTATTACGAAAACGATATGTTCACGGGGACCGACCATAATTACACCAGCGGGGCGAAGTTTTCGTGGATCTCGGCCAATCTGGAAGATTACATCAACGATCCCTGCCTGCCAAAATGGGTGCGACATCTGAATCAGGTTTCGGAAAAGGTACAGCCGGGGGATTTCGATTCACGCAACATGGTGGTCAGTCTGGGGCAGGCGATGTATACGCCAACCGACAAAGTGCGTAGCGACCTGATTACCGATGATCGCCCTTATGCCGGCTGGCTGTATCTTGGTCTGGCTTACAACGCGCGCGATGACAGGCACATGGATACGGTGGAAATCGATATCGGCATGGTCGGGCCGTCCTCGCTGGCACGTGAGTCGCAGAATTTCATACATAAAGTGCGTGGTATAGACCGTTTTAACGGTTGGAGCAATCAACTCAATAACGAGCTGGGAATCCAGTTCGTGAAGGAAAGAAAAAAGAGGATCTTGCAGATATCCCATCCGGGCGGCCCGAAGATCGACGCCATCACGCATTACGGTTTCAGTCTGGGTAACGTGAAGACGTATGCAAATGCGGGTCTGGAATTCCGGATCGGAACTTATCTGCCGAACGATTTCGGGACTTCACCGATCAGGCCCGCCAGCGATAGCAATGCGCCCTTGCCGGCGAATGTATCGCGTCGCCTGTCCGACGGCGGGGTGCATGCATTTGTTTCCGTGGATGGACGTGCAGTGGCACACGATATTTTCCTCGACGGGAATACCTTTTCCGACAGCCACAGCGTATCCAAGCGTTATTTCATCGGTGATGTGGCGGCAGGTGTGGCATGGCAATGGGTAGGTGGCAAGATCACCTATGCCCACTATTTGCGCAGCAAGGAATTCCGCGGACAAAAAGAGGCGCAGAATTACGGCTCGATTACGCTCAGCCTTGAATACTGAGACGCAATTTTCCCATGACTGCTTTTATCTGTGCGGCATGAAAGCCAGCTCAGGCGTCCGTCAGCAGGCCATCAAAAAATTCAACGGCACCGGTTTCCAGCGAATATTCGGCGCCGACGATCAGCAAGCCTTCATTCTGAATCAGGTTTTCCAGCAGCTCTGAACCATGACGCAAATGATTGACCGAGGCCCGTATATTGGCGCGCACTGATTGATGCACCAGCGCTTCGTGGTCATGCTTCAATTCGGTTTCAAGCAGGGTGGCGACCGAAGGGCGAATGCGATCGACGATCGATTTCAAGTTGCGCGATTGATTTTCATTCGGCCGTTTCAATTCTTCCAGTGTGGCCAGAATGGCGCCACATTGCGAATGACCAAGCACCACGACCAGTTTTGTCTTGTAGCGTTCAGCGGCAAATTCGACACTGCCGACTTGCGAAGGCGCGACAATATTGCCGGCCACGCGGATCACGAATAAGTCGCCCAGTCCCTGATCGAACACCATCTCAGCCGGTACCCGCGAATCGGAACAGCCGAGAATAATGGCGAACGGTTCCTGACCGTTGGCTACTTCCTGGCGACGTGCACGGCTGGGGGAGTGGTCATTGTTGTGTATATCGGTCACGAAGCGATAATTTCCTTCGCGCAAGCGTTCCAGTGCTTCTTTTGCTGTATGCATCATATTGCTCTTTCCTCGCATTTTTATTCTTGATTCACTATCTGCCGCGTCAAAAAAATGGCGCACACAGCTGAATGTTCGTTACTTTAATGCATTCGATAATGCTTTGCGCCGAAAAATTTTCAAGGCAGGATGCGGAATACATGACTGAAATGATGGACAGTCCAGGGTCGTGCATGCGCATCCAAAGAGGTGCGTAGCATGGAGATACTGTAAGAAAGCAGTAATTGATAAAGAGATGATGGAAATTGCCGTGTATTAGATGTGACAGCTGCCGATCAGAAATCGAATAATTCACCGATCAAGTCTTTTTTGTTCTTCTGGCCATAACCTTCCTTCTTGTAGCCGAGCAATTTCTCCTGTCGGGCATTCTTGCGTTCGCTGCGATGACGTATTGCGGGTGCTGCTTCCGTCACTGCATTGGCGGAACGCTCTATCAGTTTGTCGAGTTCACCCCTATCCAGCCATACGCCACGGCATTGCGGACAGTAGTCGATTTCAATCGCGTGTCGATCCGACATGATCAAATGCATGTCGCTGCAAATGGGACATTTCATTGTTGCGCCTTCAAGAATGAACAGTCATCCCGGCAGGGATGCGCAATCAAGACAACAGGAAAACAATCAAGTGGTGCCGTTTGTCAAGCCGGGCAATTACCACAGGACGATGAACAGCAAAGTCATGCCCAGAAAAAACCGGGCTGTGTTTTTACACCTGTTTACCCGCATTCCAATAAGAGACAGGGTAACTGTACGGCCACTTTTTTTCATTGAAAAGTCGAATATAATCAGATTTTCATTCGTAAAAACTGAATATATAGAGATGCCATGAGTACGATGAATTACAAGCACCTGCATTACTTCTGGGTAGTTGCCAAAGCGGGCGGCATCGGACGTGCAAGCGAGCGCCTGCACCTGACGCCGCAAACCATCAGCGGTCAGATCACGCTGTTTGAAGATGTGCTCGGCTATAAATTATTCAATCGCATCGGGCGACGGCTGGAACTCAACGATGCCGGACGCGTGGTACTCGGTTATGCGGACGAGATTTTTACGCTAGGCGAAGAGTTGCAGGAAGTGCTGCGCTTCCGGCCGGGCGGCTGGCCGCTGCAATTTCGTGTCGGCGTTGCCGATGCCGTGCCGAAGGCAATCGCCTACCTGTTGCTGGAGCCGGCGATGGAATTGCCTGAATCCCTGCGCCTCGTGTGCCGCGAAGGCAAGCTGACCAATCTGCTGGCCGATCTTGCGGTGCACAGGCTGGACATCGTGATTGCCGATAGTCCGATGCCGGCGAATATCGATGTGCGCGGGTATAACCATTTGCTGGGCGAATGCGGCGTGACTTTTTTTGCGACGGATGAACTGGCGAAAGAATACGAGGAGGGTTTTCCGAAAAGCCTGGATGGCGCACCTTTCCTGATGCCGGGTGAAGACGCAGCAGTCAGACCGCGTTTGATACGCTGGTTTGAAAAAGAAAAAGTGCGGCCGCGCATCATAGGCGAATTTGACGATGGCGCTTTGCTGCAGGCATTCGGCGGCGCAGGAAAAGGTATTTTTGCGGCGCCGTCCGCTGTGGCGGATCAAATCATCAAGCAATACGGCGTGACTGAAATCGGCCGTACCAGTCTGGTTACCGAGCAATTCTATGCCATCTCGGTAGAGCGGCAGCTGACGCATCCGGCGGTTGTGGCAATCAGCTCTGCTGCACGCGAAAGTCTGATTCGGTAGACGTCATCAGATGAAGTAAGGTATTTGAAAATACGAAGAGGGCAATAAAAAGAGGATGATTTATTCATCCTCTTTTTTATTTTTAATATGGATAGTGCCGCTCGATCAACGCGACTGCCATCGGTGTCGGCAGGTATTCGGTTGCTGTTGTGGCCGTTGAAGAATTTTATTTTGAGGCTGGCCGGGCAGGCGTCTGCAATTTTGCATGCGCCTGTCTATCCAGGATATGTTCCGGCTGGACACCGATGCCGACTGCATACGCTGGAATTTTGCGTAATACGGGCCAGCGATTCAATAGTTTTAACGGCCAGGGAATCGTGAGTGCCTGCGTGCTCTGCTTGCCGATCACTGGCACCAGTACGCGGTTCTGGATGGCGACTTGTACCGCTTGCGTGATGCGTGCCGGAAACAGACGTCGACTTTGAACCTGTTTAAGCAGAGGCGTCAATGCCTTTGCCTGCACCTGCGGATTGGCGAGTGACCTGGACAAAATATTGGCAGTAGCCACCGCATCCTGAATCGCCAGATTGATACCGACGCCGCCCACGGGTGACATCGCATGCGCGGCATCGCCTATGCACAGCAAGCCCGGTTTCCACCAATGCTCCAGTCGGTCGACGGTGACGCTCAATAATTTGATGTCGTCCCAGCTTTGCAGCAATTGAACGCGATCTGTAAATAGCGGCGCCACGGCGGCCAATTCAGCATGAAATGCATGCAGTCCACGTGCACGGATGGCGGTGATGCCGCCTTTCGGAATCACATAAGCGCATTGCCAATAGCTGCCACGATTGAGCATCACGAAGAATTGTCCTGCACCCAAACGTGCCCCGGTGCTGGATGGATCGCCGGCCGCCATCGGCAGGCGCATCCACAAGACATCGATAGGTGCACCGAGATCGCGTACGACGAGCCCGGCCGCCTTGCGCACGGCTGAATGACGGCCATCGGCACCGATAGTCAGGTCGGCATTGACAAGCAGGGGGCCGTCAGCCGTCTCGACGTGCACGCCTGTTACGTATCCATCCTGTTCCTGCAGCGTAGTCGCTTCGGCATTTTGCAACAAATGAAAATGAGGATAGCTGACAGCGTGATCGCGCAGGAAATCCAGGAATTCCCATTGCGGCATCAAGGCGATGAAATTGCATTGCGTGTGCAGACGTGAAAAATCGGCGATCGTTAATATCTGGCCTGCCACGCTGATGCTCAGTTCGTATGCCTTGTCATGCGGGCGCAGTAAAAAAGCCTGCAGCAAACCGAGCTCATGCATGATTTGCAGCGTGGACGGATGCACGGTGTCGCCGCGGAAATCGCGTAAAAAATCGCCGTGCTTTTCCAGCACGATGACATCCACGCCTGCGCGTGCTAGCAGCAAGCCCAGCATCATGCCGGCCGGACCACCGCCGACAATGCAGCAACGCGTATGAAGCTCATTCAGCATGCATTCCCTTTTTTGAAAAAGAATACGACTAGGATGCCGTTTTTTGCCTGCGGCGTGGTGTGATTATGCGGATTGTTTGAAATGAATGTAAGGCGGAAGAGCGGAAAGGATGTGCTGCGGAAGGGGGTAGATCAGCTTTGCTGCAATATGGAATTATTTGGGGATATCCATCTGTTGCAAAGCTGACCCTGTCTATCTATTACTGGAACGAACCGGTTTTGGTCGTACTGAAGGGAACCACGGTGATATGAGCCGGTTCGCTTGCATCTTCCGTTTCGATGTCCGCCTCGTCCTGCTTTTCCTGTTCTTCAGAAGCATGCAGAAGATGGGCGTCCGGAATACGTCTGACGTGGGTCAGGAAGTTCGGGTTATTGAGTTCATCGTGATTGTTGTACATGTCGATTCCTTATCGAGTGCAGCTTGCGAGATTCGGCAAGCGCAGGGGGTTGTTATCGCATGTCGCGGTTTTGCACTTGGCAAAATCGATGCGCGACCCGAGTGGCAAGAATAAAAGAGCCGGTATGGATTGGCGATCAGAGATCATCCCAAAATTTTGTAGGAATGTTCTGACGTAGATGCTGCGAAAGTGCAGCGTAGACATAACGAAAATGCAACGAAGCTGCAAATTCATTGCCGAGTATACCGCTTCATACGTTTGCGCGTATTTCACTGCGGGTGGAATGGAAGCGCGTACGCCTGGCGAACGATGTCGGAATCTGCGACGGAGACCAACGGGAATGCTGCGCTGGTTTTCAGCGCAGCGCGATGATAGTGGATTTCTATGCCAGAGGGAAATGATTCCGGATTTTATTTCCGTGTTGCGCTTGCCGTTGTGCTTGTTTGTTTAATTTGCATTATCGTCTTTCGCTTCTGCTTCGCGTCTTTCCTGCCGCCATTCCATGGTCGTTTTCAGGATCAGCGTCAGCAGCGCCATGCAGGCGAGCAGGGCGGCAGCGGTAAAGGCGGCGGCAGTCTTGTAGTCGTTATTGAGCTGTTCCACCAGCAAGGGCAGCGTCAGGGTTTGATTCATGATCGTGCCGGACACCACTGCGACCGCGCCGAATTCGCCGACTGCCCGTGCATTGGTAATCACGGCGCCGTACAGCAAGGCCCATTTAATGTTAGGCAAGGTCACATGGCGGAAAATCTGCCAGCCGGTGGCGCCCAGCGACAAGGCGGCGATTTCTTCCTCGGTGCCCTGTTTTTGCATCAGCGGCATCAGGATGCGGGCGATATAGGGCGCCGTCACAAAGACGGTCACCATGATGATCCCCGGCCATGCAAACATCAGTTGCACATCTTTTTCATACAGCCATTGGCCGATTACGCCTTCCAGTCCATAGACCACCAGATAGCAGAAACCGGCGACCACGGGCGAAGTCGCATAGGGAATCTCGACCAGTGTAATCAACAGCCGACGGCCGAAAAAATCGTAATGCGTGACGCACCATGCGAGCAGGATGCCGAATACCAGATTGATAGGCACGGTCAGTACAGCGGCCAGCAGCGTCAGGCCAAGCGCATGCTGCATGTAATCTTCACTGAGGTTTTGTCGCAGCAGTTCCACGCCGCCGCTGAATGCCTGCGTGAAGATCAGGATCAGCGGTACGATCAGCATCAGTATCGTCAATACGATGCCGAGACCGATCAGGATCCACTGATGTGCGGAGGTCGGACGTTTGATGGTGGATGCCATGCTTATTTTCCTCCTGCTGTTCTGAAAAGCCGCCCCTGCACAACCTGCAGCAGAAACAGCAGTAGCAGTGAGGCCAGCAAGACTACGGAGGCGATGGCCGCCGCCGCCGGGTAGTTGTATTCCTGCAGACGGACGAACAGCATCAGTGATGTGACTTCGGTCTGGAAGGGGATATTCCCGGCAATCATGATCACGGCGCCGAACTCACCCAGGCTGCGGATAAAGGCTTGCGAGGAACCGGTAATCAGGGCCGGAATCAGAGTCGGCAAAATCACGCGCCAGAAAATCTGCCACTTGTTTGCACCCAGCATCAGCGCCGCTTCTTCCAGCTCGTTCTCCATATCTTCCAGTACCGGTTGCACCGAACGTACGATGAAAGGAAGACTGGTGAAGATCATCGCCACGACGATGCCGGGGAATGCGTAAGAGATTTTGATGCCGAAAATGTCAAACCACTGACCGAGCCAGCCGGTGGGCATGAACAAGACGGACAGTGTCACGCCAGCGACGGAGGTTGGCAGTGCAAATGGCAGATCGACCAGTGAATCGATCAGGCGACGGCCAGGGAAATCGTAGCGTGTAATAATCCAAGCCAGCAGAAAGCCGATGAAGGTCACGATCACGGTGGAATAAAACGCACCCATCAGCGTGACTTTATAACTCTGCAGCACGCGCGCATCGGTAATCGCGAACCAGTATTGATCGAAGCTCATGCCGCTGACGTAGACCAGCAGCGCCGAAATCGGCAGCAGGATGACCAGGCTGATATACAGCACCGAAAAACCGAAACTTATCGAGAAGCCCGGCAGGATCGGCGTGTTGCGGAAGAAGCGGAGAGACGAATTCACAATAAGGTGCTCGGCGGCAGTGAGGGGTTACGATAAAACGCGATTCGGAAAATAAAACGACCATCCAGGTGGCGGATGGTCGCGTGGAAGGTGGCATTGTAAACCACCGTCATCCAGTCTGACAAAGAACTATGCTGGTGCAGCAGGATCGCTGCTGCACCAGCTGCTGCCTTAGTTCCGTTGACTGAGCAATTGATCCAGCGTTGCGCCGCCGGCGAAATGTGCAGCCTGAATCTGATCCCATGAGCCGAGCACTTTGGTTGGATCGATCAAGCGTACTTTTGCGTAACGATCTGCCACCACTTTCGCCACATCAGGGTGGTGCACGCGATAGTTGAAGGTGGTCAGCAGCAATTGGATTTCACGCGAATATTCGTAGTTCAGGTAGGCGGTGGCAACCTTGCGGGTGCCTTTTTCATCGACCACTTTATCGACCACGGCAACCGGGAATTCAGCCAGCACGGAAACGGGTGGAACGACGATTTCGTATGCGCCGGATTTGAACTCATCGCTCTTTGCGATGTTGATCACTTCCGATTCAAAGGTCAGCAAGGCATCGCCCTGATTGTTTTGTGCAAATGCCACGGTGGCGCCACGGCCGCCGGTAGGGAAATTCACGACATTGTGCAGCAGCTTGCCGACGAATTGCTTGGTCTTGGTCTGGTCGCCCTTGAATTTTTCATTTGCGTACAGCCATGCGCCGAGATAGGTGTAGCGTGCATTGCCCGAGGTTTTAGGATTAGGGAATATCACCTTTACGTCGTCGCGTACCAGATCGTCCCAGTTCTTGATGTTCTTCGGATTGCCTTTGCGCACCAGGAAGGCGATGGTGCTGTAGTAAGGTGAAGCATTGTTTGGAAATGCTTTCTGCCAGTCTTTTCTGATCAGGCCACGTTTGGCGAGGATGTCGATATCAGTCACTTGATTGAAAGTGACGGTATCGACCTTTTTACCTTGCAGGATGTCTTGCGCCTGGCGCGAGGTGCCGGCGAACGATTGGTCGATTTTCAAATCCTGACCGGTTTGCGCTTTCCATTGCGCCTGGAATTTCGGATTGATGGCGGCAAAGACTTCGCGTGCGACGTCGTACGACGCATTCAGTATCGGTTTGTCCTGCGCCTGAGCAGCGCCTGTCAGCAGGGTCGCCGCAGCGGCTGTGAGTAAAACAACTTTTTTCAACATAAACTACTCCGTATTTGCGTAAAAATTCGTGGCGGGGAAATGATCGCCTGGTCGCAATACTGCGTGTCGGCAATGATGTGCATCTGGAAAACTTCCCGAGTGGAAAGAAATATATCAAACATCCTTATTCGCTCCAACGATAGTTTTGGCATGTGATCATGCGAAAAAAGCATAAGGGATGGTTTGTGGGTATTGATATGGGGTTTTCTTCGAGGAAGCTCAGTTGCCGGGAGTGGCCCGGCAGCCACCTTCTTTCTTTGCTTCGCCAAAGAAAGAAGGCAAAGAAAGGCGACCGCACAGCCGCTGGCCCTACGGGCTCCCCAGTGCTGCGCCGCCAAAAATGGGAAGTGAACGAAACTCGCCTGCGGCTCAGACAACGTTCACTTCTTTTTCCATTTTCGGCAACGCATCACTGGCAACGTCACAGCGGGACGACACGCTTCCTCGCCTGCGGCATCGGGCGCTTGATGCACGGGTGCTGAATCGTTAACCAGTATTTTGGGCTTGCACTCATTACACCCTGCTTAATTTCAAATTATCACCATCACGGTTTGGGTTTAGGTTCGGCAATGCCGAAGGCGAGCCGGACCTGCTCCTTCCGCTGTGACGCTGCCGTTTGTGACGTGCAGAAAATGGAAAGAGAAATGGGCGTTGTCTGAGCGTAGCGAGTTTCGCCCGTTTCCCATTTTTTGCGCGGCATAGACGGGAACCCGCAGGGCAGCGGCTGTGCGGTCGCCTTCTTTTGCTTACTTTTCTTGGCGAAGCAAGAAAAGTGAGTAGCCGCCGGGCTACCCCCGGCAACTGAGCTTCCTCGAAGAAAACCCCATATCAATACCCACAAACAAAAAAACGCCCCGAAAATTCGAGGCGTTTTATATATTTACTGCAGCTGCAAAAGCATCAGCCATTAAAAATAACTGATGCAATCAAACCAGATTAGCCCAGGTTTTTCGCAACGAAATCCCAGTTCACCAGCGCCCAGAACGACTCAACATACTTCGGACGCGCATTGCGGTAGTCGATGTAGTAAGCGTGTTCCCACACGTCGCAGGTCAGCAATGGGGTGTCGGTGCCAGTCAATGGGCAGCCGGCGTTTGAAGTATTGGCCAGATCGAGCGAGCCGTCGGCTTTTTTCACCAGCCAGGTCCAGCCGGAGCCGAAGTTGGTGACGCAGGACTTGGTGAATTCTTCCTTGAACTTGTCGAAGGAACCCCATTTGGCGTTGATAGCGTCAGCTACCTTGCCGGTTGGAGCGCCGCCGCCGTTTGGCTTCATGCCGTTCCAGTAGAAGGTATGGTTCCAGACTTGTGCTGCATTGTTGAATACGCCGCCGGAAGATTTCTTGATGATGTCTTCGAGCGATGCATTTTCGAATTCGGTACCCTTGATCAGGTTGTTCAAATTCGTCACATAGGTCTGATGATGCTTGCCATAGTGGAATTCGAGCGTCTCTTTGGAGATATGTGGAGCAAGTGCATCCAACGCATAGGGCAGTGCCGGCAGGGTATGTTCCATGGTCGTCCTTTTAAGGGTTAAAAATGAGATGTTCTTTTTGAAAGGGCTTATTGTAAGACGGTTATGCAATGCTTGCACACGACGCAAGTCAATTTCCATGAACGCGGCTTGCGGGACGCAGACGGAAGCAAATAGTCAGACTATGGCCGCGTTCATTTTGTCCCGGTTTCATTACTGCTTTACTCCAGGGTTTGCTGCACGCTGGCAATGCCGATCTGCGCGCTACCCTCCGCCAGTCGCACCGTAACATTCTGTCGCGGCCGTAATTCCTGCGGCGCTCGCACGATGTGGCCTTTTTCATCGCTGACGATGGCATAACCGCGTTCCAGCGTGCGTTGCGGATTGAGCATTTCCAGTTGTGCGGAAAGTGCGCGCAAACGCTGCTCCTGCGTGGCGCTGCGCGTCTTCATCTGATTGCTCAGACGTCGTGCGTGTTCGGCGACGCGGGCGCGCTGGATGCGCGTGTCCGGCAACTGCGTCAGCCAGCGATTGCGCAAATGGGCCAGCGCAAATTGCGCCTTGCCGAGCGGAATGCGGGTAGCGTGTCCCAGACGCGCCTGCAGATTTTGCAGTTTCATCTGCTTGTGTGCGATCGTGGCCGATGGGCTGATCAGGCGACGCGATAGCCAGTCCAGCGTTTGCGCGGTATCCGACAACTGTCTTTTCAGTGCGCGGCGCATATCGTCGGCCTCGGTTTGCAGCCGCGCCAGCCATTCTGTGCGCGGCGTCGCTGCCAGCTCTGCCGCTGCAGTCGGTGTAGGAGCGCGCACATCGGCGGCGAAATCGGCAATCGTGAAATCGGTTTCATGACCGACGCCGACGATGACGGGGATATCGCAGCCGACGATCGTGCGGGCGACGATTTCATGATTGAACGACCACAGGTCTTCTATGCTGCCTCCGCCGCGACATACCAGCAGCACATCGCATTCGGCGCGCGCCGAAGCGGTGGCGATCGCCTGTGCAATCTTGTTGGCAGCGCCTTCGCCTTGTACCGGTGTCGGATACAAGATGGCGCGCACGTGCGGTGCGCGACGCTGCAGCGTCGTCAAAATATCGCGCAGCGCAGCGGCTTGCGGACTGGTGACGATGCCTATCGTGCGGGCAAACAAAGGGAGGGGACGTTTGCGCGCAGGATCGAACAAGCCTTCCGTCGCCAGCTTTTCCTTCAACTGCAAAAATGCTTCGTACAGATTGCCGACACCGGCGCGCCGTATGGCTTCCACGCTCAATTGATAATCGCCGCGCGGCGCATACAGTGTGACCAGCGCGCGTACCTCTACCCGGTCGCCTTCGCGCGGCATGAAATCGGTATACTGGGCGCGACCGCGAAACATCACTGCACGTACCTGCGCCGCGTCGTCTTTCAGCGTGAAATACCAATGACCGGAAGCGGCGCGCGTGAAGTTGGAAATTTCGCCGGCTATCCATGTGAGCGGAAAGCTGCGCTCCAGCATGCGTGAAACCGCCTGGTTCAATGCAGAGACGGTGAGCACGTTTGATGTCGGTGTCTGGTTAGGATTCGGATAATCGGTAGGCATGGTTTTTACTTGAATTTGCGTAATGCTCAGCGCGCCGACCTTGCTTTGCATAAGGTTACGGCGCCTTCAGCAACCAGCAAGGATACGGCAATCCAGATGGGAATGTAGGTCAGCCATTCGTGCGCCTTGATGCTTTCTCCGAGCAACAAGGCGACCAGAACCAGCAGTACAGGTTCCACATAGCCGAGCAAACCGAACAGGCTGAGACTGAGCATCTGGCTGGCGACCATATAAAAAATCAGCGCACACGCACTGAGTACGCCGAGCAGCGGGATCAGCAGATAAAGTAATGGATATTCGCCCAAGGCAGTAAAGCCGACATCGCCCGCATGGATAAACCATACACCGGCCGGCAACAGCAGTGCCATGTCCAGCCACAAACCGCCCAGATTGTTTGCACCCATGCGGCGGCGTAAGATGAAATACAGCGGGTAGCCGAAGGCTACCACCAGCGTTTCCCACGAAAAACTGCCGACCTGGAACAGTTCGTTGGCGACGCCACCCATGGCAAAGAACGCGGCCAGCTTCTGCGGTCGGGAGAGGCGGTCCTGATAGACGATGCGACCGGTCAGCAACATGGTTAACGGGAGCAGGAAGTAGCCCAGCGAGACATGCAGCGCGCGGCCATGCAGCGGCGCCCACATGAACAGCCATAACTGGATGCCAAGCAGCGCAGCGGAGGCAAGTGCGCCGACCAACAACAAAGGCTGGCGCCGGATTCTTTGCAGCAGCGTGTGTATCAGTTGCTGACGGCCGCAAGCCCAGATGAAGATGGTCAGGAAGGGAAAGGTCAGCAACGTGCGCCAGCCGAAAATCTCTTCGCCGTCAAGTGGGGTCAGCAGTGTCGAATAGAAATACAGAACGGCAAACAGTGTCGAGCTGAGCACTGAAAAAGCAATACCTTTGGACACTGCAACTCCATCTATCAATAGGCCGGATTATTCGAGCGCTCAAGTATAAGGATTTCTTTGCGGATATCAGCGTGTATTTGGCAAAATTGCCGTCTTTCACAGGAACCATCATGATGGCTGGCTGGATTTGCGCTGTCCATGGCCGGTTTTATATCATGTCAAGGTCATATGGCCGCACGGCGCTGGCTTCACACGACCGGCTTATTGCATTATGATGAGAGGCTTACTAAGCAAGGGACGATCTCTCAAGGCGTAAAAATACGCTGTTGACGAAGAGGCAGGATAGAAGTTGGCCGCCGAATCTCGATTCCGGCCGTTGATGCCAACAGGAGTATGCGGCTTCCAGAGATGGAGGCCGTTTTCTTTTTTCGTCCCGAAGGATTGGGTGCGCAAGCTCGAAACCAGTTTTGAGTCTTCGCTTCTTTAATCGCCTGGAGCAATATTCCACCAGGCATGTAGTTTGCCGGGCGCGACATTAGCAGGAGCTGTGATGGATTACGAAATACCGGAATCGTTGGTCAATGTACTGTTGGGGATGATAGAAGCGGAATCTCCTCTGGCAAAACGCCTTACCGAACATGGTGTATGTCACGGTAACATGATCGTGCCCAGCAAGCTGTTCGATGCTGCAGCGCTGAACAGCCTGTACAATTTATGCAAGGTACAGGACGAGCGCGCGCTGATGTTTCAGTTGCTAGCGCAGGACAATATTCTCGGCGCGCCGCAAGCGCGAAAAATTCCCAGCCTCGACAAGCTGGTGCCTGGCCTAGCTGCCTACCTGTCACGCGATGTGATCGACGGTTGGCTTTACAAACGCAACAAGGACGGCGTGCTGCTGCCGTGGCTGGTGCATAACCTGCGCTATGTGGTGCCGGATCTGGGTGCACCTTATGTGGTGGTCGATCTGCTGGCCAACACGATGCCTGCCGCCAACAAGGAAACGTCGTCCGACTACCGGATGCGCCGCTCAGGCATGACGAATGCGATCGTGATCAATACACACGATATCGCCAACCGCACCATTCCCGAGTTGCTGACCGAACGCGGCTACTTCAAGGAGTGCGCCGAATTCAAGCAGGAGTACGAGGCGCACGCCAAATCTTTTCTCAAGTATCAGACAGAATTCGGCGCGCAGTTTGTGGCGCGCAATTCGGCTTTTTACAATGATGAAAAATCCCGTTTCCATTTGATGCGTATACGGGATGGCGTTTCCGCGAAATGCGTCAACGACGAAGAGATGCTGGATCGCCGGTTTGAAATGAGTGCGGATTGCTCGTTCTGGCGCGACAACGGTTTCGCGGTCGGCTTCGAAAAAATTCCGCTGCACTGCTATCTGTACATGTTCCATCTGGAACTGCACCAGAATATCTGGGTGCACGTGCAAAATCTGACGGCATATCAATACAAGCCCGAGTTGCGCGACAAACTGATACTGCCGGATCATCACCGCGATCTGATCGATATCCTGACGGCCGACATGACGGTGCTGATGGAGGATATCGTCGAGGGCAAATCGGGCGGTACCACCATCCTGTGCAAGGGTGCGCCCGGTTTGGGCAAGACGCTGACTGCTGAAGTGTATTCGGAAGTCGTCGGCAAGCCGCTGTATCGGGTGCATTCCGGCCAGCTTGGCATCACCGCGGCTTCAGTGGAACACAACCTGTCGCAGATCTTGCGTCGCGCCGCCCGCTGGGACGCGATCCTGTTGCTGGATGAGGCCGATGTGTACATACGCTGCCGCGATAACGATCTGCAGCACAATGCGATCGTGGCGGAGTTCCTGCGTACGCTGGAATACTTCAATGGCCTGCTGTTCATGACCACCAATCGCATTCAGGATGTCGACGACGCCATTCTGTCGCGCTGCATTGCGACCATCCAGTATGAAACGCCGTCGAAGGAAGATGCGATGCGGTTGTGGAAAGCCTTGTCGGCGCAATTTGGCGTCGAATTGTCGGACCAGCTGATCGATGCACTGAGCAACACCTATGCAAAATCGAGTGGCCGCGATATCAAGGAATTGCTGAAACTCACTTCCAAGTTCTGCAAGAGCAAGAAAATCCCGTTCTCTGAAGAGACTTTCAGACAATGCGCGATGTTTCGCGGCATAGCTTAAGCGTGCTGTCATGGCAGGCGGGCATGGCGCCCGCCTGCAGGCGAAAAGCAAGCGGCAATGCGGCAGATGTGCACAGCTTCATTTTTGTGCAGTGTGAAAAAACGCTTTGAAATCAAGTGCTTTGCCTTCTCCCACACAGTTGCACACAATGTTATCCACAGAAAATGTGCACAAGCTGCCGTTCTCCCGATTCCTTGCCTGCGAAAAGAATTTCATGGATGGCTCCGATGACGGTTAACATGGCGTAGCGATGTATTCCAGCCGTTTCGACGATGCCGGAAACTTGCTCTCGTTGCGCCAAACCGTTACATTCTCCATCCATACTTACTTGAACCAAAGAAGGAGCTTCCTTTGCTCGCCATTATTCATGCAGCAGGCTGGCCTATCTGGCTGCTGCTGATCGCTTCCGTTATTGCCCTGACCCTGATCATCGAACGCAGCCTGTATTTACGCCGACGCCGCATCCTGCCACCGAGCCTGCTGGAAGAAGTGGTGCGGGTTTATCACAATGGAAAAATTGACGCGAACGTGGTGGCGACGCTGGAAAAGAATTCGCCGCTAGGCCGCGTGCTGGCCGCCGGCCTGCGCAACGTGAATGCGCCGCGTGATGTGATGAAGGAATCGATCGAGGAGGCCGGGCGCGGCACCGCGCATGAGCTGGAACGCTTCCTGACAACGCTGGGAACGATCGCCACACTGGCGCCGCTGATGGGTTTGTTCGGTACCGTGGTCGGCATGATAGAAATTTTCGGCTCGCAGAATGCGACCGGCACCGGCGCCAATCCGACGCAACTCGCACACGGGATTTCAATTGCGCTGTACAACACCGGTTTCGGTCTGGCGATTGCGATGCCATCGCTGGTGTTCTATCGTCACTTCCGCGCGCTGGTCGATAGTTTCATCATCGACATGGAACAGCAGGCTGTGAAGTTCGTCGACACCGTGCACGGCGCACGCAAGTAAGCCACTGGAAAGAACCGCCTCATGAATTTTCGCAAAGGGCAGGGTCGCGAAGATCCCGAAATCAATCTGATCGCGTTCATCGACGTGTTGTTGGTGATCCTGATTTTTCTGATGGTATCGACCAGTTACAGCAAGTTCACCGCTTTGCAGATCACATTGCCGACCGCCGATGCGGAAAAGGCAATGGAGCGTCCATTTGAAATCAATGTCATCGTTGATGCGCAAGGCCGGTATGCGATCAATAACACGCGAGTCGCGGTGCAGAATCCGGAAGCCCTGGCCGAAGAACTGACTGCTGCGGCAACTGCATCCGGTAAAGCCAATGTGGATCCTGTCGTCATCATTGCGGCCGAGGCCACTGCCACGCATCAGAGCGTGATCAATGTGCTGGAAGCAGCGCGTATCGCCGGCTATTCCAAAGTGACTTTCGCGGCACAGGCCGGCGGTAAAAAGTAAGCCTTGTCGTTTTATCGCTGTCGCCTGCTGCGACAGTGTCTTTCATCCACGGAAGCGTGCCCTTGGCCCTGCAACGTTCTACTCTCGAAGAATTTTTTAAGCGGACATGGGCGCGGCGCGGTCTGGCAGCGTGGCTGTTGCGGCCTTTATCCGCTGTGTTCGGCGTGCTGTCTGCCCTGCGTCGCCTGTGTTATCGCTTCGGTATTGCCAAGGCACAGCGCATGCGGGTACCTGTCATCGTGGTGGGAAATATTTTTGTGGGCGGAACCGGTAAAACACCGCTGACGATCTGGCTGGCACAGACATTGCGGCAGGCGGGTTTTCATCCCGGCGTGATTTCGCGCGGCTATGGCGCCAGCAGCGATGTGCCGCGGGCGGTCACGCCGGATGCACAGGCGCGGGAGGTCGGCGACGAACCCTTGCTGATTGCACATCGCACGCAGTGCCCGGTGATGGTCGGACGCGATCGGGTTGCCGTTGCGCAGGCCTTGCTGGCAGCACATCCGCAAGTCGATGTGATTATTTCGGATGATGGCTTGCAGCATTATCGTCTGGCGCGCGATATTGAAATCATGCTGTTCGACGGACGCGGCAACGGCAACGGCTGGCTGTTGCCGGCTGGCCCTTTGCGCGAACCGGTATCGCGGCGGCGCGACTTTACCGTGATCAATGGCTCGCCGGAAGAAACGGCGATGCCGCCGGATGTGATTCAAATGCATTTGTCCGGTGTGATGGCTGAGCCTTTGGCCGCGACCAATCTGCCGTTGGAAGATGTGCCGTCGCGTGCATTGCGTTCGTTTTCTGCCGCTTCCACGGGCTTTTCTCCGGCGCGGATACTGGCGGCTGCCGGCATCGGCAATCCGGAACGCTTTTTCGCCCAGTTGCGGGCCGCCGGCCTGCAGTTTGACGAGATGCCATTGCCGGACCATTACGATTTTGTCGATAATCCTTTTGCTGCCGTGAATGCGGATGTGATTCTGATCACGGAGAAGGATGCAGTAAAATGTCGGCAAAACGATGCACTAAGAAATGATCCGCGTGTGTGGGTCGTACCTGTAACTGCGCATCTTGATGATGCGTTCGCTGAACAAATTGTGGAGAAACTCCGTGGACACTCGATTGCTTGATATTCTGGTTTGCCCGCTCTGTAAAGGCCCGCTTGAGCATGATAAAAAAAAGCAGGAACTGATTTGCAAGGTCGATAAGCTCGCCTATCCGATCCGCGACGGCATTCCCATCATGTGGGCCGATCAGGCGCGCGATTTGCAGACGCCTGCAGCCGGTTGAGGCCGGCCGTCGCCGTTCCGGGATCGCCGATGTCCTTTACCGTCATCATTCCCGCCCGTCTCGCTTCTACCCGCTTGCCGAATAAGCCGCTGGCCGACCTGGGCGGCAAGCCGATGATCGTGCGGGTGGCGGAGCGGGCCATGGAATCCGGCGCGTCACGCGTCATTGTGGCGACCGATCATGCCGATATTTTCGCTGCATGTGCGCAAAACAATGTGGCCGTGCAAATGACGCGCACCGATCATCCGTCTGGCACCGACCGCATTGCGGAAGTGGCGGCAGTGCTCGGTTTGTCCGATGATGCGGTGATCGTCAATGTGCAGGGTGATGAACCCTTGATCGATCCCTCGCTGATTGCCGCCACCGCAACCCTGATTTCGCGCGAGGTGCCGATGGCAACGGCGGCGCATACGATAGACGACATCGCCGATGCCTTCAATCCGAACGTGGTGAAAGTCGTGCTGGATAAGCAGGGACGTGCGCTGTACTTTTCGCGGGCGACGATACCGTGGCATCGCGACGGTTTTGCGCAGAGCAGGGAGCAATTGCCGACAGCGTATGCGCCGCTGCGCCATATCGGTTTGTACGCATATCGGAACAGCTTCCTTCAGGCGTATCCTCAACTTGCGGTGTCGCCGCTGGAACAGATCGAAGCGCTGGAGCAATTGCGTGTGTTGTGGCATGGCGTGCCGATAGCCGTGCATGTCACTCCGCATGCGCCGGCAGCAGGTGTGGATACACCTGAAGACCTGTTGCGCGTGCGTCGTTATTTCACGCAATGATGACATCTTGTGTTGCGGTGCAGCAAATGCAAAAAATGGATTTGATATAATTTTGTGGTAAGTTTCGTGCAAAGTTCATAGCGTAAATCTATAAATCACGTCTATCCTCCGGTGTCGTCATGGCGCCTTTCGGTAATAGAATTCAAAACTCGTTTTAGGAAAAATTTCATGCGCCTCATCCTTTTAGGAGCGCCTGGTGCCGGTAAGGGCACGCAAGCTGGTTTCATCAAAGACAAATACAATATCCCGCAAATTTCCACTGGCGACATGTTGCGCGCTGCGGTCAAGGCAGGTACGCCATTGGGCATCGCTGCCAAAAAAATCATGGACGAGGGTGGTCTGGTATCGGACGACATCATCATCGGTCTGGTCAAGGACAGGTTGAAGGATGGAGATTGTGCAAACGGCTATCTGTTCGATGGCTTTCCGCGCACCATTCCGCAAGCCGATGCAATGAAAGATGCCGGTGTCGCCATCGATTACGTGCTGGAAATCGATGTGCCTGACGAAGCGATTGTCGAACGCATGAGCGGTCGTCGTGTACATCCTGCATCCGGTCGCACGTATCATGTCAAATTCAATCCGCCGAAAGTGGCGGGCCGCGATGATGTGACCGGCGAAGAGCTGATCCAGCGCGACGACGACAAGGAAGAAACGGTCAAAAAGCGTTTGTCCGTCTATCACGATCAGACCGAAGTGCTGGTCGGCTATTACAACAAGTGGGCGGAATCCGGCCAGCCGGGTGCGCCCAAGTATCGCAAGATTGCCGGTGTCGGTCCGGTCGATCAAATTCGGGACAACGCTTTTAAAGCGTTGGAAGGCTAAAGAAAAAGCGGACCATGTGTCCGCTTTTTTCATGCCGGCTCATTTATTTGCGTAGCCGCTTGTTCTCGCAGTTATATCGCTATAGCATTAAACCGTATTGATACATCATCAGACTCAGCCAGCCCTGGCACCCAATAATAAAAAGGGCGACGGAAAGTTTTGCAGTACGCAGTTCGCAGGACGTTTTTTTAAATGTCTGTCGTAAATGTCGTAGTGGTTAACTAAGTCGTTAAAAAATTGGAGGAGTCGATATGGCATCAAGCATTTGGTTCGCCATTGCATGCGGCGTCATTGCCGTCATCTATGGTTTGATCTCACGCAGCTGGATCCTGAAGCAGGATGCCGGCAATTCCCGCATGCAGGAAATCGCCAGCGCGATTCAAACCGGTGCTGCAGCCTATCTGGCCCGACAATACCGGACGATCTCCATCGTCGGCGTCGTGCTGTTCATCATCATTGCTGTGGTGCCGGGTCTCGGTCTGACGACTGCAGTCGGGTTTCTGATTGGCGCCGTGCTGTCCGGCGCATGCGGTTTCATCGGCATGAATGTGTCGGTGCGCGCCAATGTGCGGACTGCGCAGGCCGCCACCAAAGGCATGAACGAGGCATTGGATGTCGCATTCAAGGGTGGCGCCATTACCGGCATGCTGGTAGTCGGTCTGGGTTTGCTCGGTGTGGCGATTTTTTATCTGATACTGACATCTTCTGCACGTCATGGCCTCGGTTATACCGTCAGTCTGCATGACGTGATCACGCCGTTGATCGGCCTCGCGTTCGGCGCCTCGCTGATATCGATTTTTGCCCGGCTTGGCGGCGGCATTTTCACCAAGGGCGCAGATGTAGGCGCCGATCTGGTTGGTAAAGTCGAAGCAGGTATACCCGAAGACGATCCGCGCAATCCTGCGGTGATTGCCGATAACGTCGGCGACAACGTAGGCGATTGCGCCGGCATGGCGGCCGATCTGTTCGAGACTTATGTGGTGACGCTGATTGCAACCATGCTGCTCGGCACACTGGTAATGAAGGGCATGGAATTGCAGGCTGCAATTTATCCATTGCTGCTGGGCGGCGTCTCCATCATTGCATCCATCATCGGTTGCTCGATGGTGAAGGCGAAGCCGGGCAAAAAAATCATGTCGGCGCTGTATACCGGATTGTGGTGGGCGGCGGGTTTGTCGCTGATCGGTTTCGCCATCGTGACCTGGATAGTCATTCCGCCTGAATTGCGTGTCGCGATGATGGGGGCGGCGGCGGTCGGCATAGTGTTGACCGGCCTGATGGTCTATATCACCGAGTATTACACCGGCACCGATTTCAAACCGGTGCAGCACGTGGCGCAGGCATCTACCACAGGTCACGGCACCAACATCATTGCCGGACTCGGCGTGTCGATGCGTTCGACGGCGTGGCCGGTGGTCTCGGTCTGCGCCGCCATTCTGTCTTCGTACTGGCTGGGCGGCTTGTACGGGATTGCGATTGCGGCTACTGCGATGCTGTCGATGGCCGGCATCATCGTCGCGCTCGATGCCTATGGACCGATTACCGATAACGCCGGCGGCATTGCCGAAATGTCCGGCATGCCGGAATCGGTGCGTGCGATTACCGATCCGCTCGATGCCGTCGGCAACACCACCAAGGCGGTGACCAAAGGGTATGCCATCGGCTCGGCCGGTCTGGCGGCGCTGGTGCTGTTTGCCGATTACACGCACGCGCTGGATTCGGTCGGTAAAAGCACATCGTTCGATCTGTCGAATCCATTGGTCATCGTCGGCCTCTTCATCGGCGGCCTGATTCCCTACCTGTTCGGGGCGATGGCGATGGAGGCGGTAGGACGTGCTGCCGGTGCGGTGGTGATGGAGGTGCGGAGACAGTTCCGCGATATCAAGGGCATCATGGATGGCAGCGGCAAGCCGGAATACGACAAGGCAGTCGACATGCTGACGACAGCCGCGATCAAGGAAATGATCATTCCTTCGCTATTGCCGGTAGTGATACCGATACTGGTCGGCATGATTCTGGGGCCGGCGGCACTCGGTGGTTTGTTGATGGGCGCAATCGTGACCGGTATCTTCGTGGCGATTTCGATGACTACCGGCGGCGGTGCCTGGGATAACGCGAAGAAATATATTGAAGACGGCCATCACGGCGGCAAGGGTTCCGAAGCGCACAAGGCAGCAGTAACCGGCGATACGGTCGGTGACCCCTACAAGGATACGGCTGGCCCGGCCGTCAATCCCCTGATCAAGATCATCAACATCGTGGCTTTGCTGATCGTGCCCTTGCTGCCTGCCACAGGTCTGCAAGCCATCACCGGACACGGCAGCGTAGTGGAGACGACGATCATCGTACCGGCGACCACGATCGTGGTTCCCGTTACGGAAATTGTGGTGCCGGCACCGATCAAGCCCTAGTGAAATTTCTTGCTCATGAAAAGGCAGCTTCGGCTGCTTTTTTATTGTCTCAATTGAACGTGGCGCAAGTTCAGGATCAGCTATTTTCCCTTGCTTCAATCACGTACATCCCGGATTTATTTAACAAATAAAGCAATCCGGCCTTCTTTTTTATAAGTATCCCCTACATCCATCTACTTCTTCCTGGTCGTAAAAAGTGAAATTAAGCTTGACAAGGAGCATAGATATTTTAAACTGACATGTCAGATATGGTCTGAGCTTATAGCAGAGATGATTAACAATTTACAAAGGAAGAGATTTACATTGAGTTTGTGACGTTCAGGATTGATCAATACTGAAGAACCTTCAGTCTAGTTATACCCTCCCCATTTTTACCCCGAAATGCAGCAGGAAAACTATCTCCCTCGTATACGTAGTCGCACCACAGCCTCAATCTAGACAGCACACATCATGAATATGACTGTATCCGCAACAAATTGGCTCATGGCATTCCTGCCCCTACTATTTCTGTTGGCTTTAATGCTGGGAAGAAAATGGGGCGTGGCAGAGGCAGGCTCTGTCGCATGGTTAGCTGCCGCCGCAACAGCCTGGTTCTTTTTCGATACGCCTGCAGAAGTTATCGGTTATGAAACCGTAAAAGGAACATGGAGCGCGGCCAAGGTACTGTACGTTGTTTGGGCCTCCATTCTGATTTATGAAGTGACGAATGAGGGCGGCGCTTTTGAGCCGCTACGTCAGGGCATTACTCGCATTCTGCCCGACCCACTGATGCAGGTACTTGCATTCGGCTGGGCCTTCGCTTCTTTTCTGCAAGGCGTTACCGGCTTCGGTGTACCGATTGCAGTTTGTGCGCCGCTGTTGGTAGGTATCGGCGTACGCCCGCTCTATGCCGTGATCATTCCTCTGGTTGGGCACGCCTGGAACAACACGTTTGGTACGCTCGCGGTGGCGTGGCTGGGACTGAGTCAGGCGACTGACATGAGCCCTGCCTTGGCAACTGATACTGCGTTTTATGCCGCTATTTTCACGTGGGTACTCAATTTCTTTGGTGGTTTGCTGGTTTGCTGGGTATATGGCAAATCATCGGGCGTACGCAAGGGACTTCCCGCGATCCTGGTTTTGTCTGCATTACAAGGTGGTTTGACGCTCGTACTGGCGCAATGGAACCCTACACTTACTGGTTTTATTGCTTCAACCGTCGCCTTCATTGCCTTGTTCTTCGTCGCAAAACTGTCAGGCTATCGTCATGCAAAACCTGCGGACAGCATCATTTTTGAAGACTCCGTGCGCCAAGGAAAAGGCATTGCTCCTGCACCTCATCCGACTTCAAGCGGTGAGCGTACGGCAGCAGCGCCCAGCATGACGCTGAATCAGGCATTCATTCCTTACTATGCCTTGCTGATTATCACTTTCGGCATCCTGTTGATTGCGCCAGTCAAAGCGGCCTTGGCTACATTTTCAATCTCACTGAGCTTCCCTGAGACTGTCACCGGCCTGGGCTTTGTACAAGCGGCATCGCGCGCATCCTTTGCTCCGCTGATTGATGCAGGGACTTTCCTGCTGCTGGCTGCAATAGTGGGCTATATCTCATTTGCAATGATGGGTTGCATGCGCTCAGGGTCAATGGGGCGCGTGTTATACAACACGCTGGATAAAGCCATTCCATCAACCGTTGCCGTGATCGCCTTGATTGCCATGTCCAACATCATGGCAGGCTCAGGTTCTGTCTTCGTGCTTGCCCAAGGCGTTGCAGCAGTAACCGGCACTGGTTATGGTTTCCTCGCGCCACTCGTTGGCGGTCTGGGCTCCTTCATGACGACCTCCGCCTTGGCGTCGAATATTTTATTCGGCGGTTTCCAGCTCTCCACAGCGGATGCAATCGGCCTGAAATCATCAGCCATCCTCGGTGCGCAAACTGCTGGAGCGGCCGCTGGAAACATGATTGCGCCGGGTAACGTATTGCTGGGCACAACGACAGCAGGCATTCTCGGCCGTGAAGGCGAAGTGCTGAAGGTAACCATCCCGCTCTTCATGATTGTTGCGGTCATCATTGGCGTAATCGTATTTTTTGTTGCTTAAGGAGTAAGGCATGTCCAAAGAAATCATTTGGCTCATCATCGCTGGGGTTGCAGCATTGATCGCGGCGCCGCTTATTTATCTCGGCCTGCATAATCAAGTACGCATATTGCTTGCCACCGGCTTTGCACTGTTTACTTTTTCCATGCTGATCACACCTTTCCTGTGTGTCACCGCCAAGAAAAAGTAAACACCTCCGCATCACTGCATTTTTCCTGTGAGACCGCCTTCATATCTGCCAGTGATTCTGGCGATAAGGATGCGGTCTTTTTTTATTCCGCAAGGAAAAAGTCACTCCTGTTGCAACAACAGTTCGTGCCTGCATATGGCTTCGTGATTTTCCCCTGGCTTAAAACACCGCCCTCATCAATCACTGAGCGAATCCAGTACTTTGTCCTGAAACAGAGTTTGCATTGCGCACGCACGTAGTCCACGCATGCAAGTTTTTTGCAGGCGAACACAGCATCAATGGCATATCGACTGCCAAAGAAAACATCGATTATTATTGATTGATCATGCAGTTGCTCGCCGCTGCTATGCGTGTCGGGAACATGGTCGGAGGAGAAGAGGCAATCCAGGGACTGGTGAGCGATCACTCAATCGTGCGGATCAGTACTGCAGTTATTTTTGCAGCCAGAGTGTGATGATGCACAGTGGTGGCGATGTGCACATCAGATCACATCGCCACACTATCTACCTGAATCTAGACTAGATCAGAAACATGCCAGCAGCAACGGCGGTCGGAAAAATGGCGCCGGCCAACAGGCCGCCCAGGCCGATTGCGCCATCTTTAAACCCGTCGCGGAGCAAGGCAACGCCAGCCGGATTAGGCGCATTGGCAATCACCGTCAAGCCGCCGCCGGCAACCGCACCCGCAACCAGCATGTACTTGGCTTGATCAGTCATGCCTTCAATCAGCGAACCCAGATAGGTCAGTGCGGCATTGTCTGTAATCGCCGTCAAACCCAATGCGCCGAAGAACAAGGCTGTTGGTTCCAGGCTGGACACTATGGGTTGCAACCACCATTGCTGCATCCCGCCAAGGACGACCAGACCTGCCAGGAAAAAACCGACCAGCAAGCCTTCTTTCAGAATGAGCGGGTTTTGAAACTGGTTATATGCCTTGGTAAAACCGAGGAAAAACAGAAAGATAGCCAGGAAAATAACCGGATGATGTGCAAACACAACCACGCCACCCAAGGCCAGAAAATGCACGAAGCTTACCGAAAGCGGCATGCCATCCTGTATGGTTTTGTCCGCATTGTCTGGCTCGTCTGTGAGATGCGAACGCAATAGAAAAGTAATTACGGTTGTATTGATCAACACAGCAATCGCCGCTTTCCAGCCGAAGGTGCTCGCCATGAATACGCTGTCCCAATTCCACGTTGCCGCCACCATCAAGACCGGCGGTGCGGCGAAAGAGGTGAGTGTGCCGCCTATCGATACATTCACGAATAAAACACCCAGCGCACCGTATTTTTTCCATTCGGGGATACCGTCGCGAAATACCAGCGGCGCCAGCATGAGTGCAGCCAGCGTCATTGCAGCAGGCTCGGTAATGAACGAACCGATCAATGGAATCATGCCCAGGCACAGCCATACACGTGCGACAGCTGTTCTTATCGGCAATAGCTTGGCAAGGACGGATACCAATCCCTTGATGGCTTCCAATACCGGCTTGGAGGCAGCGATCACCATGATGACGAATACAAACAGGGGCTCCGTGTACTGCCGGGATTCCGCATATTCGATAGCCTCTTTCCCGCCGACGACAAAAGCCATCACCACGATGAGGATAAATGCCCATAAGCCGAATACCACTTCGATTTCACCCAGAAGATGAAACAGTCCTGCGTGTTTTTTGCTGCGATCAGCAATACGTTCGAATGACTTTGCCGCAAACGTATGAATCAGCGCGAGCGCAAAAATGACCGCTGCGATTAGATTGATGTTGTCCATATACTGTCCTGTCTCATTAATTTATTGCGAATGATGGAGATTATGACGCCCAAAATTGTTCTGTATATTGCTACTCGCTTCCTGTGACAGGCCAAACAATACGGTCATGTCTCACTTGCTTTCGACAAGCTTTGCCTCTGCAGCCTGAAAACAGGGCAGAGCAAAGCGATGGCTCAAGGCATCAATACAGAAAATAATCAGGAATCAAAGAGAAACGCTTTGCAGAAAGCTGAGCGTCAGGCAAGAAATGCCGGAAAGGGTATCGGTTCATGGTCGCAATAATCCCGCGTGGCGGCCCGACCATCGCATAAACCTGTCTCGCTGCACGATGCAACGCTACACCCGTACTGATCTTACCTGAGCGAGCACCCATACGCAATCCCAGGCATGGGGAGGACAAAGAAGCAAATAAGAAATTGCGAGTGAACTGTAAGCTTGCCAGTCGTTTCCGCCACAGCGAACTAGCCATTTCAATGACTTGATATTGTCGCCAGGTGGCAGCTAGACAGCTCCTCTGATTTTCCGAATGCTATCGAGTATCATTTGCGGCTGAACGCATACTGCATGAGGCCTTGCGCCTGCTTTTATAAGCCGTGAAAAAGAGGGCGTAACACAATTTTTGATGGGCATACATACCTCATCACACAGATTCTGAACTAGGAGAACTTTAATGGATGAAAAAATCCGTATTGGGGTTGCCGGATACGGTAACCTCGGTCGCGGGGTCGAAATGGCGATCGCACGCAACCCTGATATGCAACTGGTCGGCGTTTTCAGCCGGCGCGATCCCGCTAGCATCGAGCTTTTGACCCAGGCTGTACCCGTCCATAAATTCGACGATATCGAACAGTTTCGCGACCAGATTGACGTGCTCATTCTGTGCGGCGGATCAAAGAACGATCTGCCCGAACAAGGCCCAGCATTGGCTACCTTGTTCAACACGATTGACAGCTTTGATACACACAATAAAATTCCGGAATATTTCGCCGCGATGGACAGTGCCTCATGCGTTGGCGAGCGCACATCCATCATCTCGGTAGGCTGGGATCCGGGCGTGTTCTCGCTCAATCGTCTGTTCGGCGAAGCCATTTTGCCAGAAGGCGAAACTTATACCTTCTGGGGTAAAGGTCTAAGTCAGGGGCACTCGGACGCAATACGCCGCGTGCCGGGCGTCAAGGCCGGTGTGCAGTACACGATCCCCTCGGCTGAGGCGATGGAACTGGTACGCAGTGGCAGCCAGCCCCAACTGTCGACACGCGAGAAACATACTCGCGAGTGTCATGTTGTACTCGAAGCCGGTGCCGATGCCAAAGCGGTGGAACATGCCATCGTCAGCATGCCGGACTATTTCGCCGACTATGACACGACCGTGCACTTCATCAGCGAGGAAGAGTTACGAAGCAATCACTCTGCCATGCCACACGGAGGCTTCGTTATCCGCAGCGGCCAGACAGGAGATGGCAGCAAACAGGTAATAGAGTATTCGCTCAAGCTCGGTAGCAATCCTGAATTTACAGCCGCGGTACTAGTCGCTTACGCCCGCGCTGCTTTCCGCCTCCACAAAAAAGGAGTGCACGGAGCGCACAGCGTGCTGGATATCGCTCCGGGCCTTCTGTCACCCAAAAGTCCGGCTCAGTTGCGCAAAGAGTTGCTCTGACTCCTGAGAATACGGAGGCATGCACTCATCAGTTTTTGCGAGAGAAAGAAACCGTAGACTCATATAACAGCACACTTACGTCGGTCGAGGATTTTTCCTCACCGACGTAATTTTTGACTGAAATCAAAGTATGGCCTGACTCAGGCTCCCGGGTAGTAGTCATTCCCGCATCTTGGCCGGCTCTTTTTGTCAGCTCACGCATTTCCCCCCCAACAGTTCAAGCGAAAGCGCAACGCTGTCGAGCGTTGCCTGGTGCGCTCCCTCCCGACCTCTCTTGGCGGAGTATTCCGTAGTGGTCAAGTCATCTCGGACACTGCGTCAAGTTTTTGTTCGGCCACGGCCGGCGCGAGCCCAATCATGTGCAAATCATCATTCCTCAATCAATTTGTTATCAATAAATTCAAAGACTTGTATAAATTCAGATTTGCATTTCTTTTTCCCCCGGACACGACAGCAGCGTACAGGCGGTTTACACTGGCTCACTGTTTCCTCCTTGTCTGGCTGCGAAATCCTGCATGATTAAATCATCCCTTGTTATTTGCTTATTTGCGACCTTGCTGGGCGGCTGCAACAGTTTGCCGTCGGGTCATCATTTCGCGTCCAGGCATGCTGTTCCTATCGAGCCGGAAGGTAGTAGCGGCTATATCGAAAAACATGGCTGGATCGCCAGAAAATTCATGGTGGTCGCTGCCAATCCGCTTGCTGTCGATGCCGGTTATCAAATGCTGAAGGCAGGCGGTTCTGCGGTGGATGCGGCGATTGCCACGCAAATGGTATTGGGATTGGTCGAGCCGCAATCGTCGGGCATAGGTGGTGGCGGCTTCATGCTCCATTTCGATGGTGACAAGGTACAAGCTTTCGACGGGCGTGAAACTGCGCCAGCGCATGCGAATGAAAAACTATTTCAAACTGCCGCTGGCAAGACGATGCCCTTTCAGGAGGCCGTCGTGGGCGGTCGCTCGGTTGGTGTGCCGGGGGTATTGCGCATGCTGGAGCTGACGTACAAACAATATGGCAAGTTGCCATGGTCCACGCTGTTTGCACCGGCGATCCGGCTGGCGACCGATGGCTTTGCCGTCAGTCCGCGCCTGGCCACCTTGCTTGAATCTGAAACGTATTTGAAAAACGATCCGGTTGCAGCAGCCTATTTTTATGATGCGCAAGGCAAACCGAGGCCGGTCGGCTATCTATTGAAAAATCCGGCGCTGGCCGCGACGCTGCAGAAGATTGCGCGCGATGGTGCCGATGCTTTTTACACAGGACAGATTGCACACGATATCGCGCGCAAGGTCACGCATCATCCAGATAATCCGGGTAGCTTGACGACGCAGGATATGGCCGCTTACCGGGCCAAAGAGCGGACGCCGGTTTGCAGCGACTACAAGGCGTGGACAGTGTGCGGCATGCCGCCGCCATCTTCGGGTGGAATTGCGGTGGCACAGATGCTGGGCATGCTGGAAACGAAAGACATGCGCGTACTGGCGCCGACAGAAGGCGATTTGCGGACGGATGCCGTGCATCTGTTTACGGAAGCAGGGCGTCTGGCTTTTGCAGATCGCAATCGTTATATTGCCGATCCCGACTTTGTTCCGTTGCCGGATGGTGGCGTACGCGCGCTGCTGGATAAGAAGTATCTGGCCCGGCGCGCTGCACTGATAGGCGAGCGATCAATGGGGCAGGCGCAGCCGGGTATGCCGTTCGGGCAGCAGCTTGCATGGGGAAGCGATACTTCGCCCGAATTGCCTTCGACCTCGCATGTTTCCATCGTCGATGCGAGCGGGCATGCACTGGCGATGACGACGACCATAGAAAACGGTTTCGGTGCACGCCAGATGGTAGACGGTTTCCTGCTAAATAATGAGCTGACGGATTTTTCGATGGAGTCGGCCGATGCCGATGGCCCGATAGCCAACCGCGTGCAGCCTGGCAAGCGTCCGCGCAGTTCGATGGCGCCGACCCTGGTATTTGAAAAAGGCTCGAAGAAACTGGTGCTGGCGATAGGCTCGCCCGGTGGCTCTGCCATCATCAACTATGTAGCCAAGGTGTTGATCGGCACGATGGATTGGGGCTTGAATGTGCAGCAGGCGATCAACCTGCCCAACATTGGCAGCCGCAACGGCCCGACCGAACTGGAGCAGGGACGAGTGCCGGCAAGCCTGATTGCGCAATTGCAGGGCAGAGGTCATCAGGTGCAAGTGGTGGAACTAACTTCCGGCCTGCACGGCATCATGCGTTTGCCTGTGCATGGTGAAGAAATCTGGTTTGGTGGCGCCGACCCCAGGCGCGAAGGGATAGCGCAGGGAGATTGAGTGGGAATACCTCGGCGTGGTAAATGTGCGCGGACTTGCCCGAAAGCACAAACCCCCTAATAATTGGTCTCTATGCAAAATCAAAAGAAAATCGGCCTGGTACTGACCGGAGGGGGAGCAAGGGCGGCATATCAGGTTGGTGTACTGCAATCCGTATCTGAAATATTGCGCGGGGCAGGATGGGCACCCGAGCGCAATCCTTACGACATTATTTGCGGCACCTCGGCCGGCGCCATCAATGCCACCGCGCTGGCTTGTCACGCGGACGATTTTTCAGCCGGCCTCGACCAGGTCGTGAGCGTGTGGGAACACTTTACGGCCGAGCAGGTGTATCGCGCCGACTCGCTGGGCGTCTTGCGTTCCGGTGCGAAATGGCTGTCACTGCTGTCGTTCGGCTGGTTGATGCGGCAATGGAAAGCCAATCCGCCCAACTCCCTGCTGGACAATACGCCTTTGGTCAGCCTGCTTAATCGCATGCTGAATCTGCCGCGTCTGGATGCGGCATTGATGGATGGGAAATTGCACGCCCTGGCGGTGACGGCTTCTTCCTATACCGCCGGCAAGCACATCACCTTTTATCAAAGCGAAGCCGATATCGAACCGTGGGTGCGCACGCAACGGGTGGCGATCCGCAGCCAGATCGGAGTTGAACATTTGCTGGCCTCGTCGGCGATTCCATTGATTTTTCCGGCAACCCCGATTTATTGTGAAGGGCGGCGCGAATATTTCGGCGACGGTTCGATGCGTCAGATGGCGCCGATTTCACCCGCCATTCATCTGGGTGCCGACAAGGTGCTGGTGATAGGCGCGGGACGCTTGCTGGAGCCGGCCATCGATCCTGCCATACAGGCGCAGTACCCGAGTCTGGCGCAAATCGCCGGTCATGCGATGTCCAGCATCTTCCTGGACAGTATCGCCGGCGATATTGAACGCTTGAACCGCATCAACCAGACGCTGTCCTTGCTGAGCGATGAGCAAAAGAGCAAAACGCCCCTGCGTCCGGTGGAAATGCTGACTATCGCACCATCCGAACGGCTGGATACCATCGCCAGCCGCCACATCGGCAGTTTGCCGCGTCCCGTGCGCATGTTGCTGGCGGCCATAGGCGCAACCGAAGTGCGCGGCGCCGCGCTGGCTTCCTACTTATTGTTTGAAAAAAGCTACACCTGTGAATTGATCGCATTGGGGCGTCGTGATGCGCAAGCGCACAAGAATGAAATCCTTGATTTTTTCGCAATGCAGAAGACTTGAGGGTGTGCAAAAGTCTTCATGAAAGGTCTGGGAAATAAGTAGATATGTCACTGCATACGGGTTGATTCGGCAAACGCAACACGTTACTCTCGGGTATGGGATGTAGCCGGATTGGCTATATTTATTGCTATTTATTAAGGAATTTCGGTGAAAGTTAAATTAATCACACGTTTTTCCCTGTTTTTCGCTACATTATTACTTTCCTACAACGCTTTTGCCTTTGATTCCGGCGCATTGGGAATCGTGCAAGCGACGGACTTGCCGCCGGAGGCGCGACAAACTATTGCGTTGATTCGACAGGGCGGCCCTTTCCCGTATGAGAAGGACGGCTCCGTGTTCGGCAACTATGAAAAGATTTTGCCGCAACAAAGGCGTGGGTATTATCGCGAATACACCGTGAAAACGCCGCGTACCCGCAATCGGGGCGCAAGGCGGATTATTACTGGCGGTGAAAAAAACAGGCCTCACGAATATTATTACACCGCTGATCACTACAGAAGTTTCAAACGGGTCATAGAGTGAAGTGTTTGGATGTGAATAATAAAATTGCTGGAGATGAGGGATAAATGAGTTTGTTTAAAACCGTGCCGTCAAATGTAGTGCAATCGATCCGGGCTTTCCGCGTGGCCGATCTGCAGGCTGAGGCCGCACAGCTCGGGCAGCATTTCCTGTACGCGCATTGTGCACATGCGACCACGAAACAACAGGTACTTGCGATCATTGCTGAAGCCTTCCATTTTCCACGCCATTTCGGCAAGAATTTCGATGCACTGTCGGATTGCCTGACCAGTCTGGCGCACAAGGCGGGGCCGCAACCGGGATTTTTGGTGGTGCTGGAACAATTGCCGAATACGCCAAAATTCGACAAGGAAGCGCGCGAAACCCTGCTGGATGTATTTCGTGATGCGGCTGATTTCTGGGCCGATAAAAAAATCGCATTTCGGGTGTTTTACTCCTTTCAGTAATTTCTCTTGATCCCGCCACTTCGTGGTGGCGGCTGATCTGCTGTCAATTCCTCCTTGCTTTTCCATGTTGTTTCTTTGCCTGAACGATCCCGTCAGGGCATTTTTATCCATGTTTGCCGCGATCGCTTGAAATCAGGTAGGGCCGCGGTACGGTACAATGCGCGCCATGAGAAGAATCGTCATTCTGATTTCCGGACGCGGCAGCAATATGGAAGCCATTATCCGGGCTGCACAAGATGAAAAATGGCCGGCGAAGATCGTCGCGGTAGTCAGCAACCGGGCCGATGCGAGCGGTTTGCAGTACGCTGCCGAGCATGGCATTCCAGCCATCGTGGTGCCGCACAAGGACTATGCGACGCGCGAAGCATTCGATGCGGCGCTGCAAAGCCGCATCGATGAATTTTCTCCGGATCTGGTGGTGCTGGCCGGATTCATGCGTGTGCTTACCAGCCGTTTCGTTGCGCATTACGCAGGCCGGATGTTGAATATTCATCCGTCGCTGCTGCCAAGTTTTGTCGGTTTGGCAACGCATCGTCAGGCTTTGGCAGCGGGCGTCACCATTCACGGTGCAACCGTACATTTCGTTACTGCCGATCTGGATCATGGTCCTATCGTGGCGCAGGCGACGGTGCCGGTACTGCCCGACGATACAGAAACAACATTGGCTGCGCGCGTGCTGGAGCAGGAGCACATCATTTATCCGCGTGTCATACGTGCTTTTGTCGAAGGACGCGTAGCGCTGACTGATGGCATTGCACACATGGTTCCGGACAATATCGAGCCATCGTCTCACTAATATAAACAGCAGTATCAGCAAGACATTTTATGAAGGAATTACATGAGGTTGCCTCCCGCGATCATTAACAATACGGAAGAAGTACTGCGCGAGATATTGCGTTTTACCGGCCCGGCTGACAGCACGCTTTCGCGCTATTTTCGCGATCATCCAAGACTGGGTTCGCGTGAACGCGGCGTGGTTGCCGAAGCAGTATACGGTTTGCTGCGCAACAAGGCGGTGTATACGAGCTTTGCCGAATCCGGCAACGGCCCGACCATGCGCCGCATGACGTTGCTGGGATTGGCCGATGCCGTCGGTGTGGACGCGCTGGGCGGTTTGTCGGAAGAAGAAACCGAATGGCTGAAGCACGTGATGCAGATCGATCGCACTTTGCTGCCATCCCTGTTGCGGGCGAATCTGCCCGAATGGCTGTTCGACAAGCTGGTGGCGCGCGACGGCGAAGCGGCGACGCTGGAATTGGCATATGCGATGAACCAGCCGGCGCCGCTGGATTTGCGCGTCAACGCGATCAAGGCGACGCGTGAAGATGTGGTGGCGGAATTGGCGAAGGCGCCGATACTGTGCGAGTTGACGCCGTTTGCGCCGCTAGGCATACGCGTCATCAAAAAACCGGCCTTGCAAAATCTGCCCTTGTTCAAGAGCGGTGCGATTGAAGTGCAGGATGAGGGCAGTCAGTTGCTGTCACAAATCGTCGGCGCCAAACGCGGTGAAATGGTGGTCGATTTTTGTGCCGGCGCCGGCGGCAAGACGCTGTCGCTGGGCGCAACGATGCGCAATACCGGCCGTTTGTACGCATTCGATATCTCCGAAAAACGCCTGGTCAAGCTGAAACCGCGCCTGGCGCGCAGCGGTTTGTCGAATGTGCACCCGGTGCAGATCGCGCATGAAAACGATGCCAAGGTCAAACGTCTGGCTGGCAAGATCGATCGCGTGCTGGTTGATGCGCCATGCAGCGGACTCGGCACCTTGCGGCGCAATCCCGATGTGAAATGGCGTCAGACACCGCAATCGCTGGTGGAGTTGAATGCAAAGCAGGCTTCGATTCTGGCTGGTGCGGCGCGCCTGGTAAAAGCCGGCGGTCGCCTGGTGTATGCAACCTGCAGTATTCTGGATGAAGAAAACGAAGCGATAGTCGAGCAGTTCCTTGCCGCGCGCGAAGACTTTGTACTCGTGCCCATGAGTGAAGTATTGGCTGAGCAAAAAGTCGATCTGGCGATGGACAAGTATCTGAAGCTGTCGCCGGCCAAACATCAGACCGATGGATTTTTCGCGGCGGTATTGCAACGTAAAACCTGATTGGAAAAATGGACGCTATCCCACTGACTAAACTCTGGGCCGATTTCCAGACGGATCTCGGTATCCCCGATGTGCGCTGGCAAATTCTTGCGCTGGTACTGTGTTTTTCCGTGGGGTGGCTGCTGGCGCGTCTGGGCAGCGGCGTCCTTGCAGCGCATGATGCTCAGCGGAAGAATGCACCCAGGCCGGGGGCGGAAAAGTTTGCGCGAGTGTGGTGGCCTTTCCTGACGCTGGTGTTGATAGGCATTGCCAAGCCGGTACTGGCGCGCTGGATCAGCGTCGATCTGCTGCGTCTGGCCTTGCCTTTGGTGGCATCGTTTGTATTGGTGCGACTGGCGTTTTATATCCTGCGACGCGTGTTTGCGCGCGACGGCAAGGGGCGTAGTTTCATTCTCTTGTTCGGACGCGGCTTTGCGGGTCTGGTGTGGACCATCGTCGCCTTGCACATCACCGGCGTGTTGCCGGATATTGCCCAGTTTCTGGACGATACGCTGATCCCGCTTGGACGCAACAAGGTCTCGCTGATGACGATGCTGCAGGCTGCATTGTCAGTCGGCGTCACACTGCTGGTGGCGCTCTGGTTATCGGCGCTGGCGGAAGAGCGCTTGATGAAGCTGAATTCCATGCACTCTTCGATGCGAGCAGTATTGTCGCGCATGGGACGGGCGCTGCTGATCCTGATCGCCTTGCTGCTCAGCCTGTCGATGGTCGGAATTGATCTGACCGTATTGTCGGTATTTGGCGGCGCGCTGGGTGTCGGTCTCGGACTTGGTTTGCAAAAGCTGGCCAGCAGTTACGTTTCGGGTTTCGTGATTTTGCTGGAGCGCAGTCTGGCGATCGGTGACACGGTCATCGTGGATAAATTCACGGGGCGCGTGTCGCAGATCAATACGCGTTACACGGTGTTGCGTGGCGGCGATGGCACCGATACGGTAGTGCCGAATGAAATGTTTGTTTCCAGCCCGGTGCAGAATCTTACACTGACCGATACCCTGGTGCAGATGACGACTCGCATCACGGTGGACTACCGTACCGATATCGATCTCGCCTTGCGCCTGCTGGAAGAGGCCGCGCTGAGCGTTGAGCGGGTGCGGCCGGGGCCGGATCGCGGGCCGGGTGCCATCCTCGTGGCCTTTGGTGCTGACGGCATCGACCTGCAACTAGGCTTTTGGGTAAATGATCCGGAAGGCCGTGGCGGAGTGCTGTCCAATGTCAATCGGGCAATCTGGCGTTCATTTCAGGCGCACGATATCAATGTGCCGTTCCCGCAGCGCGAGATAAGATTAATCGATGAACAATATCGTGCGGTAAAAGAGCATTTAAATACAAATACCCGCCGTTCCACTCCCGATTCTGCCCCCTAAAAAGGGTACAATTCTCCTCGAAATTTTTATTAGTCTCGTTTTTAGACGGACTGACACCATATAGGCGATACCTTTTGTTCATGGCATTCACAATGGAGCCACAATAATGTTAGATGCAGTACTGGATTTTCTGTCCAACGGCCTGACCCGCGCGAGCGGCTGGACAGTGTTTTTCTATGCGCTTGCGGTGACGCACATCACGATCGCCGCCGTGACGATCTATCTGCATCGCTGCGCGACGCACCGCGGGCTGGACCTGCATCCGATTCCAAGTCATTTTTTCCGTTTCTGGTTGTGGCTGACTTCCGGCATGGTCACCAAGGAATGGGTAGCGATTCATCGCAAACACCACGCCAAATGCGAAACAGAAGACGATCCGCACAGCCCGGTCACACGCGGTATCAAGAAAGTGTTTTTTGAAGGTGCCGAGTTGTATCGTGCCGAAGCAAAAAACATGGAAACGATGGAAAAGTACGGTTACGGTACGCCGGACGACTGGCTCGAACGTCATGTTTATACGGGCCGCAGCGCGACCGGTATCGTATTGATGCTGATTATTAACGTCATGCTGTTCGGCGTGATTGGCGTATCGGTGTGGGCATTGCAAATGGCGTGGATTCCAATTACGGCTGCCGGCATCATCAACGGCATCGGCCACTACTGGGGTTATCGCAATTACGAATGCAGCGATGCAGCGACCAACATTTTCCCGATCGGCATTTTGATTGGCGGCGAAGAACTGCATAACAATCATCACACCTTCGGCACTTCGGCCAAGCTGTCGTCCAAATGGTATGAATTCGATATCGGCTGGATGTATATCCGCATTCTTGAAACCATCGGCCTGGCCACCGTTAAAAAAGTGGCGCCTGAACCGAAATTCGAACACGGCAAAATGCACCTGGATTTCAACACGCTGCAATCCGTCATCTCGAATCGTTACGATGTGACGGCGAAGTATGCGAAATCGCTGAAGCTGGCATGGCATGACGAAATCGAGCATCTGAAGGAAAAGGCGAATCTGGAATCGGGCTTCCTGAAATCTACCAAAAAACTCCTGCATCGCGAACCGGCCAAACTGGAAGCGCCGCACAAGGAGCAGTTGACGCAATTGTTCGCACACAGCAAGGCGCTCAAGACCATGCACGAAATGCGCGTGGAACTGGGTGCAATCTGGGAACGTTCGCATGCCAGCCGTGACCAGTTGCTGCATCAATTGCAGGATTGGTGCGTACGTGCCGAAGCGTCGGGCATTACCGCACTGCGCGATTTTTCCTTGCGTCTGCGCAGTTACGCATAAAGCCGTCAATCGGTACATGCATGCAAAAAAGCCCGGTTCCCCGGGCTTTTTTTATGATGTCTGAAAGCGCTATCGCATATGACGGTCTTGCTTTCTCGTGGCGCATCAGGATTCATCTGCCGCTGACGCTTGCTGTTGCATGATGGCGGCGACGGTGCGCTCATCCTTGTTCGCACTCTGCATCAGCCCGCCAATCACACCCAGTTGATCGGCGTGATTTCTGTTTTGACTCATCTTCCACTTCCCTTCAATACGTGTGATCTGTAATTCCAGGCCGACGATGTGCTTGAGGCGTTCGTCGATGTAGGAGGGCGGAGCATCGCTCATTTTCCATGGTGTTTCCTGCCGCATTTCAAATTTTTTGGTAAGTCGGCCGACCATGCCGCGCAGCCAGCGCGCATCGTCATGAACGATGATGCGGCCATAGACATGGACTACTGCGTAGTTATAAGTGGGCACGACTTCGTGTGTCGTCTTCTTGCTTGCATACAGGCTGGGCGAGATATAAGCGCTTGGTCCCTGGAAGATCGCCAGACTGTCGGCATCTGATAAATTTGCCTGCTGCCAGACGGTGTTGGCCCGTGCTACATGGCAATACAGGCTGCCGTGCGTACCCTGCTCGGGATCCAGTTCAAACGGCAGGTGGTTGGCCTCGATGCCGGCATGCGTATTGGTGATCAGGATGCCCAACGGGGATAGCGTGATGAGCTCATGCAGCCTGGTGCGATCGTTCTGCGCAAAATGTTGGGGTAGGTACATCGTATCTCCATGCCGTTGCTTCAATTGAAATCATATCGGTAAAGGAGAGTGCAGGGATGATTGTCTATCTCGAATTTTGAGTGAATGCTGAAGACTGGCAAGAGCGCACTGTGGATATGCAATTCAAGTTGCTGTTGTGGTGCCTGTTTGGGCACACACTTCGCAGGCATAAAAAAACCGCTCATGAAAGAGCGGCTTTTCCCTGAAACCTGAAGATCGATTACTTGATCTTGGTTTCTTTGTATTCAACGTGCTTGCGGACTTTCGGATCGAACTTGATGATCGACATTTTTTCCGGAGTCGTGCGCTTGTTTTTGGTGGTCGTGTAGAAGTGACCCGTACCGGCGGTCGATTCCAACTTGATTTTGTCGCGGCCAGATTTCGCCATGATGGTTCCTTAAATATTCTGCTAGTTAGACTTTTTCGCCACGAGCACGCATATCGACTAACACGGCATCAATGCCGATCTTGTCGATTACACGCAGACCGGCGTTGGACAGGCGCAGGGAAACCCAGCGATTTTCCGACTCGACGAAAATGCGGCGATTTTGCAAGTTAGGCAAAAAACGACGTTTCGTTTTGTTGTTCGCATGGGAAACGTTGTTGCCAACCATCGGCCCTTTCCCAGTGACTTGGCAGACACGTGCCATAGATGTGCTCCTAAAAGAATTTCCGAAATTGGAAAAAAAGTGAGTATATCCAAAAAATCCAGATTATTCAATGACTTGCGTAAATTAATTGTGTCTTATTTGTTTAATTAATTTAACAATTTGAAAGTTGTGGCGTAACAGTGCTTGCCGTTAGAGCCGGCGCGACTTGCGGCAGGCGCTGGCTTGGGCTGCAATGTGTATGCAGAGGCTTACAGTTGGCCCTGTTCGGCAAAGGAATATACCTGTTTGCCTGCCACCACAAAATGATCGAGCACGCGCACATCTATCAGCATCAGTGCCTGTTTAAGAGCCTGCGTCAGGGTTTGATCGGCCGCACTCGGCTCGGGTGTGCCGGATGGATGGTTGTGCGCCAGGATTACGCTGGCGGCATTGTGTCCCAGCGCAGCCTTGACGATTTCTCTTGGATACACGCTGGTATGTGTCAAGGTACCGCGAAACATTTCGTCGCACACGATCAGGCGGTTTTTCACATCCAGAAAAAGGATGACAAACGATTCATACGCCCGGCCGCTCAACAGCAGTTGCAGATATTGCTTCACTGCTTGCGGAGAATTGAGTGCCACACCGGCTTGCAGTTCTTCGCAGAGCGAACGTCTGGCCAGTTCGAGCACCGCCTGCAGTTGCGCATATTTTGCCGGTCCCAGCCCATTGATTTTCGAAAAATCGTTCAGCGTGGCGGAAAACAGCCCGTTTAGAGAACCGAAGTGCGCCACCATATCGCGCCCCAGGTCGACTGCGCTTTTGCCGGTTACGCCAACACGCAGGAACACGGCCAGCAATTCGGCATCCGACAGGATCGCAGCGCCATGCCGGATCAGGCGTTCACGGGGGCGCTGCTCTTCCGGCCAGTCTGTAATCGCCATAATTTGTCAGGGCAATGCTGCGTTGATGAAAGGTGTTTTTCTGTTTTGATGATAGGCAGGCTGGAAGGCGCAACGTGGCTTAAAATAGCGACTATCGTGCAATCCGGAATTTTAATGTCAAATTTACCACATTCTATTGTTACCGAAACGGCCTATCTGACCCTGCATTACCGTCTGGCTTCAGTGGACGGCAACGATATCGTCAGCACGTTTGCGGATAATCCGGCCACCCTGCAATTGGGGAATGGTCAACTGGCGCCCTTTCTGGAGGCATGCCTGATCGGCTTGGCGGAGGGCGCGCGTCAGACGTTTGAGCTGCCGCCGGAACGTGCCTTCGGTTCGCGTAATCCTGAACTGGTACGTCCTGTTTCGCGTAAGACACTGGATGAAAATTCCGGCGCGGGAGAGCAATATGCGGTCGGCGATATGGTGGAATTCGCGGCACCGGGTGGCGGCAAGTTTGCCGGCGTGTTGCGCGAGATAGATAGCGATACTGCAGTGTTTGATTTCAATCATCCGCTGGCGGGACAGGCATTGACGTTTGAAGTCGAAATTATCGGCATACTGTAATCGCACAATGAATCATGCTCTGGCCTGTGCACGCACAGTGTGCGCAGGCATTTAAGGATAAAGATGGATAAGGAAATTTTACTGGCTCAGCCGCGCGGTTTTTGCGCCGGTGTGGATAGGGCGATCGAAATTGTCGAGCGCGCACTGATCGAATTCGGCGCGCCGATTTATGTGCGCCACGAGATTGTGCATAACGCGTATGTCGTTTCCGATTTGCGCAACAAGGGTGCGATTTTTATTGAAGAGCTGGAAGATGTGCCGGCCGGTAATACCGTCGTTTTTTCTGCGCATGGCGTATCGAAAGCGGTGCAGGCGGAAGCAAACGAGCGCGGCTTGCGCGTATTCGATGCGACGTGCCCTCTGGTCACCAAGGTGCATATCGAAGTGGAGAAAATGCGCAGGGACGGCCGCGAGATTGTCATGATAGGGCACGACGGGCATCCGGAAGTCGAAGGGACGATGGGCCAGACAGAAGACGGCATGCATCTGGTTGAAACAGTGGATGATGTGAAAAATCTGCAGGTCAAGAATCCGGAACTGGTGTCGTACGTGACGCAAACGACTTTGTCGATAGACGATACGGCCGATGTGATTGCCGCGCTGAAGAACAAGTATCCGCATATCTCCGAACCGAAAAAAGCCGACATCTGCTATGCCACCACCAACCGCCAGGAAGCGGTCAAGTTCATGGCGCCGCAAGTCGATGTCGTGATCGTGGTCGGCAGTCCGAACAGTTCCAATTCCAATCGCCTGCGTGAAGTTGCGCGGAAAAAGAATGTGCCTTCCTATATGGTCGACAATGCCTCCGAGATCGATCCCGCATGGCTGCAGGACAAGCAGCGCATCGGCGTGACAGCAGGTGCTTCCGCGCCGGAAGTGCTGGTGCAGGCGGTAATCGATAAACTAAAAGAATATGGTGCGAAAAGCGTGCGTACGCTGGAAGGCGTGGAAGAACACGTCGCCTTTCCGCTGCCCAAAGGGCTGGTGCGCAAAACCGCAGATGCCTGATGTGTGGCGGCAGCCGGGCGCTCGGTCTGGTGTGCCTGCGGTCTTTGCCATCCTTCTTGTCAAGGATGGGACGTACTTCTTGCGGCACCCTGAGTCGGGTGCCGTTTTTGTGAGCGGAACGATTATTGCGACGATGTTTTCTGCATGATTGCAACATGGCGTGAATGTCGACGCAACTTGCCGGCAGATACTTGATAGACATTGCTTCAGGAGACAAGCACCTCATGGATATTTTTATCCAGCAAATCATCAACGGCCTGGTTCTCGGCAGCATGTATGCATTGGTCGCCCTCGGCTATACGATGGTGTACGGCGTACTCAATCTGATCAATTTTGCACATGGCGATGTCTTGATGATAGGCGCGATGGCCGGCCTGACCATTCTCAAGATGCTCAATACGGTGGCGCCCGATTTGCCTGGCATAGTCAAGCTGATCATCGCAATACTCGGTGCGATACCGGTATGCGTGGCGGTCAATGTCCTGATAGAACGCGTGGCCTATCGTCGTCTGCGCAATGCACCGCGTCTGGCGCCCCTGATTACCGCTATCGGCGTTTCCATTTTGCTGCAAACCTTTGCCATGATGATCTGGGGCCGCAGTCCGCTGCCATTCCCGCAGGTGATGCCGGGCGAGCCGCTGCACATTCTGGGTGCCCTGATTTCACCGACGCAGGTCATGTTGCTGATCCTGGCAGCAGCATCAATGTTGCTGCTGGCTTTGCTGATTGAAAAAACCAAGCTGGGCCGCGCGATGCGCGCCACGGCAGAAAATCCGCGTGTGGCAGGATTGATGGGCGTGGATTCCAATCGTGTGATCGTGATGACCTTCGTCATCGGTGCTACGCTGGCAGCGATCGCCGGCGTGATGTGGGCGGCGAATTACTCATCCGCACAATTTGCGATGGGTTTCGTGCCTGGGCTGAAGGCGTTTTCAGCCGCAGTGCTGGGCGGCATCGGTAATATTTACGGCGCCATGCTGGGCGGCATTCTGCTGGGTCTGATCGAGAGTCTGGGCGCCGGCTACATCGGCGATCTGACCGGTGGCTTCCTCGGCAGTCACTACCAGGACATCTTTGCCTTCGTCGTGCTGATCATCGTGCTGACCCTGCGACCGTCCGGCATCATGGGCGAGCGCGTGGCGGATCGGGCATAAGGAACATCATGTCCAATTACTTCGACGTCAAAAACAATCCGCGTAAAGCCTGGTCGGGCTTGCTCGCGATCCTGGCGCTCGCGCTGATCTTCCCCTTCATTGCGCAACACTTCGGCAACTCATGGGTGCGCATCATGGATATGGCGCTGCTCTACATCATGCTGGCGCTCGGCTTGAATATCGTGGTCGGCTTTGCCGGCTTGCTTGATCTCGGCTACATCGCGTTTTATGCCATTGGCGCTTATCTGACTGCGCTGCTGGCGTCGCCGCAATTTGCCGTGGTGCTGGAATCCTTCGTCAACCAGTATCCGCCCATCGGTGCGGCCTTGATGTGGGTATTCGGTTCGGAGATTGCACAGAACGGCATTCATCTGTCGCTGTGGGTGATTGTGCCGCTCGCCGTGCTGGTCGCCGGATTTTTCGGCGCGCTGCTGGGTGCGCCTACGCTCAAGCTGCGCGGTGATTATCTGGCGATAGTCACGCTGGGTTTCGGCGAAATCATCCGTATTTTCATGAACAACCTGAACGGCCCGGTGAATATCACCAATGGACCGCAAGGAATCAACATGATTGATCCGATACGTATCTTTGGCGTATCGCTGAACGGGGACGAAGGATCGGCCTCCACAGTCATGCTCGGCAATTATGCGATGCCATCGGTGAATGCCTACTATTTCCTGTTCCTGGTCCTGTGCATCGCCATCATTTTCATTTCGGTGCGGTTGCAGAATTCGCGCCTGGGTCGTGCTTTTGTCGCGATACGCGAAGATGAAATCGCCGCCAAGGCGATGGGCATCAACACGCGCAACGTCAAGTTGCTGGCCTTTGCCATGGGGGCATCGTTTGGCGGCGTGGCGGGTGCGATGTTTGCGTCGTTCCAGGGTTTCGTCTCACCGGAATCCTTCTCGCTGACCGAATCGATTGCGGTATTGGCGATGGTGGTGCTGGGCGGCATGGGGCATATCCCTGGCGTGGTATTGGGCGGCATACTGCTGGCGGCATTGCCCGAGGTTTTGCGTCATGTGGTTGAGCCGCTGCAAAGAACGCTATTCGGCGAAGTCCTGATCGATGCGGAAATCCTGCGTCAACTGCTGTACGGCCTGGCGATGGTGCTGATCATGCTGATACGTCCTGCAGGTTTGTGGCCGGCGCCCAGGCATGAAGACAGGCCGACTGCGGATACGGACACAGCGTCAAAGTCGACCGATGTCGTGGCCGTATAAAGGGGATGCCATGACGCCTATACTCAGCCCGCAGATCATTCTCAATATCGCCAATGTCAGCAAACGCTTCGGTGGCTTGCAGGCATTGACTGATGTGAATGTCAAAATCATGCAAGGCCAGATCTATGGCCTGATCGGTCCCAACGGCGCCGGAAAAACCACCTTTTTCAATGTGATTACCGGCTTGTATCAAGCCGACAGCGGCAGCTTTGAGCTGGCAGGAAAAGCGTATTCACCCTCCGCGCCGCATCTGGTGGCCAAGGCCGGTATTGCGCGTACGTTCCAGAATATTCGCCTGTTTGGTGAGATGACTGCGCTGGAAAACGTCATGGTCGGTCGTCATGTGCGCACGCATCAGGGTTTGTTCGGCGCGGTATTCCATCACAAGGCGGCGCGGCAGGAAGAAGCCGCGATTCGCGCGCGCGCGATGGAGCTGCTGGACTTCGTGGGCATTGCACAGTTTGCCGGGCGCACGGCGCGACACTTGTCGTATGGCGATCAGCGCCGGCTGGAAATTGCCCGTGCGCTGGCGACCGATCCGCAGTTGCTGGCGCTGGACGAACCGGCTGCGGGCATGAATGCAACTGAAAAGCTGGGCTTGCGCGAACTGCTGGTCAAGATCAAGGCGGAAGGTAAAACCATTTTGTTGATTGAACACGACGTCAAGCTGGTCATGGGTTTGTGCGACCGCATCACGGTGCTGGATTACGGCAAACCGATTGCAGAGGGCGTTCCCGCCGACGTGCAAAAAAATCCGGCAGTGATAGAAGCCTATCTGGGAGGTTCGCACTGATGACTACTACCGTGCTGAAGATTGCCGGACTAAAGGTCGCGTACGGCGGCATCCAGGCTGTCAAGGGTATCGATCTCGACGTCAGGCAGGGTGAACTGATTACGCTGATCGGCGCCAACGGTGCCGGTAAAACCACGACCCTGAAAGCCATCACCGGCACCTTGCCCGAGTGTCGCGTCGACGGCCATATCGAATATGCCGGCCAGGCGATCAAAGGTTTGGGGTCCTTCGAGCTGGTAAGGAAAAAGCTCGCGATGGTGCCGGAAGGTCGCGGCGTATTTACCCGCATGTCCATCCAGGAAAACTTGCTGATGGGTGCTTTTACGCGCAACGACAAGCAGGGCATAGCCGACGATATGGAAAAATGGTTTGCCGTCTTCCCGCGGCTGAAAGAGCGTGCTGCGCAAATGGCCGGTACGCTGTCCGGTGGTGAGCAGCAAATGCTGGCGATGGCACGTGCCTTGATGAGTCATCCGCAACTATTGCTGCTCGATGAGCCGTCCATGGGTTTGTCGCCCATCATGGTGGAAAAGATTTTTGAAGTGATACGCAGCGTCGCCGCGCAAGGCATCACGATATTGCTGGTCGAACAAAATGCCCGGCTGGCCCTGCAGGCGGCCCATCGCGCTTATGTGATGGAATCCGGATTGATCACGATGCAGGGTGATGCGCAGCAGATGCTCAACGACCCCAAGGTCAGGGAAGCGTATCTGGGCGAAGCTTGAAATACGACAGTTTTTCGTTGCTAAAAAATCACAATATATCGGCAGTCCGTTCATACCTCGCGGATTTCACGATCTTCTGTTTCGCCCATTTCTCCCGTTCACTGCTCATTTCCCCAAAGTACCGTCCCTCATTACATGCGTTGCGTCACGCTGGCTGGAATCGTGGCAATTCCGCATCACCAAACATTTAAACCAGTTTGGGCAAGCACGATTTTTTAATCACTTGACAAAGAATTTCAGGTCGCCTAACTTATGCATAAATCTGACATGTCAGTAATCGACGCTGGCTAAGAATCAGATAAATAAATATTTAAAAAAACATTAGGAGACACCTATGAATCAAATTAAAACGACCTCGTCTTCAGGGGCAACAAGATGGTGGCAACTGTTCTTCGGGGTTGTCGCCATGATGGCTATTTCCAGTCCGCAGTACGTCTGGGCATTATTTACTTCCGAGCTGACGAAAGGGCTGGGCGCAACGCTGCCGCAAGTTCAGGTGACGTTTGCCATTCTGATTGTGGCGCAGACTTTTCTGTCGCCATTCCAGGGCTACCTGATCGATAAATTCGGTCCGCGTATGCTGTTGTCTTGCGGTGCTATTTTGACCGCGCTCAGCTGGATACTTGCTTCCGGCGTCACCGGTATCTGGGGTTTGTATCTGACCTACGGTTTGCTGGGTGGAGTCGGTACCGGCATCATCTACGTTGGCGTTATCGGACTGATGGTGCAATGGTTCCCGGATAGACGCGGCTTCGCAGTCGGTATGGTGGCGGCAGGTTACGGCTTTGGCGCCATCATGACCACGTTTGCCATTTCGATGAGCATCAAATCCTCGGGTGTCGCCAGCACGCTGGTGATGTTCGGCGTGATTATTGGCGTAGTCGGTCTGGCCGCAGCGCAAGGCATGCGTCGGCCACGCGCAGATGAGGTTGCCGAGCATATCAAAAAAGTGAAGCTGGAAAACACCACACGCGAATCGTCGTATAGCTACAAGCCGACCGAGATGCTGAAAAAACCGGTGTTCTGGCTGCTGTTCGTGATGATGACGATGATGTCGACCTCGGGCTTGATGGTCATTTCGCAAATGGGCGCTTTCGCCAAGGACTTCGGCGTCGCGGATGCAATGGTCTTCGGCATGGCTGCACTGCCGCTGGCATTGACGATTGACCGCATCTGTAACGGTTTGACGCGTCCTTTCTTTGGCTGGGTTTCGGATCGTATCGGCCGCGAAAATACCATGTTCATCGCGTTCGGCCTGGAAGGCGTAGCCATGACACTGTGGCTGATGACGACGGATAACCCAGTGTTGTTCGTTATCCTGTCAGGCGTGGTGTTCTTCGGCTGGGGCGAAATTTTCTCGCTGTTCCCATCCATCCTGACCGATACCTTCGGCACCAAACATGCAACCACCAACTATGGTTTCCTGTATATGGCGCAAGGTGTAGGTTCGGTACTGGGCGGCCCGCTGGCAGCGTTGATGCATGATGCGACCGGTTCGTGGACACCAGTGTTTGCGACCGTCATTTGCATGGACTTTGCTACCGCGATCCTTGCCTATATTGTGCTCAAGCCTATGCGCAAGAAATTCCTTGCACAAAGCGAAGAGTTGGCAACGTCTTCCGCTGTACTGACACCTGCATATAAGTAGTAATTGATCTTCAGGGGATGGATAATTCATCCCCTGAAGATTTGTTTTGGGAATGGCACATGGTGTGCCATTCATGTTTTTATTGTTTAGTAAGGTCGAACTATGCTTAATACAACCCACGCTACACGTGGTATGGCCGTTGCGCCGCACTCTTTGGCATCGCAGGCGGCGCTCTCTGTTTTAAGGAACGGAGGCAATGCGATCGAAGCGATGGTCGCGGCAGCATCAACAATCGCGGTTGTATATCCGCATATGAATGGCATCGGTGGCGATGGCTTCTGGGTGATCTCGGAACCTGGCAAACCGGTGCAGGCAATCGAAGCATGTGGCGTCGTGGGCGCCGGTGTGTCGAGAGAGTTCTATAGCAGTCGTCAGTTGACCAGCATTCCGATGCGCGGTCCGATTGCAGGCAACACGATGGCTGGCACGATCGGCGGCTGGCAGGAAGCCTTGAATATCAGCGCGACCTGGGGTGGAAAACAGTCATTGGGCGACCTGTTGCAAGACGCGATCCATTACGCAGAAGCAGGCATCCCTGTAACAGCATCGCAATACGCAAGCACAAGCGCCAAGTTCGATGAGCTGGTCATGCAGCCCGGCTTTAGCGACACCTTCCTGGTGGATGGAATACCACCGCAGGCTGGCAGTCTCTTTAAACAGCCGCGTATGGGCAAGACCTTGCGGGCTCTGGTCGCTGATGGCCTGGATAGCTTCTATCGCGGTGCGTTGGCCAATGATATCGCTGCGGATCTGGCTGAGATCGGCAATCCGATTACGCTGGACGATTTGCATGCCTATCATGCGCGTACCTGCGAACCGGTGCATCTGCAGCATAGTCTCGCCGACATTTACAATACGGCGCCGCCAACGCAGGGCGTGGTTTCGCTGATTATTCTGGCGATCCTGGACAAGCTGAATCTGGCGCAATATCAGCAGGACAGTCCGGAATATATCCATTTGACAGTTGAAGCGACCAAGCAGGCTTTTGCCATTCGCGATCAATATGTGGCCGATCCTGCCTACATGAAAGTGGATCCGCAATCCCTGTTGGCGGAAGAGTTCCTGGCACCGTATGTTGCGAAGATCCGCATCGACAAGGCACTGCCGTGGGGCAAAGGCAAAGGACCGGGCGATACCATCTGGATGGGTGTGATCGACGGCGAAGGACGCGCGGTTTCGTTCATTCAAAGTATCTATCACGAGTTCGGCAGCGGCGTCGTATTGTCACGTACCGGTATCAACTGGCAAAACCGCGGTTGTTCGTTCTCGCTGGATCCAAACAATATCAATTCACTGGAGCCGGGCAAGAAACCGTTCCACACGCTCAATCCCGCATTGGCGCGCTTTAAAGACGGCCGCACGATGGTGTACGGCACGATGGGTGGCGACGGTCAGCCGCAAACGCAGGCAGCGGTATTTACCCGTTACGCGGTGTTCAACCAGGCGGTGCAACAGGCGGTTACTGCACCACGCTGGTTGCTCGGCCGTACCTGGGGGCAAAGCTCTGAGTCGCTGAAAGTGGAAAGTCGCTTTACCGACGGTCTCATCCGTCGCCTGCGTTCACTGGGACATGACGTCGACGTGCTGGGCGAATTCGATGAACTGGTCGGCCATGCTGGTGCGATTGTGCGCGATCCATCGGGAGTATTTGCTGGCGGAGCCGATCCGCGCAGTAACGGCACGGTTGCAGGGTTTTAAGTAGGAATTGTTGGGGTAAGTCGCTCTTGAGCACGCTGTGGTGATGTCATGCCGCAGCGTGTTTTTTTTTGCCGGATGCGGTCTTACATGCCGCCCATGAACTGCAGCGTCTTCCTTGTATATTCTTCCACGTAATCAATCAGACGATCCGAGGCGTCGCGTGCGGCAGCTTCGTCGTTGGCGGCAATGGCGCGTGCAATATGTGCATGCAGCTTGGTAACACGAGACAAATCGCCAAAGCGTTTGAAGTGCAGATACCAGAAGCGGCGGGTTTGCGCTTCGATCGGTCCGATTGCATAGGCAACGTATTTGTTTTGTGCGGTCGCGATGCTCAAGGCGTTGAATTCCCTGTCTGTTTCGATGAAAATGGTGCTGTCGTTTTCTTCTGCGGCGCGGTCGAAGTCTTCTGCCAGTTTCGAAAATACACGTCGCTGGTCTTCCATCGCAAGGCGCGCAGCGCGGCCGGCGATGATTTTTTCCAGTTCGCGCCGCACTTCTATCATGTTCAACTGATCGGCCAGATCGATTTCCGAAACGATCACGCCCGAACGCGGCAGAATTTTTACACTCCCCTCAATTGCCAGACGTTGCAATGCTTCCCGCAACGGTGTGCGACCGAATCCCAGAGAGCGGTTCAGCGCTTTCTCCGATATCTTGCTGCCCGGCGGGAGCTTGAGTGTGACGATCATTTCTTCCAGGATGCGATAAGCCATCTGGGCCTGGTTTTCACCATTCGCCTCCATTTCCGACTGCAATGCCTGTATTTGTTCTTCGGTGATCATTCGGCCAACCTATTGAATAGCGTTTCTACGCAACATTTCATGGTAACAATGCCTGATTATACGATTCGTTTTTCTCTGCACAAAAAATAGTATGGTTGGCGTTGTTTTATATCGCAATCACAAAATGCCCCGGCCTGATAACGCTGAAGAGTGAGTGCTGAAGGTATCGCCGCTTCTAGACAGCAGCCACCGACGGCGAACGTCCGGCATCGCGGGCAGGGCGTCGTAAACTGGAAGTCCGATTACGGCTCAAAGTGAACATTTCCCTTGCCTGGCGGATGTGACAAACTCCCGGTTTAGATTGATACCTTGCGAGGAATGCATGGAAATCCGACGGTTCAAAACTGGCGATGAGCCTGCGTTGTTTCGCGTCTTCTTCTCGGCCATTCATGTAATCGCATCACGCGATTACACCCGCGAGCAAATAGAGGCGTGGGCTCCGGCTGACCTTGATCCGAAGCTCTGGGAGAATCATGTTAGAGATATCAGCCCGTTTGTAGTGGAAGCTGACGGTGAAATAGTTGCTTACGCCGACGTTCAGTCGAACGGTTACATCGATCACTTCTTTGTGTCAGGTTCTCATCCCCGTCAGGGAATAGGCAGCCTGCTAATGAACCGTATTCATGAAGAAGCCAGCTTGATTGGTATTGATGAACTTACGTCGGATGTAAGTAAGACTGCTGAACCCTTCTTTGTGCTCCACGGTTTTCATGTGGTGCAGCGAGGGTTTCCGATCTGTCGCGGTGTAACCCTTGAGAATGCACTGATGCGAAAAGAACTGAGGCGTCGAACATGACGGCTCTTTGAAGGGATGAATAGCCGCTTGGGGTGGTAGGGGGAAAGTCTGCGATCCACGCAAGTGTCCATTGTCATCATCGAAACAGCAAACCGGGCGTGACCTATGAACCATGATCCTTGACAGCGGGAAGGCGAGTGTTGGAAGGTACTTAGAGGAACCGGATGCGTTTGATGCTGAATCTGGTTTTTCGACAAGGCTTGTAAAAAAGCCGCTGCATTTGCATGTAGCGGCTTTTTTACGACGTGCTCACCAGATACTGAGCGGGATTCGACCAGTGCTGCAGCTGCCTGCAGAATCAATAACGGAAGAGGCGATTGTTTTCAATGCGTACGCGATTACCTACGCGCAAATCACCTACGCTGTCGAGCAGCATCGTTTGATATGCACCGTTATCGAGACGGATGCCGACTTGATAAGTGTCCCGTACCTGCTGATTGTTCCTTTGGATCTGGTTGCCGACCAACGCGCCGCCAACCACACCTACCGCAGTTGCTGCAGTACGGCCCGAACCGCTGCCGATTTGATTGCCCAGCACGCCACCAACCACGCCGCCAACTACTGCACCGGCTCCGATGCCGTTGTTACCAGTACTTTGCTGGACGACCTGAATTGAATCGACCACGCCATATGCGGAATTATAGGCAGGGGCATTGGACATCTGGTTTTGTGATTGCGGATACTGATTTGCTCCAGGATCGTTGTTATACGGCCCTGCACAGCCGGCGAGGATAAATACGGAAGAAAGTGCAATTGCAGTAATGGTTGTATTGCTATTCATGATGACTCCATTTGTTGGTATTCTATGACGGACAAAATGAGGGTAATGAGAAATACGGGAATGTTCAGTGCGGTAGCGCACTGAATTTCGGTTTTCCGTTTTGCAAAGAAAAAGTTGCGATCAGATGTCTGCGTGTGCAGCCCGCGAGCCGGGCAAGCGGGCTCAGGAATGTGTTCAGGAGAGATGCAAAAATGGCGACAAACTTGCTTGTCGCCATTTTTGTCGGCGCTACGCTTTATAGCGTGGCGTTTACTTCGTTGTCCTGATTGATATGCGGATCAAGGAAGCGCTCCAGGCTGTCATCCAGCTCATCAATCCAGGCTGTATGGTGTACCGGCGCCATCGTGCCGGTGACAACAGAGCGGAACGGTTTGTCGCGATAGGTGAGTATGCTCTCCTGCTTGTCGCGCAGCCATTGCTTCAACAGTTCGGCAACCTGTTCGGCTTCAAAGCCGGGGTAGTCGGTGCGATCCATCAAGTCACGCACATAGGCGGTTTGAAAATCCACGGCATCACAGGAATTGTCCACGGCATCTTCGCGCCGGCCCCAGTCCTGAATATCGGCCTTCATGCCAGCCATATCGGGCAATGCGGTGTGTCCGAGCATGATGTCGCGCGTGTACCAGGCTTGTGCGTCGAACATATTGAAGGTGTAGTACTGGTCCTGCATGCCGAGATAGAACAGGCGTGGATTGTTCTTCCACACGACGCCTTTGTACAAACCGCGCGGATATAGGCGATTGTGCGATTTCAGGCGCAACTCTTCCGGCAGGAATGGGTATTTGTGCTGATATCCGGTACACAGTACAACAGCGTCCACATTTTTATGCGTGCCATCCTGGAAGTGGGCAGTCTTGCCTTCAAAGCGCGTTACCAATGGCACTTCACGTATGCCTTGTGGCCACTTGAAACCGAGCGGAGCGGAGCGATAGCTGATGGTGACAGAGCGCGCGCCGTGTTTGTAGCATTGCACGCCGATGTCTTCGGCCGAATAGCTGCCGCCGACGAGCAATAAATCCTTGCCCTTGAACTGATCGGCGCCACGGAAATCATGCGCATGCATGACGGCACCGGGGAAGGTATCCAAACCTTTAAAGTAAGGCACATGCGGTGTCGAGAAATGGCCGGTGGCGACGACCAGATAGTCAAAGGTTTCGGTGTAGGTATGCTGCTTGCTCAAGTCTTCGACCGCCACTTCAAAAGTCTGGGTGTTTTCATCAAAATTGACCCAGCGCGTGACGGTGTTGAAGCGTATGTACTGACGCAGATTGTTGCGTTCCATGCGGCCTTGTATGTAGTCAAATAATACGGCACGCGGTGGATAGGATGGAATGGGACGACCGAAATGCTGGTCGAAGGAGTAATCGGCAAACTCCAGCGCTTCCTTCGGACCGTTGGACCACAGATAGCGATACATGCTGCCATGTACAGGTTCGCCGTGTTCATCGAGGCCGGTACGCCAGCTGTAGTTCCACAAACCGCCCCAATTCGAGCGTTTCTCAAAACAGACGAGTTCTACGTCGTGCTTGCTGCGGGATAGGGCGGACTCAAAGGCGCGCAGCTGCGCCAATCCACTCGGTCCAGCGCCAATGATTCCAATGCGAATCGTCATATATTTTCCTTTTATTCTCGTTTTTTAAAACCGGACGGCACGTTCTGACTAAGAAGTGCGCCGTAGCGAGTGTTTCCTCACAAACGCATCGTTGCGGAGTCGCAAGACGGTTGAGTTGTGCTCATGGCTGAGGAAAACGTGGACATCGGCCGATTGCTGACGCAACGGGATGCAAAGCGGGTAGGGCGATACAGACAGCCTACTCGATTCCATGTGAAATGATTTCAGTTGAAATCATTTCACATTAAAACATGGTTGGCATCGAAATTGCAAGCAACTGCAGATATTTGATGTGATTAGTGTGACAATTGCCTTTAAAGTTAATTATCTTTTTTATAAGAAATTAACTTCTTGTCATGCCCTCGTTTGAGCGCTTGAAGAGGGGAATGCAAGATGTGACTCGTTCAGACAGGCGCAATGGAGAGCGTTGCGAGGCAGTTTGAATGAAAATTCCGGAAAGGCACAAAAGCAAGGGCTGCATTTGTGTAAAGGACTATGACTTGGGTATTTGGTCCCGCCGACAGGAATCGGACCTGTATCTAGCGCTTAGGAGGCACTCGTTCTATCCATTGAACTACGGCGAGACGCGCGAAAGCAAGGCATGTTGCTTACTTCCGCACGGGATTATAGCTGACGAAAGTGCAAAGAATGGCAGGATAGCTGCCGCTATCGGTACAATGCGGACTTCATTTTCGATTTACTCTTTTTAATTGGTCGCCTGCAATCGCACGCAGACCTCACATCCTCAGGCATTTATGGCAGTTATCTCCCTTTCGAACGCGCAGCTCGCGTTCGGCCACGTCCCGTTGCTCGATAAAGCGGAATTCTCTCTGGAAGCCACCGAGCGCGTGGGCTTGATCGGCCGTAACGGCACCGGTAAATCGTCTTTGCTGAAAATTATCGCCGGCACGTCGAAGCTGGATGACGGTCTGTTTGTCATGCAGCAGGGTATCAAGATCGCCTACGTTGAGCAGGAGCCGCACTTCTCGCCTGAGACGTCCGTGTATGACGCAGTCGCGTCCGGCATGGGCGATATGCAGGTCTTGCTGACGGAATACGATGCGCTGACCGGCCAGTTTGGCGGCGATGACGACGATGCCCTGATGGAGCGAATGCACGACATTCAGGTCAAGCTGGACGCGGCCGATGCATGGAATTTGAATCACAAGGTTGAGGCGACATTGGATCGCTTGAATCTGGTCAAGGATTCCCTGATGGGAACCTTGTCCGGCGGGATGCAAAAGCGCGTTGCGCTGGCACGTGCACTGGTGAGTGCCCCTGACGTGTTGCTGCTCGATGAACCGACCAACCATCTGGATTTCACATCGATACTGTGGCTTGAAGGTTTGCTGCGCGACTACAAGGGTAGCGTGCTGTTCATTACCCATGATCGCAGCTTCCTGGATAACGTGGCGACGCGCATCATTGAACTGGATCGCGGTCGTTTGCTGTCTTTCCCCGGCAACTTCTCTGCGTATCAAGTGCGCAAGGCTGAGCAGCTGGAAATCGAAGAGGTCGAGAACGCCAAGTTCGACAAATTCCTCGCGCAGGAAGAGGTCTGGATACGCAAGGGCGTGCAGGCGCGTCGTACGCGTGACGAGGGCCGCGTGCGTCGTCTGGAAGCATTGCGTCTGTCGCGCAGCGCGCGGCGCGATCAGCAAGGTCAGGTCAAGCTGGATGTGTCGTCCGGTGATCGTTCCGGCAAGATCGTGGCCGAGATGGAGAATATCAACAAGGTGTATGGCGACAAGGTGATCGTCAAGGATTTTAGCGCGACGATTTTGCGCGGTGACAAAGTCGGTTTGATCGGTTTGAACGGTGCCGGCAAAACAACATTGCTGAAAATGATTCTGGGTGAAGAAGAACCGGATTCAGGCACGGTCAAGCAGGGCACCAAATTGCAGATCGCGTACTTCGATCAGATGCGCGCGCAGTTGAATGAAGAAATGAGTCTGGCCGACACCATCGCGCCGGGCAGCGACTGGGTCGAGATCAACGGTCAGCGCAAGCACGTGATGACGTATCTGAACGACTTCCTGTTTGCGCCGGAGCGTGCGCGTTCGCCGGTCAAGTCATTGTCCGGCGGCGAACGCAATCGTCTGCTGCTGGCCCGCCTGTTTGCCAAACCGGCCAACGTACTGGTGCTCGATGAGCCGACCAACGATCTGGATATCGATACGCTGGAACTGCTGGAAGAACTGCTGGAAGATTACGAAGGCACCGTGTTCCTGGTCAGCCATGACCGTACCTTCCTCGACAACGTGGTCACGCAAGTGATCGTTGCAGAAGGCAATGGCTTGTGGCGCGAGTATATCGGCGGCTATAGCGATTGGGAGCGTGTCCGTCCTGCTGCGATTCCAGCGGGTTCGCCTAAAGGCACAGGCAAGGTTGAAGTGAAAACCGAAGTTGCTGCCCCAGTGACCAAACAGAAAAAGCTGAGCTACAAGGAGCAGCGCGAGATGGATGCGTTGCCTGTTCTGATTGCACAACTGGAAGAAGAGCAAAAAGCCATTACCGAAAAACTGGCCGATGCCAGCATCTATACCAGGCAGGCAGATGAAGCAAAACGCCTGAACCAGCGTTTTGCAGAAATTGATGGCTTGTTGCTGGAAGCACTGGAGAAATGGGAAACCATAGAGGCACGCGCGAAAGCGTAATGCGTGCAATTGCCGTTCCTGCCTGGGCAGGGACGGCAATCTAGTTCAAGCGTCCGATTGCATCTTTCAAATCAGGTAATCTGGCGCGCAGTTCCGCTGCATCCATCGCGTACGGACGTTGCTCCAGATACGCTTCTATATCCTGCAAGGCAGCTTGCGGACATTCCAGATTGGCATACGCCAGACCACGATCGCGCCGCTCGGTAATGTCACGCGGCAGCAAAATCAACAATCTTTCCTGCACTTCCAGCAAACGCTGCCAGTGCTCCTGCTGCATGAACAGCAGTTTCAGATTGCGCAGCATGCGTACCAGAATGTCGCGCGGGCTGGCCGCGTCGAGATAGGCATTGAACTGAAAATCATCCGGGAAATCCTGCTCCAGGATATAAGGTTCGACGCGTTCTTCCAGCTCTTCGCGCGACAGGCTAGAGCCATTGAACGGATCGAGTACCACCTGGCCTGATTGCACAGACAGCTTCATCAGGAAATGGCCGGGGAAAGAGACGCCCTGAACTTCCAGATCGATCTGTTGCGCCAGTTCCATGTAGAGAATGGCGAGCGAAATCGGAATCCCGCGTCGCGTGCTGAGCACGCGATGCAGGTAGCTGTTGTCGGGATTGTAGTAGTCGTTGACGTTGCCGCTGAAGCCGAGCTCATTGTAAAAATAATGATTCAGCATGCGCAGCTTTTGCAGATGCGACGCATCGTCCGGCAAACGCTGCTTGAGTTTGGCGGCCAGCGTATCGACTTCTTCTTCCAGTGCCGCCAGATCGAGGCCGGGTTCGGCATCCTGTGCAATCGCCAACGCAGCTTCAAACAAAGGGATGCTGTCGTCCTGCTGCACCAGCGTGGAAAAGTATTCGAGAGTTTTGATCGTCATATGCCTCCATCATAGCGAGGATGCTGCGAACGTGCAGATGCGCGTTCAGGTTGTTGCGATCAGTGTGCTATCCGCTTGAAATCACGAAAGCGAAATCCCATGGCCAGCAAGGAGCCGAAATAGCTGATGCCGCATGCCGCCAACACCGCCAGCAATGCGCCTACGCGCAGTAACGGAGATGCACGCAATGCCACCCAGTCGAAATGCCCGGACGTCCATAAGGCAACGCCTGCCATCAGGAACAGTGCGCCCACCAGCCGAATGAAGAAGGTGCGCCAACCGGGCAAGGCCGAATAAATTCCGCGCCGTTTCAATCCCCAGTACAGGAAACCTGCATTCAAGCATGCACCCAAACCGATCGACAGCGCCAGCCCTGCATGCGCAATCCACGGCACAAAAATCAGATTCATTAATTGTGTGGCAATCAACACACCTATCGCAATTTTGACCGGGGTTTTGATATTTTGTTGCGCATAAAATCCGGGTGCAAGAATCTTGACCAGAATCAGGCCGATCAGGCCGACGCCGTATGCAATCAGCGCTCTGGACGTCATGGCAACAGATTGTGCATCGAATTTTCCGTAATGAAACAGCGTTGCCGTCAATGGTTCGGAAATCGTTGCCAGACCGACTGCGCAAGGCAGGGCGAGCAGGAAAGTCAGGCGCAAGCCCCAATCCAGCAGCGATGAATACTCTGCCGTCTTGCCCTCGAAATTAGCCTTCGACAGGCTGGGCAGCAGGATAGTCCCCAGCGCCACGCCTAGCAGCGCGGTAGGAAACTCCATCAATCGATCGGCGTACGAGAGCCAGGACACGCTGCCGCTTTCCAGTCGCGAGGCAATATTGGTGTTGATCATCAAACTGATTTGCGCTGCCGAGACGGCAAATACTGCGGGCCCCATTTTGCGCAAAACTTTGCGCACGCCGGCATCGCCCAGGCTGGCGAACGGATTTTTTGAAATGCGCGGCAGCATGCCGATTTTCATCAATGCGGGAATCTGGATTACCATTTGCAGAATGCCGCCGACCACGACGCCAATCGCCATCGCATAAATAGGCGTATGCAGGTAAGGCGCGAGAAAAAGCGTCGCGAGGATGAATGACAAATTCAGCAGAACGGGAGTGAATGCGGGAATCTTGAATTCGCGCCAGGTATTCAGAATGCCGCCACTGAGGGCCACAAATGACATGAAGCCGATGTAAGGGAACATCACGCGCGTCATCCAGACCGAGGTATCGAATATGGTGGCGTCGGCCTTGAGCCCGGTTGCAATCAGATAGACGATGACAGGTGAAGCGGCGATGCCGATTACGCATGTCAGCAGCATCGTCCATATCAAAACAGTGGCGACGTGATCGACCAGGCTTTTAGTCGCCTCCTCACCTTTCTGGCTTTTGTATTCCGCCAGAATCGGCACGAAAGCCTGCGAAAAGGCTCCCTCGGCAAACAGGCGACGCAGCAGATTGGGGATACGGAAGGCAATATTGAACGCATCGGTATAGGCGGATGCGCCAAATGCACGGGCAAACAGGATCTCGCGTATCAATCCTGTCACACGAGAAACCATCGTCATGCCGGATACTGCCGCGAGCGTTTTGTGCAAGTTCATGGAGCGGGATTATAGCTGGTCGGCAGCCAACGATGGCAGCCGGATTTCGAGAGGGAGCCTCCTGCCCGACACGGATTGCATGTTTGCTTAAAGGCAAGGGCGCAGTGCCGGCATGCGTTTTTAAATGCAAAATTGGCAGTGAAGATATCCCGCCTTTACAATAAGGTTAGTTGCATTGGCGCCACTTGTTTCAACAAGCCCGGAAGTTGATCAGCATCTATTTGCCTGATTCGCAAAATGTCGCTATAATCCGAGGCTTCACAGAATTCTGTCTCACTAATGCGTGTTTGCGAATGCGCGTCGACCCTGTTTTAGGAAATAATATTCATGGCAAATACCGCACAAGCACGCAAACGCGCTCGTCAAGCAGTCAAACAAAACGCTCATAATTCGAGCCAGCGTTCGACCTTGCGCACCGCAGTTAAGGCAGTTCGCAAAGCAATCGAAGCTGGCGACAAAACTGCAGCAGCTCAGGTTTTCCTGGCTTCTGTTTCGACGATCGATCGTATCGCCGACAAAAAGATCATCCACAAAAACAAGGCAGCGCGTCATAAAAGCCGCCTCGCAGCTGCTTTGAAAGCGCTGGCTTAAGCAAATTTCTTGTCGCTGTAGCAATTGCAGCGATCAGTAATAAAAACCCCGCATGATTTGCATCATGCGGGGTTTTTATTATTTGCGCCGTTGTTCTGAGAGCATACTGTTGCAAGAGTCTGCGCTTCCGGCTGTTTATCTTCCTTTCGGCAAGCCATCAATCGTGCTGCCTGGCTTGATGTTTTTTTGCTTGAACCAGCCTTCGTTCATTTCCAGCGCATAACGCACCGGTTTTTTCGAGCAGTGCGACTCCAGGCTGTGCGGTTTCATATTCTCTATGTTCACGATCTTGCCGTCGTCGTCAATAAAGGCGACGGAGAGCGGGATCAGAGTGTTCTTCATCCACATGCAAACACCAGCCGGCGCACCGAAGAGAAAAACCATCCCTTCATTTTGCGCCATGCTTTCGCGAAACATCAAACCTTGCTGGCGTTCGGCTTCGGTAGCGACCACTTCGGCCTTGATTACATGCATGCCGGCAGTGAGGGGAATAACCGGAAATTTCTGGCCCGGCTGCGCCGATGCCGGGCCGGTAGAAAACATGGCGGCCAGAGCGAGAGCTGCAGCGCAAGTGGAAAGGGATGTATTCATGAGTAATGTCTGGGTAAGTGGTCGGGATGCAGCACGAGTGTAATGGAAAAAATGAAGCAGGCGTTTGTGTGCCTTAAAAACCGGCGCTCAGCGGCATGGCGCCTGATCCTGAATATCTTAAAGCCTCAACTCTGCCGCAGACACTTCGCGCCATTGACCGGGCAATAGCGGATGCGACTGCAGGGAAATCGGGCCGATCGCAATCCGTATCAGTCGCAAGGTGGGTAGGCCAACCGCGCCAGTCATGCGGCGCACCTGCCGGTTTTTGCCTTCCGCCAGTGTTATGGCGAGCCAGCTGGTCGGTACTTGGGCGCGTTCGCGTATCGGCGGATTGCGCGGCCATAGCCAATCGGGTTCCTGAACCCGCTTTACCTCACAACCTTGGGTAATGAAATCGCCCAGATTCAGCGGCGCGCGCAATCGCGCCAGTGCTTCAGTGTGTGGAATGCCTTCCACCTGCGCCAGATATGTTTTTGTCTGTTTGTGATCGGGATGGCTGATCGCATGCTGCAGTTTGCCGTCATCCGTCAGTAACAATAAACCTTCACTGTCTGCATCCAGCCGTCCGGCTGGATAAATATCTGGAATGTCCAGATAATCGGCCAGCGATGCGCGTGTCGGGTGCGGTGAGAATTGGCACATCACCTGGAAGGGCTTGTTGAACAGAATCAGAGACATGGTTGATGGTTGGGTCGAAAGTGCGGGTTCGCCAAATGAAGCGAACGGTGATGAGGTGGAATCTTAAAGAGATTTTGCAAGATGCGATATCAAAACCGGCGTGTCGATCTGCATGGCAGGCCTTGGCTTTGCAAATCGGGCTGAGTGAGGGATTGAATGCAGATCGCAGGCCAAAAGTCTCGGCGTCCGGATTCGGCTCATGAAATGAGCGCCAATATGCTGTAAATGCAAGGAATTGCCGCTTTGATCCGCTGACAGTAGTGCTCTAAGCCTGCTGGCGCCAGTTTTTATTTTTTTGGCAATAAAAAAACCCCGCCTGAGCGGGGTTTTTCATGAAGCTCCTTGAATCAAGGAGCTTGAATGTTGGAAGCTTGCTTGCCTTTAGGGCCTTGCGTGACTTCGAACTGGACTTTTTGACCTTCTTTGAGAGTCTTGAAGCCGTTCATCTGGATTGCTGAAAAGTGTGCAAACAAATCTTCACCGCCGTCATCCGGAGTGATAAAGCCGAAGCCTTTAGAATCGTTGAACCACTTGACTGTACCTGTTGCCATAAAAAGCGTCTTTCTATATAGACTTAATCACACGAGCCGCAAAAGAAAGAAGCCTCGACTACCGTTGCCCCTCCTAAAACCTGCTCACTTCATATTGACAGCTAATGTTGTCAAGCATGTCAATAAGATTCATTCTTTACGCAAAAAATATAAAAGTCAAGATTTTTGGCGGCGCTGTTGTATGTTTATTTGATGAGCTTAAAACACATGCTCTTGAATTCCTGTGTTTGATCGTCATCTGCGTCTTCAGAAGAAAACGCGTAAGATTAAATTTAATTTGTATCCCTGTTCTTCTGGGCATTGTGCACACGGTCGAACGTATTAGAATAGACCTATGGCAATTAAGCATGATGATGGTACGGTCCTTATGCGGCAAGAGCAAAAACTCAAGCCGCCGTCTATGTATCAGGTGTTATTGCTGAACGATGATTACACGCCGATGGAATTCGTCGTGATGATTCTTCAGGAATACTTTAGTAAAGATCGTGAGACAGCAACGCAAATCATGCTCATGGTTCACCGCGACGGAAAGGGTATTTGTGGCGTGTATCCGAAGGATATTGCGTCTACGAAAGTTGAGCTGGTTTTGAACCACGCCCGAAAAGCAGGGCACCCCCTGCAGTGCGTGATGGAGGAAGTATGATTGCGCAGGAATTAGAAGTCAGTTTGCATATGGCGTTTGTCGAAGCGAGACAGGCGCGCCATGAATTCATTACCGTCGAGCACCTGCTCCTGGCCTTGCTGGATAATCCTTCAGCAGCCGAAGTATTGCGTGCCTGTGCGGTCAACATCGATGATCTGCGGAAAACGCTGACTAATTTCATAGGCGACAATACCCCTACGGTACCTGGCGCGGCAGAAGTCGATACCCAACCTACACTTGGTTTTCAGCGCGTGATTCAGCGTGCGATCATGCACGTCCAATCTGCTTCTAACGGCAAGAAAGAAGTGACCGGTGCGAATGTGCTGGTTGCCATTTTCGGCGAGAAGGATTCGCATGCCGTTTATTATTTGCACCAGCAGGGCGTGACGCGTCTCGACGTGGTGAATTTCATTTCCCACGGCGTGCGCAAGGATCAGCAGATCGATGTGCAGAAAAGCTCTGAAGGTGCGGAAGACGCGCCTTCTGCAGATGGTCAGCAAAAAGAAAGCGCACTGGACCAGTTCACACAGAATCTGAACAAGCTCGCTACCGAAGGCAAGATCGATCCCCTGATCGGACGCGAAGGTGAAGTCGAGCGTGTGATTCAAACCTTGTGCCGTCGCCGCAAGAACAATCCATTGCTGGTAGGTGAGGCAGGCGTAGGCAAGACCGCGATTGCGGAAGGCCTTGCATGGCGCATCACGCAAGGCGAGGTTCCGGAGGTATTGCAAAACGCGGTCGTTTATTCGCTGGATATGGGCGCGCTGCTGGCCGGCACGAAGTATCGCGGCGACTTTGAGCAGCGCTTGAAAGCGGTGTTAAAACAGCTGAAAGACAATCCTAACGGGATTCTTTTCATTGATGAAATCCACACCATCATCGGTGCCGGTTCTGCATCGGGCGGCACGCTGGACGCATCCAATTTGCTCAAGCCGGCTCTGTCGAATGGCCAGTTGAAGTGCATAGGTGCGACGACGTTTACCGAATTCCGCGGTGTATTCGAGAAAGATCACGCCTTGTCACGTCGCTTCCAGAAGATTGATGTGAACGAGCCGACGGTGGAGCAAACCATACAAATCCTGCGTGGCTTGAAATCCCGTTTTGAAGAACATCATGGGGTGAAGTATTCCTCTTCGGCCCTGGTCTCGGCAGCCGAGTTGGCGGCGCGCTTCATTAATGATCGTCATTTGCCCGACAAGGCGATTGATGTGATCGATGAGGCCGGCGCTGCACAACGCATCCTGCCGAAATCGAAACAGAAAAAAACAATAGGCAAAGCCGAGATCGAAGACATCATTTCGAAAATCGCCCGTATTCCTGCGCAAACGGTTAATCAGGACGACCGATCCAAATTGCAGACAATCGAACGTGATTTGAAAAATGTCGTGTTCGGTCAGGATCCGGCGCTGGAAGCGCTGGGTTCGGCGATCAAGGTTGCGCGTGCCGGTTTGGGTAAAACCGACAAGCCGATTGGCTCCTTCCTGTTCTCCGGTCCTACCGGTGTCGGCAAAACCGAGGCGGCCAAACAGCTGGCCTTCATCATGGGCATCGAACTGATACGCTTCGATATGTCGGAATACATGGAGCGTCATGCGGTTAGTCGTTTGATCGGTGCGCCTCCGGGCTATGTCGGCTTCGACCAGGGCGGTTTGCTGACCGAAGCGATCACGAAAAAACCGCATGCGGTTCTGCTGCTGGATGAGATTGAAAAAGCGCATCCGGATATTTTCAATATCCTGCTGCAGGTGATGGATCACGGCACCTTGACGGATAACAATGGTCGCAAGGCGGATTTCCGCAATGTGATCATCATCATGACGACGAATGCCGGCGCCGAGAGCCTGCAAAAACGTTCGATCGGTTTTACCGACAAGAAGGAAGCCGGCGACGAGATGGCGGATATCAAGCGCATGTTTACGCCTGAGTTCCGCAATCGTCTGGATGCCATCATCAGCTTCCGTGCGCTGGATGAAGAAATCATTCTGCGCGTGGTCGATAAATTCCTGATGCAGCTGGAAGAGCAATTGCACGAGAAAAAGGTGGAAGCGATCTTCACCGATAATCTTCGCACTTTCCTCGCCAAGAAAGGCTTTGATCCATTGATGGGCGCGCGTCCGATGTCACGTCTGATTCAAGACATGATACGCAAGGCGCTGGCTGACGAGTTGCTGTTCGGTCGTCTGGTAACGGGCGGCAAGGTGACGGTTGATCTGGATGAGAAGGATCAGATCAAGCTGGATTTTAGCGAAGGCGATACGGCGCCTCCCACTGCAGCTCAGGAAACGATAGAAGTCGAATAAGACTGAAAACGTATCAAAAAAAGCCCGAACCATGATGTGGTTCGGGCTTTTTTAATTTGGTGTGCAATCCATCTGTTCCATGGCCGGCTCGCACTGAGGCAATTGGTTGCTGTCGACTTTTATGTCGGAGCGCGCAGGGCGGCCGCACATTCCCGTATCAGAGCCGGGCCGCGATAAATCAGGCCGGTGTATAGCTGTACGAGTGACGCGCCGGCGGCTATCTTGGCCTGTGCGTCCGTGCCGGACAAAATTCCACCCACGCCGATGATAGGCAGGGCGTCGCCCAGCTCTGCCTTCAGCGCGCGAATCACGGCGTTGGATGAGGCAAAAACGGGGGCACCCGACAGGCCGCCGGCTTCTTCCGCGTGTTTCATGTTCTTCACCGCTTCGCGGTTGATTGTGGTGTTGGTGGCGATGACGCCATCCATCTTGTGCCGTAAAAGCGCTTGCGCGATGGTCTGAATTTGTTCCGTATCGATATCCGGTGCAATCTTCAAGGCAATCGGGACGTAGCGCTGATGCTGATCCGCAAGCCGCTGCTGCGCTTCTTTCAGTTGCGCCAGCAGCGCATCGAGTTCCGATGCGCCTTGCAGTTGCCGCAGGTTTTTAGTGTTCGGCGACGAGATGTTGACAGTGACATAGCTGGCATACGGATACACCTTTTCCAGGCAAATCAGATAATCATCCACCGCGCGCTCGATAGGCGTGTCTGCATTCTTGCCGATATTGAGCCCGAGTATGCCTTCCTTGTTTTGATAAAACCGCGATGCCTGGACATTGGAGACGAAGGCATCGACGCCGCCGTTGTTGAAGCCCATCCGATTGATGATGGCGTTTGCCTGCGGCAGGCGAAACATGCGCGGCAGGGGATTGCCCGGCTGGGCGTGCGGCGTCACGGTCCCGACCTCGATAAAACCGAAACCTAGCGTTGCCAGGCCATCGATATAAGCACCATCCTTGTCCAGTCCGGCGGCCAGACCGACCGGATTAGGAAAGGTAATGCCCATTACGGTGCGCGGATCGTGTGCCGGTTTGGCGATCGCAGAAGTCCATCCCAGCGATGCAGCACGACGCAGGGCATGCAAGGTGAGGTTGTGCGCTGCTTCCGGGTCGATGGCAAATAAAAAGGGACGGGCAAGGGCGTAGAGGAATTTTTCGGACACGGTAGCGATCAGGTTGGTGAGTCAAGGACGGGCAGGCTGACAGCAATATCTGCGGTCGGTTTTGCATGGCGCATTTTAACGTGAGATGCTGGGGGCGGACTAGGGTAGTACCTGCCATTCTCCGCGTCGCAGCGCTTCCAGTGGCTGAAAATTTTTCTTGTATGACATCTTCGGGCTTTCCTCTATCCAGTAACCGAGATAGACGTACGGTATTTGCAGCATCCTGGCCTGCTCGATTTGCCACAGTACGTTGTAGGTGCCGTAGGAGGAGTTTGCTTCGTCAGGATCGTAAAAAGTATAGACCGACGACAGGCCATCATCCAGCACGTCGATGATGCTGACCATGCGCAGCGTGCCATCGTCCTCGCGGAATTCCACCAAGCGGGTATTTACTTTGCTTTGCAGCAGGAATTGCGCGTACTGCTCGCGGCTGTCCTGATCCATGCCGCCGCCGGCATGTCGGGCTGCCTGATAACGCAGATAGAGATCGTAATGTTCGGCCAGATAAACCAGTTTGGTCACCGAGGTTTGCAGGTCGCTGTGCCGGCTTTGCGCTCGCCGCTGACTGCGATTGGGTATGAATTGATCGACCACGATACGCACCGGCGTACAGGCCTCGCAGCCATCGCAGTGGGGGCGGTAGGTGAAAATTCCGCTGCGACGAAAGCCGTTCTTGACCAGTTCGCTGTAGACATCGGCGTTGATCAAATGTGCCGGAGTGGCAACTTGCGAGCGTGCCTGGCGGTCGTCCAGATAGCTGCACGGATAAGGTGCCGTCGCATAGAACTGCAGCGTGGAAAACGGAAGTTCTTTAGGGTGCGTCATGATTGCTGGCTTGGGCGGATTCGACGACTATATTTATATCAGACAGACGCTGCCTATGTAAGGCAGATTTCTAATTGACCTCAAACATGGGAATTGGTTTCCAGTCCATGATTTGCGGCGCCGCGATAGCTTGTCGCAAAAGGGAAATAAATTCTGTACGCGAAATCGGCATTGCGCCCAGCGATGCCAGATGGGCTGTCTGCTGCTGACAGTCTATCATCGAAACTCCATGACTTCCCAGGAAGCGCACGAGATAGGCCAGAGCTATTTTGGAGGCATCGGTGACGCGTGTGAACATGGATTCGCCGTAAAACATGTTGCCGATACTGACGCCATATAAGCCGCCAACCAGCTCGTCATCGAGCCACAGCTCGGATGAGTGCGCATAACCCAGACGATGCAGGCGGGTATAGCCGGCGATGATGTCGTCCGATATCCAGGTGCCAGCTTCACCATTGCGTGGTGCCGCACAGGCCCGCATGACGTCTTCAAACGCGTGATCGAAACGAATTTGCCAACGACCGTTGGCAATCATGCTGCGATCAATTTTTTTCAGCGTTTTTTTCAGGCTGGCGGAGATTTTGAAATCCTGAATGAACAGCACCATGCGCGGATCGGTGCTCCACCACAAAATCGGCTGACCTTCGGAGAACCACGGGAATATCCCGTTTTGATAAGCCAGCAGCAAGCGTTCGGCGGAAAGGTCTGCGCCGGCTGCCAGCAAGCCGGGTGCGCCATCGGCCTCGGTGAGCGCGCTGGACACATTGGGGAAGGGGTCGTCTGCTTCCAGCCACGGGATCATGATATATCCCTGTTTTGGTTCGCGATTGTGAGCACTCGTGGTGCGTAATGCTTGAGCTTTCCAGATTGCAAAAAATTACCTTTTAAAATCATGCACTTGAAAAAATCACCAAAATGGAATGATTTTTGCTCTTGTGGTGCACTTACTTTATTTGTCTGCACACTAATCGGGAGATTTTGCATGGATGCACTTAAACATGGCACTGACGCATTATTCATCATGCTCGGTGCGATTATGGTTTTAGCCATGCACGCAGGTTTTGCTTTTCTTGAACTTGGGACGGTACGCAAGAAAAATCAAGTCAATGCCCTAGTCAAAATATTAGTCGATTTTGCGGTATCGACGATTGCCTATTTTTTCGTTGGTTACAGCGTTGCATACGGCGTCAGTTTTTTCGGCAGTGCCGAAGTACTGACGCAGCGCAATGGCTTCGAGTTGGTCAAGTTCTTCTTTTTGCTGACTTTTGCAGCGGCGATTCCTGCCATCATTTCCGGCGGTATTGCAGAGCGTGCGCGTTTTCATCCGCAACTGCTGGCGACGGCGCTGATCGTAGGCCTGGTTTATCCGCTATTTGAAGGCATCGCATGGAATCAGCATTTCGGTGTGCAGGCATGGTTGCACGCGACGTTTGGCGCAAATTTCCATGATTTTGCCGGTTCGATAGTCGTGCACGCGGTGGGTGGCTGGATCGCCTTGCCGGCGGTGTTGTTGCTGGGCGCGCGGCGCGGCCGTTATACGAAGGAAGGCGGGATCGCAGCGCATCCGCCTTCCAGCATTCCCTTTCTGGCATTGGGCGCATGGATACTCACGATAGGCTGGTTCGGTTTCAATGTGATGAGCGCGCAAACGATGGAGCAGATGAATGGCCTGGTGGCAGTCAACTCATTGATGGCGATGGTGGGCGGTACGCTGGCCGCGTTTCTGGCGGGGAAAAATGATCCCGGTTATGTGCATAACGGCCCGCTTGCGGGATTGGTTGCCATATGCGCCGGTTCCAACATCATGCATCCCTTAGGCGCCCTTGTTACAGGAGCAGTTGCCGGATTCGTCTTTGTCGGCATGTTCAGCCTGACGCAAAACAAATGGAAAATCGATGATGTGCTGGGCGTCTGGCCTTTGCATGGCTTGTGCGGCGCATGGGGCGGTTTGGCGGCCGGGATTTTTGGCCTGAAGGCATTCGGCGGTTTGGGCGGCGTATCGTTCATGTCGCAATTGTTCGGCACGGCGCTGGGAATTGCGATTGCCTTGATAGGCGGCACGCTGATTTATGGCGGACTGAAACTGACGATGGGTCTGTGGCTGGATGCAGAGCAGGAATTCAATGGCGCAGATTTGTCGATACACAATGTCAGTGCGACGCCGGAGCGAGAAACTTACTGGTGACGTATTGCTGATACAGGCAGGGAGATGAGCAATGATGGCGACCCTGGCCTCGGGTGTGACACGATTAATCGATGTTCAGCGCTTCAGGGTAGGGCGCAGGTTTCAGAATGTCGTAGGTATGGAAGCGATAGGGGGCGCCATTTTTTCGCGCTGCGTGGTCGGCCAGAAAGAATTTCAATGTATGGCTGACGGTTTGGAATGCGATCTCGTCCCACGGAATTTCATCGGTGGCAAACATTTTCACTTCCAGACTTTCTATACCCGCCTGATAGTCCAGATCCAGCAAGGTGGCGCGATAAAACATGTGGACTTGGTGCACGTGCGGCACATTCAATAGTGAAAATAGTTCATGCAGTTGAATGTTTGCGCCGGCTTCCTCTACCGTCTCCCGGATGGCGGCTTCGGTTGTGGTTTCATTATTTTCCATGAAGCCGGCCGGCAGCGTCCAGTAGCCGCGCCGCGGTTCTATGGCGCGTTTGCATAACAGGATGCGCATATCGCCATCTTCATCCCATACGGGAATCGACCCCAGCACCATCTTCGGATTCTGGTAATGAATGGCGCCGCAATGACTGCATACATAACGCGGGCGATTGTCACCAGCAGGGATGGATAGTGAAACGGGATGAGCGCACTCGGAGCAAAAATTCATGGAAATAAAATCGTGTAAATACGTATGTGTAGGAGTGTTGTCGAGCATGTTTCAAGTGAAGAAGTGTATCACCGAGTAAAGTATCTGCAATTAAGATTGCTTTGCGCGCAGATACTCTATATACTTTATATCTTCAGACGCGGGGTGGAGCAGTCTGGCAGCTCGTCGGGCTCATAACCCGAAGGTCGTAGGTTCAAATCCTGCCCCCGCAACCAAAGTCTTACAAGTCTTATATAATCCCGCTCATCAGTACATCTCCTCTAAACGGGCGTCGGACAGCAATATCAACTGGTTCTCTAACCGGACTGCATCAGTAGATGCATGTCGTTGAATAACTTCTGCACATTACAACTAAACAGTCGTAAAAAATCGTAAATGAATATTGCTGAGGCGAAGAAGGTCCTCGAAACGGCGCTACTCTGCGCTCACGAGCCACTGTCCATTAACGACATGAAGAAGCTTTATGTCGAAGGCGATGCAGACGGCCAGATTGATGCTGATGCAATCAGGCAAATGCTTGATGAATTGCGCGACGATTGGGCTGACAAGGGAATCGAAGTGGTCAGTCTTTCGACTGGCTGGCGTTTCCAGAGCCGGCCGGAGATGAAAATTTATCTGGAGCGGCTGAATCCGGAAAAGCCGCTCAAGTATTCGCGCGCCACACTTGAAACACTCGCCATCATTACCTACCGTCAACCCGTCACGCGCGGCGATATTGAAGAAATTCGCGGGGTAACGGTTAATTCGCAAACTATCAAGATGCTGGAAGATCGCGGCTGGATCGAAGCCATCGGTCATCGTGACGTTCCCGGCCGGCCCGCCTTGTTTGCCACGACCAAGCATTTTCTGGATGATCTCGGCCTCAGCTCTCTCGATCAATTGCCGCCGCTGCAGCAAGTAGAGAAGGGCGATATGCAAGGCGATGTATTGCTGGAAATGCAAACGCTGGAAGCGGAAATACAGGCGCATCTGGATCAAACCGCAATCGATTTTGCCGATGCTGCGGCGACTGAAGGCCTTGTCGCCGCCAATGAAACCGCCGATATCGAAATAACTGAACTTTCCATCGCCACTGACGCTGCAGATAGCGCCGACGATGCCGTAACGGATACAAGTGCCCTCTCGGTTTCTGAATCTGAAGCCACCCCCGCTCATGCGGCGCCCGACTTGACGGTTGTTGACGTCACAAGTCAAGACAACCAAGAAGTGAATAATGAATCGTCCAACGAAAAATAATACCTCTGACACGCCGGCCAATGACGCATCGCCAGCAGAGCATGCAGATCGTACGGAGCCTCAACAAAACGCCGCAGCTGCGGATGAAAACAATGCCGGCAAGCCGGTAAAACGCGGTTTGCGCGGCCCACGCACTTTGCGTCGTGCCCGCAATGCGCCACGTAGCGGGCCCGCCAATCATGACACTCCTGAAGAGCAAAATGCAGTAGTAGTGGAAACACAAGCTGTGCCTGCTTCGGGGGAGGTGCGCAGAGAGCGCAACCCGCGTCGCGATGAGCGTCAGCCTGGTACAAAAGGACCGCAAAAATCGAGCGGAAAATCAGGTGGCGCAGGTCCGAATCGCGGCAGCAAGCCGCATTCCAGAGGCGGCGATGCGGATGACGTATTTTCCTTCGTTACCTCCGAAGCATTTGATACGCTGTCTGTCGACGACGACAAGGCTGGCGGTAAACGTCGCCCTGAACAAAAAAGCGTGCGTCGCGATTTGACGGCTGACGATGATGCGCCAAAGTTGCACAAGGTGTTGGCGGAAGCCGGCCTTGGGTCGCGTCGCGATATGGAGGAGCTGATTATTGCCGGCCGGGTTTCGGTCAATGGCGAACCGGCGCATATCGGTCAGCGCATACTGCCCGCCGATCAGGTGCGTATCAACGGCAAACTGATTCAGCGCAAGGTCAGCAACAAGCCGCCGCGCGTGTTGGTGTATCACAAGCCGGCAGGTGAAATTGTCAGTACCAACGATCCGGAAGGCCGCCCATCGGTCTTCGAGCGTTTGCCGACGATGAAGGCGGCCAAATGGCTGGCCGTCGGTCGCCTCGATTTCAATACCGAAGGTTTGTTGTTGTTTACTACGTCCGGTGATCTGGCTAATCGCTTGATGCACCCGCGCTATGGTATCGACCGCGAATACGCAGTGCGTACCTTGGGTGAGCTGGAAGAAGGCATGCGGCAGAAATTGCTGGCAGGCGTGGAACTGGAAGACGGTTTGGCGCAATTTTCCAAAATTGCCGATGGCGGTGGAGAAGGCGTCAACAAATGGTATCGCGTGACTATCGGTGAAGGCCGCAATCGCGAAGTACGCCGCATGTTCGAAGCGATAGGCTTGACGGTATCGCGCCTGATTCGTACGCGATACGGTACGCTGACTTTGCCAAAAAATCTCAAGCGTGGGCGCTGGGAAGAAATGGAAGAGCACGCTGTGCGTGACTTGCTGGCAATGAGCGGACTGGAGAAAAAATCTGTCGATGGTGCCCCTAAAGGACGCAATAGTCCTGCCGATCGACAAAATGGTAATCGTGCGCCGCGTGTGGATAATGGTATGGGACTGCCGCGCAGTCCAAGCCAGTGGGGTAATCTCGGCGGACAAGGCCGTCCGCAAGGACAGAATGGAAAGCCCGCGGGAGGTCGCCAAGGTCAAGGACAGCCGCGCAGCCGTCAGCCTGATCCGTTGCAAACTTCACTCGGTTTTCCGGGGATGGGGCAGCCGCGTCGCAGCAATGGCCCGAATCGTGGTCCGAACGGCAACGGTCCATCGCGTGGCAATAATGGTCCGCAAGGCGGACAGGGCGGACCGCGCCGCCGTTCCAAAATTTAATCTTTTACATCGTTCGCACGGCCATTCGACAGACTTTGTCGGGCCGGATGAGTCGATTGCTAACTGCCTGAATTGCGTGTCGCAAGGATTCCTGCATTGCGGTGCATAAGGTAATCAACTATAATTCGGCAGTTAACAAAGGTCGCCAGTCAAAAACTTATGTTTTTGGCATTGAATTTGGTGGCCAGAATGATAAAAAAGATGGGCAGATGCCCATTTTTTTTTTGTTAAACAGTTTGCGTTGTTGTATTCGATTTCGGCTGCAGGATGGCCGCAATTGACGTTATTCGGAGAATTCCTTTGCAGTTGTCGGCGCTGATTGAAAAAACCGTAGTGGGTATGGGCTATGAACTGGTCAATTTTGAACAGGCGGCCCGGGGCTTGGTGCGTGTATATATAGACTTTACGCCGGAAGACGCGGATAAAGGTTCAATCACCGTAGAGGACTGCGAAAAAGTCACGCACCAGTTGTTGCACGTATTGACGGTTGAAAACGCCAATTACGAACGGCTGGAAGTGTCGTCGCCGGGCTTGGATCGGCCGCTGAAGAAGCTGTCGGATTATGTGCGTTTTGCGGGTGCCGAGGCACTGGTTAAATTGCGTTTGCCGATGCCGAATGCGGCCAATCGCAAATCGTTCCAGGGCATTTTGCAGGAACCGGTAGGCGAGACACTGGCGTTGGAATTCGAAGGAAACGAGGGGCCGGCGAAGCTTGAATTTACGCTCGCTGATGTAGACAAGGCACATTTGGTGCCGCAAGTGAATTTTAGGAGTCGCAAAGCATGAGTCGCGAAATTTTGCAGTTGGTTGATGCGCTGGCGCGCGAAAAAAACGTTGATCCAGACATCGTGTTCGGAGCGCTGGAGCACGCGCTTGCGCAGGCGACCAAGAAACGCTACGAAGGCGATGTCGATATTCGCGTCTCGATTGACCGCGACACCGGTGAATTTGAATCTTTCCGTCGCTGGCACGTTGTACCTGATGATGCGGGTCTGCAATTGCCGGATCAGGAAATTCTGCACTTTGAAGCCAAGGAACAAATTGGCGATATCGAAGTGGATGACCATATTGAAGAACCGATTGAATCGGTGGAGTTCGGTCGTCGCTTTGCGCAAGATACCAAACAGGTTGTACTGCAACGTATTCGCGATGCTGAACGTGAGCAGATTCTGGCTGACTTCCTGGAGCGTGGCGATTCGCTGGTTACCGGCACCATCAAACGGATGGAACGCGGCGATGCAATTGTCGAGTCTGGTCGTATTGAAGCGCGTTTGCCGCGCGACCAGACGATTCCAAAAGAAAACCTGCGTATCGGCGATCGCGTCCGTGCCTATATCTTGCGTATCGATCGCAATGCACGCGGCCCGCAAGTAATCCTCTCGCGTACTGCGCCGGAATTCATCATGAAGCTATTCGAACTCGAAGTACCCGAGATCGAACAAGGCTTGCTGGAAATTAAATCGGCAGCGCGTGATGCAGGTGTACGCGCCAAGATTGCAGTATTCACTAGCGACAAGCGCATCGATCCTATCGGTACCTGTGTCGGCATGCGCGGTTCGCGCGTGCAGGCGGTTACCGGTGAGTTGGGCGGCGAACGTGTGGATATCGTATTGTGGTCGGAAGATCCGGCGCAATTCGTGATCGGTGCACTGGCCCCGGCCAACGTTTCTTCGATCGTTGTCGATGAAGAAAAACATGCGATGGATGTCGTTGTCGATGAAGAAAACCTGGCGATCGCCATCGGTCGAGGCGGTCAGAACGTACGCCTTGCATCGGAACTGACCGGCTGGCAAATCAACATCATGACAGCGGAAGAATCGGCCGATAAATCGCAGCTGGAAACTGCTGCGACCCGCATCCTGTTCATGGAAAAACTCGATGTCGATCAGGAAGTGGCCGACATTCTGGTGGACGAAGGCTTTGCTTCGCTGGAAGAAATCGCCTACGTGCCTATCGGCGAGATGCTGGATATCGAATCGTTCGACGAAGATACCGTCAACGAATTGCGCAACCGTGCACGTGATGCGCTGGTAACGGAAGCTATCGCCTCCGAAGAAGGCATGGAAGGCATGGACGAAGCACTGGCGAATCTGGAAGGCATGGATCGCATCGTTGCAGGCAAGTTGGGTCTGGCGGGCGTCAAGACACTCGACGCGTTTGCCGGTCTGGCTTATGACGAATTTGGCGCCATTCTGGCTTTGCCGACAGATCGCGCGCGTCATTTGATTGAAAATGAATTTAAAGATGTGACAGACGAAGAGATGAAGCTCATCGATGCCAAATACGATGATCACGCCAAGGCGCTGCAAGCCAAGGTGTGGAGCCTCGCGGAAGCGAAATAATCCACGAAGGTTGTTTACATCTAACGTGTTACATAGAAAAGAGGACTGAATGGCGAGTAACAACGTAGCCCAATTTGCCACCGAGCTCAAGATGCCAGCGGATGTGCTGCTCACGCAACTGCGGGACGCTGGCGTCGAAAAGAGTTCCACGTCCGACGAGTTGTCCAAGGCTGACAAGGACAAGCTCCTTGAACATCTGCGCCGTGCACATGGTGTCGCGCCTGATGGCGAGAAAAAGAAAATTACGCTGATGCGCAAGGAAACCACCGAGATCAAGCAGGCGGATGCCACCGGCAAGTCGCGCACGATTCAGGTTGAAGTTCGCAAGAAGCGTACCTTTGTGAAGCGCGATGAACCAGCGGCTGAAGAAGCGCCGGTAGTCGTTGCTGCGCCAATTATCGATGCCGCAGAAGTTGAGCGTCGTGCTGAAGAGTCGCGCCGTCATGCAGAGTTGATGGCGCGTCAGGAAGCGGATTTGCGCGAGAAGCAGGAACGTCTGGCCAAACTGGAAGCGGAAAAAGAAACGCAGGCCAAAGCTTTGAAAAAAGCCGAAGTCGATGCGCAAAAAGCGGAAGTCGACGCGCAAAAAGCGGAGGCTGAAAAACCTGTCGAGGTCAAAGCCGATGAATCTGCAATTGAAGAGAAAAAACGCGTAGCTGCTGAAGAAAGCAAGAAAAAAGCTGCTGCCGCCGCGAAGGAAGCGGCCAAGGAAGCGAACGAAAAAGCTGCGGCAACTGAATTGGCCCGCAAAGTAGTGGCTGATGAAGTAGCGCAGATCAAGGCGATGATGAATGCGCCGCGTCGCGCCATCAAGGCACCGGAGCCGGTTGCGCCAGTCGCAAAGCCTGCTGCCGAAGGCACCTTGCACAAACCTGCTGATAAAAAGCCGGGCGAGAAAAAAGACGAAAAGAAACCTGCTGTCACTGCAGACAAGAAGTCGATCAAATCGGCCAATGTCTCGTCGACCTGGCAGGATGACGCGAAAAAACGCAGTGCCGGTATCAAGACCCGTGGCAATACCGGCGGTGGTCGTGATGGCTGGCGTGCAGGTACTAAAGGCCGTCGTCAATCGCATCATGATGACCGAGAAAGCAATTTCCAGGCGCCGACTGAAGCCGTTGTAAAAGACGTGCAAGTGCCGGAAACGATTACCGTCGCCGAACTCGCACACAAAATGTCGGTGAAGGCATCCGAAGTCATCAAGCAACTGATGAAGCTCGGTCAGATGTGCACGATCAACCAGGTGCTCGATCAGGAAACAGCAATGATTCTGGTTGAGGAAATGGGACATGTCGCCCATGCAGCGAAACTGGATGATCCTGAAGCGTTGCTGGAAATCGGTGCTGAACAAGCTGATGTTGAAGCCTTGCCACGCGCACCGGTTGTCACCGTCATGGGTCACGTCGATCACGGTAAAACCTCGTTGCTGGATTACATCCGTCGCGCCAAGGTGGCAACCGGTGAAGCGGGCGGCATTACGCAGCATATCGGCGCTTATCACGTTGAAACGCCACGCGGCATGATCACCTTCCTCGATACACCGGGCCATGAAGCATTTACGGCCATGCGTGCACGCGGTGCGAAAGCAACCGATATCGTGATTCTGGTGGTTGCAGCCGACGATGGCGTGATGCCGCAAACCAAGGAAGCGATTGCGCATGCAAAAGCTGCCGGCGTACCTCTGGTGGTGGCGATCAACAAGATCGACAAGCCTAGCGCAAACCTGGATCGCGTCAAGCAGGAACTGATTGCGGAACAAGTCGTGCCGGAAGAATACGGTGGCGATTCGCCATTCGTTCCTGTCTCCGCCAAAACCGGCGAAGGCATCGACGCCTTGCTCGAACAGGTATTGCTGCAAGCGGAAGTGCTGGAACTGAAAGCGCCGGTCGTTTCACCTGCGCGCGGTCTGGTAGTTGAAGCAAAACTCGATAAAGGTCGCGGCCCGGTTGCCACGATTTTGGTTCAATCCGGTACTTTGCGACGCGGCGATGTCGTGCTGGCAGGTTCCGCTTACGGTCGTGTTCGTGCAATGCTGGACGAAAACGGCAAGAGTATCAGCGAAGCCGGTCCTTCGATCCCGGTCGAGATCCAGGGTCTGACCGAAGTGCCGAATGCCGGTGAAGAAGTTATGGTCATGGCTGACGAACGCAAGGCGCGTGAGATCGGTTTGTTCCGTCAAGGTAAGTTCCGCGACGTGAAACTGGCGAAACAGCAAGCGGCGAAACTGGAAAACATGTTCGAGAACATGGGCGAGGGCGAAGTCAAAAACCTGCCTATGATCATCAAGACCGACGTGCAGGGTTCGCAGGAAGCGCTGGTTGGCTCACTGCAAAAACTTTCTACCGGCGAAGTGCGTGTGCAGGTTGTGCATGCAGCGGTCGGCGGCATTTCCGAGTCCGACGTCAACCTGGCGGTTGCCTCGAAAGCGGTCATCATCGGCTTTAACACCCGTGCTGATGCTTCGGCGCGCAAACTGGCAGAAGCCAACGGCGTTGATATTCGCTACTACAACATCATTTACGATGCAGTAGACGAGATCAAGGCAGCGATGTCCGGCATGTTGTCACCAGAGAAGCGCGAACAGGCCTTGGGTCTGGTCGAGATACGCCAAGTCATTCTGGTCAGCAAAGTCGGTGCAATTGCCGGTTGCTACGTGCTCGAAGGCGTGGTCAAACGCGGCGCATCGGTACGCTTGCTGCGTGATAACGTCGTGATCTGGACGGGCGAACTCGATTCGCTGAAACGCTTCAAGGATGATGCAAAAGAAGTCAAATTCGGCTTCGAGTGCGGCTTGACCTTGAAAAACTTCAACGACATCAAAGAAGGCGATCAACTCGAAGTCTTTGAAGTTCAGGAAATCGCGCGTACGCTGTAATCGCCTCATACGGGGTGGCTCATCGGCCGCCCTTGTTCTATCATGATCGCATCGGCTGGCTTCCCTGCTTGCCGATGCGAACTTACTTTTGCTTCCCGTTGTATCGAAGAAATTTATGGCCAAACACAGTAAATCCATACCCGGACGCGGCTTGCGCGTCGCAGACCAGATCCAGCGTGATCTGTCTGAAATCGTCGCGTTCGAGTTGAAAGATCCGCGCGTCGGGATGATCACGATTACCGAAGTGCAGGTCACGCCGGATTACGCGCATGCCAAAGTGTTTTTCACGATGCTCAGCGACAATAAAGACGAGATCAAGAACACGGTATCGGGCTTGAGCGCTGCTTCCGGTTATATTCGCGGCCAACTGGGTCGTCGTCTGTCGATTCATACCTTGCCGGAGCTGCATTTCGTGCACGATACGTCGACTGCACGCGGCATCGAAATGTCCAAACTGATCGATGAAGCGAACGCAACGCGTGCCAAGGATGCGGAAGACTGAATTGCCCGTATGTGAGCTGCTTGCTTGCATGACAGACGTCCGTTTGCATTTCTTCCCGTGTCAGATCAGACGGATCATTTAGCCTGACAGGCCACATTGCATTTCCCCGCATTCATCATGACAACCACTCCCATCAAGAAAAAGCGCGTGCCGGTTCACGGCGTTTTGCTGCTCGACAAACAGGCCGGCGTATCGAGCAATGACGCACTGATCAAGGCCAAGTGGTTATTGAATGCGCTCAAGGCCGGGCATACCGGCACGCTTGATCCCTTTGCAACCGGCTTGCTGCCGCTGTGTTTTGGCGAGGCGACCAAGTTCGCACAGGATTTGCTCGATGCAGACAAGACCTATGAAACGGTCGTGCATCTGGGCGTGACCACCAACACAGGCGATACTGAGGGTGACGTAATCGCCACGCACGCAGTTGACATCAGCCGGCAGCAAATCGATGCAGTGCTGGCGCAGTTTCGCGGCGATATCGAACAAGTGCCGCCCATGTATTCCGCACTCAAGCGCGACGGCAAGCCTCTGTATGAATATGCGCGTGCCGGTATCACGCTGGAGCGCGAAGCGCGTCCCGTCACCATTCATTTGCTGGAGTTCGTGGATTTTCAGGCGCCGTTTCTGACTTTGCGCGTGCGTTGCAGCAAGGGTACGTATATACGCGTTCTGGGCGAAGACATCGGTGCCGCATTGGGATGTGGCGCGCATCTGAATGCCTTGCGGCGTATTCAGGTGGGCGATTTGCTGATAGCCCAAGCCATCACCATCGAAGAGCTCACCGCCAAAGATGCTGATGCACGTATCGCTGCGCTGGCGTCGGTCGATGCATTGTTGACATCGTTTCCTGCGCTGCGTTTGTCGGAAGAGCTGGCCAAGCGCTTCTTGCACGGCCAAAGACTGGCTTTGGGAAAAGAGAATATCGTGCTGCCTGAAGGTCAGGGCAGGATGCGTATTTATCGTGAAAGCGATGGGCAATTGCTGGGAACGGGATTGATGCAGGAATACAGCATTCTGGCGCCTGAGCGCCTGATTTCTACCGTGACGACAAGTGCCGGATAAAACGCTTTCTTTTTGTAAATGTCGTCTTGGCCTGGGCATCTCCGCCGGCCCCAGTTTCATCAGTTGTCTTCCCTTATCCCCAAAATACGCAGCAAGTCCTTGACAGGGCGAGGTTAGTCGGGCCTTGACGTGGTCGGCTGTGCTATAATATGCGGCTATTCAAATTCTGCACCACCCCCAACCGCTAAACACACCATGTCAAACTCAAAACGCGCTATTCGTAACATTGCCATCATCGCTCACGTTGATCACGGCAAAACCACGCTTGTTGACCAATTATTGCGTCAATCAGGCACTTTCCGTGACAATCAGCAAATTGATGCACGCGTGATGGACTCCGGCGATATCGAAAAGGAACGTGGCATCACGATTCTGTCGAAGAACTGCGCGGTTGAGTACAAAGGCACACATATCAACATCGTTGATACCCCAGGCCACGCCGACTTCGGTGGCGAAGTGGAACGCGTGTTGTCGATGGTTGACAGCGTGCTGCTGCTGGTTGATGCGCAAGAAGGTCCGATGCCGCAAACGCGCTTCGTGACGCGCAAGGCTTTGGCACTCGGTTTGAAACCTATCGTTGTGTTGAACAAGATCGATCGTCCGGGCGCACGCGCAGAATGGGCAATCAATGCGACCTTTGAATTGTTCGACAAGCTGGGCGCGACTGAAGAGCAACTCGATTTCCCTATCGTTTACGCTTCCGGCCTGAACGGCTACGCCGGCCTGACCCCTGACGTCCGTGGCGGCAATATGGAACCATTGTTCGACGCGATTCTGGAACACGTTCCGGCGCGTCAGGACGATCCTGATGCACCGCTGCAATTGCAAATCACTTCGCTGGAATACTCTTCCTACGTCGGCAAGATCGGTGTCGGTCGTATTCTGGCAGGTCGTGTCAAGGCACTGCAGGATGTGGTCTGGATGAACGGTCCGGATGACAAGCCAACCAAGGCGCGTATCAATCAAGTGCTGACATTCAAGGGCCTGGATCGCGTACTGGTAGATGAAGCGCTGGCAGGCGACATCGTACTGATCAACGGTATCGAAGAAATCGGTATCGGTACCACGATCTGCGCACCGGATCACCCGAATGGTTTGCCGATGCTGAAGGTTGATGAGCCGACGCTGACCATGAATTTCATGGTCAACAACTCGCCATTGGCCGGCCGCGAAGGCAAGTTCGTGACCACACGCCAAATTCGCGATCGTCTGGAACGCGAATTGAAAGCCAACATGGCGCTACGCGTCGTGCAATCGGAAAACGATGATTCGACCTACGAAGTGTCGGGTCGCGGTGAATTGCATCTGACCATCCTGATCGAAAACATGCGTCGCGAAGGCTTCGAGCTGGCTGTATCACGTCCACGCGTCGTGTTCAAAATGGTGGATGGCGTACGCCACGAGCCGTTTGAAAACCTGACCATTGACGTCGAAGAAACCAATCAGGGCGGCGTGATGGAAGAACTCGGTCGTCGTCGCGGCGATCTGCAAAACATGGAACCGGACGGCAAAGGTCGTGTGCGTCTGGAATATCATATTCCTGCGCGTGGCCTGATCGGCTTCCAGGGCGAGTTCATGACATTGACACGCGGTACCGGCTTGATGAGCCACGTGTTCGACGACTACGCTCCGGTTGACGTATCCAAAGGTGAGCTCGGCGGCCGTCGCAACGGCGTGCTGATTTCGCAGGATGACGGTGCTGCCGTTGCCTATGCAATCTGGAAACTGCAGGATCGCGGCCGCATGTTCGTCAGCCACAACGATCCAGTGTACGAAGGCATGATCATCGGCATCCACTCGCGTGACAACGATCTGGTTGTGAACCCGATCAAGGGCAAGCAATTGACCAACGTGCGTTCGTCGGGCACCGATGAAGCGGTGCGCCTGGTACCACCTATCGAAATGTCGCTGGAATATGCAGTTGAGTTTATCGACGACGACGAACTGGTTGAAGTCACACCGAAAAGCATTCGTTTGCGCAAACGTTATTTGAAAGAACACGAGCGCAAAAAAGCAGGCCGTGACGCTGCGTAATGATTGGTTTGAATAGCGTCTCTTGAGTGAGGCGCCAACAAAAAAGCCCGCTGATATTTAAATCAGCGGGCTTTTTTATTTTCTTGAGCATTTTTTGCAGAGCAGGCTTACTTCAGCGTCTTCAGGATATCGGCAATACTGCCGAACATTTCATCGATCTGCATTTTGCTGATAATCAGCGGCGGTGACAGTGCAACGATGTCGGCGGTAGTGCGTGTCAGCAGGCCTTTGTCCCAGAACGCCTTGTTGAACAGATCGTAGGCGCGTGCGCCTGGTTTGCCGCGGATGCCTTCCAGTTCTATTCCCGCGACGAGGCCGAGGTTGCGTACATCCTTGACGAAGGGCAGGCCTTTCAGGCTGTGTGCAGCATCTTCAAAATAGGGCGCCATATCGGCGGCGCGCTGGAACAGCTGCTCTTCCTTGTGTACCGCCAGTGTGGCAATTGCCGCAGCGGCTGCCAGTGGATGGCCGGAGTAGGTATAACCGTGGAAGAATTCAATCGTATCGGCAGGTGCAGCGTCCATGAAAACATCGTGTATCTGTTGCCGTACGATGACGGCGCCCATCGGTACGGCGGCGTTAGTCAGACCTTTCGCACAGACGATCATGTCCGGTTTGACCTTGAAAAAATCGGCCGCAAATGGCGAACCCAGGCGGCCGAAGCCGGTAATGACTTCATCGAAAATCAGCAGGATGCCGTACCTGTCGCAGATCGCACGGATTTTTTCCAGATAGCCTTTCGGCGGCAGAATCACACCTGTCGATCCTTGCAAGGGTTCGACGATGACGGCAGCGACGGTGGATGGATCGTGCAAGGCCAGCAGACGCTGTTCCAGCTCGTCGGCCATTTCCGCGCCGTGCAAAGGGAGACCGCGCGAGTAGGCATTTTTTTCGATATTGAGCGGATGGCGTAAATGATCTACAGCAGTCAGGCCGGAGCCGAATTGTTTGCGATTGCCGGCGATGCCGCCGACTGCAGTGCCGCCGAAGCCGACACCGTGATAGGCCCGCTCGCGTCCGATCAAGCGCGTGCGGCCGGCATCGCCGCGCATGCGATGGTAGGCGAGGGCGATCTTCAATGCAGTGTCTACACCTTCCGAGCCGTCGTTGCAGAAGAACACCCGATTCATGCCGTCCGGTGCAATCCCGGTCAGGGCCGTTGCTGCTTCAAATGCTTTGGGATGTCCGATCTGGAATAGCGGCGCAAAATCCATCTGCGCGGCCTGCTGCTGCACGGCTTCCACGATTTTAGGATGACCGTGCCCCGCATTGACGCACCACAAGCCGGCGGTGCCATCCAGAATCCTGCGCCCATCATCGGTGGTGTAATACATGCCGGATGCGGACGCCAGCAGGCGCGGCTTGGCCTTGAACTGGCGATTGGCCGTAAACGGCATCCAAAGATGAGCGGTGTCCAGAAGCTGAGCCATGTGCACCTTCTTTCGCTAGACGGGGAATCAGCATGGTAGTACGTTTTCCAGCAGGACGTAAGCCGGGCAAAAACAATCGACCGGAATCTGGCAGGCGTCAACCCAAGAAATAAGATAGCAATTAGTTGTCTCACTTAGCGGCAGAAAGATACGGAGCTATTTTTTCGCTATCCGTTTGAGTACACGCATCAAACCGCCAACCAGCGGCAATTTTTCATACAGTTCCTCTGCGGCATCCCAGTAATCGCGGTGGGTATTCACGCGACCATCGGCATTGAAACGCAAATGTGTAGCTCCGCGTATGCATTGCTCATCGCTGGAATAACGCCGCATATGGAATAGAAAATTCCATGTCATGAACGCATCGTCACCTTGCAGCACCGTATTCGTTACAACAAAACGCGGGTTTTCTACCTGGCTGAACATATGTATGAAGATGGGTCTGATTGCCGGCAGTCCGCATACTTCGCTGAAGGGATCCTTGAAGGATGCATCAACTGCATAGATTTGCTCCAGCTGATGCTGTGCCGCTTCAATGCTTAGTGTTTCGAAAAATTGTACGACACGGCACAGGCTGTCTGTATGGTCAACTTTGATATTCATCACTTCACTCATAATCCCGTTCCCTTGTGTATCAACCAGAAATAAAGCCGGTAAGGCAGCAGACGCAGGATGCGCAGGATGTTGGTGAAGCGACGTGGAAAGTGGATATGAAACTGGCCGCGTTCAAGTCCGTGCAGCAATTCCTGTGCTGCCTCATTGGCCGATATCATGGCCGGCATGGGGAAGTCGTTGCCTGCGGTCAGAGGCGTTTCGACAAAGCCTGGATTGATCAGGTAGGCGCCTATGCCGCGCGGATGCAAATCGATATACAGTGATTCGCACAGGTTGATCAGTGCCGCCTTGGTCGGGCCATAGATCAACGCTTTCGGCAAGCCACTGTAACCGGCGACCGATGCAACGATTCCTATGCCGCCGTTGCCTTGTGCCAGCAATGTCGGCAGCACCAGGTCGAGGCAGTTGTAGGTGCCGCGTATGTTCAGGTCTATCAAGCGATAGGCTGCCGACAGATCGAAGGAGTCGGCGCGCATTTCATGGTAGCCACCGGCGATGATCAGTACCAGATCGATGCCTTGCCACTGCTGCATGATCAAGGTATGGGCCGCAGATACACTCGCATGATCGACGATGTCGAGCACGGCGATCAGTGCATTTGGATGACCGTCTGCGACCATTGCCAGTAATTCAGGGCGGCGCGCGGAAAGTGCCACGCGCGCACCCTGTGCCAGCAGCTTTTGGGCGGTTGCCGCGCCTATGCCGGTCGAGGCGCCGATCACCCATACGCGTTTGTCATGCCAGCTTGAAATCTGCGGATTCATCTAAGCCTTTCAGTTTGCAACAGGAGTCGGTACATCAAGGACAGGCTGATCAAGGGCGCTTGCTAAAGGACAGCGTCACATCGCCCAGATGGAAGCCGAACTTGCTCATCGCTGCACGGTTCAGCATCACGCGATCATCCATCAGATACATCCAGTCGTTGAACTGCACGTCATATACCTTGCCGTCGACAGGCAGCGCCAGCACATATTGCCAATGCAGAACATTGCCTGCGGTAATGCCGATGGCTTCGCCGACGACATCCGGTGCCGTTCCTATGTAACGGTCGGGCGCCACCTTGCGCAGCGTCCACACGCGTTTTTGCTTGCTGCCGTCCGAGTAGCTAAAGTCTTCATCCAGCGTGCCTGTATCGCCGACCCAGGTGCAACGCATCACTACGGTAAAGCGCTTGACGACCTTGCCGGATCTGTCCTGGAACATGCCCCACGCATCCAGCGTGCCATTGAAATACTGCTGCAAATCCAGCTTGGGCTTTTCATTCGCATAGTGTGAGGGTTCGACCGGGCTGGCACAGGCGGCCAGCAATACTGTAGCGCACACTGCAAAAAGATATTTCAACTGTTTCATAATCATCTCCGGCTGATTGGTGTGGGGGGTACAAGACAATTCATACATCACGCAATGGGGCGCGCGCCAGTATGCTGGCCGCTGCCAGTTTCAGCGCGCAGGGCAGCAAGGCATACGCGACAGACAGCGCATGGGTACCCGTGCTGTCTGCGGTGCCGGGGACGTAACCGAGTTGCTCGAGCAAGGGAAGCGAGATGCCGGCTGCCAGCGCCAGATTCATCTTGGTGGCCCAGCTCCAGGCGCCGAAATAAGCCCCTTCGCGCTGGCCGCTGTGTCCGGCGCGCCCTATGACTGCCGCCAGCAATGCCGGTGGCAAGGCCAGGTCGGCGCCCAGCGTCAAGCCTGACAGCACGCAGATCACGGCAAACGGCAGTGCAGCGCCAGCCGGCAGACCGTAAGCCCAGATGAAGGCGGCGGCTGATAGCAACATGGCGCACAGCCAGATGCGGGCTTCGCCATGGCGTCTGGCCAAGGCGACCCACAAGGGCATGGAGCAGGCGGCAGCCATGAAGTACAGGACCAGAAACAGGCCTGCGTACTGCGCCAGTTGTAATTGATCCTTGGCGAAAAACAGGAACAGTGTGGCGGGTATCGAGGCGGCAATGCCGTTGACGATCAATACTGCGAACAGCCAGCGAAAGCGCCGGTTGCGCAGGGGTTCCAGCATCGCAGACCAGCCCGCATGCAGAGCTTGTGTGGCGGCCGGCTGCGGTGCTGACTTGAGCAGGATGGCAGCACAAATGAGCAGGGTGATGATAAAGATCGTGATCAGCCCATCGAAGCCCAGCCAGCCTGTCAGCAAGGCTGCCAGTATTACACCCAGCAAGCCGCAGGCTTCACGCGTGGCGGTCAGGCGCGAGCGTTCCGCCAGTTTTTGCGTCAGTGCCGCGCCCCAGCTTTGATGCGCGATCGTCGCCAGGCTGAAGCCGAGGTAGACCAGCAGCAGCGTGCACAGGAACCACAGCAAAGCGGCGTCCTGCAGCAGCTCAGGCGGATGGAATAGCGCCAGAAACCCCAGTGCCAGCAAGGGCAGGGAAATCAGTATGAAGCGCCCATAGCCGCCATGATTCCTGCGGCGATCTATCCACAAGCCTATCAACGGGTCGATGCATGCATCGAATACGCGCGCTGCCAGCAAGGCCCCGCCGATCAGGGTCAGCGACAAGCCGAAGCGTTCCGCATAGAACTGCGGGACGTAGACATAGATAGGCAAGGCAACCAGGGCCAGCGGCAGTCCGAATAAACCGTAGGTGAAAAATGAAACGGTAGTGAGCCTGGCCATCAGCGCGGGGCCGCATCGGCCAGCAAGGCGTTGCGCAATTGTGCGGCAGTGGTTTGGGGATCCAGCCAGATCGCAAAGAAGGCACGACTGAACTCGGCATCCATGATCTCGCCGATGAATTTTCCGTTCAGGTAAAAGCGTGCGCCTTCATTGGGCAGGTAGACGCCGGATAGATGCGTGCCTTCGTTGACGTCCGGGAAGATGTTTTCCATGGCAGCTTGCCAGCTGGCGCGCTGTTGTGCAGAGCCCAGGCCCAGCTTGCGCATTTCATCTTCGCTAGCGGCGGCAATTTTCTTGCCTTGCAAGTTGCGTGCATAACGCAAATCCAGCACCAGTTTGGCTGCCGCCGGCGCTTGGGCGCGATAGCCTTTATCGCCTACCCAGAGCGCGGCATCATAAATCTTCAGGCCGAACCAGCGGAAGCTTCCCTGACCTGCCAGGCGTGCCTGGCCTATTTCTTTTTCTATATGCTGGGGCGCGGCAGGTTCTCGCGCCAGCGCAACCGTCCACATCAGCGCAAAGAAGGCCAATGGGAGTACGTATTTTCCGGTCCGTACGGCGGGGCTGTGCAGGCTCATGTTTTTTCCAGCGTAAATTGCACGACATCTATGCTTTTTGCGCGGAATCCGGCTTCGCAATATGCGAGATAGAATTCCCAGGTGCGCAAGAAGCGGTCGTCGAAACCCTGCGCACGTACCTGCTGCAATTGCTCGGAGTAGGCGCTGCGCCATTCTTTCAGCGTGCGCGCATAGTCCAGACCGAACTTGAATTCATTGGCGACCCGCAGCCCGTGCTGTTCAGCTTGCTGGCGAAAGACTTGTGATGATGGCAGCATCCCGCCCGGGAAAATATATTGCTGAATGAAGTCTGTACCCTTGCGATAACGCTCGAACAGTTCATCGGCAATCACGATGGTCTGTATGCAGGCGCGGCCATTTTTTTTAAGGTTGCGTGCAATGCACTCGAAATAGCTGGGCCAGTACGCTTCGCCTACGGCCTCGAACATTTCTATCGAAGCAATCGCATCAAATTGCCCGCTCGTATCGCGGAAATCCTGCAACAGCAATTGCACTTGATCGGCCAGGCCGGCATCAGTCAAACGCTGATGTGCATAATGCAGCTGTTCGGTCGACAGCGTCAAACCGGTTACATGTGCGCCTGCTGTAGTACTGGCCAGTTCGGCAAAGCCGCCCCAGCCGCAGCCTATTTCCAGCACGCGTGCATTCGGCGGCAGTGCCAGCTCGTTCAGAATACGGTGATATTTTGCATTCTGGCCTTGTTGCAAATTGTCTGCATGGCCATTGGCAAAGAGCGCACTCGAATAGGTCATGGACGGATCCAGCCACAACCGGTAAAAGTCATTGCCTATGTCGTAATGCGCATGGATGTTCTTGCGGCTGCCCGCGCGCGAATTGCGGTTGAATAGATGTTTGATTCGGTACAGTAGGCTGCCCCACCAGGTGCCGTACACAATCGATTCGATTTCCGCGCGATTGCGTACGAACAGCTCTATCAGGCCGGGCAGATCGTCCGTCGTCCAGTGCCCATCGATAAACGTTTCCGCAAATCCTATATCGCCGGACTTCAGCGCAGCATGGCAGATATCCCAGTTTTTCAGGGTCAGGGTGACGGGATGCGTATGGTCGCCAAACTGCTCGATCTGGCCGTTCGGAAGTTCCATGCGCAAGGCACCATGCTCGATTTTGCGCATCAGTTGCAGGATGAATTTAACCTCCGCAGGCAAGTCTATAGACGTGCTCGCGCCGGCACCTGCAGTAACGATGATCGCTTGTTGTTTGATTGATTGAGTATTCATCGACTCAGCTCTTTGGATGGTGGATGGGGTTTTCTGAAAAATGGCACGCGCTTGAGCCACAGGCGCAGTGCTTGCCAGTGTATTTTTGCGACGACGCCCAAGGTCATCAGCGGATACAGGCAGAATGCTCTGGCAACAAGTGCGTCCGATAATGGGTAGGCGGAACCGGCAATGCTGGTCAATATCAAGGGGCCGGAATTGTCGTCATGATCAATGCGGGCGACATTACGTTCGACCACCGTGCCATCGATTTCTTGCGTTATGCACAAGAAGCGAAAGCGATAGCAGCCATCTACTGCACAAAATGGCGAGACATGAAATATCTTGCGTGCCGTCAGCTCTATTCCATAGTTCATGGCGCTGCCTGTATCGAGCAGATATAAATGACGCTCGCCGAACGTATTGCACACTTCGGCCAGCACGGCGCGCAGTTGTCCATCCTTGCGGTGGCAAAACCAGAATGACACAGGATTGAATACATAGCCCAAGACACGCGGAAATGCCTGCAGCCAGATTTCACCATCGGCGTCATCTATGCCTTCGTTTTTCAGCAGCGCGTCCAGCCATTCAAGCAAAGGCTGTCTGCCATCGCCGTGATCGCTGTCCCAGAAGGACAGCACATTGAAGCGGTTGTGCGAGAAAAATCTGGCTGGTTGTACAGCATCTTGTGCCATTGCACGCAGAGGCAGGCGTATGAAATACACGCCATAGTTGAAGGCGTGGCGCGTCGGGCGCAGGCGCGTGTGCATTACCTTGCCAAAACAAAGTTGTGCGACAGGCGTAATGGATTTCATGGCAGCATCCATGCAAGTTCAGGCGGCTGAGCGCGTCAATGCAGTGTCGTCTACCACGCTGCCTATGGCTTGCGCTACAGACAGGCCGGATTTCAATCCATCTTCATGGAAGCCATAGCCCGTCCACGCGCCGGCAAACCAGGTATTTTGTTCGCCCTGTATTGTCGCCAATTTCCCTTGGGCCACAATCGCCGCTTCATCGAAAACCGGATGCGCATAATCGTAGCTGGCGAGTACGCTATTCGGGTTGGGGGCATGGATAGGATTGAGCGACACGATCACTGATTGCTTGAACGGTAGCGGCTGCAATTGGTTGAGTAGGTAATGGACGCACACTCTGGGTTCGCTGCCTTGCTCGCTTTGATAATTCCACGCCGCCCACGTCTTTTTATTCGCAGGTAGACAGTCGGTATCCAGATGCAATACGGCGCGATTCGGCTGGTATTTTATGGCTGACAGGATGGCCTGTTCATACATCGTCGCATCCTTTAACAGTTGCAAGGATTGGTCGCTGTGACTGGCGATGACAACATGGTCGACCAGATGGATGCCATTGCCGGCTTCAATCTTGATCTTGGTGACATTGCCCAGGGTATTGCGGGTGACCGATAGCACTGGCGTGTTCAGAAATTTTTGCGGAATCTGCGCCAGCATTTTTTCCACATAATGACGGGCGCCGCCTTTGACGGTTTGCCATTGCGGCCTGTCATTGACTTGCAGCAAGCCGTGGTTGTGGCAAAAGCGCACAAATGATGACAGCGGGAAAGCCAGCATCTGTTCGGTTGGACAAGACCAGATACAGCCGGCCATAGGCAGCAGATACCAGTCGCGAAATTCCTTGCTGTAATTGTGCTTGTCCAGATAGGCGCCGAGCGAGCAATGTGATGCATCGTGTGCGCGGGACAAAGCCAGTTTGGTGGCATGTTTGTTGAAGCGCAGGATATCTCGCAGCATCCGGTGAAAACGCGGGTTCAGCAGGTTGCGCCTTTGCGCAAACACAGCATCGAGATTGCTGCCGGCCCATTCCAGCATGCGTCCCTGCAAGGGCAGCTTGACTGAAAAGGACATGTCGGTCGCCACGGTTTCAACCTCCAACTCGGCAAACAGGCGAACCAAGTGTGGATAGGTGTGGTGGTTGAAAACCAGAAAGCCGGTATCCACACCATAAGTGACATCATCCAGCGTAACGTCGACGGTATGCGTATGACCGCCAAAATAGTCGTTGGCTTCAAACAGTGTTACGTCGTAACCGGATTGCACCAGGCGGTAGGCGCAAGACAATCCGGCAATTCCCGATCCGATAACAGCGATTTTCATGCTGGTGATTCCTTGTTATGAGTCCACTAAAGTGCCAGGCAGCAATTAATGCGACTGACGATGCCCTTGGTTATTTTTTAACAACATCGCGATGTTGTTAAAAAACAAGCTTTTGAAATTGCATGCCGTCAGGTAAAAGGCGCATCAAGCAATTGTTGATATATGCTGAGCGCAAACGCATTTTATGTCAATATATTGTCTAGGACAAATTATAGACTTAATTAAGCGATAAAATAGCGTCTCGATAGAGATTCCGGCTTGCTGAGCCGCGGACTCATTTCGAATTGAAAAATACCGATTGATAAATACGCACGTACAAGAATAGGCATGTGAATTTTTATGCAGATAACGATGAGTATTGGTGCCGTTGAGCGCGATACCGGTTTGTCCAAGGATGCCTTGCGCGTTTGGGAACGCCGTTACGGTTTCCCGACCCCGGTACGGGATAGTTTGGGTGAGCGTGCCTATCTGCTCGATCAGGTGGATAAATTGCGTATCCTGAAGCGCCTGCTTGACCAGGGGCATCGCCCCGGGAAAATCATCCATTACGGAATGGAGGAGTTGCAGCAACTGGTACAGCAGTCGGTGCTGGCTACTACTGAATCAGTCAGCGTGAGTGATGCCACTCTATCGACGCTGCAAGGCTATCTGGACTTGTGCAAGACTCACCAGACCGAGGCCTTGCGCCACGGACTGTCGCAGGCGCTGTCGCGTATGGGACTGGAGCGCTTCATTGTCGAGTTGCTGGCACCGCTTAATCGACTGGTGGGTGAGAGCTGGGCCAACGGCGCCCTGCAGATTTTTGAAGAGCATTTGTATACAGAGTCGGTACAAGTCGTCATGCGCGCAGCAATTTCCTCGCTGCAGCTGCCAAGAGGGAAAATACCTGCTGGGCCACGCATCCTGCTGACGACGTTGCCACTGGAACAGCATGGCCTCGGCTTGCTGATGGCGGAGGCGATCTTTACGCAGGAAGGGGCGAGTTGCATTTCGCTGGGCGTGCAAACGCCCATCATGGATATAATCGGGGCAGCCCAGGCGCAAAACGCAGACATCGTCGCGCTATCCGTCTCCGGTGCGATGAATCCCCGTCTGGTGCTCGAAGGCTTGACTGATTTGCGTGGGAAATTGCCTGTCAGTACAGAGCTATGGGTAGGTGGAGATTGCCCGGTACTTGCCCGTCGCCCACCAGAGGCTGTATATGTGCTGACTCATCTTGCCGACATCTCCGCCAGCTTGAGTGCATGGCATGCCAGGCATCCCGGCTTGACGTATTAAAATATCAGAGTAATCCATGTCATCACGAAGCCGGGATGCCTGGCTTTCATATTGCTAACCATATCAACCGGAACACGACCAGCGCGATGATCAGACTGTTATATGTAAGCGCAAGCCGCAGTACTGCCGATGCATTGAAGAATGACTTGTCCGATATTCTGGAATCGTCAAAAAAAAATAATCAAGCCCTGGGGCTGACCGGAATCCTAGTCCACGGTGGCGGCATGTTCATGCAGGTCCTGGAAGGACCGGACCACCAGATATTCAGAAAATATAGCGAGATCCTTGATGACAGGCGACACGCTGATTGCCGTATCGTTCTGATTACAACGACAGAAGAGCGTGCATTCCCGGATTGGGCCATGGCGGTACTGGAAATTTCAAATCATGAATTCAAAGGCATCCAGGAAATCATCGCCAGCCATCAGGAAACAGTGGATGTAAAAGCCTTCAGTTTAGTGATCCGCTCTTTCATGAGCAGGCTGGCGGGAAAATGAAGTGCCATCTTCGTGCCTGCCTTTAACAACACCATAAAAAGACAGACATGTTCACTATTGAAATCCTGATGCAGGCCGTGATGGAATCCAGGGATGGCATCCTCATCGCCGACGCTCGTGCTCCTGATCACCCGGTGATTTTTGCCAACCCTGCATTCGAACAGTTATCCGGCTACGACCTGGAAGATATCCTGGGGCGTAACTGTCGTTTTCTGCAGGGAACGGACCAGGCGCAAAGAAACATCAGCATCCTTGCAAATTCCCTTGAGAAGGGCAAGCACAGTATTGTGACTCTGCGAAATTACCGCAAGGATGGTTCATTGTTCTGGAACGAGCTGAGCATATCTCCTGTGTTTGATCAATCCGGCGTTCTTACGCATTTCATCGGCATCCAGAAAGATGTCACTGCGAGGGTAGTCCTTGAGCAGCGTTTGCGCAAGGAGCGCAGGCTGCTGGAGCGCGACAAGGAGAATCTGGAGCAACTGGTCGTGCATGACACATTGACCGGGATATACAGCCGCAAATATTTCGAGGATCAGTTGCGCACAAGATGGGATCAGTTGATCGACACGCAGGAAAGTCTGGTCATGATGTTCATCGACGTCGATTACTTCAAGGGCTTCAATGATACTTACGGTCATATTGCCGGCGATGATGCCCTCAGAAAAGTCGCCTCGATCCTGGATGATTCATTGCGTCGGGACAGCGAATTTGTCGCCCGCTTTGGCGGTGAAGAATTCATCGTGCTGGCAACTGAAATGACTGCAGAACAGGCGATCATGCATGCCGAGAATTTATGCCGGAGTGTGCGCGATCTGGATATTCCTCATGCGGCTTCGCCACACCAGTTCCTGACGATCAGTTGCGGGGTGGTCCGTATGAAGCCGAGTTCTATGGCTCAGCCCGAAGTGCTGTTAGAGCAGGCTGACAGCGCACTGTATCAGGCCAAGGCAAGGGGGCGTAACCAGGTTGCAAGCTGCGAACCATGAGATCGCTCAGCGCAAGTGCACTCAAAATGAGACTACAACTGCACCCTACTGAAAGGAAAATCATCAAATGATCCCCATACATCCATCTCGGGAAGAGCCATCGTCTAGTGCTACCGGTTGCAGGGAGTGCAAGAAAGAAACGGATCTTGGTTTTGATTTTTTATTCGCTTACCAGCCTATCGTGGATGTCCGCACGCGTTCCATCTATGCACATGAAGCATTGGTACGAGGGCCTAACGGAGAGTCTGCCTACTCGGTACTTTCGCAAGTCACTGATGCCAATCGCTATTCTTTTGATCAGGCGTGTCGGGTCGAGGCGATTCGTGGCGCGGCCGCACTGGGAATGAAGGAATTATTGTCGATCAATTTTTTGCCGAACGCCGTGTATCGGCCGGAAGCTTGCATACGCAGTACCTTTGAAGCGGCGCGACTATATGATTTTCCTATCGAGCAAATCATTTTCGAAGTGACCGAAGGCGAGCAAGTGACGGACAGACCGCATCTGGTGAACATCTTCCGCGAATACCGGCGCTTCGGTTTTCGTACGGCGATTGATGATTTTGGCGCCGGTTATGCAGGCCTCGGTCTGTTAGCCGATTACCAGCCGGACATCATCAAGATAGATATGGAGCTGGTGCGCGGCATCGATAGCAGCAAGCCGAAACAGGCAATCGTGCATGGCATCGTGTCCATCTGCGCAGCACTGAATGTGCGCGTGCTGGCGGAAGGGATAGAAACGTCGGCCGAGCGCGACTTCCTGTACAGTGCGGGGATAGACCTGATGCAGGGTTATCTGTTTTGCAAGCCGGCGTTTCAAGCCATAGGTATCATAGAACCGTCGTCGTGGGCCTGAAGGTGCGATCAACAAACGACGTTTGATCCGTCACCGCCTATAATTCTGCACAATTCAAACTCCGCAGAAACCTTGAAATTCGCACCATAAGCAAATGAAACCCGTAATTGACAAGAAAAGGCGCGTGAGTGTTGCGCCGATGATGGATTGGACCGACCGCCACTGCCGCATGTTTCATCGGCAGATTACGCGCCATACCTGGTTCTATACCGAGATGGTGACAACGGGCGCCTTGCTGCATGGCGACGTGTCGCGTCATCTCGATTTCAACCATGAAGAACATCCGGTCGCGCTGCAATTGGGCGGTAGCGAGCCGGCCGACCTTGCCAAAAGCGCGAAGCTGGGCGAGCAGTGGGGTTACGACGAAATCAATCTGAACTGCGGTTGCCCGTCCGAGCGCGTGCAAAAGGGCGCGTTCGGCGCCTGCCTGATGAACGAGGCTGCACTGGTTGCCGATTGCGTCAAGGCGATGCGCGATGCCGTGCAGATAGACGTGACGGTCAAGCATCGCATCGGTATCGATGACATCGCTTCCTACGATTTCGTGCGTGACTTTGTAGGCACCGTAGCGGAAGCCGGCTGCAACACCTTCATCGTGCATGCGCGGAATGCGGTGCTCAAGGGTTTAAGCCCGAAAGAAAATCGCGAGATCCCGCCCTTGCGTTATGAATTTGCGTACCAGCTCAAGCAGGATTTTCCGCAACTGGAAATCATCATCAATGGCGGCATCAAGACGCTGGCAGAAATCGACACCCATCTTGTGCATGTCGATGGCGTGATGCTGGGTCGCGAGGCGTATCACAATCCGTATTTGATGAGCGCATTCGACGCCCGTTATTACGGCGACATCGCGGCGCCAAAATCACGCGCCCAGGTGTTGCATGCGATGCTGCCTTACATCCGCGCACAACTTGAACTGCATGGCAAAAGCGAAAAGGGCGGCGGCTTGAGATTGAACAGTATCACGCGCCACATGCTGGGCTTGATGGCAGGCCTGCCTAACGCCCGCGGGTTCCGGCAAAGCTTGTCCGATTCCAAGAAGCTGGCACTCGGCGATCCTGATTTATTGCTGCAGGCACTGGCGCGCATGCAGCAGCCGGGAGCGTACTAGCGCTGGTCAGGTATTGCTCCCTGCATTTGCTGATGTGTCTAGCCTGCGCCGGGCGCTTATTTTTCCACAGGATCAAACGTGCAAGTTTGACCGGCCGTGTAAATTTTACGCATACTGCTCCTCTGATTTCCTTCCCGCTGAATTATTCGAGAACCTTCTCCATATAGTGTGGTCAAGAAGATAACCGTATTGTTTCCAGGCAGCTGCCTGAGAGCAATGTGGATACATGATTCATATATTGAATTTTGTCCGCCGTGCATGGCCAACAGCTTGCATGGAATTGCGAATCTTGTTCCTGAAAGGAAATCATGATGAAGACATTACCGAATAGTTCACGCCTTGCCCTTGCTGCTGCAGTATTAACCGTCTTGTTCACCAGCGCCTGCGAGCGCCGCGCACCAAGTGATACCACAGGAACTGCACCAACCGAATCGCCTGCACCCGCTACCAGCGGTGTAAGCCCTGCACCGGCGATGCCTGAAACGGCGCCCGCTCCACCGGCTGCGCCTGTTGCGGGAGAGAGCAAAACGCCTGGCACCATCATTGATGACACGGTGATTACCACCAAGGTGAAAACTGCATTACTGGCTGATTCGGATATCAAGGGCCTGGATGTCAATGTCGATACATCACACGGTGTCGTTACGCTGAGTGGCGCGGTGAGTAATCAGACGCAAATCGATCGCGCAGGAAAAATTGCCGGCGATACGGAAGGCGTGGCTTCGATCATCAATAATTTGACTATTAAAAAACAATAATGATTGTGGATCAGGTCTTGGTTCATGCGCGGGAAAGATGAATGCGCCTGATTCCACATTAATCCGTTAAAAAATCCGGTGCGGAACGATCGGAGAGTGCAAATAAAAACAGCGTGTATCGATTCGATACACGCTGTTTTTATGTTTGGAAAATGATTTACTTGCGCTGCGCGTCGCTTGCTGCGTCTTGCACCTTTTCGCCGCCACGTTCCACGTCCTTGCCGAATCCCTTGAAGGTATTGCAGGCACTCAAGCCTATGCTTATCGAGAGTATGCACATAAGGGAAATAATTTTTTTCATGGTATGTTTCCTTTCAGGTTGGATGGATAGGCGTAGGAACGCCTCCCTCATTTTTCTTGATTTCAGTTTGGTAAATAAACGTTCTTGTCGCCTTCCCCGATTCGATCAGGCAACGTACAAGCTTGGTACATTTAATTGCCATAAAGTTCACTAAAAAAATGAGTCATGGCAATACATCCAACAGGTTCATCGCCTAGCGGCGACCAATGATAATCCCCAGCAAGGTGCCAAAGCCGATTGCCAGTGCCAGCGACTGCACCGGTTTTTCCTTCACATAATCAGTGGTTACCTCAACGCCGTGATTGAATTGCTGGCGCGCCTCATCGGCAATCCCTTTGGCTGCATAGCGTAATGAACTGAACTTGGCGAGAATGCGATCGTGGGCTTCGTGCAATTCCACATCAGTCAGTTCGGCGGCATGTGTCAACAGCGTGTCCAGATCGGTTTTCAGCGTTTGCAGATCGTTGCGCAAGGTTGCGCTGTCCGGTGTGTTTGCAATGACATTTTTTACCTTGTCAGCGGATAGAGTAGGAGAGTTGACGCTCATGGGTAATTCCTTTCAGTGGTTGAAAACAGAATCTGTAAAGTATGAATAACGCAGCACCACCTCACTAGATGAGGATATCGCTTCCTTGCAGGTATAAAGAATATCAAGGCCAGGGGGCGGGAGTGACGTTGATATACTGCGGCCCATTTTCTGCCGGTTCGGGTATCTTTGCATTGCGCTCGCCAAGACTCAGGTCATGCGCTGCAAGTTTCGTAATTTCTTTTCTCGCGGCATCAAAATCGGCCTCCGACAGCGGAGCGCTGCGATCGGGGTTGTGCGCGACAGCCCAACGCACCAACTCTTCAAAGCGCTGTTTCAATTCAATCTGAAACAGATCCGGCTCATTCTGGTTCAACATGGTTTCCCCCTATGCAAATGATATGTTGATTTTCATCTGGTCAACAGTCAGACCATGCTGAGGTGGAATGATTCGACTAAAAAGCATTTATTTGCTGTTTTTTTATTTGTTTGAGTATTTTTTTGAATGGCAATTTTGTCGAAATGCGCCATCCATTTCCATTTTTTTATTATGCAGTTTGCTGTGTATTCAATGTCTTAACGTATGTCACTCATCAATAAGCATTAAATCCCTATTTTTTGTGGCGCAAATTGACAAACTTATGCGCATTGCCTAGTGCGGTTGCGCAGGGAACTTTAAGAATAATTGCACCATCTTAATGACGGTTTTCAATTTTTTTCGGTGTGCGCTATGAAACGAATCGATCAGGCAATCAGCGAACTGGCCACCGCATTCTGCAAACTCGAACGTCATGACAGGCAGTTGTATATCAATGCCTTGCAATCTCTGGTCGCACTCGCAGTGTCAGAAGAAAAACTGGAGCGCGTCACCAGCATCGAGAGCGACATGCAATATGTTGGCCGGATATTTGCCAATACACGTAGAGCCAGAGTGACTGTAGAGGGAGAGCAACTCCCTTTCCCGTGCAGACGCAAAGGCGAGCGTCGCGCCGCTCCACGTTAATGGATGCGCCGAATCGTATCGGCTTTACTCAATACATCTGAGCCTTGCAATCCATCGATCCTGCAGCCGATTACTTGATATTTACTTTCAACGAAAAAATCAGCGACAAGGGCGCGGCAACATTCAAAATAAATTCACCGCCATGCTTGCCCAGCATGCGCATCGCACCTTCAAGATGTGACGGCTCTGGCTATGCGTAGCTGCGAGCATTTTCCATATCCCCTTGGCTCCCCTGAATGGAAGGCTTTCTTAGCGACGTCTATGACACTTGTTTTACAAACGAGGCGCGTCATGTGTTCGTAAAAAAACCGCCTCTGAAACGGCATCATCCATGTCCAAAGGCGAAGTAAAAAAATCGATAAGGAGAATGGAAAAATAGCCAGCCGCACGTGGGATTGAAATATCTCTGCATATCGATAATGACGATAGCGTCCCGTATCAACGATACAGAAAAATGAAACGACTCAAGTCATTAGACAAGCAATGAATGGAAGTGCGGGCGGAAGTTTAATAAAACGCTTGGGTATTACAAGGAGGGATCGTTTAAATAAAACGAGGAGCAGGGTGCAGTCACGTTTTTGTCGTGCCAGAAACACGAAAGGGTCTAGATTTTCATCTAGACCCTAGTGCATTCGTGGTAGGCCGTGCGGGATTCGAACCTGCGACCAACGGATTAAAAGTCCGCTGCTCTACCAGCTGAGCTAACGACCCGAAAGACAGCTATTATAGAGAACACTTATAGCCTGTGTCAATCACATCTCTACTTTTTATTCATTAGTTTATTTGTCCGGTTCCGATCGCCGTTTCAGCAGGCGTGTTCACTAGGTGCTGCAGATAAAATTGCGTGGGTATGCACCTTGCGAGACAAAAAAAATCGCCCGGCCAGCGAGCGATGAGATGATCAATATTGAAAATATGTCAGCTTTGCGATCTGTTTCCTGCTTCGCGCGGCATTGCCTTATTTAAAATTGGCCAGGCGTTCTTTTGCAGTCTGTGCTGCCGGCGTATTCGGATACTGGGCGACCAGTGACTCCAGCGCTTTTTTCGCGGCTGTACGATCTTTCAATTCCGTGTACGAGCTGGCGATGTTCAGCATGGCGTCTGCAGCCTTGGGGTTGGCCGGATACTTTTTCAGCAGCGCTTGTTGTGCCGTGATCGCGTTGCGGTAGTCGCGTTGCGCATAATAGGCATTGCCGATCCAGTATTGCGCGGAAGGGGCGTATGCGGATTGCGGGTAGCGCTGGATGAAGTCGGCGAAGGCTGTGCCGGATTTTTTATAATCGCCGGCCTTGAACAGGGCGAGCGCATTGTCGTACATGCGTTGCTCCGACAATTCCACCGACGCTTCCTGGCCATCGACTGCGACGATTTGCGGTTCCAGCTTGCGCAGACGATTATCCAGATCGACATAGAAATCTTTCTGTCTCTGCTGCGCGTTGGCGACTTCATTCGACAAGACTTCAATCTGGCCGCGCAGACGTGCGATCTCCTGCTTCAATTGCTCGTTCTGATTTGCCAGTTCGAGCACTGCAGTGGATTCGGCCTTGCTTTGTTGTAGCGCATCGACCTTGGTGCGTACATCGAGAATGGCGCGGCGGGCTTCGTCGTCGCCGAACAGCGCGGCATGCGCTGACAGCGACGCGCAAGAAAATGCGGCCATCAAGGCCGCAATCAGGGTTTTTTTAATCATCGCCATTCAGATTAATAAACGATATCTGCACGACGGTTTTCTGCCCATGCTGCTTCATCGCTACCCAGGGCTTTTGGTTTTTCCTTGCCCAGCGATACGGCTTCCATTTGCGACTCAGGCACGCCTAACAGGGACAGGGATTTACGTACGGCTTCTGCACGTTTTTGACCGAGAGCCAGGTTGTATTCTGCGCCGCCGCGTTCATCGGTATTGCCCTGGATGATGATTTTACGGGTACGGTTGCTTTGCAGGTATTTGGCGTGATTGGCGACGACTTGCTGGTATTCAGGCTTGACGACGTAGCTGTCATAGTCGAAGTACACGCTGCGCTTGGCCAATACACCTTGTGGGTCGTTCAGTGGATCGCTCGATGCGTTGACGGTGCCAACGGAACGTGGATCTACTGATGAGCCTGTGCGGTCTTCAATCGGGGCCTTGTCGTCCAGTTTGGTGGACGAGCATGCTGCCAGCAGCATGGCGGTCGACAAAATGAAAGCGGATGTAATGGTGCGCATTTTTATTTCCCTTATTGATAAGCGTTCGAATGTTAATGAAAGCAACTGACATGCATTATTTCATAAACGGGCCCCATGTGGGCTCACGTATGTCTCCAGACTGAGTGGTCAGGCGCTGTTTAACCTGGCCATCCACCGAAACCACCGCCAATGTACCGCGGCGACCGGATTCGGTGGCGTACATCAGATATTTTCCGTTAGGCGAAAAGCTGGGCGATTCGTCTTTGACGGTATCGGACAGGCGTTGTTCCTGACCATTGTTCAAATCCAGTATAAATAATTGAAATTTTCCTTCGCGACGCGAAATATAAGCCAAAAATTTACCGTCTGGCGAGATGCGCGGGCTGATATTGTAGCTGCCGGCGAAGGTCACGCGGCGCGCTTCGCCGCCGTTGGAGCCCATTTTATAGATTTGCGGTCCGCCGCTGCGATCGCTGGTGAAGTAGATGCTCTGGCCGTCAGCCGAGTACTGCGGTTCGGTATCGATACCGTTGGAGTTGCTCAGGCGGCGCGGGTTGGTGCCATCGGCATTGACGACGTAAACCTGGGTCAAACCGTCGCGCGACAGCGCCACTGCCAGTCGGCTGCCATCAGGCGACCAGGATGGGGCGGAATTGCTGCCCTTGAAGTTGGCTGCCACCGTACGTTTTCTGCTGACCAGATCCTGAATGTAGACGACCGGTTTTTTATTCTCAAAGGAGACATAAGCGACCTTGGTGCCGTCCGGCGACCATGCCGGTGAAATAATAGGTTCGTTGGAGCGCAGGGCGACTTGCGTGCCTTCACCATCGGAATCGGCAATCTCCAGACGGAATTCCTTGCCTGCCTTGGTCACGTAGGCGATGCGGGTAGCAAAGGCGCCGCGTATGCCGGTCAGTTTTTCATAGATGTCGTCAGCGATCTTGTGCGCGGAAACGCGGATGAACTGTGGCTGGTTTGCCAGTGCCAGCGACGACAATTGCGCCTGCTTGATGGTATCGAACAAGCGGTATTTCACATCGAAGCGGCCGTCCGGCAGACGCGATACGCTGCCGACCACCAGTGCATCGGCGCCGCGCGATTTCCAGTCGGCAAGATTAACCTGTGAGTTTTCCGTCAATACGGTCCCGGTATCGATGACCTTAAAGTAACCGCTACGCAACAGATCAGCCTTGATGATGGCGCTGACCTGATGCGGCGCAATCGATTCGTCGCCGAAGGCGGCAATCGCAATCGGAATCTGGTTGGCGCCGACGCCGGCGATTTCCACCCGCAATTGCGCGTGAGCGAGACTGGTAACGAACAGGGCAAGGATCGCGAATGAGCGTAAAAATGAAGTCTTTGTCATGGGTCACTGATCTTTCGGTTTGTGAACGACGGTCAAGCGGCCGGGGACGCTGCCGGATTGATCGGGAGGAAATGGTTGCGAGCGTTCGATCGCCCGTTTAACGGCTTCATCGAAACCGGGCAGACCGGAGGATTTACGCAGGCGTAATCCGCGCAACGATCCGTCGGGCAGCAGTTCGACATCGTATTCGACCTGAGGATTCCCACTTAATTCAGGCGGGACGTTAAATATCGTGTTTGAGCGGATCTTGGCCCGGATTTTATCTGCATATGCACCGTCTGCACGGCCGCTGCCTTGCGATTTGGCCGCCTGACCGGTGCCGCCGCTGCCGATGGCTCCTGTCAATCGACTGAGTTCCTCTGCACGGCGCTTTTCGCTCAATTCTGCATCACGCTGATCCTGCAGACGTTTTTTGTCCGCATCCGCTTTCTTCTGCTGTTCGGCCTTTTTCTTCTCGGCTTCCTGTTCTTTCAGCTTTTCCTGCTTCTCCAGCTCGGCCTTTTGTTTCAGCTTTTTCTCTTTTGCTTCTTCGGCCAGCTGGTCCTTGCGTTCCTGCTCTTTGCGCTTCTTTTCTTTTTCCAGCGCGATATCGACCTTGGGCGGCGGTGGGGCCACGGGCTCCGCCTTCGGCGTTTCCTTGACGACAGGCTTGGGTTCAGGCTTGGGTTGCGGGACAGGTTCCGGTTCCGGCGGCAGCGGTGCGGCTTCTTTCGCCTGCATATCCCAGATTTCCGCTTTCACTGCGACCGGCGTTTCGCTTTGCCAGTCTATGCCGATCCAGAAAAACACCAGCAGTGCAACGTGCACTGCTGCCGCCAGCGTGATGGCACGCCAGCGACCAGGTTCTTTCGGGACGATATACGGTGAATGTTCAGTCATAAAGCGGTGTTCACTTGGTTGCCAGCCCTACGCGGCTGATGCCAAGTTTTTTGGCTTCCGAGATGGCTTGAATCACCTCGTCGTATTTAATGTTCTTGTCTGCGGCAATCATGACGGCAATGTCGGGATTGTCGGCAACCAGCGTTTGCAGCTTTTTACCCAGTTCGCCACGCGTGGCCACGGTTTCGCCCGGTTTTGCGCCGCCTTTTTTGCCTTGTACGGAAACCGTTGCCGAGGCATCGGCCTTCAAGTCTATGCGTATGTATTCGGTGGGTGGCAGCGTGGATTTGGCGGCGTTCGGCAATTCGATCTCGCTCGGATTGACCATAGGCGCCGTCACCATGAAGATTACGAGCAGCACCATCATCACGTCGATGTAGGGGACGACGTTGATTTCGGATTTGAATTTTCTGTTGCGTCCGCCGCGCATGCTTCCGGAAGTGAATGACATTGCTGCAGTCCTTAGCGCGTCTGGCGTTGCAGAATATTCGAGAATTCTTCCACGAAGCTTTCAAAGCGCATTGCCAGTCTGTCGATATCGTGCGAGTAGCGGTTGTAGGCAACCACGGCCGGAATCGCGGCGAACAGGCCGATTGCAGTGGCGATCAGTGCTTCTGCAATACCCGGTGCAACGGCGGCCAGCGTGGCCTGCTGGACGTTCGCGAGGCCGCGGAAGGAATTCATGATCCCCCATACGGTGCCGAACAAGCCGACGTAAGGCGAGACCGATCCGACCGAGGCGAGGAAGGCGAGATGCGACTCCAGTCCATCCATTTCACGCTGATAGGCTGCGCGCATCGCGCGGCGGGCGCCGTCCAGACGTACGCTGGCCTGACTCGGATCATGGGAGGCGCGGGATTTGTTGAATTCGCTCATGCCGGCTTCGAAGATGCGCTCCAGCGCACCGGTCGAGCCGCTGCTTTTGCGGCGATTGGAGGTGGCGTCCTGATACAGCGCATTCAAATCGCCGCCCGACCAGAAGGCGCGCTCAAATTCTTCGGTTTGCGTGCGAGCGTTCTTGATGGCGAACATCTTGCGGAAGATGTAAGTCCAGCTCATGACGGACACACCGACCAATAGTGCCATGACAAGTTGTACAAGAACCGAAGCGTTGGCGATGAGATGGACGAAGGAAAGATCTTGAGTGACGGTCATGGAAGTGTGGTTTAGTCGAATTTGGTCAATTGTATGCGCAACTGGCAGAGGGCTGTACGATTTGGTTCTGCATGTACTTCATATATATGTGCTGCCCGGACAGCTGGCCGGCAATAATTTCTTTGGCTTTCGGCTGCCAGTGGCAATCACGATGCCTCCAACTGTCGAATCGCGTGCAATACTTCCTGCGGAATTTCGCCGGGCCTGAAGCGCACAGTATCGACGCAGCAGACCTTGATGCGCCCGGTAGCCAGCAATTCCTGCTGCTCGCCGTTGATGCGCCAGGCTTGCTGCACGAATTGTACAGAAGCGCGACCCATCTTTTCGACTACGACGGTCAATTTCAGTTCATTATCCAGTTTCGCCGGGGCGTGGTAATCGACGGCGGTGCTTTTGACGACGAACATGACGCCGTGGGTTTCCGTCATGATGTTCTGGTTGATGCCGGCGCTGCGCAGCCATTCGGTACGCGCCCGCTCAAAAAATTTCAGATAGTTCGCATAGAACACGACGCCGCCGGCATCGGTATCTTCATAGTAGACGCGGATAGTCCACGTAAAATTTGACAGCATCGGTTGCCCTTGTAGTGGCAGCGCCAGGCGGCATTGCCATGATTATCTGCGGATGCGCAATTATCGATGAGTTTGATCGGGCATGACAAGTTTGTTCCCTGTCATACCCATTCTGTTTCTTGATCGAGAAGCCTGGTTAATCAGGTATTACGCTTGATGAGCAAGGGGCCAAAGCCTTGGCAGGTCGGCATGATTTCGATGTGATTGATATTCACATGCGGTGGCAAAGTCGCGATCCAGTAGGCAGTATCGGCGATATCGCCAGGACTCAGAGGTACAGTTCCTTCGTAAACCTTGGCTGCGGCCGCATCGTCACTCAGGCGCACATTCGAGAACTCCGTGCCGCCAGCCAGGCCTGGCGCGAGGTTGGTTGCACGTACGCCTGTGCCGACCAGATCGGCCCGCAAATTCAGTGTGAACTGCGCGACGAAAGCCTTGGTTGCACCATACACATTGGCGCCGGGATAGGCGTACGCACCTGCGCTGGAACCGATGTTGATGATGGTGCCGCGATTGCGCTTGAGCATATCCGGCAAGACCAGGCGGGTGACGGTGACCAGACCTTTGCAGTTGGTCTCTATCATGGTTTCCCATTGTTCCAGCGATGCGGTCTGTGCAGGCGCGACGCCGAGCGCGAGACCTGCATTGTTGATCAGGACGTCTATCTCTCGCCATTCGGCAGGCAGTGAATCCAGAGCAGCGGTGATGGAATGCTTGTCGGTCACGTCCATTGCGACGGTCAAAACGGCTGCGCCCAGTTCTGCGGCGAGATCGTCCAGACGGTCTTTGCGACGTCCGGTGGCAATGACTTTGTGACCCTGTTGTGCAAATTTCCGTGCCATTTCAGCACCGAAGCCTGAGCTTGCACCTGTGATCAAAACAATCATGGGAGTTCCTTTAAAACAAAAATGAGGCCGGCGAAGGCGCTCATATAAAACGGCGGCTGATAAAAAATGTGCGCGGCGAAGATGTTTCGCTCACGCACATGTTCATCTGATTACCTGGCTGTCTGCGCGCGCTGGATCAGGAAGCTGGTCAGCAAAGGCACAGGGCGACCAGTCGAACCTTTGGCTGCACCGCTTTTCCAGGCGGTGCCGGCGATATCCAGATGCGCCCATGTATATTTCTTCGTGTAGCGTTCGAGGAAGCAGGCTGCAGTGACTGCACCGCCGGCCGGACCGCCGATATTCGCCATGTCGGCAAAATTCGATTTCAACTGTTCCTGATAGCTGTCTTCGATAGGCATGCGCCATGCGGTGTCGCCGGAGGCCTTGCCGGCAGCAAGCAGTTCGTTGGCAAGCGCATCGTGTGCGTCGTCGCTGCGGGTAAACAAGCCGGAATTGTGATGGCCGAGCGCCGTGATGCAGGCACCAGTCAGTGTGGCGACGTCTATCACGGCAGCCGGTTTGAAGCGCTCGACATAGGTCAGCGCATCGCACAGCACCAGACGGCCTTCGGCATCGGTATTCAAGACTTCAATGGTCTGGCCGGACATCGAGGTCACGATATCGCCGGGTTTGGTGGCGCTGCCGGACGGCATGTTTTCACAGGTCGGAATGACAACGATGACGTTGAGCTTCAATTTCAGTTCGGCGATCGCGCGCATGGTGCCGAGCACGGAGGCCGCGCCGCCCATGTCGTATTTCATTTCATCCATGGCCGCGCCGGGTTTGAGCGAGATGCCGCCCGAATCGAAGGTGATGCCTTTGCCGACCAGAACGACCGGCGCATCCTTGGCTTTGCCGCCCATATGCTTGAGCACGATGAACTTCGGCGGTTCGACGCTGCCGTTGGTGACGGACAGGAAGCTGCCCATTTTCAGCGCCTGCAATTGCTTGCGATCCAGCACTTCGACTTGCAGCTTGAATTCCTTGGCCATTTTTTTGGCTGTATTGGCCAGATAGGTCGGCGTGCAGACATTGGCCGGGAGATTGCCCAGATCTTTGGTGAGGTCTATGCCGTTGGCTTGTGCGACTGCTTGCGCGATGGCATCTTTGGCGATAGCGGTTGACGCAGCGCTGACTGCAAAGACGATTTTTTTCACGCCGGCAGGGGCAGGTTCTTTTTTGCTTTTCAGACTGTCGAAGCGATAGGAAGCGTCGCGCGTGTTGAGTATGGTGCAGCGTATGCTCCATGCCGCGTCGCGTGCAGCAACCGCGTCCAGCGGCAGGGCGATGACGGCCTCAGTTGCTCCCAGCGAGGTAAATGCGCGTGCAACGGCCTGCACTGCGGATGAAAAATCCTTTTCGCTTACGGGGTCTTCCTTGCCCAGGCCGACCAGCAGCACACGTTCGGCAGCGACGCCGCTGACGCCGCGCAACAGCAGTGTAGAACCGGCTTTGCCGGAAATATCGCCGGACTTTAATGCGGCACTGATGCCGCCCTTTTGGTCTAATGCCTGAGCGGCGGCTGACAGCTTTTTGTCCTCGAATACGGCGACGGCGATGCACCCCGTCTTGATACTGGCGATAGTGCTTTTTGCGTCCAATGGTTTTATGCTAAAGTCCATGCGTTACTCTCCTTGTCGATCCACGATTATAGCCTTCCAATGATTTTTCAGCGCGCGCTCCGACGCGATTTGCTCAGTACCGCTGGCGCCGTCTTCACTACCCTTTTTACTATTACGATCACCGTGATGCTGATTCGTATTCTGGGGCAGGCTGCCGGTGGCAAAGTCGCGTCTGCCGATGTGGTGGCACTGATCGGTTTTTCTGCGTTGAATTACTTGCCCATCATCCTGAACCTGGCCGGCTTCATGTCGGTGCTGCTGGTGGTTACGCGCAGCTATCAGGATTCGGAAATGGTGGTCTGGTTTGCATCCGGTCTGAGTCTGGCGCGCTGGATTCCGCCGGTCCTGGTGTTCGCGCTGCCTATCGTGGTGATGACGACGCTGCTCAGCCTGTTTCTCACGCCGTGGTCGAACCAGCAAAGCGCCATCTACAAGGAGCGCTATGCAAACCGCGAGGATATCGCGCGCGTCTCGCCGGGTAAATTCCAGGAATCGTCGTCATCCGATCGCGTGTTCTTCGTTGAAGGCGTCGCCGGCGATTCGAGCAAGGTCAGGAATATTTTCGTCAGCAGTGTGCGCAATGGTAAAACCAGCGTGGTGGTGGCGAAGGAAGGCACGGTTGAAATAGATCCGGCCGGCGACAAGTTTTTGGTGATGCATCAGGGGCGCCGCTACGATGGCGTGCCGACGCAATCGGATTTTCAATTGATGGAATTCGACCGCTACGGTGTTCTGGTGGCAAGTCAATCCCAGGCGCTGGTGGGCGATACCTCGGCCCGCGCGTTGACGACGCAGGAACTTTTACGCAATCGCAATAATTTCAATGATGGCGAGCTGCTGTGGCGTGTGTCCTTGCCGCTGATGGGTGTCTTGCTGATGTTGCTGGCGATCCCGCTGGGGTTCGTCAATCCGCGCGGCGGGCGCTCGGCCAACCTGCTGATTGCATTATTCCTGTTTGTTTTCTACAGCAATATGCTGAGCTATGCGCAGGCAATCGTGGTGCAAAATCGCGCTGCATTCATGATGGCGTGGTGGCCGGTACATCTGGTGGCGCTGCTGGTGGTGGTGGTGTTCTTTTCATGGCGTTTGAAGGTCAATAGTCGCTACCATCCGCTGGTGGTATGGGCCATGCTCAAGCGCGCTTATTTTGCGCAGCGGGCGGCGGCATGAAAATCCTGCAAAAATATTTCGCGGCTGAAATCGGGCGCTCGGTGATCTTTGTATTGATTGCCTTCCTGGCGCTGTTCGGCTTCTTCGATCTGATTGCCGAACTGAAGGCAGTGGGACACGGCGGCTACAAGATTCAGCATGCCTTGCTGTTTGTTCTGTTGTCTATGCCGGGCTATCTGTACGAGTTGATGCCGATTGCCGCCTTGATCGGAACCATCTGGACGCTGTCGCAATTTGCCGCGCGCTCCGAATTTACGATCATGCGGGCATCCAGCATGTCTACCGGCATGGCCGGCTTGATGCTGATCAAGATCGGCCTGGTGTTTGCCATCGTCACTTTTGTGGTCGGTGAATTCGTGGTGCCGGCTTCCTCGAATATGGCAGAGAAGATCAGAACCCTGAATCAGGGCGGCTCGCTGTCGCAAGAGTTTCGTTCCGGCCTGTGGACCAAGGATATGATCCGCTCGAACGGCAAGGATGGCGAAGCCATAGGTTCACGTTTTTTGAATGTGCGAACGGTCCAGCCTGACGGTCAGTTGACCGACCTGAAAATTTACGAATTCAACCGCAACTTCCACTTGACTGCCTTGATTACGGCTGCCAGGGCAGATTACCAGGGCGACAATGTCTGGCTGCTGTCGAATGGGTCGCAGGCGGAGTTCGGCGAAACGGAATTGATGGGCGCGGCTGTGGCGACCGATATTACCACCGCCATTTCGACCAGGAATTTTGCCAGCAAGCCGCTGATATCCGAAGTCACGCCGGAAATCCTTTCAGTGGGATTCTCCGATCCGGCAAAAATGTCGGCCTACGATCTGGTGAATTACACGCAATACCTGGCGGAAAACAATCGCGAAACGGCGCGTTATGAAATCGCTTTATGGAAAAAGGTCGTGTACCCGTTTGCGGTATTCGTGATGATGGCGCTTGCCTTGCCGTTTGCCTACCTGCATTTCCGTTCCGGCGGCGTCAGTTTGAAAATTTTTACCGGCATCATGATAGGCGTCAGCTTCCAGCTGATTAACAGTCTCTTCTCGCATCTGGGCTTGCTCAATACCTGGCCGCCGTTTGCCACGGCAATTCTGCCCAGCCTCTTGTTTCTGCTGGCTGCTATCGGTGCCTTGTTGTGGGTCGAGAGGCATTGATGAATACGACGCGTCGCGCCCTGGTATTGTTTGCGCATGGTGCGCGCGATCCGCGCTGGGCGGAACCTTTTCAGCGTTTGCAGTCTGCGGTGAAGATGCAGTCGCCCGGATTGACCGTCGCGCTGGCGTTTCTCGAATTGATGTCGCCGCGCTTGCCGGAACTGCTGCCGGCTTTGATCGCCGACGGGATTGAGGAAATAACGATAGTGCCGGTATTCCTCGGGCAGGGCGGTCATGTGCGGCGGGATTTGCCGCTGCTCGTCGACGAATTGAAAACGCTGTATCCGGATGTGTCGTTCAGGATTGCCGGCGCAGTAGGGGAAGATGCGCAGGTCTTGCAGGCGATGGCGACGTATTGTCTGGGTACGCTGGAGTAATTGCGCGTTTGAATGTGGAACAGCAGCTCGACTGTGGTTCCACTTATGTACTACTTTTTTGAAGTGCTGCGTTCAGCCAGCGCTTCTCCTATCATCACCAGCACTGGTCCCTGACATTCTCCCAATCCCTGTTCCAGTTCATGGAGCGTCATGCGCATGATGCGCTGACTTTCCAGGCTGCAGTTTTCCACTACCACCACCGGCAGCCTGGGCGAGCGACCTTGTTCCAGCAGTTTTTGCGCAGTGATGATGGCTTCGCGACCACCCATGTATTGAATCAGCGTATCGCAGTCCGGCAGCGTCAATTGGTCGGGCTGATTCGGTGCCGTGCTGGAGGTGAAGAAGGCAATGCTGCGGGCAACGCCGCGTTTGGTCAGCGGCTGCTGCGTGGCAGCTGCTGCAGCGAATGCAGTAGTGATGCCGGGCACGATTTCGACTGCAATGCCGTGCGTTTCCAGCGCCTGCAACTCCTCATCGGCGCGCCCGAACAGCATGGGGTCGCCGCCTTTCAGGCGTACGATCAATTGGTATTTTTCCGCACATTCGATCAGCAACTGATTGATGGCGATCTGTGCGGTGGAGCGCTGGCCGCTGCGCTTGCCGACGGAAATTTTTTCCGCCTGCGGGCACAGCGTCAGCATCTCGGGCGTGACCAGCGCATCGTGCAGTACCACGTCGGCTTGCGCCAGTATGCGTGCACCGCGTACGGTAATCAGATCGATGGCACCGGGGCCGGCGCCGATCAGATAGACTTTTCCGTACGCTTTTTTTTCTTGCGGCATGCAGCTGCCTTATGCGAGGCGTATCATGCCGGCTGCCACCGTTTGATGCGTGACTTCATCGATCAGGATGAAGGCGCCGGTCGAACGGATGGCATCGTAGGCATCGGCTGCCAGCGGCTGCTGCACATTGATGGTCACGCTGGCGATGCCGTTGAGTTTGACTTCATCGGCAGCGCGTTTTTCCTGCGTGTTGATGTCGAGCAGCGATTCGATTTTCGTCACACGCGCACCTACTTGTCGCGTGGTGTGCTTGAGCCAGTATTTGCGACGCAGGTCCAGCGGCTCTTCCGACAGCCAGCACAGATCGGCATGCACGGTTTTCAGCAATTCAGCTGGGCGATCTGCAGCAGACAACATGTCGCCACGTGAAATGTCTACGTGCTCTTCCAGCAGCAGGGTGATCGATTGACCGACCACCGCTTGTTCGATCGAGCCATCAAAGGTTTGTATGTCCTTGACGGTGGCAGTCTGACCGCTCGGCTGCACCACCAGCTTGTCGCCTTTGCGCACTTTGCCGGCCTCTATGCGTCCCATGTAGCCGCGGAAGTCATCGGCTTCGTGGCCGTTGTGACGCGCCACCAGTTGCACCGGGAAACGGAAGGGTTCGTCATGCGATTCGTCGTAGACGCTCAACGATTCCAGCAATTCGATCAGCGTAGGACCCTGGTACCAGCCCAGCTTGTCGCCGCGCGTCACGACGTTGTCGCCGGCCAGTGCCGACAGCGGAATCGGATGGATATCTTTCAACCCCAGTGTTTTGGCAAACTCGACGTAGGCGGCGACGATACGGTCATAGACTTTTTGATCGTAGTTGACCAGATCCATCTTGTTGACCGCCACGATCACGTGTTCGATCTGCAGCAGGTGTGCAATGGTCGAATGGCGCTTGGTCTGGATCAGCAATTCCACGCTGCCATCGTCGCCCAATTTCACTTTGGACACGTCGATCAGAATGATCACCGCATCGGCGGTCGAGGCGCCCGTCACCATATTGCGTGTGTACTGTTCATGGCCCGGCGTATCGGCAATGATGAACTTGCGTTTCGGGGTGGCGAAGTAGCGATAGGCGACGTCGATCGTGATGCCTTGTTCGCGTTCCGCTTCCAGGCCGTCGGTCAGCAGCGACAGATCGATGGTGTCGCCGACTGTGCGTTTGTGCTTGGCGCGCGACATCGCATCGAGCTGATCGGCGAAGATGCCTTTGCTGTCGAACAGCAGGCGGCCGATCAGCGTGCTCTTGCCGTCATCGACGGAACCGGCGGTAATGAAACGCAGCAAACCGCGTTCGGCCGCGTTGCCGCCAGTGCGGGTGATAGCTTGTTCTGCAAGGACTGCGTTCATCAGAAATATCCTTCTTTTTTACGTTTTTCCATCGACGCTTCGGACGTTTGATCATCCATGCGGGTAGCGCCGCGTTCGGTAATTTGGGTAATGGCGGTTTCCGCAATGATGGCGTCGACCGTATCTGCATTCGATGAAACCGGGCAGGTGCACGAAATGTCGCCGACGGTGCGGAAGCGCACCGTTTGCGTTTCTATCGTTTCGCCTTCTTTCGCCGGCGTCAGATTGGTCAGCGGCACCAGCAGACCATTGCGCGGAATGACCTGACGCTGGTGCGCGAAGTAGATCGACGGCAATTCCAGTTTTTCGCGGGCGATGTATTGCCAGACATCGAGTTCGGTCCAGTTCGAGATCGGGAACACGCGCATGTTTTCGCCCGGATGGACGCGAGTGTTGTACAAGTCCCAGAGTTCAGGACGCTGCGCTTTTGGATTCCATTGACCGAAGTCGTCGCGGAAGGAAAAGATGCGTTCCTTGGCGCGCGCTTTTTCTTCATCGCGGCGGGCACCGCCTATGCAGGCATCGAATTTATGTTCGGCGATGGTTTCCAGCAAGGTCACCGCTTGTGCTGCATTGCGCGAATCGGTTTGCGGATTGCGCAGGCGCACGGTGCCGCGCTTGATCGAATCTTCGACCGAGCCGACGATCAGGCGTTCACCGAGTTCGGCTACGCGCTTGTCGCGGAACTGAATCACTTCGTCAAAGTTGTGGCCGGTATCGATATGCACCAGCGGGAATGGGAATTTGCCCGGACGGAATGCCTTTTCCGCCAGTCGCAGCATGACGACGGAATCCTTGCCGCCGGAAAACAGCAGTGCAGGATTGCTGCACTCGGCTGCGACTTCGCGCATGATGTGGATTGCTTCGGACTCCAGCCAATCAAGGTGCTTGCTGCTGGCGGCATCGAGGAAAATCTTGTCAACTGCTGTGTTCATCTTGTGGTTCTCACGCTGTAGTAGATACGGGTTTGATTCTGATCAGCTTGCCGTCAACGACGTGCAAACCGCATTCCTTGGATTCCGGGTTTTCCCACCACCAGCGACCTGCGCGTACATCTTCGCCGGGCTGTATGGCGCGGGTGCAGGGTTCGCAGCCTATGGATGGGTAGCCTTTGTCGTGCAGCGGGTTGTACGGCACGTTGTTGCTGCGGATGTAATGCCAGACATCTGCTTCCGACCAGTCCGCCAGCGGATTGAACTTCACCATGTCGTGCGCGTCATCCTGTTCCTGCACATGGAGTTCGGCGCGCGTACTTGATTGCGCGCGGCGCTGGCCGGTAATCCATGAACGATTGCCTTGCAAGGCGCGATTCAAGGGTTCGACCTTGCGGATGCGGCAGCACTCCTTGCGCATGTCCACGCTTTCATAAAAGGCATTCAAGCCGTTTTGCCTGACGTAGGCGTCAACCGCTTCCGGCTGCGGACGATACAAGGCGATCTCGACACCGTAGGTTTCCTTGATGCGATCGAGCACGCCCAGTGTTTCTGCATGCAGGCGGCCGGTTTCCAGCGTGAAAATCGTGATCGGCAGTTTGCTGCGCAGTATCATGTCGGTCAGCACCTGGTCTTCTGCTGCCAGGCTGGAAGCGAAAACGGCGGGCGCAAACTGATCCGCCACGTGCTGCAGCGTTTTTTGCGTGGTCGCAACCAGCGTGGCGAAATCAGTTTCGTTCATTTTGGTGCCACTGCCTGACGGTCCACGCGACGGAATAAAGGTGTTTTTTTATCCCACGACTGTTGATAGCTTTCGGAAAAATCGCTCAAGCCCTTCAGCGCATCATTGGCGTCGCGATCTGCACGGATGGCAAACGAGTTGAAGCCGACGCGCTGCATGTAAAACAACTGGTCGCGCAGCACATCGCCGACCGCGCGCAGTTCGCCGGTGTAGCCGTAACGCATGCGCAGATTGTAGGCAATCGAATAACCGCGACCATCGGCAAATTTCGGAAAATCAATCGCGATCATCGAAAATCTGGCCGCGTCGTCTTTCAATGCTTCCGGACGTTCGTCGCTGGCGAGCCAGACGCCGATATCGTTGCGTGCTTCCAGTTGTACGCGTTGCGCCTGCCATACGGCGAGCGGCACAATGACTTTGCCGGCGGGGACGAAAGCATCTTCCGGTTTTTCGGTCACTTGCTCTTCCGTACCTGCCACGATTTCCGTTTTCAGACGCAGCAATGTCCAGTCGTCTTCGCCGACAACGGCTTTATCCTTGATGATGTTAAGCATATGCATCTTCTCCTGTAGCTTGCACAACCTTGATCGGCGTGGCGTACACATGTTCCTTGAACGGTGCGATTCCTATGCGACGGGCGGTGTCGATGAAGCGTTCATCTTCGATGCGGTCGCGTACGTAAACCTGCAACAGGCGTTCGATCACGGTCGGCATTTGATATGCCGAGAACGACGGGCCGATGATCTTGCCGATCGAGCTTTCGTTTCCTTGCGCGCCGCCTATCGATACCTGATACCACTCGGCGCCGTCTTTATCCACACCGAGGATGCCGATATTGCCGACGTGGTGATGGCCGCAGGCGTTGATGCAGCCGGAGATGTTCAATTCGATATCGCCGATGTCATGCTGGAAATCCAGATTGTCGAAACGTTCCGCAATCGCTGCTGCGATCGGGAGCGATTTGGCATTTGCCAGCGAGCAGAAGTCGCCGCCAGGGCAGCAGATCATGTCGGTCAGCAAGCCGATATTCGGCGTCGCCAGCCCGTGCGATTTGGCCGCTTCCCATACCGCGTACAGATCGGCGATGCGGACGTCAGCCAGCACCACATTCTGCTCATGCGTGACACGCAATTCGCCGAAACTGTAGCGGTCGGCCAGCTCGGCCATGAAGTCCAGCTGCTCTGCCGTTGCATCGCCAGGCGGCACGCCGGTTTTCTTCAATGACAGCACGACGGCGGCATAACCGGGAACTTTGTGCTGTTTGACATTGCGGCTCAGCCAGTTTTTGAAAGCCTTGTTTTCCGTCTTGTTCTTCTCGAATTCTGCATCGGTCGCCGGCAATGCTGCATACGCAGGCATCGTGAAGAATGCCGCAACGCGACTCAATTCTTCCGCAGTCAGAGTGCCGGGACCATCCTTGATGTCCAGCCATTCCTGTTCGACCTGACGACGATATTCGTCGATGCCGATGGCCTTCACCAGTATCTTGATGCGCGCCTTGTAAATGTTGTCGCGGCGACCGTACTGGTTGTAGACGCGCAGTATGGCTTCGAGATAAGTCATGATGTGCTGCCACGGCAGGAATTCGCAAATCACGCTGCCGATGATAGGAGTGCGACCCATGCCGCCGCCGACCAGCACGCGGAAGCCGATTTCGCCTTGTTCGTTCTTGATGACGTGCAGGCCGATGTCATGTATTGCGGTTGCAACACGATCTTCGACGGCGCCGTTGATGCCGATCTTGAACTTGCGCGGCAGGTAGGCAAATTCCGGATGGAAGGTGCTCCATTCGCGGATGATTTCCGCATACGGACGCGGATCGACGATTTCGTCGGCGGCAACGCCGGCCAGTTCGTCCGAAGTGGTGTTGCGGATGCAGTTACCCGAGGTCTGGATGGCGTGCATTTCGACCGAAGCCAGTTCGGTCAGGATGTCCGGCGTTTCTTCCAGGTTGATCCAGTTGAACTGGATGTTCTGGCGCGTCGTGAAGTGACCATAGCCGCGGTCATACTTGCGGGCGATATGGCCGAACATGCGCATCTGCGCCGACGACAGCAGACCGTAGGGCACGGCGACGCGCAGCATGTAGGCGTGGCGCTGCATGTAGAGGCCGTTCTGCAGACGCAGAATGCGGAATTCGTCTTCTGCCAGTTCATCCGACAGGCGGCGACGCACCTGATCGCGATATTGCGCGATGCGTTCCTTGACGATTTGATGGTCGTATTGATCGTAGCGATACATCTTGTATTCCTCAGTAAACTAACTTCACGGCGACGGTTGTCAGCACACTGGCCAGCAACACGCGCAGCACTTTTTCAGGTATGGTTCGCGCCACCAGCGAGCCCAGCGTGATGCCGGGCACAGAGCCCAGCAGCAGCATGGCAAGCAGTTCCCAATTGATCGATCCGAGCCACCAGTGGCCGAGGGCCGCGATGGCGGTCAAGGGCACTGCGTAGGCGATATCGGTACCGGCAATTTCGGCCGGCGTCAGGCGTGGATAAAGCAAAACCAGTATGGTGGCGCCGATGGCACCGGCACCAATAGACGAGATTGTAACCAATGTGCCAAGAATTGCACCGGAAACAATGGTCGCTACGACGAGTTTTTCCCCTTGAATTTGTCGTCCCGGATGTGCGTTCATCCAGTGTTGCATGCGGGTCCTGAATATCAGCGCGATTACGGTCAGCATGACCGAGCCGGCGATTGAGTAACGGATGATCTGGCCGATCTCCTGATCCAGGACGCCGAAGTATTTCAGTGTCAGTGTGGTCAATACGGCAGCCGGCAGGGCGCCCAGACACAAATGCTTGACGATATGCCAGTGCACATTGCCGCGGTAGCGGTGGGCAAAGGTGCCGGCGACCTTGGTGGCAGAGGCAAACGCGAGATCGGTGCCGACCGCCACTGTGGGCGATACGCCGAACAGCAGTGTCAGCAAGGGCGTCATCAGGGAACCGCCGCCGACGCCGGTCAAACCGACCAGCAAACCGACAGCAAAACCTGAAACGATATAAGAAACAGACATAAGACCCCGCGCAAAGTAGGGGAAATAGTAATAAACTTGAGCCTTATTCCAAACGACTTAGTAATTATTTGCTTATATGTGTTTTCGATATAAGCAATGATGAAAAATGACTGAAATGCTTTTCAGTCGAAAAACCATGAGGGGAAGGCATGAATCTCCACCAACTTCGCTTTGTGCGCGAAGCCGTTCGGCAAAATTTCAATTTGACGGAAGCGGCCAAGGCGCTGTTTACTTCGCAGCCCGGTGTGTCCAAGGCCATCATCGAGCTGGAGGAAGAGCTGGGCGTGGATATCTTTTCGCGCCATGGCAAGCGGATACGCGGTCTGACCGAGCCGGGCCGGGCGGTGCTGAAGTCGGTCGAAGCGATCATGCTGGAGATAGAAGGGCTCAAACGCATAGGCAATGAATTCGCGGCGCACGATAGCGGCAGCTTCACGATAGCCACTACACATACGCAGGCGCGTTATTCGCTACCTAAGGTAGTGCAGGCATTCACGCAGAAATTTCCCAAAGTGCGCTTGTCCTTATTGCAAGGCAATCCGAAACAGATTGCTGAAATGGTCCTGATGGATCAGGCGGATCTGGCCATTGCGACCGAGGCGATTGCCAATATGGATGGATTGATTTCCCTTCCTTGTTATCAATGGGAGCATCAGATAGTGCTGCCGCTCGATCATCCCTTGCTGAAATCGAAATCGATTACGCTGGAAGAATTGGCCGCTTATCCTATCATTACCTACGATAGTGCATTTGCCGGACGCAACAAGATAGACCATGCGTTCAATCTGCGTAATCTGAAGCCTGATATCCTGCTGGAAGCCATCGATGCCGACGTCATCAAGACCTATGTCGAGCTGGGCATGGGCATAGGCATTATTGCCGGCATGGCTTTCGATACCGAGCGCGACAAGAATCTGCGGGCGATCCCGGCCGGCCATTTGTTCGGCACCAATGTGTCGCGCGTGGCGCTGAAGCAAGGTGCTTATTTGCGCAGCTATGTATTTACCTTCATCGAGCTGTTGACGCCTACGCTCAATCGCAAGCTGGTGGAGCAGGTATTGAGCGGCGACAAGGATATGTACGAGCTATGAAATGCAACATAGCAAAGATGAATATGAACGATTTAATCAGGAAGTAAACGAAGCATGATCAAACCGGTCAATACCGATATGGCAGCGTATTACGCGCGGCGCAACAATTTCGACGAAGAAGATGTAGAGAATCCGGATGGCATGGATGCACTCGACGAGATCATGGACAATTTGCGCAATTTGATGACCGATCAGCATGTGCTGGAGCTGGCGTGCGGCGATGGTTACTGGACCGATGAGCTGGCGGAATATGCAGCCTCTGTGCTGGCTACTGATATCAATCCCTCCTTGCTGGAACAAGCCAGAGCCAGGGAATTGCCGGAGGAAGTCGTGCAGTTCGCGGTCGCCGACGCACTCGATCCGCAAGTGGAAGGCGAGTTCACCGCCTGTTTCGCCGGCTTCTGGTGGTCGCATGTCAAGCGCCAGGATCAGGTTGAAGTCATAGCACGCATACGCAAGCTCATAGGCAAGGACGGCTTGCTGGTGCTGGTCGACAATTCGCAAGTCGATACAGAAAAAACCGTGATCGCGCGCACTGATCTGGAAGGCAACACTTACCAGATTCATACCCTCCCGGATGGCGAGCGTTACGAAATCCTTAAAAATTACTATACCAATAGCACCTTGCGCAAACGCCTGGGGCCCTTGTTAAAAGATATGCGTGTTCATCATTTTGAACATTACTGGATGCTGACCGCGCGTTTGCGCTAAGACGGAAAACAGGAGCATGACGTGAGGTCAACCCGAGCCACTGCCGCCGTCGAGCGGCTGAAGGAACGCAGCGGCAATGACGGCTACGCGATGGTGCGTAATGCCGATGAGTCGTTTTATCTGGTCGATCATTCCGGCGCTGCGCCGGTGAAGTTGTGCGAACGCATGGCGCTGGATGAATTTGTCGCTTTCGTCAAGGCCTACGGCCCGCAAACCCCAAGACGCCAGACCAAGTCCGATATTGCTTTTGAAAAGCAGTTGATTAAGAAATAAATTCCAGATACAAGCTTCTTGCCGATATGACGACCGAACAAATCTATCCTGCCGATATGGTCAGCCTGGACCGTGAATTCGGCCTCTGCAATCTGATCATCGTCGACCATGCGCCGTGGGACGAGGTGCATCTGCTCAGTCTGGAAGCCAGGCTCAACGCCTGTCTACAATGGGTGGAAAGCGGAGAAATCTATCTCGTGCATCCAGCCGCACAGGCGTGCGAATTTGTGTTCAACCTCCAATTCATCTACGCGCCGGATGCACAGGCTTGCGCGTTTTTGAATAGTGCGCGCGATATTCTGGACGAAGCGGGTTACAGCCTGTACTTCGGACCGCTGGGTTCTTCGTATGCTGACGAGGTGGAACCGAAGCAGGACTCTTAAAAGTGTATAAGTGTATTTTCCCAAGATACGGTATGCTTCATTCCCCGGGCGCAATATCCATCGCCCTGCCTTTCGCGCTTTGAATGATTGTCGTGCATCGATTGAGACACGGACGATCTTGAAATGTAGTTATTTTTATAAGGATTAAATCATGAGACAAGTATCTCGCGTCAGCAAAGTACTCTTTTGCGCGATTGCAGCAGCCAGTTTTTCAGTGAGTGCGTTGGCACAAAACTGGCCTAACTCGACGGTCACCGTCGTCGTGCCATGGCCTCCAGGCGGCCCATCCGATATCGCAGCCCGTCCTATTGCCAAGCGCCTGACTGAAGATTTGGGCCAGCCTTTCGTCATTGACAATCGTGGCGGTGGCGGCGGCAACATCGGTAGTGCAGCAGTTGCGCGCGCTCCAGCCGATGGTAATACGCTGTTGATCACTTCCAGTGCACCGATTGTGATCAATCCTAGCCTGTACAAAAAAATGGCTTTTGATCCGAGCAAGGATCTCGTGCCTATTACCAATCTGTTGCGCGTGCCGCTGGTGCTGGTTGCCCACCCATCGGTGCCGGCCAACAATCTGAAAGAGCTGATCGCCTACATCAAGACACAGCCGCAATTTTCGTATGCGTCGGCTGGTAACGGTACGCCACAGCACATGACGGGCGAATTGTTCAAGAGCGTGACCAAGCTGGATATCACGCACGTACCTTACAAAGGTTCGGCACCGGCAATTTCCGATCTGCTTGGCGGTCACGTGCCTATCATGTTCGACAGCATGATCGCGATCATGCCGCATATCAAAAGCGGCAAGGTCAAAGTGATCGCTGTCTCCGGTGCAAAACGTTCGCCATTGATCCCGGACGTGCCAACCTTTGCTGAATCCGGTTTGCCGGCAGTGGTTTCCTATGCCTGGTACGGTTTCTTTGCGCCAGCCGGCACACCGAAGCCATTGGTTGCCAAGATCAATGCCGAAACACTGAAAATCATGAAAGAACCTGCATTCCAGAAAATTCTGGCTGATACCGGTTCGGATTATGTCGGCGACACACCTGAAAACTTCGCTAAATTCGTGAAAGAAGAATCGGTGAAATGGGCGAAAGTCGTGAAGGAAAGCGGCGCGACCGTAGACTGATCTTGCGCGCTCACATGCTGCCTGATGACAGCGTGTGCCGGCGTAAACTGAAATGCCCCGCGTAGGTAGCGGGGCATTTTTGCATTCCGGGTGCAGCTTCGGTTTGCTGCGGCAGATTTAATCGATGGTGGCAATTACCGGCGTGTGGTCGGAAGGCTGCTCCCATTTGCGCGGCACCTTGTCGATCACGCAGGCACTGCAGCGTGCAGCCAGCGGCGCCGACAGCAGAATGTGATCGATACGCAAACCGCGGTTCAGGCGGAATCCCATTTGCCGGTAATCCCACCAGCTATACAATTTTTCCGGCTGTTCAAACATGCGGAAGGCATCGGTAAAGCCCATCTCCTGCAGACGCACGAAGGCAGCGCGTTCCGGTTCGGAAACCAGCACCTGACCTGCCCATGCCGCCGGATCATGCACGTCGCGATCTTCAGGTGCGATGTTGTAGTCGCCGAGCAAGGCAAGTTCGGGATGCTGTTGCTGTTCCTGCGCCAGCCATTCATGCAGGGCTTTGAGCCAGTTCAGCTTGTAGATGTATTTGTCCGAATCGGGCGACTGACCGTTCGGGACGTAAGCGCACACGATCCGTATGCCCTGAATGGTGCCGGCGATAATACGCTGCTGTTCATCGTCGAGCAGCGGATTGTTTTTCGTCACATCGGTAATCGGATGGCGCGACAGGATGGCTACACCGTTGTAAGTCTTCTGGCCGGTAAACGCGACCTGATAGCCGGCAGCTTCAATTTCCGCAACGGGAAATTTTTCATCGACGGTTTTGGTTTCCTGCAGGCAGAGCACATCGACCGGATTATCGACCAGCCATTGCTGCACTTGCGGCAGACGAACCTTGAGAGAGTTGACGTTCCAGGTAGCGAGCTTCATGGGAGGTAATGCCTTTTTGCTGAAGAATGATGTTGATTGCGCCAGAAGTGCGCGCAAGGGTCAGTCGAATTTTACAGTAGCCAGCGGGAAGAAGGCTCAGGCTGCAAACATGCCTTCAACGAAATGGGCGATGGCCAGCTTCAGTTTTTCCGGCGACAGATCAGGTTCCCGCAATGCGCGTATCGCCAGTCCCTCCATGAAGCATTGCATGCAGATTGCACGCCATTGTGCGATTTCCACCGGCAAACCTTTGCCGCCATCGGCTACGCTTGCGCTGAGCCAGTTGCTGATTTCCTGGCGCAATTCCTGGTCGGAAGTGGCGAAAGCAGTTGCCAATACGGGATTGCGGCTGGCTTCGGCAGTCATTTCCAGGAACAGTGCGGCATTCATGATGCGAGGGTCGGCAGCGCGCCATTGGGTAAAGGCTTCGTATGCGGCGGCGGCGAAATCCGGCGCGTAATGCAGGTTGCGAATGGCAGTACGGCCATTCGCAACCTGTCGCTCGACGATGGCGAGAATGATGGCATTCTTGCTATCAAAATAGCGATAGATCAGGCTGGGACTCATGCCGGCAGTGTGCGCAATCATCGCCATGCCGGCCGCATGGAAACCCTGCTCGATGAAACACGTCTGCGCTGCGTTCAGAATGCGCTCGCGTTGCAGCTCGGCGCGCTGCGTAAGTTTGGCCGTGGAGGAGGGCAGGCTCATTGCGTGCCTTCCTCCCAGCCTCCGCCCAGCACCTTGTACAAGGTCACGCGATTGCCTTGTTCGGCCAGTTGCGCTGCGACCAGACTCTGTTGCGCGGTGTAGAAGGTACGTTGCGCATCCAGCAGAATCAGGAAACTGTCGCGACCATATTGATAGCGTGCCTTCGACAAGTCATAGGCGCGGCTGGCAGCATCCAGCAGCGCCTGTTGCGCCTGGCGCCGCTGAGCCAGAGTGCTGGTCAGCGCCAGCGCATCGGCCACTTCGCGGAAACCGGACTGAATGGCTTTTTCATAGCGCGCGAGAGCGATATCGCGATCCGCAGTCGCGACTCCCAGATTGGCGCGCAGGGCGCCGCCATGGAAAATAGGCAGACTGATTTGCGGCACAAAGCTCCAGAATTTCGTGCCGCTGTCGAACAAGCCGGATAGCTGGTTGCTTGCGCTGCCGACACTGCCGGTCAGCGAGATCGACGGGAAGAAGGCCGCGCGTGCAGCACCGATATTGGCGTTGGCGCCACGCAGTACATGCTCGGTCTGCCGGACGTCGGGGCGACGCAATAAAACCTGCGAAGGCAGTTGCGCCGGCAACGGTGCGATACCGCTGACCTTCAGATCAAACCCCTGCGGCAGCAAACTGTCTTCGACTGGCGCGCCGACCAGCAAGGTCAGGGCGTTGCGATCGGTTGCGACCAAACCGGCGTAGCGTGCCACATCGGCACGTGCGGTTTCTATCGTGGTTTGCGCCTGGCTCAGATCAAGGCCGGAGACGGCGCCGGCCCGATGACGCTTGACGACCAAATCGTAGGCGATCTGCTGATTATCGAAAGTCGCCTGCGCGATCCGTTGCGATTCCAGATCGGCCGCGAAGGTCAGATAGGTGTTGGCGATTTCGGCAATCAGACTCAGCTGGGCGCTGCGCTGTCCTTCTTCCTGCGCGAAGTATTGCTCCAGCGCCGCCTGGCTCAGATTGTGGATGCGTCCAAACAGATCCAGCTCGAATGATGCGCTCAACGCAGCACTGTAGTAATCGCCGGGGTTGACGACATTGCCGCCACTGCGGTTGCGCGCCACGCTGCCGTCCAGCGCGGGAAAGCGCTCGGCATTTTGAATCTGGTACTGCGCACGTGCGCGTTCGACATTCAGTACCGCAACCCGCAGATCGCGGTTGTTGTGGAGCGCGCGCGCGATCAGTTCTTCCAGTTTCGGGTCAACGAAAAAATCACGCCAGCCGATATCCGCCGCAGCTTGTTCCTTTGTTGCAGAGGTATCGGCGGTGACATTCTGACCGGCTGCCGCAGTGTTGGGCGGCAGCGGCCACGCGGCTGGAATGGCTGCATCTGCTTTCGGCAGTTGCGGTTCCAGCATTGCGCAGCCGCTGACGGCCAGTGTGATGGCGAGTGCCAGCGTGGAGAGAAGAGGTTTAGTCATGGGATGGTGCTCCTGCTGCTTCAATAGATTCGGCAGCTTTGGGTGCAGATGGTTTCGGGCGCATGAACAGGCGCTCTACCAGCACGAAGAACAGGGGAATGAAGAAGATGCCCAGCAGGGTGCCGACTATCATGCCGCCGACCACGCCGGTGCCGATCGCGCGTTGTGCGCCGGAGCCGGCGCCACTGGCGAGTGCCAGCGGCAATACGCCGAGACCGAAGGCCAGCGAGGTCATGATGATGGGGCGCAGACGGACACGCACTGCCTGCAGTGTTGCATCGATCAGTTCCATGCCGCTCTCAAGATTGGCCTTGGCAAATTCGACGATCAGGATCGCGTTCTTGCTGGTCAGCCCCACTGTGGTCAGCATCGCCACCTGGAAGTAGACGTCGCGTTCCATGCCGGCCAGCGTATTGGCCAGCACGGCGCCGAGAATGCCCAGCGGCGCCACCAGCAGCACGGCGGTCGGAATCGTCCAGCTTTCATACAGCGCAGCCAGACACAGGAACACGATCAGCAGGGAGAGCGTGTAAAGCAGTGTGGTTTGCGAACCGGCCTGTCGTTCCTGATAGGACAGTGCCGTCCATTCGATGCCGAAGCCGGCCGGCAATTGCCCTGCCAGACGTTCGATTTCATCCATGGAAGCACCGGAACTGATGCCAGGTGCGGCTTCGCCCTGGATCTCCATTGCCGAGACGCCGTTGTAACGTTCGAGGCGTGGCGAACCGTATTCCCAGCGTGCGCTGGCGAATGCCGAGAAAGGCACCATCTGGCCCTGATTATTGCGTACCGACCACAGCTTGAAGTCTTCCGGCACCATGCGGAACGGTGCATCGGCCTGCATGTAAACACGCTTGACGCGGCCGCGATCGATGAAGTCATCGATGTACTGGCCGCCCCAGGCGGTTGACAGCGTGGAGTTGATGTCGGCAATCGACAATCCCTGTGCGCTGGCTTTTTGCGTATCGATATCGATACGGAACTGTGGCGAATCTTCCTGTCCATTCGGTCGCACCTTGGCCAGCAGCTTGCTTTGCGCAGCAGCACCCAGCAGCTGGTTGCGCGCCTGCACGAGAGCGTCGTGGCCGAGGTTGGCGTTATCCTTCAGGAAGAAGCTGAAACCGGCAGCAGTCCCCAGCTCAGGTATCGCTGGCGGTGCAAAGGCAAACGCAAAGGCATCCTTGATCTGACTGAAGGCGCCCATGGCGCGACCGGCGACGGCATCGATTTGAGATTCAGCGCTGGTGCGTTCGCTCCAGTCCTTGAGCTTGATGAAAGCCATGCCGTTGTTCTGGCCGGTACCGGCGAAGCTGAAACCCTGCACAGTAAATATCGATTCGACGGCATCCTTTTCGTCGGTCAGGAAGTGGTGTTCGACCTTCTTGATTGCTTCCAGTGTGCGTTCTTGTGTTGCCCCAACCGGGGTTTGAATCAGTGAAAACAGGATGCCCTGATCTTCGTTCGGCAGGAAGGAGCTGGGCAGGCGCACGAACAGCAGCACCATCACGACGATCAGGGCAAGAAAGATCGCCATGAAGCGTTTGCCACGGCCGAGTATGCCGCGTACGCCACTCTGGTATTTGACGCTGCTGCGGTCAAAATTGCGATTGAACCAAGCAAAGAAACCGGTCGTCTTGCCGTGCTCGCCTTTTTTTACAGGCTTGAGCATGGTGGCGCACAGCGCCGGTGTCAGCACAACCGCTACCAGCACGGACAAGGCCATTGCCGATACGATGGTCGCCGTGAATTGCCGGTAAATGATGCCGGTTGAGCCACCCAGAAAAGCCATAGGCACGAATACCGCAGACAGTACCAGCGCAATCCCGACCAGGGCGCCGGTAATCTGGTCCATCGACTTGCGGGTTGCTTCCAGTGGCGATAGGCCTTCCTCGGTCATGATGCGCTCGACGTTTTCGACCACCACGATCGCATCGTCGACCAGCAGGCCGATCGCCAGCACCATCGCGAACATGGTCAGCATGTTGATGGAAAAACCGAGTGCGGCCAGGATGCCGAAAGTACCCAGCAGCACCACCGGTACGGCGATGGTCGGGATCAGGGTGGCGCGTATGTTCTGCATGAACAGATACATCACCAGGAACACCAGCGCGATTGCTTCCAGCAGTGTGACGACCACGCCCTTGATGGATACCGAGATGAACGGTGTGGTATCAAATGGCACAACAGCGGTCAGGCCGGCGGGGAAGTAGGGCTTGAGTTCTTCCAGTTTGTTCTTGATGCCGACTGCAGTATCCAGCGCATTGGCGCCGGTAGACAGCGAGATCAGCACGCCGGTGGCCGGCTTGCCGTTATAGCGACTGATGGTTTCATAGTTTTCCGCACCCAATTCCACGCGTGCGATATCACCCAGCTTGAGCGTTGAGCCATCCGGATTGCTGCGGATGACGATGGCGCGGAATTGCTCGGGCGTCTGCAGCCGGTCTTGCGCCGAGATGGTTGCGTTGAGTTGCTGGCCGGGCGCAGATGGTGCGCCGCCGAGCTGGCCGACCGCGACCTGGGCATTTTGCGCTCTGATGGTGGCGATGATGTCGGTAGTCGCCAGCTTGTACGTATCGAGCTTGTTGGGGTCGAGCCAGATCCGCATCGAATACTTGGAACCGAACACTTGAATATTGCCTACGCCGGGAACACGACTGAGCGGATCGACCAGATTGGCCGCCACGTAATCGGAAATATCATCCTTGTCCATGCTGCCGTCTTCGGAAACGAACCCCACTACTTGCAGGAAACCGCTGGCAGCCTTGCTGACCACCACGCCTTGACGCTGTACTTCCTGCGGCAGCAATGGCGATGCCAGCTGCAGCTTGTTCTGCACCTGCACCTGAGCGATATCCGGGTCGGTTTTGTTGTCGAAGGTCAGCGTGAGTTGTGCGCTGCCGGTTGCAGAACTGGTGGCTGACATGTAAATCAGTCCATCCAGTCCCTTCATGTTTTGTTCGATGATCTGGGTTACCGAATTTTCGACCACTTTGGCCGACGCGCCCGGGTAGGTTGCCTGGATGCTGACGGTAGGCGGGGCGATCGTCGGGTACTGTGAGATCGGCAGAGTAAAAATCGCCAGTCCGCCTGCCAGCATGATAATGATGGAGAGGACCCAGGCGAAGATAGGGCGATCTATGAAAAAGCGTGCCATATGGTTCTCCGCTTAAGGCTTGGAGGTTGCCGGCGCGGACTGCGCTGGCGTTGCAGCGGCAGTACCGCTTGCCGGTTGTGCTGCAGGTGCGGCTTCTTCGGTGGCGGTAACCGGAATGCCAGGCTTGATTTTTTGCAGGCCGGCGACGATCACACGATCCCCGGCAGCGAGGCCGTCTTCCACCAGCCATTTGTCACCGATGGTGCGGCTGACACTGACTGGACGCAATGCAACCTTGCCATCCTTGTCGACCACCATGGCGCTGGTATTGCCCTTGGGATCGCGTGCGATCCCCTGTTGCGGCACCAGAATGGCATTCTGCCGCACGCCATTGCCTATCAGCGCACGCACATACATGCCGGGCATCAGGATATTGTCAGGGTTGGGTACGGTCACGCGCAAAGCGAAGCTGCCGGTGCCGGGATCGACCGTCACATCGGCGAATGCCAGCTTGCCGTCATGCTGGTAGCGGCTGCCGTCTTCCAGCACGATCTGCACCGGCAAGTTGCCGGATTGGGTCAGGCGGCCGGCGGCGAGTTCCTTGCGCAACTGCAGCAGTTCGCTGCTGGATTGCGTCAGATCGATATAGACTGGATTGAGTTGTTGCACGGTTGCCAGTGCAGCCGCCTGGTTGGCGGTAACCAGCGCGCCTTGCGTGACCGACGATTTGCCGATGCGACCGGTAATCGGCGAGGTAATTTGTGCATAACCCAGCGTTACGCTATTGCTTTGCAATGCGGCTTGCGCAGCGGCCACATCAGCCTTGCTTTGGCTTAATGCCGCTTCGGCATTTTCGTTGTCCTGTCTGCTGACGGCATCGATCTTGACGAGTTCAGCGGTGCGCGTTGCATTTAATTCTGCCGATTTCAGGGTTGCCTGTGCGCGTGCCAGAGCGGCCTTGGCGCTGGCGTAATTTGCCTGATAGATTGCATCATCGAGTTGATACAGCGGCTGTCCGGCCTTGACCTGGGCACCTTCTGTAAACAACCTTTTCTTGATGATGCCGTTGACTTGAGGCCTTACCTCGGCGACCAGAAATGCATTGGTGCGGCCGGGCAACTCACGCGTCAGGCTCACTTCCTGTGCCTTGAGGGTCACGACGGTAACGGCAGGGGCGCTTGGCGCCGGTGCGGCAGCCTCTTTGTTTCCGCATCCGGAAATAGCGACGGCAGCAAGCATCACAGCAAAGGTTGCACAGTGCGGCAAGTTTTTGATCGGCGACATAGGGACCTCTAGATTGAAAAAGCGCGCCGGATATGCGGCGGCAAAAATTGACTGGGAGCATGATAACACAAAGAGTGAACGATCATTCTTTTATGCTGGCTGCATTGCAACATCGGTAATAATCCTGTTCACAAGGTGCCGCAAATAGTGGGTAATCAGTGCGGCAAAGCCCTATTGCTTGCGAAAACATGCAGTATCCGGCAGATTTTTATTCGGCAGGAAAGTTGTTTGTTGAGGATGGAATGACAGGGCTCTGTCATGCTGTCTTCCCTGGCTTGCGATGTTTACAGCGTCGAATTTTGCATTTTGACAAGGCGATTGCCGACGCGTTCCTTCTTGTTTTCTATTTTTCAGGGATGTTTTGCGCCACTCTATCGGTGCGGGGCGGTTGTGCTCCTCTCTCTTGCCCAAAACAGTCGCTTGCCGTAAAATCCACGCACCATTTCGTCTCACGTAACTGGCGAATCCGACCGATCACACCGTGTCGTAAGGTGGGCCTATCCACCGTGAAGCGTGAGATTTTATTGCCGTGCGCCTGGGTAGCCCGAGTGGAATGCAAGACCGAGGCTGCCTGCACGTTTTATTTCGGCCTTCATTCGATCCCGGGTTTGTTGCTTTGTTTTGCATGTCGTTGCAGTTCGATACTCGAGTCTGCCGCGATGTGTCGTGATGCATACATTAGTTTACTTGCCCATTTTTGAACGATTGGAGTGATTCATGTTTTCAAAAGACCAGACCCTCGCAAAAACAGATACTGAACTGTGGTCGGCGATCCAGCAGGAAAATACGCGTCAGCAGGATCATATCGAGCTGATCGCATCCGAGAATTACACTTCGCCTGCCGTGATGGAAGCGCAAGGTTCGCAACTGACAAATAAGTATGCCGAAGGTTATCCGGGCAAGCGTTATTACGGCGGTTGCGAGTACGTCGATATCGTCGAACAGCTGGCGATCGATCGCGTCAAGAAATTGTTCGGCGCCGAAGCAGCCAACGTACAGCCGAATTCCGGCTCGCAGGCGAACCAGGGCGTGTTCTTTGCCGTCCTCAAGCCGGGCGACACCATCATGGGCATGTCGCTGGCAGAAGGCGGCCACCTGACACACGGCATGGCATTGAACATGTCGGGCAAATGGTTCAATGTGGTTTCCTACGGTCTGAACGACAAGGAAGAAATCGATTACGAACAGATGGAACGTCTGGCGCGTGAACACAAGCCTAAGATGATCATTGCCGGCGCATCGGCGTATGCACTGCGCATCGACTTTGAACGCTTTGCAAAAATTGCGAAGGAAATCGGCGCCTACTTCATGGTGGACATGGCGCATTACGCCGGTCTGATCGCTGCAGGCGAATATCCGAATCCGGTACCGTACGCCGATTTCGTTACCTCTACGACCCATAAATCACTGCGCGGCCCGCGCGGCGGCTTCATCCTGATGAAAGCCGAACACGAGAAAATCATCAACTCGGCAATTTTCCCCGGCATCCAGGGCGGCCCATTGATGCATGTCATCGCCGGCAAGGCAGTGGCATTCAAGGAAGCGCTGGCACCCGAGTTCAAGGTCTATCAGCAACAAGTCCTCAAGAATGCAGATGCATTGGCCAAGGCCTTGATCGCACGCGGCTTGCGCATCGTTTCCAATCGCACCGAATCGCACGTGATGCTGGTCGATCTGCGCGCCAAAAAAATCACCGGCAAGGATGCAGAAGCATTGCTGGGTTCCGCGCACATCACGACCAACAAGAACGGCATTCCCAACGATCCGGAAAAACCGTTTGTTTCTTCCGGTATTCGTCTCGGCAGCCCTGCGATGACCACCCGTGGTTTCAAGGAAGCGGAAGCGACCAAGGTCGGCAATCTGATCGCCGACGTGCTGGATAATCCGAACGATGCAGCAACCATCGAACGCGTGAAAGCCGAAGTCAAGAAACTGACTGATGCTTTCCCGGTTTACGGCTGATCGGTTGTTGATTTAAAGTAGTTCGTGCAAGCAAGGCGATTTTCCGCATGAATGGAAAACGCAGCAAAATGGCCTCGTCGCGGTTGCATACCCGATGAGGCCATTTTGGAATGTCCGGTACTAGTAGTGGTATTTGCAGTCGCATTATTGAGCCGGTGAAAACAGCCGGGCATGTGTTCAAGGTTTCGCTGATGTAACGAGCTGGAAGACAACGATCTACAAGACAACGATCCATAAGGCCGCGCACTGCAATGAAATGTCCTTTTTGCCAGCACGACGATACCCAGGTTCTGGATACGCGCATCTCGGAAGAGGGCGATAGCATACGCCGTCGTCGTCGCTGCGTGAGCTGCGACAAACGCTTCACAACCTACGAGCGGATTGAGTTGGCCATGCCGGTCATCGTCAAGAAAAACGGCAGCCGCACCGACTTCGATCCGAAGAAGTTGCAGGCCAGCCTGCAGCTTGCCTTGCGCAAGCGCCCGGTTTCTGCGGAAGCTGTCGATGCGGCCATACACCGCATTGAACAAAAACTTCTTTCCAGCGGAGAGCGGGAAGTTGTTTCGGGCCAGATCGGCGAACTGGTCATGCGCGAATTGCAGCGTCTCGACAAGATTGCCTATATCCGCTTTGCCTCGGTGTATAAAAGTTTTGAAGATGTGGCGGAGTTTCAGGATGCGATTGCCGAAGTGGGACGAGAGCGCAAACCTCCATCCAAATAAGCAGATGCAACATGGCCCGCGATGCGGGCCATTTTTTTGCCTGAAGTAAACGGCGCTGATCTTTCATGCGCCCAACGTGTATGCAAAGATGTATCCCATATTGATGGGATACGAAAAAATATAAATTTTTGCAACAATCGTCGCTACTCAACTACCTCTTTTCTGTTTGCAACCCTTGTTCCGAACGGGTGCAATCATCGATGGAAGGTGCGACATGATGACATCAGGCGAACACGGATTTTCCATGATCGAGGTACTGATCTCGGTTTTCGTGTTGACTGCCGGTGTGATCGGCGCAGCAGGCATGCAACTGACGGCCTTGCGTACCGCACAGCAATCCGCCTTGCAAACCCGCGCACTTTATCTGGCCAGCGATATGGCAGACATGATGCGTGCGAATGGTGCGCAGATGCAGCGGGACGACAGCGCGAATCCTTATCTGCAGGTTGATCATCAAGTGTCGACCACGCCGCACCGCCTGGCTGATTATTCATGCTATGGGGCAGGCGCACATTGCGATGCGGAACAACTTGCGCGTTTTGACATTGCGCATTTGCTGCAACAGCTGGCTGCCGATTTCCCTGGCGGCCGCGTACGCATCTGCCGCGATGCCTTGCCGTGGAATGCAGTAGCCGGACGTTTTGCCTGGGAGTGTACGGCGACGGCGAGTTCAGCTGCAAGCGCTCCTGTCGTGATCAAGATCGGCTGGCAGGAAAAAGATCGTACTGGCAATGCGCTTGAAGATGCTGCGGCAGCAGCGCCAGGGATGGTATTGACCGTCGCAGGCTATGCCAAATGACAAGGTGGCCTGATACGCGCCGGGCGCAAGCCCTGCTGCATCAGCAGGGCTTGACGCTTATTGAACTGATGATAGCCATCACCCTGGGTTTGTTTCTTGTGTTGACAGCGATAGGCTTGCTGGTAGCGAGCAAGACCGGCTATGTGATGCAGGATCAGCAGGCGCACATTCAGGAAACCGGACGTTACGCGATCGAAATTCTATCGCGTGCGGTGCGCCAGGCCGGTTATGAAAACTGGCACAGCGCCACCATGCCCGCGCAGGTAGAGGCTGCGTTCAGTGCCAGCATCACCGGCAGAGATGCCATGACGCTGAAGAAAACCACGCCGGAACTCGATTCGCTTACTTCGACGGATGTCGTCAACGGTAGCGATGTGCTCGCCTTGCGTTTTTTCGGCGACGACGCTGACGGCGAAGAAGGGGCGATCCTGAATTGCGCGGGCTTGCCGGTTGCAGCGACCAGTGCGGCAACAGGTAACGAACAGGAGCGGGGCTGGAGTATTTTCTTCGTCGCCAAGGATAGTGCCGGTGAGCCCGAATTGCGTTGCAAATATCAATCAAAAACCAGCTGGAATGCAGATGCTATTGCGCGTGGTGTGGAATCCTTCCAGGTCTTGTACGGTCTGGATGCAGACGGTGACGGCGTAGCGGAACAATTTCTGAATGCCGATGGGCTAAATGCCCTGGACGCTAGACTGCTGTTGAGCGGAGAGAACGCGCTGGCACGTGCCGGTGATTTCAATCGCCAGACGCACTGGAAAAAAATCACCGTGATCAAACTGGGTTTGCTGGTGCGCGGCTCGCAAGTTGCGCGCGACGATGCGCTCAGAGGCGAATACGATCTGTTCGGCGCTGCCTATGGCGACATGCATGCAGCCAGCGACAAAGGCTCACGGATCAGCGAAAGTGCATTGCCGGCTGCTGCAAAAAACCGTATCAGAAAAGTGTTTACGCACACGATTCAATTACGCAACGCTGCGGCGGGTAGCGGTGCATGAAGATCCGCCTGTCTAATTGCCGTCGACCGCAACAGGGCATGGTGCTGTTTTCAGTCTTGCTGATTCTTTTGATGGTTTTGTTACTCGGCCTTGCCTCGGCGCAGATCGCCATGCAGGGTGAAAAATCATCGCGTAACGACAGGGACAGGCAGATTGCATTTCAGGCGGCGGAAGCGGCATTGCTGGATGCCGAGATGGATATCGAACATTCGCCGGATATGGCCAGATCGCGTAGCCATCTATTCTCGCACTCCAGCGCGCTGGGTTTTCCGGATCAGGCCGGCGCGGCCTGCGGCAGTGGCGCACAGAACCCCTATCTCGGACTATGCCGTCATGCTGCGGAAGGAATGGTGCCGAGCTGGCACAGCGTCGATTTTCTGGATGATGCGAGGGCCACGACAAGCTCCGTACCATACGGGCAATTTACCGGCCGCGCTTTTCACACGGCGAACGGTTCCCTGCCGGGCAGGGCGCCGCGTTATATCGTTGAATTGATGCTGTACCGCAAGCCGGGTGAGCGCAGCGATGTACTCAGCTATTTTTACCGGATTACCGCCATCGGTTTCGGTACGCGCGAGACGACGCAAGTTGTCTTGCAAACGGTTTATCGCAAAGCCCATTGATGCGCTCCTTACGCATGCGCAGACACAGCGGATACCGGTTCAGCATGACGCTGGTACCGATTCTGCTGGCGGCCCTCTCGTATTGCGCCAGCGCCGCCGTACCGGAAGTCGCGCTGGAAACCGACCCGATGACGATATCCTGCGTTACGCAAGGAGCGGGAACCCTGACAGCGTCCGGCGCTGCCGTATCGGCAACGAGCATTTCCGGTGCGGGCATTTACCTGTATCAGGCTGCATACAATGCAGCAAGCGGGAGCGGCAGCCTGAAAAAATTCCGGTTGGGGTTTGACGGCGCAGACGGCGCCATCCGCAAAGCGTCTAGCGCCGATTGGGATGCAGCAGACATATTGACGGGTACGTCGTCTTCAGCGCAGCCGGCTCCCAATCTGAGGCGCATCTATACGGCAGGATTGGCAGCAGATCAAAGGCTGCGCACGATGCCGTTTCTCTGGGGCGAATTGTCCGCTGCACAGCAAACCATGCTGCATACATACAAAGGCATTGACGACCAGCTTGGAGCAAAGCGTCTGGATTATCTGCGTGGCGGACGCCGGTACGAACTGGGGCAGGCGGATGGTATTTTTCGCGCACGGGATCGCCTGCTGGGCGCGATTGTGCATGCTGCGCCGCTATTCGTCGGTGCTCCCGATGCCGCTGTGCGAGGGCCGGATTACCAGGCGTTTTACGATGCCGTCAAGACGCGGCGTCCCGTCGTCTATGTCGGCGCTGCCGATGGCATGCTGCATGCGTTCGCTGCCGATACCGGTGAAGAATTGTTTGCCTATATTCCGCAAGCCCTGTTGCATCGCCTGGCGCAATTGACGGCCGTCGATTACGTCTACCGTCCTTATGTGGACGGCGCGCCTGCGGTTGCGGAAGCACGCCTCGGCCAGCAATGGAAGAGTGTGCTTGTTGCCGGCATGGGCGGCAGTGCGCAAGGTGTTTTTGCACTGGATGTGACGCAGCCGGAACAGTTCGAGCGCGGCCTGGGTGCGCTGTGGGAATTTACCGATGCAGATGATGCAGATATCGGCCATGTTCTGGGTGCTCCGCTGATAGCAAAACTCAAGGTAGGCGTCAGCAAGGGCGTATCGATTTACCGCTATTTTGCGGTGGTGGCCAGTGGCTTGAATAACTACCGCGACGATGGCGCCGGAAAATTCAACGCACAGGCATCCGGCGCACTGTTTCTGCTGGCACTGGATAAACCCGGAGCGGATAAATGGCTAGCCGGCGTCAACTATTTCAAGTTCCTTGTTCCAATCAGTGACAAGGATATGGCCAATGGCATGATGGCTCCCTCGGCGGTTCTTGCTGCCGACGGTGCGGTGAGCCATGTCTATGCCGGCGATTTGCAGGGCAATCTCTGGCGCTTCAATTTTTCCGGCAATGCGCCCTGGTCGAACGCGATGGGTGCTGTTCCGCTCAAGCCATTGTTTGCCGCCAGCGATGCACAGCGGAACCGGCAGCCGATTACGCAGAAAGTCCAGGTAGTTTTTGCCGCTGACGACGCGTATCTGGTCTTGTTCGGTACGGGGAAATTTCTGGAAGATAGTGATCTGGATAGGAGCCGTTTCAAAAGCCAGTCCTTTTACGCCATCCTCGATGTTCTGGACAGCAAGACGGTGATGCGCAGCCAGCTCACGGAGAGAAAGCTGGCGGCAACCAATGCCGGCGGCAACGCGCTGGAAATCAGCGGCAGCGCTGTGCGTTACGGTGCACCAGGTGTGATGGAGAAAGGCTGGTATGTCGATTTCCCCGATGCGCACAAGAGCGGTGAGCGCAGCATCGCCAGTGCGCACATCGCAGATGGCAATCTGTTTTTCAACACCTACCTTCCTGCCGACGAGCCTTGCCGGCAAGGGAGCGGGCGCTCCTACATGCTGAACGCGCTGACAGGCTTGTCGGCCTATGTAAATCCCGTCCCTTATTTGACTCCTGCCGGAGCGCTGTATCCCCCCCTGCTGATGGCGACCATGGCGGAGCAAGCGCCCGCACGCGATGCAAGCGGCAAACGTCGCGTGAAGAAAAAACTGGGGCTGCTTGATCCGGCAGCAGAAAACACTGAGGAAGCTGCACAGCCCGGGCAGAAAAACACGGTTGACTATTTTACAAGCGCAGGCCGCCTGAGCTGGCGCGAACTGGTGAACTGGCTGGAGCTGCGTGCATCCGGCAACAGGAAATAGGAGCAGATATGCGATACAGGCTTGCACATGGTTTCACGATGATTGAATTGATGGTCGTACTGATCATTGCCGCGATTCTGGCGGCGGTTGCCATCCCGTCTTATCAGGAGTCAGTGTTGAAAGCACGGCGCTCCGAAGGGCGCGCCGCGTTGATGAAGGGCATGCAGCAACAGGAACGCTATTACTCGCTGCACACGACGTATCTGGCGTTTTCATCTGCTTCCACTGATGCGGAAGCAAAAAAATTCAGCTGGTTTTCCGGCGCCAATGCAAAAGCAAGCTTCTATGAAATCAGCGCACAAGCCTGTAGCGGCAAGACGATACGCGACTGCGTCGTGTTGATTGCGCAGCCCGGTACCGGCAAGGTGAATGCGTCTTATCGCGATCCGGTGTGCGGGGCGCTGAGCCTGAATAGTAGCGGCGAGGAATCTGCCGGCGCGGATCGTTGCTGGCCATGATTTCAGTTCCCTCCACGCATGCGCATGGCAGCGGATTTTCCATGGTCGAAGCTATGGTGATCTTGCTGATCGTTGGTATCTTGCTCGGGCTTGGCATCCCGGGTTTTCGCACCATGACACAAAACCAGCGTTTGACGACGGCGGCGAATGCCTTGTTGATGAGCGTTCATCTGGCACGTTCGGAAGCCATACATCGCGGCCGGAGGGTGGATCTGGTGCCGGCCGGGGACGGCACGAAATGGAGCAAAGGCTGGGTAATTTTCATCGATGAAGATAATGACCAGCGGCCGGATCCGAATGAAACCGTCATCTATTCTCACGGCGCATTGAATGAGGATGTGCGGATCACGCCCAGCTTCACCGATTCGAAAGTACAATATATTGCATACAACGGCAGCGGACGCACGCGTACCAACGCGAACAGCCAGACCTCGCAGGCAGGAAACTGGCTGCTTGAGTCGGGATCGCAATCGCGCAAGGTCGTGATCAATTTTCTTGGACGTGCGCGCGTATGCAATCCGCAGAAGGAAGCGGCAAGCTGCTGAACAAACAAGCCGGAAATATTCCGGAGCGATACCGATTCATCTTCCTAAGCAAAGACTCTTGTGGAAATACATAGCGATGTGCAGGGCATACGCCTTGCGTTGGAACTGGCAGCCAGAGGCATGTTCACGACTGCGCCCAATCCGCGCGTGGGCTGCGTCATCGTCAAGGAAAATCAGGTCATAGGCAGCGGTTATACGCAGCCGGCCGGGCATGCGCATGCGGAAGTGCAGGCGCTCAATGATGCGGCGAACAAAGGCTACGATGTGGCGGGATCCACTGTCTACGTGACGCTGGAACCATGCAGCCATCATGGCCGCACGCCGCCCTGTGCCGATGCACTGATCCGTGCGCGCGTGGCGCGTGTAGTGGCCGCGATTGCCGATCCGAATCCGCTGGTTGCCGGACAGGGCTTGGCGCGGCTGGAAGCGGCAGGGATTGAGGTTGCGTGCGGCGTACTGGAAGCAGAAGCGCGCGAAATCAATATCGGTTTCCTGTCGCGCATGCAGCACGGCAAGCCATGGGTGCGGATGAAATCCGCTGCCAGCCTGGACGGCATGACTGCTTTGCACAATGGAATCAGCCAGTGGATTACCGGCGATGAAGCGCGTGCCGATGGGCATGTCTGGCGTGCACGTGCGTGCGCCATCCTGACCGGCATAGGTACGGTGAGGGAAGACGATCCGCAACTGACTGTACGCGCCATCGACATACCGCGCCAGCCGCAACGCATAGTCATCGACAGCCAGCTGCAGATCAGCCCGCATGCGCGCGTATTGAGCGGTGGCGGTACCTGGATCGTTGCTGCACAAGCTCATCCGGCCAGGGAAAAAATCCTGCGCGATCTCGGCAATGAAATCATTGTTTTGCCGAATGCGGACGGCAAGGTCGATTTGCCGGCGCTGATGCTGGAGCTGGGACGGCGCCAGATCAACGAACTGCATGTGGAAGCCGGTTTCAAGCTCAACGGTTCATTGATACGCGAAGACTGCGTCGATGAGTTGCTGGTTTATCTTGCGCCGACTTTGCTGGGCGATGCACAACGCATGTTCAATCTGCCGGTGCTGGAGTCGCTGGAACAGAAAAAAAATATGACTTTTCATGAGGTCAAGCAGATCGGTGCCGATTTGCGTATCCTTGCCCGTTTCATCTAACTTATCTGCTCATCATGTTTACTGGAATCGTCGCCGCTGTCGGCAAAATCACTGCAATTTCCCCACTCGGCGACCAGGCTGCCGGGCATCGCCTGACGGTGGATGCCGGCGGCTTGCCGCTGGCCGATGTCGCGCTGGGCGATTCAATCACCCTGAATGGCGCCTGCATGACAGTGGTGGCAAAAACGGAGAGCACATTCGAGGTCGACGTGTCGCGCGAAAGCCTGAATTGCACTACCGGTCTGGATGCAATCGGCGAAGTCAATCTGGAAAAGGCGGTGACCTTGTCCGAGCGCCTGGGCGGGCATCTGGTATCCGGCCATGTCGATGGCCTGGGCACGGTGCAAAAATTCGAACCGGTGGGCGAGTCCTGGCTGCTGGTAGTCAAGGCGCCGAAAGAGCTGGCGAAATTCATCGCTGTCAAAGGCTCCATCGTCATCAACGGCGTGTCGCTCACGGTCAACACCGTTGCAGACGGTGCGGATGCATGCGAATTTTCTGTCAACCTGATTCCGCACACGGTGCAAGTCACCACGCTCAAGCATTTGCAGACCGGCAGCAAGGTCAATCTGGAAATCGATTTGATCGCGCGTTATGTAGAGCGCATGCTTACATGGTCGCGCGCAGAGTAATACCTGAATAAAACCATTGCTTATATAAATTAATTTACTCAGGCAGCAGTGCTGCCTGGAAATGTATTGATAACTGCATGAGTTAACAGATTGCAAAAGAGTGCAGGCAAATTGATCAAGTGCACTTCTGTTCCCATTTTCTGCAAACGTCGCTCCCAGTAATACACTGCGCTGCAGACCTGCAACGCAGTTACACGCAGCCTGGCTGCATGCAGCATCAAGCAATTCTCCACGCATTGCCTTGCTTTCATGCAAGGCATGGCCACAGGGATCTGCACCGTTCCGTTGAAATATCCGCCTGGACAAATCAATTACGAAAAAACCGGCTTTCATCACAGGCCGCGTCAAATCTGTAAAGCTTCCCTGATGTTTGATATATATCAAGGATTAGCGCAGGTACAAGCGTAGTTTCAAATGCCTTAACCCTGAACCAGGAGATGGCAATGAGCTTACTTAAAGTGATTGAGGTGTTGGCAGAGTCAGACAAGAGCTGGGAAGATGCGGCGCAGATGGCGGTAAAAACAGCTGCCAAGACCGTCCATAACATCAAGTCGATTTATATCAAGGAGATGGAGGCAAGTGTCGACAAGGACAAGATTACCCATTACCGCATCAATGCAAAAATCTCTTTTCTTCTGGATAAATGAGGTTCAAGGGGGCAGGTAATTTTCTTCTTTGAAAAACCATCTTTTCTGGAGGAGACGATACGTACCGACATTGAAGTGAAAAAAATCATTGAAGACCCGTCTTGGAATCCATCAATCGATGCAACGCATATTACTGTCGAGCTGATGCATCAGGCACTGGCAACTGCATCAGCTCCATCCTTGCATGCATGCGCTGGAAAGCTTGAAGGGGTGCGAGATGCAAGAGAAGATGAAAGCAATGGTTTTATCTGCTGCCGGTGAAGCATTGCAGTTACGGTCGGTTGAAAAACCTGTTGCAGGGGCCAATGATCTGTTGATCAGGGTACATACCTGCGGTGTTTGCAGAACAGATCTGCATCTGCTGGATGCAGAGTTGCCCAATGCCGTATTTCCGATCATACCCGGGCATGAAATAGTCGGCACGATAGTCGCAACAGGATCGGCGGTTCAGAGCTTCCGCATCGGTGATCGCGCAGGTGTGCCCTGGCTTGGGCATACCTGCGGCCAGTGTTCATATTGTGTCGCTGGACAAGAAAATCTTTGCGATCACGCGTCTTTCACGGGATGCACGATCAATGGCGGATATGCGGAGTACGTAGCGGCTGACAGCCAATACTGCTTTCCCATGCCAGGGATGTATTCCAACCTTGAAGCAGCCCCATTGTTATGCGCCGGGCTTATCGGCTATCGGGCATTGAGAATGGCAGCAGGGGCGAAGCGCATCGGCGTTTACGGCTTTGGAGCAGCGGCGCAGATCATCACGCAAATCGCTTGCCATCAGGGACGAACCGTCTATGGCTTCACGCGCCCTGGCGATCAAGCAGCGCAGCAGCTTGCCTATGATTGCGGCGTTGTCTGGGCTGGATCCAGTGATGAGGAACCGCCATCTCCGCTGGATGCGGCCTTGCTGTTTGCCCCTGCAGGAGAGCTCGTGCCGCAAGCCCTGCGCCATGTACATAAAGGTGGCGCCGTCATCTGTGCCGGTATCCATATGAGCGATATTCCAGCATTTCCGTACGCGCTTCTTTGGGGGAACGGCGGATTTGCTCAGTCGCCAATCTGACGCGTCGAGACGGACAGGATTTCTTCACATTGGTATCCAAGATCCCATTGCGCATGCATGTTGTACCTTATCCCCTGGAAGAGGCAAATCAGGCATTGTCCGATTTGAGGTCGGGGAGGCTGAGGGGTACTGCAGTGCTTCAGATCAGTGAAGCGCAATGATTGTTTGTGGTTTTACGGCACGCTCTACTTGAGAGGATATTGCGAGTCTGTTTCTGGAAGATGGTAAATAGAAAAATTCTCACCATCTGCAAGTGTGAGCGAGTCTTGCCTGAAAGGCAGATGCATTGTGTCGCGTAGCCAAGAACACATTTCATGGTAGTGCATGAAATGTGTTCTCGTCCCTCTACGCATTCTTGATATTCGATGCTTGCTTGCCTTTGGGCCCCTGGGTGACCTCGAAACTGACTTTTTGTCCTTCCTTCAGAGTCTTGAAGCCTTCCATCGTAATCGCCGAGAAATGCGCAAACAAATCTTCACCGCCACTATCCGGAGTGATAAATCCGAATCCCTTGCTGTCATTGAACCACTTTACAGTACCAGTTTGCATGATATGTCTTTCAAAAGTTGAGTCGTAAGCCATTGCTGGGTTATTGATCAGAAGGATGGGTGCGACCTTTATTTTCCTCTGATATGGGAGAGTCGATAAGCCTGCACTCCCATTTAGTCATGCTAGGAGTAGAAAAACCGTTGCAGCTTGATCTGTATCAAAATTGTTGAATCTCACGGGCGTATTTTTCGCGGACGTGCCTCGAGGAGTGGATATCTGGCGGCGGCGCGCAATCTGACGCGGAAAAATGATCGACCACGCGATATGTGCTTCCTTGCCGCAGCAGTCCAGTCTGATGCTGCAGCATCAAATGACAGCGAACCAACTCACGCTGGAGTTAGCGATGACATCTTGTGCGGGCAATGGCAGCAAGAAGCTGATCGATCGACAGGGTGTTCAGCACGTCATCCTTTTCCAGCCATCCTCTCCTGGCCTGGCCGATTCCGAAGCGGAGATTGTCAAAATCGAAAATGCTGTGGGCATCTGAATTTACACTGATCAAAACGCCTTCGCTCCTTGCCATCATGCAGTAGGTATCGCTCAGATCCAGGCGACTTGGTTGCGCGTTCAATTCCAGAAAACAGCCGCGCTGCCGGGCATGAAGAATGATCTGATGCATATCAACGTCATATGGCTCCCGCTCCAGAATCAAACGCCCGGAGGGGTGAGCGAGTAGCGTGAAACAAGGGTGATCCATCGCTCGCATGATACGCATGGTTTGACGTTCTCTGGATAATCCGAATTTGCTGTGAACTGCGCCGACGACAATATCCAGGCGCTCAAGTATGTCGTCTGGCAAATCGAGCGTGCCATCCTCATTGATTTCAACTTCACAGCCCTTCAAGATCTTGATGTCCAGTTCAGCATTCAATGCATCGATTTCATTCATCTGCTTTATCAGGCCCTGGGCATCCAAGCCATGAGTAATAGTCAAGCTGCTTGAATGATCGGTAATGGCGAGGTAAGACAAGCCGCGATTTTTTGCTTCCATCGCCATCTCACGCAAGCTGTGCTGTCCATCCGATGCCTTGGTGTGTGCATGCAAGTCGCCGGCCAGATCTGTCAAGCGTATCAGTTGCGGCAATGTTCCTGCCTGAGCAGCGGCAAGTTCGCCGCGATTTTCACGCAGCTCCGGCTCGATATAAGGCAAACCAACCGACTGGAACACGGTAAGTTCCGTTTCGCCTGCAATACGCTGCGCACCGGAAAACACGCCATATTCGTTTATCTTTAATCCGCGTTTCTGGGCCAATGTTCGCACTGCGATATTGTGCGCTTTGGAACCGGTGGAGTAATAAAGTGCTGCGCCAAAACTAACATTGGCGACTACCCGCAAATCCACTTGCATGCCCTGTCGCAGCACAACGCTGGCGCGGGTTTTTCCTTGTGCCAGGACCTGCACGATTTCTTCAAATTTGATGAAATGTTGAATCACCGAGTCAGGGTGGGATGAACTGATCAGAATATCCAGGTCGCCGACCGTTTCCTGCCGGCGCCGAAAACTGCCTGCTATGTCGATCTTTCTGACATGCGGCGACGCCTGGAAATACTTCAGGAGTGATCCGGCTATGGTTTCGGCCAGATCCAGCCGGTAGCGTTTCTTCTTAGATTGTTGCGCTCTGATCGCTTCGAGTATGCGTTGCTCGGTGCGTATGCCAAAGCCAGGAACATTCCTGATCTGACCATTGCAGGCAGAGCTATATAGCTGATCCAGTGTTTGAATATTGCGTTCCTGGTAAAGCGCTTTGACACGCTTGGGGCCCAGTCCCGGCAAGTTCAGCAGTTCATGGATTGACGACGGTAACTCGCGATGCAACTGTTCGCGCAGGGCACATGTTCCGGTTGTAACTATCTCGACGATTTTGCCTGCCAAATCAATACCGATGCCAGGCAAATCCGTCAGATTGCGTTTTTCCTTCACCATGGTCTGAACGCTGAATGCGAGGGTATTCAGCGTTCTTGCGGCATTGCGATAGGCACGGATGCGAAACGGGTTATCTCCCTTTATTTCGAGCAAATCAGCAATCTGATTAAAAATGGTCGCCACATCTGTATTGTGAATAAGCATCCGGTGCTCCCTTCACGATTGAATCAACGCTCGTTACCTGGCCAGCATTGCAACATGAATGCAAGGGGAAAACACATCATTCAGCAACGAAGGATTTAGTGATGGCGTTGCTCGTGAAGGCGCTGGCACTGTGTGCATCGCTTGGCGGTTGGGGAAGCCTGGAGCCTGGCGTAATCGATAGTGCATCCGCAGTCGATACAAAGACCATACTGATGATTGTCTATGCGACGATGGGCGGCTTCTATATCGGCTAACTCAACGAGTTCCATTTTTATCATGGCATCATCAACATCGGTAGGCTCGCAATCATCTGATTCTTCGGGAATAGCCACTCTAGCCCTGATGCGCGCTGAAATTTCCTGAGTGTCGAGAAGTTCTTGCAAGTGAATCAATTGTCGCTCGGTAAGATCTGCCATCATGCGGCCCTCTCTGCTATGGGAAGATTTCCCTCACTTCAATCTCAGCTCGCAGCCAATGCAAAACAGATTGCCAGCGAGTACGAGTGAAGTACTTCCATGTTCATTCCATCAGGCGAGTACATTTCTTGCATGAGGAGCCGGGGGATGACTCCCCCGTTGATCGCTCTGCAATCGTGTCATGCCAAAGATGCTCAACTGATCGTCAATAGTTTTGCTCCGCTGCGTGTTTTTTTGGGGAGCGTTAGTTCAAGAATGCCGTCCTGGTATTTGGCAAGAGCATGGTCCGCATCGATTTCATGGCTCAATGAAAAATCCCGATACAGTCGTCCGGAAAAGCGTTCGCTGCGCACTACTGTTTCGCCATCCTTTTGTTCCTTGGTCTGGGATGTCTCCGCAGAAATAGAAACTTGATTGCCATTAACGTCAATTTTTATATCGTCTTTCTTCATGCCAGGAATTTCCACCTTCACGGTGTAGGCCTTCTCTGTTTCAGACACATCCATTTTCATGGTTTGCGCGGCCTCAAATGCCTGCACGGCAGGTGCCAGACGTAGCTCCCGAAACATATCTTCGAATTCCCTGAGCGGCTCGAAGCGTGCAATATTGTTGAATGGAGAAAAACGCATCAAATTTCCAGCCATGATTGACCTCACTTTTTATCGATGACATTCAAGAATAGGCAGCAATAACAAAATTTGCCGCACTATCGCAAAGACGATGAAAACTCATCATCTAATCAAGAATAGACGCGTAAACAGATGTGCCATTGATCCATGTCAAATGCGACAGTGGTCTGTGTAGATTGGATACGATGCCTGCATTTCTGTACGGCATCGTCCAGGCGCAGCCATGCACTTGAGGAAGCAATCATCCCGCTCTGATTGATATATATCAAATCACCCGATGCGGATGAGATCAGCATTGGACTCCACAAAATCACCTGACAGGAGTTCGTTATGGAAACACTCGATACCGATCTTGCAATCGCTACCTATGCTCTTCATAGCGAAGCTGAAAATGCAGTCAAAGCGCTTCAGCTAGCCGGATTTGACATGAAAAAAATATCGATCATCGGACGTGACTACCGACTGGAGGAGCATGTTGTCGGCTTCCTCAACGCCGGCGATCGCGCCAGGATATTCGGGAAGCTGGGTGCTTTTTGGGGCGGGCTCATTGGCATACTCTTTGGATCGGCACTTCTTTTCATCCCCGTTGTTGGCCACGTCGTCGTCCTTGGCCCGCTGGCAGCGATGATTTTCAGCGGATTGGAAGGTGCTGCATTGGTTGGTGGATCAAGTGCCTTGGTCGGCGCCTTGACTGCTATCGGCATTCCCAGGAACTCTGTGCTGCGATATGAGACTTCCTTGAAAGCGGATCACTTCATGCTGATCGTGCATGGCAGTGCCGAGGACGTTTTACAGGCGAAGAATCTATTGAAAACTTCTGGTCACTTGTCCTTCGATCATCATGCCGCACCAAATGAAGGTTCCGTACCTGTGCATGTCTAGTGCATGCAACATGCGGCTTCTATTTTTTCAGATGGCGCTTGTGATTGGCAACGACATATTTACGCTTTGCTTTGATGCTGATTTTCTTCACTCGCGATGTTACAGCCCATTATCGAAATGCAGGACTTGAGCCGCCGCTTCGGCGATTTTATTGCGGTCGACTCAATCAATATGTCCATTCCACCCGGAGAGGTTTTCGGCCTTCTCGGGCGTAATGGCGCAGGCAAGACGACCGTCATCAAGATGCTAGCAACGCTCCTTGAGCCTAGTTCCGGGCATGCAAAGGTTGGCGGATTTGATGTGGTTCAGAACGCCGCTCGAGTGAGGCGCATCATTGGCTATGTACCGCAGGCACTGTCTGCCGATGGAGATCTTACCGGCTACGAAAATCTGAGCATATTTGCCAAACTGTACGATATTCCCCGTGCTGAACGCAAAGTGCGCATTCGTGATGCATTAGCGTTTATGAGTCTCAGCGCAGTAAGCCGGAATCTGGTGAAGACATACTCCGGCGGAATGATCCGCCGCCTGGAAATTGCCCAGTCCACGCTGCATCATCCTCGCGTATTGTTCCTTGATGAACCTACTGTCGGCCTCGATCCTGTCGCGCGTATTTCAGTATGGGAGCAGCTGGAGAAACTGCAGGCTCAGTTCGGCAGCGCCATTTTTCTGACTACTCACTATCTGGAAGAGGCAGAACGTTTGTGCAATCGTGTTGCGATCATGAACCGGGGAAAAATCACCGCAATCGGCACACCCGCAGAATTAAGTGCATCAGTTGGTCCGAATGCGAATTTCGAAGAGGCGTTTGAGTATTACACGCAAGATGAAACCTCGATGCGGGGAGCATATGATGAAACCTCTCAAACACGCCTTGCCAGCCACCGACTCGGCTGAGAATGCTGTTATTGATACGTCCAGTGTGACTTACAGAGTCACTTCCTTTTTTGCCAAAACATGGGCAATCACTGAGATGGAAATACGCAAGCTGTTGCACGATCCGACAGAATTGTTGACGCGGGCAGTGCAGCCGGCGCTCTGGCTCCTTATCTTCGGGCAGGTAATGAGCCATGCCCACGTGATCGATACCGCCGGTTTCCCCTATCTGGATTTTCTGATGCCTGGAATCCTGGCGCAAAGCGTCTTGTTCATTGCGATCTTTAACGGAATTTCCATCATATGGGAACGCGATCTTGGCATCATCCACAAGTTTCTTGCCAGTCCGACTCCCAGGTCTTGCCTGGTGTTGGGTAAGGCATTGGGAGGTGGCGCTCGTGCGCTCATTCAAGTCGTTGTCGTACTGATTCTGGCGGCGATACTGGGAGTCAAAATGAAGCTGGATATCATCTCCCTGGGCGGGCTGGTGATGTGCGTCTTGTTGTCAGCGGGATTGTTTTCCAGTTTTTCGCTGATCGTTGCATGCCTGGTCAAAACGAGGGAACGTTTCATGGGAGTAGGGCAGCTTCTTACGATGCCCTTATTCTTTGCCAGCAACGCGATCTATCCGACATCGATGATGCCGCCCAGCCTGCAGATCATTTCCCATATCAATCCACTGACTTATCAGGTTGATGCGTTGAGAGTGCTCTTGTTGCCGGGCTACTCCCTGACGCCACATATTGGGCTGGGGCTGTATTTTCTAGTGTTATCTGTAGCGCTCGCCGGAATGGTGACACTGAGCGCCCGTTTGTATCCAACCATCGTCAGGTGAGTCACAGCTTTATCCCCTGAAAATATCGAAAGGTTCGATGCGCAGTACTTTACGTATGCTGATGTAGCTTGAAACGGCAGCGATCAATACCACCATCGCGAACGCCAATCCGAGATTGCCGAAGGTGATCAGCGACGCGTAGTCTGGCAACAAGTGTTGGGCGATGAAGATGAGAAGGGCACACAGTCCAACACCCAGGCCATAGCCGGTCAATGCCGTGAAGGTGGCCTGAAAAAGAATCATGGAAACCAGTTCGCGACTCTTGGCGCCTATTGCCTTCAGGGCGCCGAATTTTTCCAGGTTTTCCAAAGTAAAGGAGTAGAAGGTCTGACCGGAAATCGCCAGTCCCACGATGAAGCTCATGACCGTCATCAGGAGAATATTGGTGCCTATCCCTGTTCTATACGTATAGAAGTCGCTGATCCTCTGTACGAAATCCTCTTTGGTCAATGCGAGATAGCCCATTTTGGCGACTTCTTTTCTGATTGCCGGCATTGCATCGCGGGTCTTCAATTGAAGCAATATATAAGAGGATGTATAACGCGTGCTTGGCAAATACTGGACAGCTCTGCTATATGTAGTATAAAGCGTCGGTACGCCAAACAGTCCTCCTGAGCTGACTTTCGCAATGCCCACGATGACGCCGCGATGGTCGTTTACTTCAAATTCAGTGCCTATTTTGGGCGAATCGAGTTTCTGATATTCAGAATCTTTGACGACGATAAATCCATTTTCTGCATAAATGTCTCGTATGTTTCCTTGTTCCAGTTCAGGGCGTCCAAACAGACTGGTGTCATCCAGACCCAATATTGAAACGGCTTGGTAAGCGCCGCTGGATAATTTGACCAGGGCGCCGCCTGAATAGAGCGGCACGGCATAACGTATACCTGGCATGCTGCGTACAGCGTCAAGTACATAATCCGGCAATGGAATGGTATTGGCGACGGTATTGACTGCGGGATCCATGATCCAGACATCTGCGCCGATATTGGCGACCGTTGCGGAAGATCGATTCAGGATGCCGGCAAAAATGGAAGTCATTTGCACCATCAGAAAGACCGCGAAAGTTATCCCGATCAGAAGCGAGAAAAACTTGCCCTTGTCATTGGTAAGAAGTTTGTAGGCGATTAGTAATATGCCGCTCATCTTATTTCCCCTCATCCCTTGCCGATGATTTCTGTTCGAAGAATGACGGCGGCTTGTTCCACCATCCACCCCCCAATGCAACAAACAGGGCAGTAGTATCCTGGTAGCGCAGTCCTAATGCCTGCAGGTAAGCGATCTTCGATTGGTAAAACTGAGTATTGGCGGCCAGGACGTCGAGATAAGAGACTAGTCCGGCACGATAATTCACTTCGATCAGCTTCAGCGTTTGTTCTGCAGCACCAAGTGATTCCGCCTGTGCTTTCACCGCTTGCGCATCGTGCTCGATAGCGGTAAGAACATCCGCGACTTGTTGAAAGGCTGACAGAACGGTTTGACGATAATTGGCAAGCGCCTGTTGATAAGCATCCTGCGCAGCGCGGCGTTTATGCCATGCTGTTCCGCCCTGAAATATCGGTACATCCACACCGGAGCCGACACTCCAGAATTTGCTCGACGAGTCGCTCAGGTTACCTAGCTTTGTGTTGCCGAGGGCATAGTTCGCGCCAAGGCTGAAACTCGGAAATAGCGCGGCTGTCGCAACGCCGACCCCGGCACTTGCAACATGCAGTTGCGCTTCTGCGGCCAGAACGTCCGGCCGCTGCCTGACCAGTTCGGAGGGCAGGGTTAAAGGCAAATCCTGCGGCAGTTCCAGTTGAGCGAGATCAAATGATGAAGTGTATGTCCCGCTTGCGGTAGTGCCTTGCAGATTGGCCAGCAGGTGATCTGCCTGATCGCGCTTTTGCGCGACTACCGCCAGTGCGGCCTGGGAACTGGCCAGCAGGCTGCGCAGACTCAGCACTGTCGCATACGGTGCTATGCCATGCGCGGCCTGATTCTCGGCAACGGCAAGCTGTTCTTGCTGGCGCAGGATAAGTTGCTGAGTCGCTTCGTATTGCGCATGATAGGCAGCCCGGGCAATCGCCGTGTTGACGACATTGCCGGATAGCGTCAGGTAAGTCGCCAGCGCTACATATTTTTGGTAATCAGCCTGCGCCCCCAGCGCTTCTACCATGCGGCGTTCTCCGCCGAATATATCCAGCGTATAGCTGATGGCAGCACCCAAGGTAAACAGATTGAAAATGCCGACAGGGCTCGCGCTTCCGAAACGGAATGCAGAGGGCAATTGCCGGGTTGCCGAAAAGCTGCCGCCAATCTGCGGGAAAAATACGCCGTAGCCGGCTTGCAGGTTATGCTGACTTTCTTTCAGGCTCGCTTGTGCGGCCTGAAGGCTGGCATTGTTGCGCAAGCTGCGATCGACTGCTTCGCCAAGATCCGCCGAATGAAACAGGTTCCACCAATCGGCTGAAATTGCTGCATCCGTATGGAAGCGCTGCGCGTTTCCATTGTTATCGGCGGTCGTGACGATCGGATCTTTTTTTGTATAGGCAGTCTCAGTAGGGGGCGGCTGACGAATATAGTCAGGTCCCACGGTACACGCACTGATCAGTTGAATAAGCGTCACAACGATCAGGTAACGACATGGATTAATTGTGGCCGACATAGACATCAACCAGTTGGCCGGGATAAATCTTCATCTCCGCAGTTTTTGAGAATCTGAAGATGACGGGCAAGACGCGTAAATCAACTTTTTCCTGCCGTTGATTCGACAGGGCAATCTTGGGAGAGACGTAGGGCTGAATGCGCACGAACTCCAGCGGAATGCGGATGTCGCTTCCTCGAATCGACATCTGTGCCTTGATGGATCCTTGAGGTGGAAGGCGATTGATCAATATCTCGTCGATATAGCATCTGACGTTAAGGTAGTCCTGCTTGTCGCCCATCGTGATGACAGGCTTGTTTGCTTGCGTATAGGTATCGTAGACGCCCTGATTTGAAATGTAATTTCCGGAGGAGGTGTTCAGCGCAAGGATGACGCCATCCACCGGCGCTTTGATTGTGTATTTACCCAGCAAAACCTCGGCCGCTTGCGCTGAGCTGCTCAAGGCGTCGTATTGTTTTTGCAGATTGCGTATGTCGTAGATCCAGGCGCCTGCCCGTACAAGTTCGTACTGCCTTCTGGCAACTTCGCGGTTGGCTTGCGCAGCCCTGTATGCATTTCCCGCATTGTCCAATGCATCGCGACTGACAGATCTTGGATCAATATCGAAGGAGCTTTTCTGCTTGTCAAATTGATCCTGGGCCGTTTTTTCATTGGCTGCAGCGAAATCGAGTTGCGCCTTGGCTGTCGCTAATGTTTCTTTGCGAGGTTGCGCCTTCAACTCTTCCACGGCTGCGAGCGTTGCTTCCGCCTGCGACTTTTGTTGTTCGACGATGTGTCGCTGCACTGTGTCATCCAGCACGATGAGCGTTTGTCCCGCCGCGACTGTATCGCCCTCGCTGACAGCTACCTTGACGACAGTGGCGGCGACCTCCGGGTAGATATTGATGTTGGAGCCATTTGATTGCGCGCTTTCCACAATGCCATTCGCAAAAATTCCATCCGCATAAGGATTGACTGAGGGAGTAAATAGCGGCGCTTGCACCTTGTTCGCGCGATTCATCAGATATGCACTCGCCAGCGCGGCAATCAAGCCAAGTGCAGAGACGATGAAAATAATGCGGTTCTTCTTCATATCGCCGCCTTATCGAAGCCCGTTATTTTTCCATCTTCCATGTACATGATGCGGTCGGCAAATTCAAAGATGCGCGTGTCGTGCGTCACAATCAGAATGCAGGTTTTTTCATTCAGTATCTGGTCATGGACGAAGGCCAGTATTTTTCTTCCGGTGTCGCCGTCCAGTGAAGCCGTTGGCTCATCGAGAATCAGAATCGATGGATGACTGACCATTGCTCTGGCAATGGCGACACGTTGCTGCTCACCGCCACTGAGCTTTACCGGAACGATATCGACGCGCTCCTTGAGTCCAACGATATCCAGATATTTTTTTGCTTCGGTGATCGCATCGCCCCATTTATTTTTTTTGAGGATCAATGGAATCGCTACGTTCTCGGCAGTGGTCAGCCGCGGGAACAGATGGTAATCCTGGAACACGAAACCTATCGTGTTCAATCTGAAATCGGCCAGATCGTCCTTGCTCAGTTGCCAGAGATCCTGGCCCTTGACGATGACACTGCCTTCGTTCGGTTTCAGTATTCCCGAAATGATGCTCAACAAGGTTGTCTTGCCGCTGCCTGAAGGACCGACAATAAATAGCATCTCGCCAAAATAGAGATCAAAACTTACTCCATTGACTGCCATGGTGCGGGCATCGCCTTCACCGAACCATTTCCCTACGTTTTGGGCGCGAATCGCAGATACCCTGTGCGTGGATTCGCTTTTGGCAGCCGCTTCCGACTTGCCTTTTACAATATCAGTCGAAGTTGGCGTGGGAACTGACTTGTTTTCAATGGCATCGAAATCGGTCGGCATACGGATGCCTTTCGAAGAAAGTGACAGTGATCGCAATTTACACAGCGACAAGGCGCAGTTGCCGGATCTACATGTAATCGTAATGCGCGCATTGGCAGGCAGGATAATGTGGCGTTGGGTTTTCCTGAATGAAAATTAACAGCACCGGATTGATTACTTACTGTCGTCTAGGACACAGAATGCATGTTCAAGATTGCAGGATTCTCTGCATAAATCGACAACAGGCTCGCTTCAATCTGCCGCATAGCCGACAGATTGCGCCACGATGATTCGTTGCTCCGGCCGTAAATTCATTGCTTTCGTCAATACAGGGCGATCTATCAAGCCCCGCACTACGGTCGCCAAACCTGCTGCCGCACAAAACAGATAAACATTTTGGCTGATGAAACCGGTATCGAGTGCAGCAAGGAATTCTTGCTCGTCCCTCGAGCCTTCTTCCATTTTGGCGAGATCGGCCACATAAATCAGATTCACCGGCGCATGAGGTACGAAATCCTGTATTCCGGTTTCGGCACGCATATCTCTTTCCTGCAACAGGTGCATGGTGAAAGTGTGGGGATCAAACAGATACAGGCCCTGTTCCATCGCGACATAGACATCGATCTCCTGCCAGTTTCTCGCCGATGGATTGGTACGTAGCGCTTCTTCCGGTCGATTTATGCCGCAGGCTGACCATAGCAAATGCGACAGCGTTTCAAGGCTCAGGTGACGGTCGCTGAAGTTCCGTATGCTCTTGCGTTTCAACAGTACTTGCAGCAGCGGTACGGCAAGATCGCCCGCTTCGCTGCCTATGGACATGAGCGGAGTTGTCAGCGTCATCGTGTTGACGGCGGTAATGGGCAGTTGATTACTCATGATCTTTTTATTCCCGTACAGTCGTTAGAGCAACAGTGAAAAATCCATGCGAACCATGGCGATCCAATATCAGGCACATGAATCGCCCTTATTCGATTTCAATGTAACGATCCGTTTAAAAAGATTATTGATACACATCAAAGCCGGATGGATAGATAAAAATCACACGACGCGAACAATGCTTGTCTTGCGGAAATCTCTACCGGAATCATGCTTTCTATACTGCATCTTGCATATCATCGCTGGCGGTGGTGTGCATTTCGTTCGGATGAATCCGGTTTTTCAGATTGGCCGGTTTAATCAGCAATACAGGCAATGGCGAGGTTCGCGCAACGCGCTCGGCGTCACTGCCCATCAGGATGCGATTAATGCCGCGCCGGCCATGTGTGCCGAGCACGATCAGGTCTGCGCCCCATTGCACTGCCTGATCGACAATGATGTCGGATACATGGGTGCCGCTGCTTTCACACAATTCGGTATCAACGGTAATGCCCTGTGCCTGCAGCCCGGTGCGTGTCTGTTGCAGGAGTTGTTTGGCTGCCGCCAAAACTTGCGGACGTGTTTGGCTGAGGTAGGCCTGGGGAGTTTCATAGCCGTGGACATGCTCGCCCATGTCCACGATATGCAATAGCCTGACTTTCGCAGAACAGAGTGTTGCCAGTTTGGCTGCTTCAGCCACTGCACGATCAGAGGTCGTGCTGCCATCAATCGGCACCAGAATATGATGATACATAAAAGTATTCTCCTTTCATGACTGCAGTCAGTATCGGCTGCGATTGCCCAGGCATTTTCCTGTACGGTTATCGTTGCGCTGCATGTATGGCCCACACCGGACGTTGGGCACGCATCGTATCGACCACTATCAGATAACGACCGGGGCCGCTGACGGGCGTGCTGTTCGACGGCAATACCCACATCGTCTGGCCGGCGCTTTGCATTGATTCATAAGCCGCATCGAGTACGCGGTAGCGATCCAGCAGCCGATTCAGGGTAGCGGGGATGCGTATGCATCCCTTGGACTGAACACTGCCGAGGCGCGATTCCAGGACGTCGGGATCGGTCGCGTGCATTTGCAGCCGCATGATGCCGATCCCGCCTTGTCCCCATCCGCGTCGCGCCTGTTGCCAGCCGAAGTCGAATACACGCATGCCGGCGACGCCGTAGCCACGAATGCCGAGTTTGTTTCTTGTACCTTCGGCACGAAAATCCGGATTGACCGGCGTATGTTCAAACACGCCGGTTGGCGTTTCAAAGTGATCGAACTGACCTATGCGGCCGGTTGATACCGGCGATGCACCGATCAGAATGGACGCATGATCGTATGAAATGAAATAGAGGAAGATGGCCTGCACATTGGGATTGCGGTCGACAAGCGCCACATACTGCGACTCCGTCAACGCCACTTCGGCATCATCCATCATTGCCAGGGCCAGCATGCCGTAACGCAGCGTCTCATCCTGCGGCAGTTCAAGGCGTCGTTCGACCTGTTGCAGATACGCGGCGCGTAACTCTTCCACCGCCACTCCCGCATAGGCAGATAAGCCACCCAATAATCCGGAGAACAGGAGGCCGAGGGAAAAAACGCGCGCAGCAGCACGACGCAGCGCTGCGACATCAAAGCTGTCTGCCATATTCATCCAGTCGATGTTCGTTATGCCTGTCATCCGCATGTTCGCGATCTGAAAAGAGACTGTCATGCATGCGCCTGTTGCCGGGTAGCCAAAACACATCATGGGGATCTTTGCCTGGACATTACTTGATACATGTCAAACGGCAGTGAAGTTGGCGGGACATATTGCAGCGACCGCCTATATTGAAACGATCGCCAACGCAGTCGGCAATGAAAAAATTCTTTCCGAAGGAAAACTTTTTTGTGGGGGCACATCATGACAAACAGACGCAATTTTCTCGGTATGGCAGGGAGTGCTGTGCTTGCCGGAAACGGACTGTTGATGCCGAAATCTGTATGGTCGGCAATTACGTCGCTCGGACCTGCCGGCTTGCCGCAGGGTGCACTCGATGAATCGATGCTTGCCATTCTTCCCGGCAAGCAAGCATTGATCAAGCGCACATCCCGCCCGCCCAACTATGAAACGCCTGTGGAGGGGCTGGGCGACATGTTTACGCCCAACGGGAAATTTTTCGTCCGCTGGCACCTGTCCGTCATTCCGGAAATTGCGCGGGATGACTGGCGCTTGCGCATTGCGGGCCCCTCTGCCGGCACCGAGATGGCATTGCGTTACGACGAGCTGCGCCGCCTGCCTGCCGTGGAAGTGATCGCCGTCAACATGTGTGCAGGAAATCGCAGGGGCTTGTCCGACCCGCATGTGGCCGGTGTCGAGTGGGGACATGGCGCAATGGGTAATGCCCGCTGGCGCGGTGCGCGCCTGAAAGATATTCTCCATCTCGCCCGGATCAGGAGCGATGCAATTGAAGTTGTCTTTCACGGTGAAGATCGCGGTGTCATTCCGCAGACGCCGCAATTCATCAAGAGCCTGCCGATCTGGAAAGCGCTCGATGAGCACACCATACTTGCATACGAAATGAATGGTGAGCCGCTGCCTATGCATAACGGTTTCCCGGTGCGCCTCATCGTTCCAGGATGGGCTGGCACTTACTGGATGAAGCAGATCAGCGAAATCACTGTGCTGCCCCGCGCATATGACGGCTTCTGGATGAAAACCGCCTATCGCATCCCAACAGGAAAGTTTCCCGGACTGGTCCGCTTCCAGTCGCAGGACACGCCCAATGCGACCAGCACGCCGATTACCGAGCTGGTCGTCAATTCACTCATCACCAATCTGCAGGATGGGCAATCGATTCCTTACGGCCAGCCGCTGACGGTGCGCGGTGTGGCATGGGACGGCGGTCATGGCATTGCGAAAGTGGAAGTATCCATCGACGGCGGCCGCAACTGGCGGCCAGCCAGCATGGGCAGGGATTATGGCAACTACTCATGGCGGCAATGGCAATTTCCATTTCAACCGGCACAACGCGGTCAGTACGATATCGCGGTGCGTGCGGTCGGCAAGAAAGGGGAAACGCAAAGTCCGGTGCTGATATGGAACCCTGCCGGCTATCACAACAATGTGCCGCACCGGGTACGTCCGCAAGTCGTGTGAGGAGAGATCATCATGAAAAATTCACCCTTCCTGCTGCTGGTTTTCGGTATTTGCCTGGCGCATGCTGCAGATGAGTCGATCATCCAGCTCAAACAGGGGCAAGGCATGCAAATTGTCAGGAACAATTGTGCTACCTGCCATAGCCTGGACTACATAGGGATGAACTCTCCCTTCCTGGATCACAAGGGATGGGAAGGTGAAGTCAACAAAATGATCAATGTCTACCATGCACCCATCGACAAGAATGATGTGGCAGCCATCGTCGATTATCTCGCTCGCTATTACGGTGTCGAAGTGCCCGCTGCAGAAGGGAGCGGAACGCGATGACGAGCATCGTGCAAGCTGGAGATTCTGGTCTGGCAACAGAAGGTACTGTTGCTGTTTTTGACATGACTCGTGTCCACCGGGTGTAGTGCATCCAAAATGAAGATTGATGCTGGATGATCAAGCCATGCATGCACGCGTTCGCAAGCGTTGGCAACGGAGCAGAGCAGAGCGAGGTTGTCATGCAGCCGCTTTCTGTCATGGAAACTTAGATCGGATCTGTACTGACGAAGTTATGCAATTAATCGGCGAGGCACTGTGATTGCAGACGCTGAATACATCTGTATCGCCAGATCGATACGGTCTGAATTTCTGGAGGAGACCATCATGTTCAAGAAAATTTTACTCGCTACCGATGGATCGAAATTGTCGGACAAGGCAGTGCAAGCCACATTGCAATTTGCAAAGGAGCATGGCAGCAAGATCGTCGGTTTATCGGTTGCAACAATCTATCCTTACCTGCCTGTGCCTGGCATGGAAGCCATCAGTGGCGAGTTCGTCGATGCCATTACAAACCAGGCAGAGAAAAATGTAGAAAAAATTTCTGCTCTGGCAGCGTCGTTGGGTGTGGATGCTGAAGTCCATGTGGCGGAAGGAAGTAGTGCCTGCGAGGAAATTATCAAGACGGCCGCAAAATATCATTGCGATTCCATCTTCATGGCCTCGCATGGACGAACCGGCCTGGACAAGTTGATGCTGGGAAGTGAGGCGCAGAAGGTATTGGCTTACAGCAAATTGCCGGTCACGATCATCAAGTAATTTATATTTTTTTACAGCGGATGTGCTCAGCCGGAATTGATCCGGAAAATAGTTGGGCATAAAATATTTGTCACCAATTTTGCGTGGATTTACTTTATTTCCACTGATGAATTACCGGATATTTTGATTGATCGAATTGTCATACGTTTGATATTTATCAAATGCCGCCATCCCTTTCACACTACATTTTGTTTGTACGAAAAACATACCCGTTTTTGAATTGGATTCCCCATGAAAAAGACTGCATTGGTTAGTGGTGGAACCAGAGGTTTGGGTGCAGCAATCGCAATCTATTTGCGTTCGGCTGGTTACGCTGTAGCAGTGACTTATCACCACAATGCCGATACCGCAGCGGAGTTCAGAAAAAATACATCTATTCCTGTTTTTTGCTGGGATGTTTCCGATTATGCGCAGTGTCAGGAAGGGATTCGTCAGGTTGAACTGGATGTTGGTCCCATAGACATACTGGTGAACAATGCGGGGATAACGCGTGACGCGGTTTTGCATCACATGACACCCGGGCAATGGATTGAAGTCATCAATACAAATCTCGGTTCTGTTTTTAATATGTCCCGCAATGTCATTGAAGGTATGCGTGAACGAAATTTCGGAAGAATCATCAATATCAGTTCGGTGAATGGTGAACGTGGACAGATAGGACAGGCCAACTATGCTGCAGCGAAAGCAGGTATTTTTGGCTTTACCAAATCACTTGCACTTGAAAGTGCGCGCAAGAACATCACTGTTAATGCAATTGCGCCTGGTTATTGCGATACGGATATGGTTTCCGCCATTCCGCAGGAAGTGCTGGAAAAAATCGTGACAGGAATTCCGGTGGGACATTTGGGAACAGGAAGCGATATTGCCCGGCTCGTTGTGTTCCTGGCCGACAACGCGTCTGGCTTCATTACTGGCGCTACTTTTGATGTCAATGGCGGACAGTTCATGGCGTAATGTTGAACGCCGCTATTTCAAACTTGATTTATGCAAGGAGAGAGAGATATGGAACAAATTTTTCCGCAACCGAATCTATCCTTGGGCATTATCGAGATGGATAAGGCTCATAAGGTCTTGATGCGTGAAATCATGAGCTTGATGCAGGTTCCCAACTTTGAATTTGTCAGGCGCTTGCCGCATTTGGTGGAGCTGCTGGAGATGGATTTCCGGATTGAGGAACAGTTAATGGAGAGTATGGATTATCCGGAGTTACGCGCGCATCGTGAACAGCATGCAGGTCTGCTCGGTGCTATGCATCAGGCTCTTGCAAAGGCGATGAATGGAGATTACCAGCTGCCGCGGCAGGTGTTGAACATGTTGCCGCAATGGCTGCTGTGGCATCTGGTCAAGATGGATGCTCCGTTTGTAAAGGCGCTAAAAATAGCGGGAGCCAAGCCGATCAACCACCTTGTTTTCAAACCGGAACAGCAGTCTGAAAAACATCCGCATCATATCGGGCATGTTCGATGATGCACCCCACCAAGGAGCACCCCCATGTTTTCTACAACGAAGGCACCCACTAACCTGAAAAACCTGTTTGAATCAGAACTCGGTTTGTATAAGGCAGCCGCTGGCAACGCATACGATGCGGCATTCAAGATCGCAGCCTTGAACCTTGAAGTGTTGAAGCAGGCACGTGCAAGCTGGTCGGCGCAGTCCGAGCAGATAAGGCAGATGGATGGGAATGCAATCTCTCCACTGCTGGATATGAATCAATTCAAGAAAAATGTCGAGATTGCCGCATCCTATGGGCAGCATCTGACAAAAATCATGCTGGATCTTCAGGCAGAAATGTTGAAAATGGCGCAGCAGCAGGCGACACAAATATCGAGCATGAATGGCAGTGCATCAGAAACCGATGACACGAGTATGGCGAATGGAAATTTCCCGGGAATGCCGATCTTCCAGAGTATGGTGGAGCAGGCAAGTAAAGGATATGCAGACTGGAACAAAAACATGCTCCATTTTATGGATGCTGTTGATTCCGACCTCGTACATCAGGCTGCGCGGAAAGGAACGAATCATCAGGCCAAGCCCCGTAGTTCGAAATAGTGCATGCATTGCTGCGCCATATGAGCCAGATGATTTTTGATGCGCATCCATAGTTGCGTGCCAACGGCATGATGGCAGCCCATGCCAATTGCGATGTAAATTTTTGGCATGGGCTGCCGTCCATTTTTCATTGATCGTTTCGATCCTTGCCAACATTTTACGTTTGAGTGACAAGACGCGTACATCGCAAGCATGTATGTCTCCCGCTGTCAGCACTTGCATCGGCCGGACCTATTTCAGTCAACGCAACCAATCCTTGACTGCGGCCGGCAATCATACTTCTGATGCGCGAGGGTAGATGTTTTGTCGATGCGATCACATCTGTCTCGCATGTTATTTCAATCCGAAACGTGACATGAGCCAGGATTTCAATAACTGGGTCAGAAGAAGATAGGACGACACGATCAGCAAAATGGCGATATTCAGCAAGAGCGGTAATGCAGTCAGCCCCAAGGCATCTGAAAAAGGCGATGTCGGCAACCACAATGCCAGCAGCACTATCATGATAGTCGTCATCAGCAAGGGCAGGCTAGGCTTGCTTTGAGCAAATGGAATCTTGCCGGTACGGATGATATGCACAACCAGAGTTTGTGACAGAAGAGATTCGACGAACCAGCCAGTCTGAAACAGCACCGATTGATGTGCAGCGCCGAAGACGAACCAGAGTATGCCAAAAGTCAGGTAATCGAACAGGGAGCTGACTGGCCCCAGGGTCAGCATGAAACGACCGATGTCCGTAATTTCCCAGCGCCGTGGCTGCTTCAGATAGTCGCGATCCACGTGGTCGGTTGCAATCGCCGTCTGGGAGACATCGTACAGAAGGTTATTCAACAAGATCTGTATCGGCGCCATGGGTAAAAATGGCAGCATGGCGCTGGCCCCCAGTACGCTCAGCATATTGCCAAAATTGGAGCTGGAACTCATTTTGATGTACTTCGTGATGTTGCCGAAAACCCTGCGTCCTTCGAGTACGCCATCTTTCAGCACGATCAGACTTTTGCGCATGAGAATGATGTCGGCAGACTCCTTGGCGATATCAACAGCACTATCGACGGATATGCCAACATCAGCAGCTTTTAATGCGGCGCCATCGTTGATGCCGTCACCCAGGTACCCGACGACATGGTTGCGCTTTTGCAGGCACCGGATCACGCGTGCTTTCTGCATGGGATTGAGCTTGGCAAACATGCTGGATCGTTCCGCAATATTACCCAGAGCATCGTCGTCGAGCGCATCGATATCATTGCCGAGTACGACATGGTCGCCAGCCAGACCGACATGGCGGCAAACGTTGAGAACCACGGCGCCATTATCGCCACTCAGGACTTTTACGTTAACCCCATAGTGATGCAGTGCAATGATGGCCTCGGAGGCACTGTCCTTCGGAGGATCAAGAAATGCGATGTAACCCAGCAATGTGAGTGCCGATTCATCCGTCTTGCTGAATGCGTCCGCGCTGTCCGCTGGTTGGGGTGGCAATTGCTTGTACGCGACCGCGATCACACGGAAGCCATCTTGATTCAGGCTGTCTACTGTCTGATTCATGGCGGTGCCATGCTGCGAGGCCAGCGGTGCCGGAACGCCACCATGTTCGGCATCGGTGCAAACGCTTAATATTTCTTCTGCCGCGCCCTTGCATATGAGCAGGCGGCTGCCATTCGCTTGCTGCACGATAACTGACATGCGGCGGCGTTCGAAGTCAAACGGTACCTCATCAATTTTCTGATAATGCTTGTCCGGTTCGATTTTTTCATGCACATCGACATAGCTGAGGATCGCGACGTCGAGCAGGTTCTTCATCCCGGTCTGGAAGTAGCTGTTGAGGTAGGCATACTCCACCACCTTGGACGAATCAGTGCCGTCAATATCGACGTGCTGTTCGAGAATGATCTTGTCTTGCGTCAGGGTGCCGGTCTTGTCCGTACACAGTATATCCATGGCGCCAAAATTCTGGATGGCATTCAGTCGTTTGACGATCACCTTTTTCTCGGACATCGCCAATGCACCTTTGGCAAGATTGATGGTGATGATCATGGGCAGCATTTCCGGCGTCAGCCCTACGGCAACGGCGACAGCGAACAGCAATGCTTCGAGCCAGTCGCCTTTGCTCAATCCATTGACGAGAAATACCAGCGGCACCATGACCAGCATGAAAAGGATGATCAGGCGTATGTATTTGTTAATGCCCTGATCGAAACTGCTTATCTCGCGTCTTTTGACAAGGTCGGCTGCAATATGGCCGAATGCAGTATGTTCTGCGGTCGCGATGACGATCGCCATCCCGGTACCGCTCATGACATTCGTACCCATGAAGGCCAGATTGACGATGTCCGAGAATACTTCCGCATCATTTTGTGCGATCGCGAAAGGAGTTTTTTCGACGGGCAGCGACTCACCGGTTAATGCAGCCTGACTGATGAACAGGGATTTGGACGACAGTATGCGAACGTCGGCAGGGATGATGTCGCCTGCCGACAGAAAAATAATATCTCCTGGCACCAGTCCTACCAATGGAATCTCTATTTTTCCCTTGGTGGTACGCAGCACGGTAGCCGTGGTTGCCACCATCGAGCGCAGCTTTTGCGCAGCGCGATCAGAGCGGTGCTCCTGTACAAACGACAGCAGCGACGACAGCATGACCATGATGCCTATCATCAGGCCGCCCCAGGTCTCGCCAATGGCAAGGTTGACCCCCGCCAGTACCAGCAACAGCAGAGACAGGGGGCTGGCCAGCAACGCCATAAAGCGTTTCCAGCCTGATCGTTGCGCTTCGGCAGCGATCAGGTTGGGACCGTAAATGCGTTGCCGGCTTGCCGCCTCGACGGCAGACAAACCCTGGAGAGAGGAGTGTTGCTCCTGAATGACGGCTTCTGCCGAGAGTGCGGCAATGCGTCGCATCTCCCGCTCCACCGTGCGTTCGGGTGTGTGTGCAATTTTCTGCGCATCCTCGAAAACAGATAACTTCGCAGTAGCGGCAGACGTATTGCGAACAGCGAACATGGCGATTCTTCTGTTGAGTCAGGGTTGCATCACATACTTTCCCGGCGCTGCGGGTTTATGTGCCGGCATCGGGGGAGGGGGAATGCGTTTTCCGGATTTCATGCGGAGCCAGGATTCCCAGGCCGGCCACCATGACCCTTCCTTGCGTGCAACAGTGGCTTGCCATGTATCGGCATCCATCGCATGATCCTTGTCAGCGTGCGTCGCAATCTGGTAACTGCGATCGGGGTGACCCGGCGGTGACACCACCCCGGCATTGTGGCCGCCGGAAGTGAGTGCGAATGTGACTTCGGTATCTGCCAGTCGATGGATCTTGAATACGGAACGCCATGGTGCAACGTGATCGGTCAGCGTACCGACCGCGAAGATGGGGATACTGATATCCGTCAGATGTATTGACTTGCCTTCCGTGAAATACCGGCCTTCGGCAAGGTCATTGTGCAGAAACAAGTGGCGTAAATATTCTGAGTGCATGCGATAAGGCATACGCGTGGCATCGGCATTCCACGTCATGAGATCGCTTTTCTTTTCGCTCAGGCCGAGTAAATACTGGTTGAGCCTGCGGGACCAGATCAAGTCATTGGAGCGCAAGAGCTGGAATGCACCTGCCATTTGTTTGGTATCGAGATAGCCCTGATCCCACATGATGGCTTCCAAAAAACTGATCTGGCTCTCATCAATGAAGAGAGACAGTTCTCCAGGCTCTTCGAAATCCACCTGGGCTGCAAACAGACTCATGCTGGCTATGCGTTCATCGCCATGGCATGCCATGCTGGCCGACGCAATCGACAGCAAGGTACCACCCAGGCAATACCCTGCAGCATTTAGTTGCGGAGCATGCGTCAGTTCCGTGATTGCATCGATCGCGGCCATCACACCAAGTTTGCGATAGTCCTCCATCGACAAATTCCTATCCTCGGCCAGCGGGTTTTTCCACGAGATCATGAATACGGTATAGCCCTGACTCACCATATATCTGACCAGCGAATTTTGTGGCGAAAGATCGAGTATGTAGTACTTCATTATCCAGGCCGGCACGAACAGCAGGGGCACTGCATGTACCGTTTTGGTCGTCGGTGTGTACTGAATCAGCTCAATCAGATTGTTGTGGAAGACGACCTTGCCCGGCGAGATGGCGATATCTCTGCCGACCTTGAATGCATCATCCGGTTCAGTCGTATCGCTTGCAATGCTCCGTCGCCAGTCCTCGACTGCATTCAGCCAGCCCTGCACGAAGTTGTGGCCCCATGACTGGATCGCAGCTTGCTGTACGACCGGATTGGTAAGCGGAAAGTTTGAAGGTGCCAGCGTGTCCAGCAACTGGCGTACTGTAAATGTCACGACATCCTCATGGTGCTTGGACACCCCCCGGACGCCGGTGGTTGCGCGCTGCCACCATTGCTCTTGCAGCAGGAATCCCTGGGAGATGGTATTGAACGGCCACTTTTTCCATGACGGATCGTTGAAGCGCTGATCTTGCGATAAAGGCGTGACGCAGTACTGCGGCTGATCCTCAGTGACGACGCAATTGCGATTGTAGAGATGCCACTGCCAGCAGTTTTGCCATGCCTTCTGCAGCAAAACCATGCGTTTTGACGGCGATAAGCACAAGTGAGTCAGCCAGTCTGCATAGGCGTTGAACATCGCCGCCGGGGAAATGTTGTAGGTCAGGCGGCCGAGCCACGCATTGCTCATCAAATCCAAGTATGCAGATTCGTTAGCACTTTCAGGATAATCGTAAGTCAATGGCGCCAGCCAGGCACTAGCCATACGCTCGAAAGGAGGACTGTCATAGGAATTCTTTTCAAGCATGGCAACCTCTCGAAAGAGCAATGCAACCAGCATAGTAATGCGTGCTGCTGTCGATTTGATGCAGATCAATACATCGCGCTTCAACGCCGCTATTTAATCAGGATGTTTTGTCGATGTATTGCAATTGCGCAAGCTGTCCAGTAGCGGAACCACTGCAATCACAAGCGGATGGCAGATGTATTTTCAGGGCAGTGGTCTTGCTTCACAAATATTTTTTCTGATTGAGCGACTATTGATCCATGTCAAATTGCTAGCCCTTCTTGCGCCTAGGATAATCTCAACAGAGTTCTTCAACGCGGGAGGTAAACATGCTTAAGACTATATTGTTGGCAACGGATGGTTCCGACTTATCCAAGAAGGCAGTAACGGCAGCAATTGATTTTGCGGCGTCTTACGGCAGCAAAATAGTGGGTTTGTCGGTTGCGGAAGTATTTCCCGAACTGTTTCTCGATTACGATTTGCGCGCCATTGAAGAAGACATGCAGAAACGTGCCGTGTCGGATGCAAATTTTGTGGAGGAGTGTGCAAAAAAAGCCGGTGTTGCCTGTGAAGTACACACGGTCACTGGAGTGCACCCCTATCAGGAAATCATTAAGGCAGCCAATGATTTTCATTGTGATGCCATTTTTATGGCATCGCATGGAAAAAAGGGAATCGACAAGATATTGCTGGGTAGCGAAACGCAAAAGGTGCTTGCACACAGCACGATACCGGTTCTTGTCTATAGATAAGACAAGAAAAATTCTCGCAGCCAATAGATAGCTTGAACGTACATTATTGTTAAAGAGGGATTTATGAAAACCGATCGCCAGTTGAAGCAAGATGTCATCGATGAGTTGGAATGGGAATCTGCAGTTGACGAGACAGGAATAGGTGTCGAAGTGCATAACGGCATCGTGACCTTATCCGGAACCCTGAACAGCTATGCGGAAAAATATGCTGCAGAAAAAGCGGTGCAGCGTGTCGAAGGTGTGAAGGGGCTGGCTGTCGAACTCGATGTCGCGCTGCCAGACTGGGTGCAGCGTACGGATGCAGATGTCGCCCGAGCCGCAGCCCAGGCTCTGGAATGGAATGCGCTGGTACCTAAAGATTGCATCAAGATAAAAGTCGAAGACGGATGGATTACGCTCACTGGCAATGTTGATTTTCAATATCAACGTATTGCTTCTGAAAGAGCATTGCAGAATTTGCTCGGTGTAGTCGGTATAAGTAATCAGATTGCCGTGACGCCGTCTGTGACGCCGCGCGATATCAAAAACCATATCGAAGCGGCTTTGCAGCGTCGCGCACATACGGAAACCAAAGGGATAGAGGTTATCGTCAATGGCGACCAGATCACATTGAACGGTTCGGTGTCATCCCTTGCGGAACGTCGTGCCGCATTAAATGCAGCGATGCGAACGCGCGGCGTAGCCAAGGTCGTTGACAAGTTGTTTGTCGCCTGAGAGTGCGCTTGAAGAAAAGATCCATTTCGCTTCATTCCAGGCCGGGAGGAATAAAAATACCATGCCCGCGCTTGGAGTACAGGATGTGAGTGGATCCTTCTTTCGAATGCATGGGACATGAAAGATGGCAAACGGCAGCCGTGTCTTCAACAAGGCTTTAAAGGGAAGGCAAGCACGCGTGTCGTACTTGATTATTTCTAGATCATCTAGATCAAGTGATGCTGTTGCTGTACCGGCTGGGATAATAAATAATTGTCCGCAGCCTCGGTCGCGGCAGACTTTATGCAGATGGAAATGGGCGAAGTTTCGATTATATCTATACCTGCAGCCAGTTTGTTTAGCGCCGTTAAATCAAGTATCTCAACGTCACGCTGCACTATCTCGATGAGACGGCCTTTGCGTAATTTTGCAATCATCCGGCTAATGCTTTCCATGGTCAGGCCCAGGTAGTTTCCAATATCTTCCCTGGTCATGCGCAACTGAAAGCGGATCGGTGAGTATCCCCGCGTAGCATAGCGCCTGGATAAGTTGATAAGAAAAGCGGCGAAACGCTGTTCTGCGTACATATTTCCAAGAATCATGATCATGTTCTGCTCGCCGATTATTTCCTGACTCATGATGCGATGAAAATGGCGCATCAGAATCGGCAGCTCAGTGAATAATGCTTCGAGTCGTGAGTAAGGGATTACGCATACTTCGCTATCGTCCAAGGCAACGGCATCACATTGATGGAGTAAGTTGCTAATGGCGTCCATGCCCAACAGATCTCCACTCATCTGAAAACCGTTAATTTGCCGGTTGCCTATGAAATTTTCCTGATATGTTTTGAAGTGACCGATACGTACTGCGTAGAGTGCTGTGAACTTATCGCCAATGCGATACAGGTAGCTGTCCTTGGCAATCTTTTTGCGCACAATAATCTGGTCCAGGCGCCGCATATCATGTTGATTGAGCCCGGCCGGCAGGCATATCTGGCGCATGCTGCATCCTGAGCAGTGCCGAAGCGCGGAGCTTTCAATCACAAGAGGGAAACTCAGTTGCAGGGGAATTTTCATAAAACCTCCGGACAGACAGGATGGAACACAATCGTGATTCATTGTAAGAAATCCCCCCCCCTTTACCATTGTCCTTTTGCGCCAAAGTATTGTCTTTTTCGGCCAAATATTATTTTTTGTTCGCAATAAAATGTACTGCAACAATAAACAGGGCTTGACAAAAAGTAACTGTTGCCAAGCGGCAGGTAAAGGTCGATGCGGCGCCTCATGAAAGCTTGCTTTTCATTCATCGCGATTTTAAAAAACGATAGAATTTTTGTCGTGGAATCCTGCCCGGCGCGGTCTGTGCGCTGAAAATATAAAGTCGGCCTTCTGTGTTGATCGAGGTTCCCGGCTTTTCCGGATAAAACTGCATGTTCAGGCTTTCGTCTGACTGAAGACCGTGCTAATTGAAGCAAGCAATAACGGGCTTTGCAGTCGATGTACATCGACTTGTGTGCGTTAGATGCTCGCATGGGCGGGGACAGCCTTTGCCATGCGGTAGAAACCAGTCCGTCAGAGAGGAGACAGCTCTGCGAGAAATCAGACAAACAGGGACTATATTTTCATATAGCCCCCTGTTGAGTTTGCCTAGCCTTTATTCGGAGTAATTTTTCGAATGGCGCTTCTCAGATTTTCAATTGATTCCTTAAATGATTTTTCGACAGCTCGCCAGGCATTGCTGCCTTCTTCCTGAAATGCCTTCCATTTTGTTTCAAGAACTTGCTGTTGTTTCTGGAGGTCTTGAATTTCCGAATCAATTTTCGCTTTTGCTGCTTCGGACGTGTTGGCTGCTTTTGCTTTCAAGGCGTCCAGATCCTGTTGCAAGCGATCCAGTTCTTCTCTTGTTGCCTTCAAGAATTGATTCTTTTGTTCACGATCCTTCTCTGCCGTGTTGGGCGATGACGACTGTTCGCCCACCGGCTTTGTCTTGGGTACATTCATTTCATTTCGATCGCAGCCGGTAATGAATAGAAAACAGAATGCCAGCAAGGGATATCGTATGTTTTTCATGTTCGATCCTTATTGTAATCATGCTTGCTTTACTACGATTCGAGAAAAATTCCCGCCTGCCTTGCCGCGATAGTGCGATGCTGTACGACGGAGCCGGTTCCTAGCTGATCGTCAGTTGCTTGGCGCCATTGCCAACCTTTTTGGGAAGTGTCAGCTCGACTACACCATCCTGATATTTTGCAACAGCGTGTGCAGCATCAATGTCATGTCCCAGCGAAAAGCTGCGATACAAGCGCCCGGAATATCGCTCGCTGCGCACGACCGTTTCCCCTTCTTTCTGTTCTTTGACTTGTGTGGTCTGCGCCGAAATCGAAACCTGATTACCGTCAATATCTATTTTTATGTCTTCTTTTTTCATGCCGGGAACGTTGGCTTTCACTGTGTAGGCTTGCTCTGTTTCCGACACATCCATTTTCATTTCCTGTCCGGCTTCAAATGCCTGAAGAGCGGGACTCAGGCTGAAATCCCGGAACATGTCATCAAATCCCGTGAAGGGTTCGAACCGTACGATATTGTTAAATGGAGAAAAGCGCATCAGATTATTAACCATGATTGACCTCACTTTTTTAAATGATGTTCAAACGATTCGGTATCGCATATCCGCCAGCGCAATTCATGACTGCCGCCGAAAGTTTAAGACTAGTCGAGAAGGCAGGCACCAATGTGATCTATATCAAGTGCGACGATGTTCCTGTTGAGAATTGATTTGATCTGTACATCCGGGAGGTGGCGAGTGCGAAGCGGATTGCTTGGATCAAGATCTTCAAATATGAAATCGGCTTTGTAGCCTGAGGATGAGCGGGCAATTGCAGATATATGGTTTGCGCATGCCCGTACTATTTCCCCGCTGCATGATAAATCAACCCTGCAAGCGCACAGCCAAGATGCCAGTGTCGAACGATTTGAAGCAATGCCAGGTCATCACTCCATATCGCCGAATGCAATGGCTGAGACGACGACGTTCATTACAGTGTCTTCAAAGATGCGTCTTCCCTTGTCGCTGCCTGCGGCACCTGCGGCTACCATCAAAGGCAGCAAATGATCTGGATGCGGCTGCACCTGTCGTGCATGTGGCGCATCCTGCCAGTGCTGCAGCAATGTATTGCGCGCCGCTTCTTCCTGCGTTGCCATATTGGCCAGCCAGTCATCGAATTGTTGTGAAGCGTCCTTGTATGCCGGACTGAAGCCGCGCATATTGTGAAAACTCATGCCGCTGCCTATGATCAGCACGCCTTCTTCGCGCAATGCTTGCAGCGCCTGGCCGGCGCGTAGATGGGTGGCTGTATCCAGTCCTTTTTTCATCGATAACTGCACGATAGGCACATCGGCGTTCGGATACATTACCTTCAAGGGAATGAAGACGCCATGATCCCAGCCGCGTTGCGTATCGAGCTGTGCCGGCAGGCCGGCTTCGACCAGCAGATTTTGTACGCGCGCGGCCAGCTCCGGTGCACCGGGTGCGGGATAGGTCAACGCATACGTATGCGCCGGGAAGCCTTGATAATCGTAAATCAGCGACGGCTGTGGATTGCTGCCGACGGTGAACTCGTCCTCTTCCCAGTGACCGGAAATGATGAGTATCGCTTTCGGACGTGTGCCGACAGCAGCGTCTACGCCGCGTAAAAAATCCGCCATGCGATCCCACATATGCGGATCGCCCGGCCAGTCCATGAAAAAACATGGGCCGCCGCCATGCGGGATGAAGAGGGTGGGTAATTTTTTGCTGTTCATGCTTTTCTCCGTAATCCTGATAATCAGGCTAATGGCTGTATCTGGCCTTCTTGCCCTGCCGTGATGCGCTCCTTGAACGCGCCTATGAATTCGCGATAGGCGGGCTGCAGTTTTTCAAACAATGGATCCTTGCGGTGCTTGAGCATCACTTCACCGAACAGTTTCATGCCTAGCGCCAGCGCAGCAGCAGTATCGGCATCCGTCAGTTGCGCGGTCTGCACACGATGAATGATATTGAACAGATCATCGTGGTTGCCGACTTCAAACTGCACGGGAGCATGCAGATCGCTCTGCGCATGCTTGCCGCCCAGATATTCCAATGTGACGCGATAATTGTGTGCGCTCATGCGACTTCCTTTTCAGGTGACTCCAGCAATAAGGAGAGTTTGGTCGTTGTCCTGGCCCATTTTTCATGTTCCGGCAGCGCCGGCTTGGACATCGTGATGCGCTGCCAATCCGGATGTGCGGACAAGCTGCGATTCAACTCCAGAAAATGCGCCTGATCGGCCGCCAGTTCGCGGTCGCCGACGATGGCGCCGACCGGGCATTCAGCGACGCACATCGAACAGTCTATGCATTCATCCGGATTGATTACCAGGAAATTCGGCCCTTCCATGAAGCAGTCCATCGGGCAAACTGTGACGCAATCCGTATATTTGCACTGGATGCACGGTTCCGTAACGACAAAAGTCATGCGTTCTCCTTTATAAATGTCACTATAGCCGTCTCTTCTGCATTGATAAATATGCTATTTTTATAAACATTGTCGTCATATTGTTGATAATGGACATACTCAATTGCATGAAAACCTTTGTCGCAGTGGTGGAGGCCGAGAGCTTCACCGCTGCCGGCGCACGTCTCGATATATCGAAAGCGCTGGTATCGAAGTACGTCGGCATACTGGAAGATCATCTCGGTACGCGCCTGCTGAATCGCACCACGCGGCGGCTGAGCCTGACCGAGTCCGGTCTGGCCTATTACGAGCGCTGCCTGCAGATACTGGCCGACGTGGATGAGGCCGAGCAGGTGGCGGCGCAGTCGGCGGCCATGCCGCGCGGCACCTTGAAGGTGGCGATGCCGGTTTCATTCGGTACGGTGCGCATTGCGCCGCTGCTGACCGAATACATGCGGCGTTATCCGGAAGTACGGCTGGACATCGCATTGGCAGACCGGCGGGTCGATCTGATCGAGGATGGTTATGATCTTGCGATCCGCGTCGGCAATCTGCCGGAGTCGGGTTTGATCGCTCGCAAACTGGCGACCGACCGCATCGTCCTGTGTGCGTCGCCGGCGTATTTGCAAGTGCACGGTGCGCCGCAAACGCCTGAAGATCTGAAGCAGCATGCCTGTCTTAACTACAGTTATTCCAGCAGTGGCGATGAATGGGTTTTTGGTAAAGGGAAAACCCGTGCGGCAGTGCGCGTCGATGGCCCCATGCGTGCCAACAATGGCGACATGCTGCGACTGGCCGCACTGGACGGTGCTGGCCTGATCTGGCAACCGCATTTTATAGTCGCCGACGATGTGCAAGCCGGGCGACTGGTGGAATTGATGAAGGATGAAAGCGATACAGAGCTGGGTATTTATGCGATCTATCCGAGTCGCAAGCACCTGTCGGCAAAAGTGCGCACCTTCGTTGATTATCTGGTCGCGTGCATGGCCTGATTTTCAACACGGTTGCTTCGTTCGGGGCGCTGCCGGGAAGTAAAGCACCTTGCTATGGCATCAACAGCAGATCAATATATTCCTCTGCAATAAAAAAGGCCGCTCCCTTGTCAGGAGCGGCCTTTTTATTCGTTATTTACGTCATTGCTGACGTAAATGCGGGCAGATATTAACGTTCGCCGAATGGACGACGGGTAGCGCCGCCAGCATCGCTGGTACGCGGGCCCTTGTTGTAGCCGCCTTCGTTGCGTGTTGCATTCGGTTTGCTGAATGTACGTTGGCCTGGTTTTGCCGCGTTGCCACGGTTGTCGCCTGGTTTCCAGCCGCCCGGTTTGTGATTCGAGCGTGGTGCCGAAGCGGTGCGCTTGGGTTCAAAACCTTCGATCACCGAGACAGGAATCAATTGCTTGATGAAACGCTCGATGCGTTTGACGTTCATGCCTTCTGCATGATTGACCAGCGAAACCGCGATACCGTTACGGCCTGCACGACCGGTACGACCGATACGGTGCACGTAGTCTTCAGGGAATTTCGGCAGATCGTAGTTGAACACGTGGGTGATCGCAGGAACGTCGATACCGCGTGCGGCAACGTCGGTTGCAACCAGTACACGGATTTGACCGCGACGCAGGCCGTCGAGTGTACGGTTACGCGCACCCTGGTGCATGTCGCCATGCAAGGCAGCTGCAGCGAAACCGGCAATGTTCAGACGATCAGCAATGGTATCTGCATCGCGTTTGGTGGCGGTGAAGACAACAGCCTGGTCCATGGTTTCATCACGCAGCAAATGATCGAGCAGGCGATTCTTGTGCGACAGATCGTCGACAAAGTGCACGCCTTGCTTGATGTTTTCATGCTTGGTGGCGGAACCGGCGATCTGGATCACCAAAGGATCTTTGGTGATGCGTTTTGCCATGGTGCCGACGGTGCCGTCGAGCGTTGCCGAGAACAGCATGGTTTGACGGCCTTCCGGTGTTGCTGCAACGATTTTTTCGATGTCATCGATAAAACCCATGTCCAGCATGCGATCGGCTTCGTCCAGCACCAAAATCTGCAATTCCGAGAAATCGATCTTGCCCGATTCCATATGGTCGATCAAACGACCAGGCGTAGCTACCAGGATCTCCGGGTTCTTTGCCAGCAATTGCATTTGTTTCGGATAAGGCATGCCGCCGAGGATCGACACAGCTTTGACACGTTTCATGAACGCGCCGTATTTGTCGGTCGAGGTGGTGACTTGCAAAGCCAATTCGCGGGTTGGGGTCAACACCAGCATTTTTGGTTGTGCAGCTTTAAAGCGTGGACGATCGCCGCGTGAGCGAGCTGATTGCGCTTCCTGATTTGGCGTTCTGCCACCTTCAGGTTGCTGTTGTTCGGACTGAACTGCAAACTTGTGCAGCGCAGGCAGCATGAATGCCGCTGTCTTGCCGGAGCCTGTTTGTGACGAAACCATCATGTCACGGCCTTCGATCGCAGCAGGAATCGCCTGTGCTTGTACGCCGGTGGGGGCGGTGTAGCCGGATTCAGTCAATGCCTTGATGATGGACGCGTGGAGACCTAGTGATTCAAATGTCATTATTTTCTTTCGTAAAATCAGCGCAACAGCGAGCGATCACGGATTGTGTCCATGATGGCGTCAGGAAGTTGCGCAAAAATGCAAAGCCAACCAACGAAACAGAAACAGCTGTGAAAACTCTGAGAGATTTCGGCACAAAAGCTTTGCGCCGGGACGGTGTATAAATTTCAACACCTGAAGGCGGGGGGCTTTATCGTTAATGCTAACGGTTCGCAATGCTGCAAAAGTGCTTCGCCTGTTGCAAAGCACAGCGCGCATTGTAACGGATAGGGGGCCGGATGTCGAGGGCTTTCTGGAAAGGCGCAATGGGCACGATAATGCGCGCGTCTGGAATGGCTGATGCAGTCTCGCAAAAAAGCCGGAGTAAAAATGAAATGCGATGATGAAGAAGCAGCGCTACTGCGTGATGCGCACTGCAAAAAATAATTTCTTTGCAGTGCGTTCGATGACGAGCGTTTGATTACTCTGCGTCAGGTGCGTACATCACGTGCGAAAAGCCGCCGTCGACGTAAGTGATTTCGCTGGTGATGCCGGCGGACAGGTCGGACAGCAGGAAGGCGGCAGTATTGCCGACGTCTTCAATCGTCACATTGCGACGCAGAGGTGCATATGTGGCAACGATGCCCAGCAGTTTGCTGAAATCCTTGATGCCGCTGGCAGCCAGGGTTTTGATCGGGCCGGCGGAAATGGCATTGACACGCACACCCTTGTTGCCCAGCGATTCAGCCATGTAACGCACGCTGGCTTCGAGAGAGGCCTTGGCCAGACCCATCGTGTTGTAGTTGGGAGTAGCGCGTACCGAGCCGAGATAGCTCAGGGTCAGCAGGGATGCGCCCGGCTTCAGCAAGGGCAATGCAGCTTTGGCCATCGCCGGGAAGCTGTAGGCAGAAATGTCGTGCGCGATACGGAAGGATTCGCGCGACAAGCCTTCCAGGAAATCACCTGTGATCGCTTCGCGCGGTGCGAAACCGATCGAGTGCACCAAACCGTCGAGCTGACCCCAGGATTTGCCGAGATCGGTAAACAATGCATTGATCTGTTCGTCGCTGCTGACGTCGCAATCGAAGATCAGTTCGCTGTCGAATTCCTTGGCGAAGCCGATAATGCGATCCTTGAAGCGCTCGCCTACATAGGTGAATGCGAGTTCGGCGCCTTCGCGCTTGCAGGCGCTGGCGATACCGTATGCGATCGAACGGTTCGATAACAAACCGGTAATGAGGATTTTTTTGCCTTGCAAGAATGCCATGAACGACTCCGGTGGTTCTTCGGGAATGGGTGTGGAATGGGCAAGATTGTAGGGGCTGGCGAGAACAACAGCAACTTTTGTGACGATTCTCCCTGTTTTTGGCGGATTTGTTGCCACTATCCCTGGCTTTGTCCGGGTGGGATAACGTTTCTGTAGAATAGCCGGAACGTCAACATATGCGCAGCATCGTTCGCTATGCTGACGTCTGTTTTTCCGCCGTACACCAGCATACCGAATCTGTTTTTGCGACAGCAGGGCAGGCCGGCAGCAAACACCAATGACAGGCGCATGGCTAAATCACTTTTTTCTTTCTTGCTGATCTGTTTTCTCTCGCAGGGCGGCAGTGCGTTTGCCGCGCACGCATTTTCTCTTTACGACACGCCCAGATATCCGGCCGGATTTACGCACTTCGATTACGTCAATCCGGATGCGCCGAAAGGCGGTGAATTATTTCTCGCCAACCCGGATCGCCGCACCAGCTTCGACAAGTTCAATCCCTTTTCCATGAAGGGCGTATCGGCGGCAGGCGTATCCAACCTGATGTTCGAAACGCTGGCGGTCGGTTCATCCGATGAGATTGCGACCATGTACGGCTTGCTGGCCGATGATATGGTGCTGGCGCCGGATCGCATGTCGATGACGTTCAGGCTCAATCCCAGGGCGCGCTTCAACAATGGCGATCCGGTGCTGGCCGCCGACGTCAAATATTCGTTCGACACCCTGATTGCCAAAGGGGCGCCGCAATTCAAATCCATCTTTGCCGAAGTCAAGCAATGTGTGGTCCTCAATGAACGCACCGTGCGTTTCGATTTCAAATCGCTGAATCATGAGTTGCCACTGATCGTGGGCGGCGTGCCGGTGTTTTCGCGCAAGTGGGCAGCCGGCACCGATTTCGACCAGATCCAGTTGACGCCGCCTATCGCCACCGGCCCGTATCTGATCGATCGTTACGATAGCGGGCGCGCTATCAGCTACAAATTAAACCCTGGTTACTGGGGGACAGATATTCCGTCGCGCAAGGGCATGTTCAATTTCGGCCGCATCAATTACCGTTTCTATAAAGACGATGTGGCGCGGCTGGAAGCCTTCAAGGCGGGCGAATTCGATCTGGTGGTTGAGTACAGCGCCAAGAATTGGGCGCGCAGTTACAAGGGGCCGAAGTTCAGCAGCGGAGAAATCATCAAGCGTGAACTGACGCATTCAAACGGTGCCGGCATGCAGGGCTTCGTGATGAATCTGCGGCGGCCGCAATTCCAGGATGTGCGCGTGCGGCGTGCACTCGATCTGGCGCTGGACTTTGAATGGATGAACCGGCAACTGTTCTTCGGCTCGTACAAGCGAATTTATTCCTTCTTCAATAACAGCCCGATGGCAGCGACCAGCCTGCCGTCGGCTGATGAACTCGCGCTGCTGGAGCCGCTGCGCAGCAAACTCGATCCTGTCGTCTTCGGACCGGCGCCGGTTCCTCCGAGTACCGATCCGCCGCGCTCGCTGCGTGGCAATTTGCTCGAAGCGGTGGAACTGTTCCGCCAGGCCGGCTGGACGTATCGCGATGGCGCCTTGCGCAATGACAAGGGCGAACCCTTTGCATTCGAGATCATGGATGACCAATCGGCCCTGTCGCGCGTGATCAGCGTGTATGTGCGCAATCTGCAAAAACTGGGAATACAGGTGACACAACGCACCGCTGATTACGCACTGGTGCAGAAGCGCATGGAAGAATTCGATTTCGACATGACCAGCATCCGCTTCCCCGATGTCAGCAGCCCCGGCAATGAAATGTTCGACATGTTCGGCTCCAGGGCCGCCGATGAAAAGGGCTCGAACAACGCCTGGGGCTTGAAGGATCCTGCAGTGGACCGCCTGGTCGAGAAACTGGTGGCGGCAGACAGCCGGCGCCAACTGGTTGCTGCTGCGCGTGCGCTGGATCGCGTACTGCTGCACAAACACATCGTCGTCACGCACTGGTATTCGTCCACGCATCGCGTTGCCTATCGTGATCGCTTCGGCATTCCGGCGACGGCGCCGCTTTACTATCAGGCCGATCCCTATGTGATTTCCAGCTGGTGGGAACGGAAAGCAAGATGAGGATACTGCGATGAATATCTGGTCGTACATAATCAAACGCGCATTGCTGATGCTGCCGACCCTGCTGGGTGTGGTCGCGATCACGTTCGCGGTGATCCAGTTTGTGCCGGGCGGCCCGGTCGAACAGGCGCTGATGGAGTTGAAAGGGCAGGTCGGCGCAGGTGAGGCGACCGGCGGCGGCGCTTCGCAGTATCGCGGACGACAAGGCATAGACGCGGAGCGGGTGGCGGAAATCAAGGCGCTGTACGGTTTCGACAAGCCGGCCAGCGAGCGCTTCTGGCAAATGCTGAAAGGTTTTGCCACCTTCGATCTGGGGAAAAGTTTTTATCATCACAAGGATGTGTGGGATTTGGTGGTGTCCAAGCTGCCGGTCTCGATCACGCTGGGCTTATGGACTTTCTTCCTGACTTACTTTATTTCCGTGCCGCTGGGAATTGCCAAGGCGGTGCGCGAGGGCAGTCGCTTCGATGCCATCACCAGCATGATGGTACTGGTCGGTTATTCGATTCCCGGCTTTATCCTCGGCGTGTTCCTGCTGGTGATGTTCGGTGGTGGCAGCTTCGTCCAGTGGTTTCCCTTGCGCGGTTTGACCTCGGATGACTGGGAGCAGTTATCGCTGCTCGGCAAGGTGCTGGATTACCTGTGGCACATCACCTTGCCTGTCACTGCATCGGTCGCCGGATCGTTTGCGGTGATGACGATGCTGACCAAAAATACCTTTCTCGATGAAATACGCAAACAGTATGTACTGACTGCCCGCGCCAAGGGTTTGAGCGAGAACGCCGTGCTGTACAAGCATGTGTTCCGTAATGCGCTGATACCGCTGGTGACCGGCTTTCCTGCGGCTTTTATCGGCGCCTTCTTTGCCGGCAGCCTGCTGATTGAAACGCTGTTCTCGCTCGACGGTCTCGGCCTGCTGTCCTATGAGTCGGTGATACGGCGCGATTATCCGGTGGTGATGGGCACCTTGTATCTGTTTACGCTGATCGGCCTGGTGGTCAAATTGCTGGGCGACCTGTGTTACGTGTGGGCCGATCCGCGCCTGCAGTTTGAAAGTCTGAACCGATGAATGCGACTGTCTCTTCAACTGCTGCAGTGCCCGGTGCGAAGTCGGTATCGCCGGGTCGGCGCGTCTGGTTGCGCTTCAAGAAAAATCGGCGCGGCTACTGGAGTCTGATCATCTTCAGCATACTGGTGGCGATCAGCCTGCTGGCCGAGCTGGTGTCGAACGACAAGCCGCTGGTGGCGCGCTACAACGGGGAATGGGTATTCCCTGTCTTCACCACCTATTCGGAGAAAAAATTCGGCGGCGATTTCGAATCGCAGGCGGATTATCTCGATCCATTCATACAGGAACAGTTCAGGAAGGATGGCAACTGGGCGATCTATCCGCTCAATCGCTATCATTTCGATACGCTGAATTATTTCGCTACGTCGCCGAATCCGGCGCCACCTTCTGCCGAGAACTGGCTGGGCACGGACGACCGCGGCCGCGATGTGGTGGCGCGGCTGCTGTACGGTTTTCGCGTCTCGGTACTGTTCGGTCTGGCGTTGACGTTTACCGGCGTGTTGCTGGGATTGCTGACCGGGGCGATTCAGGGTTACTTCGCCGGCAAAACCGATTTGTTCTTCCAGCGTTTCATGGAAATATGGGGCTCCATGCCGGAGCTTTATCTGCTGATCATCTTCGCCTCGATATTTCAACCCAGCATTGGCCTATTGCTGATTCTGCTCTCGCTATTCGGCTGGATGGGCTTGTCCGATTACGTGCGTGCTGACTTTTTGCGCAACCGGAATCTGGAATATGTACAGGCAGCGCGTGCGCTGGGTTTGAGCAACGCTCAAATAATCTGGCGCCATATATTGCCGAACAGCCTGACGCCGGTGGTGACCTTTCTGCCGTTCCGCATGAGCGGCGCGATTCTGGCGCTGACCAGCCTGGATTTTCTCGGCCTTGGCGTGCCGGCTTCGACGGCCAGTCTGGGGGAATTGCTGGCGCAGGGAAAAAACAATCTCGATGCATGGTGGATTGCCTTGTCCACTTTTGTCGTGCTGACGGTGATGCTGCTCTTGTTGACCAATATTGGGGATGCCTTGCGCAACTCGCTGGATGTGCGGAGGAAGGCATGAATTTGCTGGAGATTCAAAACCTGCAGGTTTCGTTTGATACCAGCAAGGTCGTCAACGATGTTAGCTTCAGCATCGCTGCCGGCGAAAAATTTGCACTGGTGGGTGAGTCCGGTTCGGGCAAGACTGTCACTGCGCTGTCTATTCTGCGCCTGAATCAGGATGCCGCTTACGCCGGCAGGATACTGTTTGAAGGGCAGGACATTCTGCAAAGAAGCGAAGCTGCCATGCGTGCGGTACGCGGCAAGGATGTCGCGATGATTTTCCAGGAGCCGATGACAGCACTCAATCCGCTGTTTACGATCGGCAACCAGATTGCTGAAGGTTTGATGCTGCATGAAGGCCTCAGCGCCAGAATCGCCGCCTTGCGTGCAATCGAGCTGCTCGATAAAACCGGCATCCCCGAGCCGCAGCGTCGCGCACTGTCGTACCCGCACCAACTATCCGGCGGCCAGCGCCAGCGCGCGATGATAGCCATGGCGCTGGCGTGCAAGCCCAAGCTGCTGATTGCCGATGAGCCGACGACTGCTCTCGATGTGACGATACAGGTGCAGATCGTTGAATTGCTGAACCAGCTGCAGCGTGAGGAAAACATGGCCGTGCTGATGATTACGCACGACTTGAACCTGGTGCGCCATTTTGCCGACCGCGTAGGCGTGATGGAAAAAGGGTGCCTGGTTGAAGTGGCAGCAACCCGGGAGTTGTTTACTGCGCCGCGCGAAACCTACACGCGGAAATTGCTGGCGAGTCAGCCGCAGCAATTGGTCAATACGCTCAACGAGTCGGCCGTACCCTTGCTGAGTGCCGAGCATGTGCGCTGCACCTTCGATATCAAGCAAGGCTGGTTCAAGACGACGCCATTTGTGGCGGTCGATGACGTCAGCGTGCAGGTACGCCCCGGCGAAACCCTCGGCATCGTCGGTGAATCGGGCTCCGGAAAAACGACTTTGGGGCTGGCTTTGTTGCGGCTTTCAAGCGCCAGGGTCAGCGGTACGATCGCATTTGACGGCAAGCCGCTGAATGCGATGCAGAGCGATGCCTTGCGGCCTTTGCGTGCGCGTATGCAAATCGTGTTTCAAGACCCGTTTGCGTCGCTGTCGCCGCGCCGTACGATCGAGCAGATCGTCGGTGAAGGCCTGGCCCTGCATCAGCCGCAACTCGGTGCTGCCGGCATACGCAAGGCCGTAGCCGATGCCTTGTTGGAAGTCGGTTTGCCGCCCGACATCATGGCGCGTTATCCGCATGAATTTTCCGGCGGTCAGCGGCAGCGTATTGCGATTGCACGGGTGCTGGTGCTGAAGCCCGATCTGGTTTTGCTGGATGAGCCGACGTCTTCACTCGATGTATCGGTACAGCAGCAGGTGTTGCAATTGCTGCTGGAATTGCAGAAAAAATACGAACTGGCTTATATTTTCATCAGCCATGATCTGGCGGTCATACGCGCGATGGCGCATCGCGTCATGGTCATGAAAGACGGCAAGGTAGTGGAAAGCGGAATGACGCAGGCGGTGTTGTCACAACCGACAGAGGCCTACACGCAGCGATTGCTGGCAGCTTCGGTCTATGCGGCGGCGGATGAAGAAGCGACAGCCGTGCAAGCCTGACGCAACTTCCTTATTTGATGATGCTGCTGTTTGATTTGACGGCGACTATGCTGTCTTTGCCGGAGCGGTTGCTGGCTGCAACGGTTTTGGATTTGCTGCTGTTGCTGGTCTGTTTGCGGCCTGATTCGGCAGGTTTCGCCTTGCTGGCGATGCGGAAGGGTATATGCAGTTCCAGCTTCTGGCCATGCGCCAGTTTATCGCCGCGCAAATTGTTCCAGTTCTTGATTTGCGCAATCGTCACCTTGTAGCGGTTGGCGATCGAGGTAAAGCTGTCCTGCTTCTTGACGGTCACATTGATGCGTTTTGAATCCGGAGCATCGGGTGCCATTGCCAGTCTTGCGTTATCTGCGACTTCTTGCGTAATGTCTTTTTGCGCCATGCCTTCCATGCGCGGCACCAGTATCGTCGAGCCGGCTTTCAGCACCATTTTCGGCGGGATATTGTTGACTTCGCGGATTACCTGCGGCGTGGTATGGAATCTGGCGGCGACGGTTTCAATCCGTTCGCGCGCATTGGTGATTTTGTGCGCGGTCCATGACGACAGCGCATGGCTCCATTTGGCCAGATTGATCTTGAATTTTTCAGCATTTCCTTGCGGCAGAAGAATTTGCGTATTGCTGCTGCCGGTAATGACAGGCCGATTGAATTGCGGATTCAGCGCCTTGAATTCTTCCATTGGTAATTCCGCCAGCTGCGCGGCGAGTTTGACGTCGATGTCGCGGGTTTTCGCCACGCTGACGAAATAAGGCTGGTTATCGACCTTCAGCAAGCTGATGCCGTATGCATCCGGTGTGGCGATGATATTTTTGACGGCTTGCAGCTTGGGCACGTAGTTTTTCGTTTCTGCCGGCATGTAGGCCGAGAGGCTGTTGAAGTCCGTTCCTACGCCTGCCGCTTCGGCTTTCTTGATGGCGCGCTGTACGGAACCTTCGCCCCAGTTATAGGCGGCCAACGCCAGCTGCCAGTCGCCGAACATGCCGTACAGACGTTGCAGGTAAGTCAGTGCTGCATCCGTTGATGCCAGCACACTGCGACGTTCATCCTTGAACATGTTCTGTTTCAGGTTGAAGTCGAGACCGGTAGAGGGGATGAATTGCCACATGCCGGCGGCTTTGGCGGTCGAATAGGCTTGCGGGTTGAATGCGGACTCGATGAAGGGCAGTAATGCCAGCTCGGTCGGCATGCCGCGTTTTTCCAGTTCTTCGACCACGTGATACAGATACAGCGATGCGCGTTTGGTGGTGCGGCCGATATATTCGGGTCGCGAGCTGTACCAGACAGTCTGGTTGATCACCAGTTGATTGTCGACCAGATCCGGAATCGCAAAACCCTTGCGTATGCGGGCCCACACATCCACATCGCTGGCGACGACAAATTCGCTCAGCGGATCGTTGGCAAGGTTGGGATTGTCCTGCAAGGCGGCATCCTGCGCCCAGCTGCTGTAGGAATACGGTAGCGACAGATCGCTGGCAGCGTGGGAGATGCTGGAAATGCCCAGCAGGAAAATGCTGGCAGCAACAAGTTTGAATGGTGCTTTAAAATCGGCTTTAGGCATGGGGTCTCGCAAATTGACCGACCCATGATCAGCCGGTAGAAAAGAATAAGTGATGAGTGTAAGTAATGCGCATTTTGCGCGTCAAGACAATTTACACAAGGATTGCTGCCTGACGCCGCATTTCTCAATGGAAACGCGTGCCAGATATATAACTTTTCGTGCCCGCAAGCACCATAATATGGTTTAGCGGAAGTCGTTTTTCCATGCGCGCAGGGCGGCAAACACGGCAACCGGACCCTTGTCGTTCTCGTTGACGCGACCTGCGGCGATCAATTGATCGGCAATCGCCGGTTCACGTGCACGCAGGAAAGGATTGGTCGATTTTTCCAGACCGATAGTGGAGGGGACAGTCGGTATGTCGGCTTCGCGTTTGGCCTGCTCTGCCTTGAAACGGATTGCCAGCGCCGCATTATCCGGCTCTGCAGCCAGCGCAAAACGCAAATTGGAGATCGTGTATTCATGCGCACAATACACTTTGGTGTCGTCCGGCAGCGCTGCCAGCTTTTCCAGCGACGTGAGCATCTGCGTCGGCGTGCCTTCGAACAAACGGCCGCACCCTCCGGCAAATAGCGTGTCACCGCAAAACAGCCAGCCTTGCTCCGCTGCGACATAGGCAATGTGCCCCAGCGTGTGGCCGGGTACGGCCAGTACCGACAAATGCAAATCCAGCTCCGGAATGTGCACGGTATCGCCGTCATCCAGCGGGTGTGAGACGTTGGCAATCGGATCCTTGCGCGGTGCAAAGACCGGCACGTTGAAATGCTGCAAGAGTTTTGCCACGCCGCCAACATGGTCAGCATGATGATGTGTCAGTAGAATAGCGACCAGCGACAGCTGGTGTTCTTCCAGTGCAGCCAGAATCGGCGTCGCATCACCCGGGTCGACCACGGCAGCGTGTACGCCATCGTGGATAATCCATAGATAATTGTCGTTAAAAGCAGGAACGGTCAGTACACTCAACATACGCATGCAAACATTTTCATCAGAAAAGCCCATTATATCTCTAGGCTCATGGCTGGAGACTGCTGCCGGCAATTATGTGCGGAATTGGGAACATGCGCGTCTGGACGAACTGACCGTTGATATTTTCGGCTTTAACGCTACCCAGCTCGGCTTGCCGCAGATCCAGGCCTTGCGCGCCAGCCGCATGCCGCATACATGGCTGACCGATACGAACCTGCCTGCACCAGCCCAGGCGGGTGAGGAGCGGCGTGTCGTCGTGATCGAGGATTTTGAGGATTTGCCTTTTGCCTCCAGCAGCATAGACTTGATCGTGTTGCCGCATGTGCTGGAGTTTGCCAAGGAACCGCATCAGGTCTTGCGCGAAGTCGAGCGGGTGTTGATTCCGGAAGGCCAGGTCATCATTTCCGGCTTCAATCCGTACAGCTTGTGGGGCGCGCGGCAGTTGGCCGGGCGTTTGAGCGAGAGTTACTTTCTGCCGGAGGAAGGCGAATTCATCAGTCCTATGCGTTTGAAGGACTGGCTGAAATTACTGAACATGGAAGTCGGCGACGGCCATCTCGGTTGCTATGCACCACCGTGCGAAACAGAAAAATGGCTGCATCGTTTTTCCTTCATGGAAAACGCGGGCGACAAGTGGTGGCCGTTTCTGGGCGCAGTGTATGTGGTGCAGGCGATCAAGCGCGTCAGAGGCATGCGGCTGATCGGGCCGGCCTGGAAAACACAAAAGGCCACCGCGCCGCAAGGCGTACCGGCAACCAACAAAACATCGATCAATAGAAAATAGAGTACTTAGTCAGCATGGAAAAAATTGATATCTTTACCGACGGCGCGTGCAAGGGCAATCCCGGCCGCGGCGGTTGGGGTGCGCTGCTTGTCATGGGCGAGCGCGAGAAGGAATTGTTCGGCGGCGAACCCGGCACCACCAATAACCGGATGGAACTGAAAGCAGTGATTGAAGCATTGAATGCCTTGACGCGCCCATGCGAAGTGATAGTGCATACCGATAGCCAGTATGTGCAAAAAGGCATCAGCGAATGGATACATGGCTGGAAGGCGCGCGGCTGGAAAACTGCCGCCAGGGCGCCGGTCAAGAATGTCGATTTGTGGCAGGCGCTGGACGCCGCGCAGGCCAGACACCAGATCGAATGGCGCTGGGTGCGCGGTCATAATGGTCACGTCGGCAATGAGCGCGCAGATGCGCTCGCCAATCGGGGCGTCGAGACGGTGAACTCAAATTAAATTGCATATAAAGAACGGCGACTTGCTGCATCGCCTGCTGCCGTCTTCATGCGCAAGTATTGTTACTCCATTTTTGAATACTGATTGAATATGCGACAAATTGTTCTCGATACCGAAACGACCGGACTCAACCCACGCTCCGGCGACCGCATTATTGAAATCGGCTGTGTTGAATTAATCGATCGCCGCCTGACCGGTAACAACTTTCATCACTACATCAATCCGGAGCGGGATTCGGAAGAGGGCGCGCTGGCAGTGCACGGCTTGACGACCGAATTCCTCAGCGACAAGCCGAAGTTTGCCGAGATCGTCGACGAATTTCGCGACTACATCAGCGGCGCAGAGGTGGTTATTCACAACGCACCGTTCGACGTCGGCTTTCTCGATGCCGAATTGAAACGCGTCGAGATGCCGCTGTTCAAGGATCACGTCGGCGGAATCCTCGACACGCTGCAGCAGGCCAAGGAACTGCATCCGGGCAAGCGCAATTCGCTCGACGCATTGTGCGACCGTTACGGCGTATCGAATGCGCACCGCACCTTGCACGGCGCCTTGCTGGATGCGGAGTTGCTGGCTGAAGTCTATCTGGCGATGACGCGCGGCCAGAATAGTTTGAGCATGGATCTTGGCGGGCAGGATGCGGACAGCGATGGTATCGCGCTGGAAGTCGTGGCGATTGCCGACATTTTATTGCAGCCGGCGACGGCAGAGGAACTTGCCGAACATGAGTTGTTGATGCAGAGTCTGGACAAGGAAGTCAAAGGCCAGTGCCTGTGGCGCGCAGCAGTAAATTGATACGCGCATGCTTTTGTGAGATAATTTGCGCCGCTTCGGGAGGTTAGCTCAGGGGTAGAGCGATCGCCTCACACGCGATAGGTCACAAGTTCGAAACTTGTACTTCCCACCAGAATTTCTCCTATGAAAAGTAAAAATTACTTATTTTTCAGGGATAGCACAGGGATAGAAGCGCCAATTTGAGCTTCTATTTTCCCCATCTCGCGGTCATCATCTTGATCTGCAATCCAGTCCGCATAATCCCGATAGAACACCTCAAGGCTATGGCCTAGCTGTGCCGCCATGTACGCCGGTCTAGCGCCTGACATCAGGCCAATGGTCGCATAAGTGGCTCGGGTGTTATACGGTCGTCTGTAGCGGATTCCTAGCAGTTTTAAGGCCGGCTTCCAGTATGGCTCACTTATATTCTGCTCCTTCGCCCACGGTCTATTGGTAGAAGGGTTATGGAATACACGGCCAGATTTATCCAACAATGTCCATGCCTTTTGACGCTTCAATGCGTCTAGCGCCCGATTCGTCAGCTTGACGGTGCGCTCGCTAGATGTCTTTGTTTCCTGCATTTCTCCGCGAACGAAAGACTGCCTGATGACGACAATCCGCTTGTGCAGATCGACATTCGCCCAATCCAGCCCTAAGCCTTCACCGGTGCGCAGCCCACTGAAAAACATGAATTCGTAGAAGTTGGCGACCTGCTGATGCTGCTTTTCGTGCAGGCTGGCAATGATTCGGTTCGCCTCAACAATGCTGAACGGATCTGGCTTCTTGCGTTGCCACTGAGCATTTTCAATGGTCGCGCATGGATTTTTATGGATAACCCCATCTGCTACCGCGAGGTTAAACACGGCGCGCAGCATATAAAGCATATTGTTGCGGGTGCGGTTGCTGCTCCACGTTCCACTCTTTAGAGCGGTTGTAATGTCTGAATGCGTGATTTTATCGACGCGCTTCCGTCCGAGTGCCGGCTTCCAGAAGTTCTCCTTCATCCGCTTGTACTCGGATAAGGTAGAGGGCTTCAGTTCAAGCTGTGCATACCACTTGTCCATAAACTCACCTACCGTGCCAACATGATCCGGCTTGGCATGGCGCGATTGTGGGAAATAGTCGGCATAGGCGAATAGGCCAGTTCTGACCTTATCGCGAACTTCGGCTGCAATTCGCGTCGCATATTTAATATTGGCAGGGGTAGGGTGGAGTGGCTCGTTATCCAGGCAAATAGTCTCTTTGCGCTGCTTACCTTGGAAGGTAAAGATAATCCGAATACTCGTTTCCCGTACCTCTACGCCGCTTGTCCTCGGGCCCATGCGTTATATGCTTTATAGCTCATTGTTATGTGACCGTCTGGGGCGCGGGTGTAATGCACGCCTTCCAACCATTTACCATCCTCGATCTTGCGCCGTACCGCCTTGTCTGAATATCCGGTGAGGGCGCAGAACAGCGGGATCAGCATCATATCTGCTTCGATTCTTGCGTTCATTTATCCTCCTTAGCCTTTCTGACTTCTCTAAGCTCGACCGGACCATCCTGCCCATAGACTGCGGCATAGTGCAGCGCCTCTCTTTGCGCGTCTTCTCTGGGCCCGCTCGATGACGCTACGCACATGCCGTCCTGCCATATCTCAAATGTTGCTCGATCTGTACTCACTTATCCACCTCTTGCGCTGGTTGGTCTGGTTGCGGTTTGGCGATATACGGCTGCATAGTGATACTTGATGACATATCAATGCCTTCACGATTGCAGTATTTCGCTATCCCAAAAATATAGCCGTCGATATTTGGCGCTGTATTTGCGCAGTGATTTTGCATGTGCATGGCAAGGCAGCTATTAGGCCCGATAACGCGAGTTGTCCCGCGCTTGGTAGGCTCGTATTCAACTGTCGCTATAAATGACATGCCAGCCGCGATGCATAGCTCTGCAATCTCGACGAGCTTTGGCGCAATCACTTCGTCGTAATGTTGTTCGCTCATCCCTGCCTCCCCGCATCAATTGAGTTATCCGGAATTTCCGGACAACTGACAATCCCCGCATCACTAGCCTGCTTGCCCAACTGATCGACAAGATCATCAAAGTTGCCTTGGCCTGCGATGTTTTGGTTATACAGTTGCGAGAACTGGCGAACATTTAGCCTGCGCACGATTTCGTAGCGGCGTGCTGCATCATTTACCGGCTCACTAGCCTGCACTGGCGATTGTTGTGATTGCAGGCAATCGATATGGTCTGCAATCTGACCAGCCAAGCGACCGGGAATGATGACAAGATCGTTATGCGCACGACGACGAAGCCATGCCGAGATATTGCCCTTGGCTTCGGGATCGCTCGCATCTACCGCCTGCATCGCCATTGCAGATGATGCCGGGGCGGCTTCGATAGGTTCGCCGCAGCAAACAGTATTGCCGGCTTGTTTAACCATTTTCTCGCAGCACTTCCATTCGACAGGCTTTGCCATTCTCAAAAGGACTTCGCGTTCTACGTCTTCAATCAGGTCGCCATAACTTACGTCATCGCCTTGATCGCGCCATGCGTTATAGATCAATTCCTTTTGTGCGTCGGTCAGCACTGTCTTGATCTCTGCCATGATTAACCTTTCTTTGCAGCGAGTGCGCGCTGATCGCATGCAGGCCAGCCGCAATGCAGGTTATGTTGCTGACAACCGCCCGGCTGTTTGTTGTACTCGCAATGGCCGGTGGTATAAGTTGGTATCGCCTCACCTGCCACTGCTGGTGCTGTCTGTGCGATGGCTTGGCGTGCGTAGTCGTGTATCCATTCGATAACGTCGCTAGTGTTCGGGTTGTAGTGCAGAATGGACAGGTCATCGTCAGTAATTTTCGGTAGCTTAATTGGCGAGGTGCTCATGACTTTTCTCCACTCTCCCCTGCTGGCGCATTACCTTTGGCTGCGCGGATTGGAGACTGTAGATTTAAGATGGCATCTTGAACATCTTTCGCAAAATTGAGTTTCTCAGAATAGACCTCATCGAGTGGCAGTCTGCGCACTTCCTCAAAAGCCATTTTTGCGCACTCATCAATCACAGAATTACGGTTTTCAACTGTAGAGGAATCGTTGACAGTTGCAGCAGTGTTGATAGGGGCGGCGAATGTTGGCGGCTCCTCGATCAAAACGTTGCGGCACGCAGCCAGAACATTACCATTGAACGCGATCAAGGCATTCGACATGCGGGTAGCAAACTCGCCGGGAGATTCGATAAACGGCCACGATTTGCTCGGCACAGTGGCTACTATGGGAGCGGCAATATACATCGGAACTAATCCCATCCCTTCGCGCAATATTGGCTCTACTCGGCACAAGAAAGGAGCGATCAATGCTTTTTGCAAATGGTCTTTGCTTATGTAAGCGATAGGCGCTTGCACTGCTGGTGCTGGGAATGGCTGCGGGGTGGCGTAGAGCGGTTGCCATTCATCCGGCTTCTCATCGCGCATCATCTTGCCACCTACGGAATTGGCATGCACCGGGCCTTCGTACAGACCGTCACGCAATGGCCGATACCAAAACATTGGCGCAGCCTGTGGCGCTGGCTGGGTGGATGCGAGAGCGTTGCAGAAATGTCCGATTAGTGGAGCGCGGAAATCTGCCGGTATTTCTGCCTGCGTCATTGCATAACGCAAATGCGCGATAAGTTGCTCATCCGCACCGGATTGATCTACTATTACCTGCATCTGCTCAGGCGATACGCATACGCGCTCGCCGTCTTGGTGGTTGTTTTCCATGTCCATCCTTGTAATTTGTATGTCCCGGATTAGCCCCGCTATTGCAAGGCTACGGCTCCGGGCGGCCTCGGAAATTAAAACGGCGGTTTATCGTCCATGCCGCGAGATGCGGGCTTTGATGCTGGTGCCGGTGCTGCGTCGGACTTTGCCTCTTTGGGCTCAATCGACAGGCTGATGAATTCACCTTTAGCGCCGGTTTTCATCCAGGCAGATAGCCAGAACTCTTTCCCGCCCACGTTGATGCTTCCCTTGTAATCCGGGTGCTTGTCGCCTTGCTTGCGGTCATTGATAAAAAGGACGCCGCGATTTGTGTTGTCGTATTCAGCCATTTGGTTCTCAGTAGTTAATAGTTACGGATGGGATCTGATTCTTCGCGATCATTGTGATGACCAGCTTTGCGTCGTCTTCTGTGATGCCACCGGCCACCAGCGCTGCAACGGCCGCACGGTTGATCTTTGCCAGATGCGCTTTGTTGGCTTCGCGTTTGGCCTGGGCGTCAGCTTCTGCCTTGGCGGCAGCGGCCACGCGATCCTGCTCGGCTTTCACCGCGCGCTGCTTGTCGGCCTCCGCGCGCTCAATCGCATTCAGACGATCGCGCTCGGCGTTCTGTTCTGCTTCGACGCGGCGACGCTCGGCATTTTCTGCGGCGAGTTTGAGTTCAAGCTCACGGCGTGCAGCGGTTTCCTGTTCGCGCAGTGCCTTGTCACGCTCTTCCTGAATGGCGCGATCGGCTGCGGCTTTTTCTTCTGCTGCTTGCGCTGCTGCACGTGCAATTGCTGCCTGTTCGGCTTCGCGTCGGATCGCTTCTTCGCGATCTTTCAGCGCACGCGCTTCGGATTCGGCGCGCAGCTTGGCCAGTTCGGCGGCTTCCGCTTCGCGCTTCGTCTCAAGCGCCAGCTGATCGCGCAAACCGGCCAAGGTCGAATCCTTTTTCATTGCCGCCGAAGTAGCGAATTCCTGCCATGACTCATCAATAACAATTGCCTGGACGCGCTCAATTTCCGCTGCAATATCAGCACTATTGCCGTCAATTACCGTGCTTCCAATGTCGAATAGGCGTGTTTCAAGTTCGGCAATCCGGTCAGTTTCGTATTGCTCGATGCGGTCGATTTCGGCCTGATGAACAACAATCATTGCTTCAATACGCGCTTCGATTTCCTTTGCCTCGGCATCGATGGCTTTGCCGATCTTGATTGACTCGGCCTTTTCGTCCTTGCGAACACGCTCAAGCGCGCCCTTTGTCAGACGCAGAGTATTGATATGGCTGCGCGCTTCCTTGTTGCCTTTTTTGTCCGCGTAGTTGAAAACCAGTTTCGAATTGTTTTCTTCCAGTTCGGCAAGCTGCGCATAGAACGGGCTGTATGCGGCGACTGCTGAGATTGGTGCTTCCAAGAGTTCGGTAGTCATGCTGCTTCCTTCATGCGGAAAATGGATTCGTTCTTATCAACTACGCGGGAAAAGGCCAGCAACTGATCGACCATTTCATCAATGAATTTCTCGTCGCGCTCGACGCGCTGTGTGTAAAGCTGCTTGCCGACCGATTCAAGCTGCGGCGCATACATCACAAAGTCGCAATACTTTTTCCCGGTGATCCACATGCCGCCTTGCATCTGGTGCATGTAGTCGGACAAATCCTGATCGCGCCACATTTGCAGCACGCCGATTGCCGATGCCAGGCACTTGATTTCAATAATGCCGTCGTCGTTCAATTCGCCATCGGTGCTGTAACCGAACAAGCGATCGTCCGTGAGTACAACGCCGGATTCACTGGCAAGGTTGCCGGTGCGCGCTTCGTATTCCATGCGCGCCTTTGGCTCCAGTTCGGTGCCGCGGCGCATCTGCCATGAGTTGAATACTTCGTCGCATGGCAGGCCGCTGATGCGCTCCAGCGCCACTTGCGCGGCATACAGTTCCGACTTGGAAGTTGGCTTGCCTTTGGCAGTGGTTTCGACGGCATCACGGAACTTGCTGGCGGTGATTACGCCGCAACGTGCTTTGTGCCATTCCTCAGTGCCTTGCTCGCAATTTATGAAAATCATGGGTTACTCCGGTGTATAGGTTGCGTCGAAATCGGCCATTGCTTTGGGCTCGGGCTTTTTGAAATCAGTACCGCGCGCGGCGACTGCGGCCTTGAACTCGTCGTACGCAGTCATATCGCCGGTCGGCTTGATTTCTGCCAGCCCGTCAGTCCAGACCTTTTGTAGCGCGTCGGCATCCGGCGCGGCTTTGGCTGCATTCACCCATTTGGAGCGCAGGGCGGGGTCGCTAACCGGCGCGCCGGTCGATTCATGTGCCCGCAACTCTTCCGGCAAATCTTCAATATCCTGAGTGAAAATGTCGGATGCAGCGGTGACGTTGAGCGTCATCGCGATCATGGCGCGCTTGCAGGCCATCTTCAGGATGGTGTTCGACAGGTCAGCGGCTTCTGTGCGTACCTGCGTCTTTTTGTCGCCGTTCTTGTAGAATTTGAGGCGGCGCATGGTTTCTGGAGTGGCTTCAAATTCCTGAGTGCAAACAGCACCGCGCCACTTATATTTTTCTTCTGCGGATGAGCATTCGCCTGCACCTTCGCCCAATGCCGTGCCTGTAACTTGATGGCGACCGACGCAGATCACGCGGAAGCGGGCGACAAGGGCATCGCTCAAATCCTCAATGCGGTATTCCTGCGCGATGCGGAACGTCACGCACAGCTGCTCCGCGCCCGGCTTGTACAGCGTCGGCTTTGGCGTGCCTGGAATAGTCCCGTAGTGGGTATCCTTCTGCATGACCGCCTTCATTACCTGCTGAACCAGGTTCACGCGGTCGCGAATCTCGGAAACAGAAAAACGGTTCACTTCATTTGCAACCAGGCCGGCGCTTTCGCGGCGAGGCATTTCAATAACGTCATTCATTTGATTTCCCCTAAAGCCAACATTTCATTGGCCTGCTTGTTTAAGTTGTGCCATTGCTCTGCGCGCTGGCGGTTGATGGCTTCGTTCTTCGCTGCTGCCATGATTTCAGCGGTGTACGCCGCGTCTTCCTGCTCTGCCTGCATGTCGGATGTGCCGACAAGTCCGTAAGCAATAAGCAACCCGACAATGGCGGCTGCAATCAGGATTCGTTCAAGGTTCTTGCTCATCGTGTCTCCCGTTTAATTACTTAAAGCCAGCTTGCTTCTGCAAAATCGCAGGCAGTTCAGCCAACTGAATCGGCTTGCCAAACTCGGCAACGTGCGCGGCTGACTTAGCCCACTGCCAGAACGCCGGGCCGATGATCTGGCCGACCGCTTCCTTGTCCTTCACCCACTGTTGAGCGATGGCGGCATATACAGAGCCAGCGTTGCGGTGCATGCCCAGGCAATCCGGATACGTACCTTCTTCAGCAATGACGGCGATGAACTGCTCCACATCCGAATCAGTAACAGTGCGGCGTGCCAGTGGCGTCCAATCTTCGGCGGTTGCCGCGACAGGCTCCATGCGGTCGTATTGACGTTGGGCGAGGGCGAGGCTCATACCGTCACCAGCAGGACGATGAAAGCAGCGACAGCCAAGCCGAGGATCATTGCTTCAGCCAGGGCGCGTGCGCGACGTTCGCTGATCAGCGGTGCTTTGGTAGGGATGCGGTTGTGTCCGGTCATTTGCTTCTCCATCTGTTTGGTGATTTGATGGAGTGAGAATAATCCCGCAAATGGGATATGTCAACCCATAAACGGGATAAAAGATAAAAATAAATCCCGCGCTAGAAACAACAGGCAAAAAAAATCCCGCTCAAGGCGGGCGCAGCAGAAGCGGGCGGCAAAAAAATACCCGCCTCATGGACGGGTAAAAGGGGAATGGCGCCGATCTGGCGCCACTTGTATTAAAGCAAATTCATATTGGTTTGTCTATCTGGCGTAAAAAAGCCTTCCGCCAATCCCAATGCGGCACCGATCACTCCGACTCCCGCCCGCCTAAATTACTCAAGTCCGCGCCGAACGAAAGTGCCACCCCGGTGCCACGACACGCTATCGTCTGGCTTTTAAGGAGGCTACGATGGAAGAATCCCTTTGCGCTGAGCTTGACCGTGTTTCTCGGCTAATAAACGAAAGGCGTTTAGCTCTACCTCCGTTCGATCCCGGGTCGCCTCCGGTACCTGGGTGTTCAACAGGCCAACAATCATCGGCTCAGAGTGGTGTTGAATCGCCCGGAGGAGTCCCGCCGGGTCTGGATGGGTCGCAATAAGCGCATCTATAACGGCGCTCTGCGCTAGGCATTTTGCAAAAATGTTGCGGATGGCGTCGTCGTTCATTTAATTCTCCCGTTTTACCTGCAAACATAAAAGAAATAGCGACGGCAAAGTTTCGCCGTCGCTATTTGTTCACTCTTCTTATTTAATGACAGTGATAGCCGCCGTTTTTGCGGTCGTGGTGGCACCCGCTGCTGTCAGTTCCCCCAGGGTGGGCGAAAGCTGCTGAGCTGGCTAGCATCATGAGTCCGACGAGAATTGCGGATATTTTCTTCATTTTTATTGCTCCATTAATCGGCATAGTGGCGTGCCGGTTCGCCTTGGTGAATTACTAGGAACAAGAGTGCGCGGCAGCCGAAACGGCTGTTTCGTAGTCATCGAAGGCGTGCCGCACATCGCGGAATTTTCGGCTGCAATCCTCGGCATAATCATGTCGCGCAGCGCAGCTCTGCAAATAAGAAGCCGCGTCTTTCAATGCGTTGGCTGCATTGCACGCTGTGGCGCATTCTCCGTCAAGCCGTGAGCATGAGTTGTGAATGGTTGCGTGAACGGCAATCACACCCGACTTTTCAACCTGTGTCAGCGAATTCAGCTCGCGCTTACCTGTCATTACCTGGTTGTATAGATCAACGTATGTTCGATAAGAAGGCGCTTGCTGCGCATGCGTCACCCCAATAAAAAAAACGAGGAAAACCAAAACTAGTTTATTCATTATGTTCATAGTTTTCATTTCGTCTTAAATGGGATAAAACATCAAAAATTTAACATTTTGATTCGTAATTCTTGTCTTATACTGGATGCCCAAACAGTATTCCTGCGTTCCCCTAAACTCCGAAGAGAGACGAACCACGAAGGCGACTGTTGTTTAATCCGACAATTAGGAGCGTCATGTTTAAGCAACAAGAAACCGAATTGCATTCCCGCCTCGAAAACGCTTGGCCGCGAATGCAGTTGATTGACCAACAAGCTTTGGTCGCCTTTGCGGAGGCATCAGTACGTGAAAATCCAATCAAATACCATCCGCTAGCGCTTGTTACTCGCTGGGCGAACACCAACTGATGCGTCTTCTTTCGGCGCGCTTCTGGCCATCCGTAGAATCTGCTCTCGACCAGGGGCAGTTGCGTGACTGAATGCGCTGATTAGTTGCATGAGTTCGTCTGCGTCAACTTGGCCCACCGTAGTGGGTGACGCAGGTGGTTTTTGCTTCGCCGGAGTAGCTGCCGACTCTCCAGATAAAGTTGGCATTTCTTTCGGATCCATGTCCGGCACCAACAACTGCCATGGCTGAACCTTCAATCCTGCAGCTACCTCCCCAAGCGTGTCGAGCCTTGCCATAGAGCGGCAATGCCACGCCCTATCGATTGTGCTTTTTGGTACTCGCAACACCTCTTGAGCTTTCGCGGCACTTGTGATTCCACGCTGCGCAAATATTTTCCCCAAGTTCTCAGCAAGTAATTTTTCGATAGGCAATCCCATAGATGGGACTATGCCGTAAAAATAAACCCGTTTGTGGGTTGACATATCCCGAGTATGGGATAAAATCTCTGGCATGGACACAAACGACCTCACTTTTGTAAAAAACGCGCTCGAAGCGATTCGCCCAACTGATTGGGACGTAGTTGCTGAAAAATCGGGCGTACCTCTCGGAACACTACGCAAAGTCGCTTACGGCGAAGTTACGGATCCTCGGTTCTGGACTGTGAAAAAGCTCGCTGACTACTTCCGTTCGGTATCAGGCACGCAGCCATTGGTCGAAGGCCGCCCAATAGACGCCGCAGTTGTACGCGAAGCAGTGAACGGCCTGCGGAAACCAGTAACAGACACCCGCAAGCTGCGCGAATAAGTCGCTTTAAGTAGTTTAGGTGCGCATGAATTTTCATGCGTTTTATCTTCCCGGTTGTTCACCGGGAACGTCACTGGAATATTGATTGGATTTTTCTATTATGCCTATTCTGAAAATTACCTTGATGCCCCGTTCGGACGCTCCCGCAGTGGCGCCGGCCTCGCTGATCGCGCTGATCAAATCATACCGTGGCGCCATCTGTGTGTCGTGGCAGATGCGCACCATCTCCAATATGACCAAGGCAGGGCTGTGTGAGCGCACCGGCATGCGGGCAAGTCACTTGTCGGATTACCTGAACGATCAAGAGTTTGACCGCCGGGGCCGTGAGCTGCGCGACATGCCGGCGAAGTATCTGCCAGCGTTTGAGCAGGCGGTCGGCAATTCCTTCGCAAGTCAATGGCTTGCCAGTCAGTCGCAACTCACTATATTAGAGGCGCAGATTGCCGAGCAGCGTGCGCCGCAGGATCGCTCGATCAGCGTGCAGTTCCGCCGCCGGCATGAAATAGACGTTACACCGCGCCTGTCATTGCTCGGTGCTGCACGCAAATTCATTGCCCGTAAATTCAAGGTGCTCGCATGAACCTTCCAAAGCAAGGAACCTACGAGCGCAAGGTATTGGACTACCTGTTCACCATCCAGCCGCGCATGGGTCGCCAGATCAAGAGCATCAAGGAAAATTTCGGCTCCTCTATATCGCAAGCAACTCTTGAGCGCGTAATCGATGCTGGTCTGATCGACGGAACAGTTGTTCACTTTTGCCATCGTGGCTTTGCATTGTCTGCTGAAGCGCGCAAGGAATATCGCAAGCTGCAAGATGCCATCGCTCCGGTAGCAGCTGCGCCAGCGCTCAAGGTGCTGAACCCTAGTTTGCACATGAAAACCAAAGGAACCCGCGAAGGTAGCGATTGGAGCCGCGACAAGTTCCCAAGCGTTGCCGCGCCATTCTCGAAGTCAGCTTGATCTAATCAGGAGCCAGACCATGCGTACACAGATGAGCAATACAAGCCTTGCTGCGTTTCGTTCAATTGAGCCAGTTCTTCAGCCGAAAGAGTCTGAAGTATTGGACGTGTTTGTTATAGCTTTCATGCGCGATATGCCTCTTGAGATTACCCGCGAAGCATTGGCAAAGCACATGGGCTGGAAAGAAACTAGCGTGGGCGGTCGCGTCAATAGCCTGATTAAAAAAGGTCGCCTGGAAGAAATCGCTGGCGGCAAGACTGCATCCGGATATTCGGCAAAGTTGATTCGTTTGCCGGTGGTTGAGCAATGAATGCCCACTTCGTCCTGCGCGACAACCACATCAAGCAACGCGCTCAACACGCCATCCTGCAAGCTCCTGAAGGCTATGTCTGCACGATCAAACCAGCAACACGCTCACTTGAGCAGAACGCTTTGCTGTGGCCTCTGCTGCAAACATTATCAAAGAATGTCGATTGGTACGGCAACAAGCTTACCGACGAAGAATGGAAAGACGTATTGACCGCTAGCCTGAAGAAGCAGAAAGCAGTTCCAGGCATTGACGGTGGATTCGTCGTATGCGGTCAACGCACCAGCACCATGAGCAAGGCTGATTTCTCGGAATTGGTCGAATTGATTTATGCATTCGGTGCGCAGCATGGGGTGGAGTTCGCGTGAGAGTCCTTATTGCCTGCGAATACAGCGGAACTGTCCGTGATGCATTTATCCGCGCCGGCCACGATGCTATGTCATGCGATCTGTTGCCGACTGATGCACCGGGGCCGCACTACCAAGGCGATGTCCGTGAAGTTATCGGGGGGGGATGGGACATGATGATCGCTCATCCTGAATGTACGCGCCTGACTAATGCCGGCGTCCGCTGGTTAAAAGTCCCTCCGCCGGGTAAGACACTTGCGCAAATGTGGGCTGATCTGTTCGCCGGCGCAGAGTTCTACAAGATGCTGCGTGATGCACCTATTCCGCTCAAAGCAATTGAAAACCCAATCATGCATTGCCACGCTCGTGAATTGATCAAGCCGTTGAACCGCCAGATCGTTCAACCGTGGTGGTTTGGCGATGAAGCATTCAAGGCAACGGGCTTTGAACTGGTTGGCCTGCCTGAATTGGTCGCAACAAATAAATTGACGCCGCCAAAGTCAGGCACAGAAGAACACAAAGCATGGTCGGCAATCCACCGCGCTTCTCCTGGACCTCTGCGCTGGAAGTTTCGCAGCAAGACATTCAACGGCATTGCTGATGCTATGGCCGCCCAATGGGGCCGCGCATGATCCGCTCTCCATTCCGCAACGCAAAGCCAAAGCTAATCCTATGCAAAGTATGCAAGGTCAATCGCGTTGCTAAAGCTATGGCAACTGTTTGCGGCTATGAGTGTGCGCTGAAGAAGGTTGAGTTAGACAACTTGAAGAAGGCAGCTAAGCGAGAGCAGGAAGAACGGGCAGCACACAGGGTAAAGAAGCAGGCAGCAAAGAAGCACGGCGAATGGGAAGGTGATTTACAGAAGCTGGTGAATAAATGGGTTCGGGTAGTACGTGACGTGAACGAGCCTTGTATCTCATGCGGTACGACAAAGACAGTTCAGTGGGAAGCGGGACATTACATAGCAGTAGGCGCAAACAACACCCTTCGCTTCGTATTGGACAACATCCACAAGCAGTGCCACAGATGCAACGTCCAGCTCAGTAGCAACGCAATCATGTACCGGGTGGCCTTAGTAAAGAAAATCGGCGTGGAGCGTGTGGAGTGGCTAGAAGGCCCACACGCAACAAACAAGATAAGCATTCCAGAATTACAAGCAGAGATCGCCCGCTACAAGGGCTTGATTAAGTTGGCAGATAAAGAGGTGGTGTGATGGCTCGCATTAGAACAATTAAGCCGGATTTTTGGACGGATGAAAAGCTCACTGAGTGCTCCATGAGTGCTCGGTTGTTCTTCATCGGCATGTGGAACTTCGCGGACGACAACGGAAACCTCACGCGCTCCGCCAAGAAAATGAAGATGCAAATATTCCCGGCTGAATCTTGCGACTGCGAAGAGTTGATCCAAGAACTGATGGCAATTGGCGTCCTTGTTGAGTACTCGGTTGATGGCGATAAGTACATGCACATCAAGGGTTTCACCAAGCATCAGGTCATTAACCGCCCATCGAATTCATCCATCCCTAAGCCACTTGCAATTGATGACTCACTGAAGACTCACGGAGCCCTCACTAAGGGAAGGGAAGGGAAAGGAAAGGAAGAGGAAGGGAAAGGAATACCGCCTGCGGCTGAGTATTCGCCAGAGTTCGAGATTGCATGGAATGGTTACCCAGAACGCCCAGGAGCAAACAAGAAAAATGCCTACAAGGCATGGAACGCTCGTTTGAAAGCTGGTGTTGATTTTACGCAGATTACCTTGGGCGTTGATCGCTATGCGCACTACTGCAACGTCATGAAGGTTGAGCCGCAGTTCATCAAGCAGCCGGAAACATTCTTTGGCCCATCCGAGCATTACCTGAGCGATTGGAAGCCGGTTGCCGCATCGGCTGGCGTCAAGAACATCGGTGAAAGCCTAGATGAAATCAACGCTCGCAACAACGCCGAAGCAAAGCGTTTGTTGTTCGGCACACCTAGCGAAATGAGGACGATCAATGCGTGAACATGACTACGACGAGTTCTCCGCATTGCTGGACGCAGCTTACGACCTGATCGGATCCGGCCAGAACAAGACCATCAGCCCGCAAGCGAAGGCGCTGTTCTTCAAAGCACTTGGCCAGTACAGCATCGAACAATTCCGCTTTGGCCTGAACGGTCACTGCATCGACAAGCAGCGCGGCCGCTTCACACCGAAGCCGGCAGACATCATCGAACAGATAGATGGCGCAACCGGTGGCGATGGTCGCCCGTCTGACGACGAAGCTTGGGCGATTGCGCTGACCAGTCAGGACGAAGCCGACACAGTCGTATGGACGCAAGAAACAGCCGAAGCATTCGGAATCTGCCAGCCAGTGATGGCAACTGGCGACAAAGTAGGCGCAAGGATGGCATTCAAAGATGCCTACAACCGACTTGTTGCAGCTTCGCGTCAATCGGGTAGTCCGGCGAAATGGAACGCCTCCTTGGGTTGGGATATGGAGCGCAGAGCAAAGGTGATCGAGAAGGCTGCAACGGCTGGATTGTTGCCGGCACCGATGGCCACAGCGCTACTCGGAAATAGCGTTATCGGCGGAACGATAGCGGAATGCCCTGAAGGCTTAAAGCGCGTCAAGGAAGAAATGGCAAAGCTGGTTGAGAAGCGCCAGGAAGAATCGGCTGCATATGAATTGGCCAGACAAGCAGAGCGCGATGCTGAGCAGGCTCGCAAGAATGAATTGGCAGAGCAGGCCGCATCGTTGGTGCGCTCATGAAAACCTGCCTCGAGTGCCTAACACTAGACCTTCAGCAATACCCGAATCACTCGAAGGTAGGTTTCGGCCATTGCCTGAATACGCCGACAGGATCGTTCTACAGCTTCAACCATCCGATCTGCGAGAGGTTCAAACAAGCGCCGGAGGAAATAGTAGCCAAGCGCGTTGCGTTTGATCGAAGTCTTTAACCACGAAGGAGAAATGAGATGCGACCGGAAGTATTTGAGTTCCACCAGTTACGCCAGAAGGTGCACAATTTCACGGTTGAGCGTAAGAACGTATTCGAGTTCCGCAAAGACCGTAAGTATCACTGGTTGCAGAAAGCTTGCTTCTACGTTCTCGACAAGATCGGCGCGTACCACAATGAAATGCAATCAGAAATCAAGCGCATCCTGATCGATTCTGACGACTTCGCGCAAAAGCTGTACATGCAGAGAAAGTACATCTTCAAGGAATTGGACCAGCCTGGCCGCGTGTTGCTGATTGGCGCGCAAGATTTCCAACAGCTGATGGGATCGCCGGAAATACACCAGATGCTTTCGTTCAATATGAAAGTGCATCAAGGCCGCGATGGCGCAACGCAAATCATGGGCATGGAAGTCAAGATTATTCCGTGGATGCGCGGAATGCTGGTGATGCCGTAAGTCAATCGAACTGATGAAAGAGAGGGAGGGGGAATGAGCGCGACCAAAAAACGAACCAAGAAATACCGCCCCAAGCCAGCCGGCAGCCAGCTTCTGAAGACTCAACTCTGGAAGGTGAAAGCGGTATTCGACCCACTGGAAGCCATCATCGACCAGCTGGAGCAACAAGGCACCGTGGATTGCACCACAGGCGGAACGCCGATTTTTAAAGATACCAACGATGGGCACTGGTACGAAACGCCTATCGCGATCATGGGCGTGGTGGATGCCTACCAGATGCACCAGGAGCGCAAGGGCATCGATCTGGATCTGGAACCGCTGCGCAAGCTGGCGAAGAAGTTGGAATACGACATGCCGATATTCGAGGCCGACACCAAAGCCTGCCGGGAATGCTTTGTTCGAATGAAGCGCGAGACGTTGACCATGACCGCCGACTATGCGCGCCAGATGATTGTCGATTTCCAGATCAAGGAAGAGTTACAGAAGGCAGCAGTGATTTAAGTAGTCGTTTCATGACCCGAGCAAACCGTGGGGACATAACGGAAGCAGATCGCCAGGCATCGTCCTTTCAAGATAGTACCCAGATGCATTAGGCGGGCGATCCGATTGACTGACGTAAGCAGTCACCCTTTCAACCTAAAGCGGCACTGACCGCTCTTTGATACTACGAGGAAGCAATGAGAATTTGGGAGAGACTTATGTGCGAACTCGATGATTTCAAAGTCGATGATGCAGTGCTGACGCCATCAGGCCGCCTGGCTAAGATCAAGAAGATACTTTCCGGCGCCAGTAAGAAGGATGCATTCGATCGGATTGTCTGCCAGTACGTTGGTGGCGGCGCGAAGGATCTGGTCACGCTTCAGCCGCACCAGCTTCAACTATTGAATCAGGGGCATTCCACAGCGACAAATGTGCTTTCACTTCGATGACGCGGGCCACAATTTGCCGAGGCTCACAACGCATCGAGGTTGCATGAACATTCTTGAAATTATCGGCTTGGTGGCATTGGTGGTCACGGTCGCTATCGCTTTGTTGTGGACGACGGGGATTCTCACCTTCGGCCGTGATCCTGATTTGAAATGAATCAAGATAATCAAAACATTCAAAAGAAATCAACCGGACGCGGCGGCGCTCGGCCTAATGCTGGCCGCAAGAAAAGCGCCACGACCGTCAGAACCCGCGAGATCGCAGAGAAGGTGATCAGCGAGGCCAAAGAAGGTGAAAGCCCGCTTGAAGTAATGATGCGGGTAATGGCCGGCTTCCTGCGTGCTGCGGAGACTGCCAGCAATAGCGAGGATGCCGACGAGCGCAAGAGTTCAATCAAGCTGCTGGTACTGGCAAAGGATGCTGCTAGTGCCGCTGCGCCTTATGTCCATCCGCGTTTGGCAGCAATAGACCACACAACGAACGGAAAAGACATGGTGCAAACGACCGGCGTACTGGTCGCGCCCAGCGCAATGAGTGAGGCTGATTGGGAAAAGCAGAGTAATGCCTGACGAGCCACGCATCATTTGGCAACCCTTGCCGGGAAGCCAAACGCAGTTTATGTCCTGCCCTATTTATGAAGTTTTGCTGGAAGGCACGCGCGGCGGCGGCAAGACTGACACGCTAGTGATGGATTTCGCGCAGTTTTGTGGCCGTGGATTCGGTCAACACTGGCGCGGCGTTCTGTTCAGGCTCACATATCCGCAACTCGCCGACGTGGTAGCGAAGACGAAGCGATGGTATTACCAGATATTCCCCGGCATCAAATTCAACGAATCCAATTATTGCTGGACATGGCCTACCGGCGAACAGCTTTTCTTCCGTTATGGCGAGAGCGAGGATGATTACTGGAACTATCACGGCCATGAATACCCATGGCAGGGCTATGAGGAACTAACTAACTGGCGCGATCCTACTTTCTTTGAGGCCATGGCATCGACCTGCCGTTCATCTTTCCCCGGTATGCCGCGCAGACGACGCGCAACTTGCAATCCATTTGGCCGTGGCCATGGGTGGGTTAAAGAGCGCTACGACTTAGGAACTGGCGGCACGCCATCAGGGCAGGTTATCCGGCTGGAAGGTGAGCAGCCGCGTGTACGCATCCGTTCGTCCATCCATGAAAACACCCATTTACTTGAAAGCGATCCAGATTATCTGAAGACGCTAGAGGCATTGAAAGATCCAAACCGTCGCCGTGCATGGCTCGAGGGCGATTGGGATATTCATGTCGGTTCATTCTTTGAGGGCGTATGGGATGCCAAGCGCCATATTGTCGATCCGTTCCCGATCCCTGCTTCATGGCAAGTATGGAAGGCAATGGATTGGGGCTTCGCTGCGCCGTATTGCGTCCTGTGGCTGGCGATGGACCCTGACGGATGCATATATGTATGGCGAGAACTGTACGGTGCTGGCGAAAAGGTGGGTGAGGGATCGCGTGAGCATGCTGATGTAGTTGCCAAGAAGGTGCGGACGATAGAAGAGCGGGACGAGCGCTTGGGCTATGAGTACCGCATGAACCTGGCTGATCCGTCGATCTTCTCGAATACCGGCGTGAACACAACCATCGGTGCGATCTTCCGCAAGGCAGGCGTCAAATGGCAGGAAGCCTGGAATGCAAAGGGATCGATTGCCAATGGCGCGCAGGAAATCATGCGGCTCATGGGCGATGACAAGCTAAAAATATTCAGCACCTGCAAGCACTTGTTGCGCACGCTGCCGGCCATCGGTCCCGACGATAACGATCCAGAGAAGTACGACACCAAGGCAGAAGATCATGCAGTCGATACCTTGCGCTATGGGGTAATGCGTCGTCGCCGCGCACCAGACGAAGAACAAAAGTCCGAAGACTACCCCGACGACGTATATAAAGATGGAAACCAACACTTCTTGAAGACATGAGCGATCAACCTACTCCAGAGCAAAAAGACCCATACGCCACGCCGGAAACCGATCCATTGGCGAAGGAGTGGGGCAAGCGCATCACTGCTGCTCGAAAGCATTACGAAAAATTCCATAAGCGCGTGAAGCACAATCGCAAATTGGTTGCCGGTTTCAACTGGACAAAGGATCCGGACTCCGAAGACTTCTATACGCTCCGCGCAAACCTGATTCACGGCACGATCACAGCCATCTTGCCGAATATTTACGCGCGCAATCCTGAAGTTAGCGTCAGCGCAACGCACGCCGGCCGCAATCTCAAGCTGCTGTGCAAGACGATCGAGACTGTTACCAACCGCCAAATGGTTGAAGCTGACCTGAAGACGCGCATGAAGTCCACGGTACGCGCCGCCATGACCTGCTCATTCGGTAATGTGAAAGTCACTTATCAGCGTGAGCGGACCGAAGATCCAATCATCCGCTCGCGCATTGAAGACACCCAGGACAATATATCCAGAGTCGAAGCACTCATGCTGCAACTGGACGACCCAGGCGCCAAAGGTGAGCAGGAAGCCATCAAGCAAGAGCTAGAGCAAACAATGGCCGGCCTCAATGAAAAGGTCGAGATTGTCGCAGGCGAGGGCATTACCGTTGACCGCGTGCTGACTGAACATTTGCTGGTTGATCCATCCGTTGCTGAGTTTTGGGATTACAAGCAAGCCGATTACATCATCCAATTGATTCCGACCAAGAAATCCACGGCGGAAGGCGATTACAAGATGAAGCTGGATAAGGCGAAGACGTACAGCGACCCAACAATGGCCGCGCCCAATGAAGGCGGCAAAGTGTTTTCTGGCGGTGATTCTACCGATAGCAGCGATTGCATGATCTGCATCTGCGAGATTTGGGACAAGCGCAGCCAGCGCGTCTATACATTGGTTGAGGGCTGCGAATTCTTCTTGCGTCCGCCGTACAGCCCGCCACGCGTCGGCAAGCGTTGGTACCCATTCTTCCTTTTGCCATTCCAAACCGTTGACGGCAACTTCATCGGCCCGTCACTGGTTGATTTGACTGAGCGCCTACAGAAAGAACACAACGACACGCGCGACAAAGAGAACGCGCATCGCGATCTGGTGAAGCCTGGCTGGGTTGCTGGCTCTGATGTGAATGAGAAAACCATCAAGCGCTATGAAGATTCTGTGCTGGGTGAAATTACTATTATGGATTCTGAAGGTAAGAACATTCAGCAAATGATCATGCCAAAACAACATCCAGCTATCGATCCTGCTGTCTATGACACAAGCAAGGTTCGCTACGATTGGGAACAAGTATCTGGCATGCAGGACGCGGCGCGCTCGTCAGTCGTACAAGCCAAGACGGCAACCGAAGCATCGATCATGCAGCAAAGCCTATCCGGCCGCGTATCTGAAATGCGCGATCAGGTGGAGGATTGCGTGACTGACATGTACCAGTATGCCGCCGAAATCCTGCTGCAAGAGATGACGCAGCAACAAGTCGAGCGAATCATGGGACCGCACAAGATGGGGCCGATGATGCAACCAATGCAAGATCCATTGACCGGCGCAGTATCTGAAGTGCCAGCCGTTGACCCAGGCACAGGAGAGCCAATTCAGGTTGTGATTGAACCATCATATGACTGGCCGCAGCTCTCCCGCGAAGAAGTCTTCGATATGGTGCAGATCAAGATCCGCGCAGGCACTACCGGAGAGCCGGACAAGTTGGAGCAGCAGGAGACTTGGATCAAGCTGATGCCAGTCATCCAGCCGTTGATCACGCAAATCATGGACCTGCAATTAAAAGGGATTGATACGACTTCGCTGGAATCGCTGCTCAAGGAAACCGTTTCGCGCTTTGACGATAAGCTCGATGTGGAGCAGATCATGCCGAAATTAAAACCGTTACCGCCGCCGCCAATGCCGATGCAACCAGGTATGCCGCCACAATAATCATGGATATTAAAGACATTCTTGCGAGCGTCATCGAGGCAGCTAGTCAGCAACGGCAAGAAAGAGCGCCGCTTTCCTATGCCAAGTCGGCGCCTGTTATGACCGGCTACACGACCAAGCTCGATCCATTGCGTGAAATGGCGTTTCAAGGATGGGTACAAAAAAACAATGTGCCGTTTGATCCGTCGGCAAATGCTGACTATGACATGCGCGGTTTTTATAAAGCTCAAGTAGATGGATCGCCAGTTGCTTCGTCAGGCATCAATGAAAATGATGGTCGGATGCACTTTACCGACTATTTTAAGACGCCAGCACATCAATCATTTTCAGCGGAAAGTAAATGGGCGACGAACGGTGCGCCACGCTGGAATGAGGTAGATCAACTGGCCTTGCCAAGCGGGAAAATTGTATTTGATGAGCGAAATAGAAAATAACCACCAGGAGAAAACTAAATGGCAACAGAACGCGAGGACGTATTAGATCAATTGACCGGCAACGTATCGGACAATGACGAAGTAACGCACGACGAAAGCAATGAGGCAGAGAACGCACCAGAAGCCGAAGTCATTGAAGCGCCAGCGCCAACAGAAGGCGATGCCGCTACTGCTTTGCTGGATTCGATCAGCGAGCCAGATCCCAATGCACCGAAAGAGGACGAGGCTAAGGCCGCAGCAAAGCCGACTGATGCCGAAGCCGCCAAGCCGAAGACGCTGGAAGAAGAAGAAGCCGAAGCACTGGAAGGCGTCAAGTCTGACCGTGGGCGCGAACGCATCCAGGCAACATTCGCCAAGCTGAAGGAAACAGAATCTGTCAAACAGCAGCTTGAACAAGACATTACCGAATTCAAAGAGATGGTGCAGTCCACCGGCATGCAGCCGCAAGAATTCTCGCAGATGCTGGAGTTTGGCCGCTTGCTCAATTCAGGTGACGAATCGCAGGCGCGCATTGCATTGCAGATGCTGGATGAACAGCGCGAAGCAATTTGCAAGCAGCTTGGCATTGAAGCGCCTGGCGTGGATCCGCTGTCCGACTTCCCCGACCTGAAGCTGGCCGTCGATAACATGGAAATGACGAAGGAGCATGCGCTGAAGCTGGCAAAGTTTGAGCGGCAAGACATGGCAGCAAAGCAAGCGCAACAAGCGCAGCAGTTGCAGCAACAGGGCGATCAGGAATTCCAGCGCACCGTTGCGGATGCCGCCAAAACCGCTGAAGCATATTTCGACACACGCAAGCATGAAGCAGACTTTGCCCCAAAGATTCGCCGCATTCAGGAGCACTTCAAAGATCCAGCGAAGATGCAGGAGTTCGTGCAGAACTTTGAGCCCAAGCAATGGTTTGCACAGTTCCGTTTCATGTACGACAACATGAGTGTCGCGCCAGCGCAGCCAGTCAACACGCCGCAGCCACTACGCAGCCGAAGCGCAACGCATGGCGCACCAGTAACGAATGCCAATGCATCCACGGAAGACCGCATCATGGGGCATCTTGAAAGCCTCGGATTGTAACTTTTTCGCAACCAACTAGCCCACCTTAGACGTGGGCTTTTTAATGTGCGGACAAATGTGCTTTGCCACTTGACGCAGCACCTAAAATTCAATCCAGCAACACGTTTTCTGTTTCGAGAAGTGGAAGGTCAGCCGTAATGCTGGAAGTCGCGCACCAGCACCTGAAGCCAAACGAAGCAGAAGCAACACATCGAAATTTGTCGCTGTACAAGCCGGGGGTCGCGTCCCGGTAGCGCACTGAGTAGCAGGCCGGCCAGTCTGAAACTCTAAATAGTCCAGTTTGCGTGTGGACGCGATGTGAAAGAGAACTTTCATCTTTCATATTTAGGAGCGGCAAACATGCCTATTTCAGCACCCGATCTTGCAGCACTCGGCAAGGTATCCCTCGACGAGTTCATGCGCAATACACCAGTGGATCAAATTGGTGTTGAGCATCCCCTGTTAAAAAAACTCATGTCCAAGCGCAAGCTGTTCTTGGGCGCAAAGCAGAACGTCACCGTTCAAATCCGTAAAGCGTATGACACCAACTTTGCGTGGGCATACGGCGAAACCACTGTCGGCTTCAACAAGCGCGACAAGGGCGAGCAAGCTGCATTCCCTTGGCGTCGTGCTGTCGATGGTTTCTATATCGACTATGACACCCTGTTCGGTAACGGCATCAAGGTTCGTGAAGGTGATCGTGGCCAATACAAGTTGGAGCAGAACGAAAAAGTCCAACTGGTCAATCTGCTGAACGAAAACATGGAGCAGTTCCGCCTCGGCTTTATGGAAAAGCTGGACATTGAATTGCACCGCAACGGCACTGCATCTACTGATGCTGTCACCGGTCTGGATGGCCTGATTGCTATCGCACCAGCTACCGGCATTGTCGGCGGTCTGGATCGCGCTACTGCCGTGTACTGGCGCAATAACTTCACCACTGCAATCGCATCGACTACTGCCGGCGCGCTGGCTACAGCGATGGAACTCCAATGGCGCAAGTGTATCCGCACAGGCGGCATGCCCGACTTCATCCTGGCAGGCTCTGCATTCATTGACGCATACCGCCAATACGGCATTCAAGGCATTACACAGAATACCGATGCAGGCAGTGTGAAACGCCTGGATGCTGGCGTCGGCTCGGGTGTATCGACTGGCTTGTACTTCAAGGGCGTTGAAATCATTTGGGACCCGAACTTCGAAACGCTGGACGCGCTCGATGCACCGGTTATTCCTTGGGAAAAACGCTGCTACTTCATCAACACCAAGCACATTGAATTGCGCGACGACGACATGGATATTGTCACGCCGACCCGTCCGCATAACGTGCTGGCCTTGTACCAGATGATCAATCTGCGCCTGGCTCTGGTGCTGAAGAAAGCAAACGCCCACTCGGTAATGGCTATCGCTTAAAGCTCCTCGCGGTTGCCAATGGCAATCCTTCCCCGCTGCCTTCGTTGGTGGCGGGGTTTTTTGAAGCAATAAAACTATACGAGGTAACAAATGAAATTATTTGCATTCAAGATCCGCCGTGATGCTCACACCACAACGCCGGTTGATATTCCAGAACATGAACTGCCAATCGTTCAAGAGTTGTTTGGCGAAGAAAACGTGCAGACCGCAGACGGTCGCAGCGTTGAAGAATTTGGTATTGGTGAGCCATCCGGCGAAGTCCCTGATCCAGAAGATGAATTCTCGCGCCTGAGTGCCAAGTATGGCTCCGAAGCCGTGGAAGAAGTCTATGGCAAGAAGGCATCGAAGGGCTTGGAAACTGCAATGGCGGCAACCAAGAAAGCAGCAAGTAAAAAACCTGAAGCCAAGTAAGGGGTAGTTCGATGCCGCAACCACCAGCCTACAATCGCACCAAGGACTTTACCGAAGACTTTGGAAGCGAGACTGATCACTCAGCCCTCAATGCAGAGCTGGACAAGGCGTCGAACTCCATCAATGACATTCGCACCAACCTTGCCATTCTCCAGGCGGACGATGGCAAGCTAAATCCGAATGTCATTACTACCGATTCCATCAGCGAAGATGTTCGCAACGATCTTTCGCAGGGCATTCTCGCGGCGGTCGGCTCGTCCGTGGAAGATGCTGCCGCATCCGCCGCTGCTGCAGCTTTGTCTGAAACGCATCTTGCTGATGCGGTAACTCAGGTAAATGCTTTCAAGGTTGCCGCGGCAGCATCCGAGGCCAGTGCGCTTGCAAGCAAAAACACAGCCACTAGCGAGGCCGCAGCCGCTCTCGCATCGAAGACTACTGTCGTTGCTGCAGAGGCAAATGTAACTATACTAGCCTCCGATGTTGCAGCCGCAAAACTTGCGACCGACGCAAATGCAGCAAGCACTCTGGCAAACAAAAATGCCAGCGATACAAATGCCACAAATGCTGCGCTTTCCGCATCATCTTCCGACGCCTCAAAAGTAACTGCTCTTGCAGCGGCCGCAGATGCCGACGCTGATCGCATTGCCGCACAAGCTGCTGCCGCTGCCGCTGCCGCAAGCGAAGCCGCGATCAATCCAGCAAACCTCGTTCACCGCACTAGTGCTGAATCAATTGCAGGTGTAAAAACCTTCGCTGATTCGCCAGTAGTTCCTACGCCGTCAGTTGGTGACGCTTCTGCTAAAGCAGCTAGTACAGCATTCGTCGCCGCTAACTTTTCATCAGCAGCAGAAAATGCAGCCGGAACCGTTGAAGGTAAATCAGTTGACCCACTTGGCATCCGTGAAGCATTCAATGCCGCTGGAACAGCGCCAGTCTATGCGTGCCGCGCATGGGTTAACTTCAACGGCACCGGCACTGTAGCTATTCGTGGAAGCGGAAACGTGTCTAGCATTACGGATACTGGTGTAGGTGATTACGTGGTGAACTTTATGGCTGCTATGCCGGACGCTAATTACAGCGCAACTGGTATGGCTTCAACTGACTCGACAACAGGCGGTCAAATGCCTTCTGTGTGGACTATAGATAGTACGCAAACAACGTCAGCCTACCAAGTGAGAACAGGCAAACCGTCAATCCCCGGCGTTGCTGCGCAAGGTCTCGCTGATTTGGTCAATGTAAATATCGCGTTTTTCCGCTGAAAGAGCATCATGACAAACAAACGAATTATCTACCCAATATCGACAGGTGTTGCAATCATCCACCCAACCGGCGAACTTCCGATTGAAGAAGTAGCAAAGAAGGATGTGCCAGCAGGTGTTCCATATCTCATCGTCGAAGATTCGGATATTCCAGCAGACCGTACACTCCGTCATGCTTGGGACGCTGACTTCGCAACCCCAGACGGATACGGAATCGGTGCTGAAGCGTGGTTCGCAGAGCAGGTGCAAGCATGATTACGATCAATGAAAACCTAATCAAGAAGCCTACACCGGCGCAAAAACAAGCTGCACTAGAAGCCATGATTCAACAACGGCTTGACACATTTGCTCGATCGGTCAATTTCGACAATCTCGCTAGTGCGTGTCTTACAGGTCTTCAGCCAGTTGGAACATATAGGCAGGCTGAAGGCGCAGCATTTATTAAGCTGCGTTACGAGACATGGCAGAAAGCAGCAGAGATACGCGATGCCTTCCGTGCGGGCGGACCTGAGCCTACGTGGGCAGAGGTAGAGGCGCAGTTGCCTGTTTATCCGATTACACCATAGAGAATTCCATGCCAGAAAGAACCCCTGAAAATTTAGCCTGGCTCACTTACTTGTGGGTAGTCGGCACAGCCTGCCTCGGTGGCACGGTTTCATTTATTCGCAAAGTGAAGCAAGGCTATGCGCGTGCATGGAATATCACCGAGTTCATAGGTGAAGTCGTGACCGCCGCCTTTGCCGGCCTTATCACCTTCTACTTGTGCGACTGGAGCAACTTCGATATTCGGGTGACCGTGGCGTTTGCTGGCATTGCCGGGCATATGGGTTCGCGCGCGATCTTCCAATTGGAAAATGTTTTTTCCACCAAGTTTCCACCTGCCGAAACAAATAGCGTGGAGAAAGAAAAATGAACGGACTAGAGCAGCGCAACCGCACATTCGGCGAATGCCTGACTGAGTTGAAGGCGCGGTTGTCATTCGTCGCGCAAGGCCCATCGTCAAACAATAACAATCCCGTGTTGTCATCCTTCCTGCAAGAGGGGCATGACTACATCTACAAGAAACTGAAGCCGACGCCGGCGCGCAAGAAAGCCACGATTACGATCACGGCTGGCTCGTTCCTGTATGACTTCCACAATGACATCGAGGATGAATACATTGATCCGGCCAGCGTTCGCTCTGTCTGGGTGTTGGTCGATGGCGTGCAGCGCGTCCAGCTGACGCAAGGAATATCTGAGGCTGACCGTGAATTTTCTGAGCGCAGCTATCCGACGCGATACGACAACCTGAATGGGCAGATTGAACTCTGGCCAATTCCGGACCGCATCTATCCGCTGGTCATTGAATACATTGCGCCGCAGCCGCGATTCTCGCAGCCGGCAGATCGCCCTGGCGTTCCGGACCGCCTGATCCTGCTGTATGCCATTGCCAATGCAAAGGCGCACTACCGGCATCCAGACGCACAGGCGGCCGGCGCAACCTTTGCAGAAATGCTGAAGATGGAACAGGGCGATCAGCACGAAAATCGCCGCTACATCGTTAATGACGGTCAGCGCGCGACGGAGATGGTTCGCTCCACGCCTGACGGTTACAAACTCACGGTGCGCTGATGGGACTACTCCTGCGTCAATGCACGATCAATGCTCCAGCCGCGCTTAAGGCGGGAGCGGAGACGATCCATGCTAATTCCAGTGGTTGCGCACCAATCGCGCAGAGTTTTCGATTGGCCGTTAAACACATATTGCTGTGCGTTTTTGTACTGCATGCCTATACGGTCCGTCGGATGAGTGGGCGACGTGGTCAGTGCACGTTCGATGCTCCACCCATGGTTTTTGATGCGCAGGCGAATCGTATTCATGCCGATACCGGTTTCTTCAGCCCACGCAGAAATGGTTTGCGTCTTGCCATTAAAGGTAAGCAGTTGATTGTCGCGCCGGTTTCGATTTTGGTTAATGCTGGTCGTCCAGCGGCAATTTTCAGGCGAATACCCTTTGCTGTTGTCTATACGATCCAGCGAATGCTGTTTGCTTGGGCGTGGTCCCATGTCAGCAAGGAAGTTTTCAAACAATCGCCAGTGGTCGCAGACTGTAATGCCGCGTCCGCCATAGTTCGCATAAGCAGCATGATCGGGTTGAGTGCAGCGCGCAGTCATACCGAACCAAGATTTGTATTCGCTCGTTTTGGACTTGCCATGCGTGGTGCCGCCGTAGGTGGCTGCGCAGCTATTGCACATTTGAGCCTTGCCCATCTTTTCGGCATAGCGCAACTGCGCACCTTTTCTAATGCGCTCTTCTCCGCACTCGCAACGGCACAACCAAAACTGCTGATGCTCGTAACTGGCGGGGGATGCTGCTTTCGATATAACCGTCCATTTGCAAAATTTCTGACCAATCAGATCGATGGGCTTGCCCATGACGCTCTCCTTAAATCACGATCAATGCCTAGTATAATACTGAAAAGAATGTGATATGGGAAGCATAACTTTTTCCAAATTTGACCTCGGCATTGACTTGCGCAAAGGCGCGTCGGTATCTGATGCAAACCGTTTGCGCGACATGCTCAACGCATACGTCACGACCGGCTTGGCCACTGAGAAGCGCCCCGGTTTGGTCAAGGTAGCAACGCTGGAGCCAGGCACGAAGGGCTTGTTTTCTGGCTTGGGCAAGCTCAATACGTTTTATGGCGCAGGTACGGTCACGCACGCCAACCCGCTATTTGTTGCCAATAAGGCGCAATTGGGTGGCGTGGATACCGTTGTCGAAGATGTTCCTTATGCGGACGTTTTTAACGGATTCATCTACGCAGCAATTGAATACGTTGGCGGCACGGTAAAGCACAATTACTTCGACGGCCCTGCGCCTGAAATAGCCGATGCAAATTGCCCCCATACGCCGGCGGTACTTAAAGGCGCATCCAAGATGTTCGCTGTGGGCACCGATGGCACAACTGTTCGCTACTGCAAGACCGGTGCGCCGCGTGACTGGACGCTCGCCAATGATGCCGGCTTTTTGCCCACCGGCCTGAACGCTACCGGTGACCGCGAAACCAAAGCGCTCGGCATGTACGAAAAAAAGTTGGTCGCCCTGGCGCGCGATGGGGCGCAGGTATGGACGATCGATCCTGATCCTACCAACATGGCATTCGATGACAACGTGGAAAACGTCGGCACCAGTTACCCGAACAGCTTATCCACCGTTGGCGGCGACCTGTTCTTTCTGTCAGATTTCGGCTTCCGCTCGATTACTACCAGCCGCCTGATAGACAAGCGCGAAGACGTGGACGTCGGCTCGCCTATTGATCCACTCGTAAAAGGCGCCCTCGCCGGAATGGCAGGCGCACCGCGCGCCAAGTATTACTACGGCACCGGCCAATACATGTGCGCGATCGACCGCACGCTCTTCGTCTATTCACTTTCCCGCACTTCCAAGATCGCCGCATGGTCGCGCTACCGCATGCCATTCGATGTTGACGCCATTGCCGAACGCCTGGGCGTCCTATACCTGCGCAGCGGTGACGACGTGTACCGCTTTGACGAAGACATCAAAACCGACGACGGCGTGGAATATGAAGTGCTGCTGGAAATGCCTTACATGGATTTCAAGACGCCCGGCGTACTCAAGCGGATTACCGGTATCGACATCGTGATGGAAGGCCAGTGTTATTTCTCTCTCGGCTGGGATGTCAGAAATGCTTTGGCACTGACAGACGAGGTTAGGATTATCGGCAATACACGCGGCGGCGGAATGATCCCGATTGAATGCTGCGGCACAGAGTTTTCGCCGCGGTTCCGCAATCTTGATAACAAGCCGTTTCGACTCGACTCATTGACTTTGTATTACGAAAATTTGGGCCCGGTATAAATGAAATTCCTACTCACTCCCGCCGACATTGAAGAGCATCGCGGAATGATTATTCGCTTGCTCACGCCAGTGGTTGAGCATGCGGGGCGCGGTGAATTTACGGTTGACGACCTGATCCAGCTTGCGCGCGATGGCCGCGCCTATATCGGGATTTCGTATGCGCCAGAGATATGCGGCGCATTTGAATTCAGACATTACCCGCAATCAGTATCGGTCAACATCATCGCGCTCGGCGGCGAGGGGTTGGCGGAACTTGCGGACCTGTGGTTCGAGACTTTCAAAAAATGGGCATTCGTGGCTGGTGCAACATCAATTGAAGCCTCATGCAGCAGGGCTATGGCGCGAATCCTCAAGCGGATCGGTTTCGCAAACGAATACGAAGTTGTCAGATTAAAGATAGAGGAATCCTAAATGCTCATCCCAAATAAATATAGCGGCTATAGCGCCGATGGTATCCGCCTATACCGCAAAGGAGCCGATCCATCAGCGGCGGCGCAGGCACAAGAGCAGGATCGTCAGGCACGGATCACTGCGGCTGTAAATACGATCAATGGAGTGTTTAATGGCAGCCCAACACGCAAGGGCGTTGGTGCAGCAAGTTCATTAGAGCAAGGCCAGAAATACTACTTGGCTGACGGTTCGGAGTATGTGGCGCCATCGGTAAATTTGCTGGGGATGACAGACGATGATGGTAACGCAATCGCTGGTGGCGGATTCCGCGAGAAAATGAACAACGCGGCACTCCAAGACCCTGCCTATCTTCGCTCGCAAGAATTATTCAAGGGCGGCAGTTTATTCACCGGAGTGGAAGAAACTCCCGGCACGGGCGGGCGTCAGGCGTTATATGACGACCAGAAGAAAGCCGTGTATGACATCAATGCTCTGGACGTAAATAAACAGTATAGCGAAGCAGAGCGGCAAAACCGCTTTGGGTTGGCCCGCGCTGGCTTGGCCGGCGGATCAGCGGACATCGATGCTAACGCAGAATTGCAGGAGCGTACAAACAAGGGGCTCATTCAAGCTGCTGGATTGGGTGACTCGGCAGCATCCGATTTGAAACTGGCCGACGAGCGCAGTCGCCAGTCCCTGATCGGCATGGCTCAGTCTGGGATAGATACTGGCACCGCCCAAACAATGGCGCTCAATCAGTTGAATGCGACACAGCAGAGCGCAGCTGGTGATCGCGCGGGAGCTTCCGTTGGTAACTTGTTTGGCGATATGAGCCAGGCGTATTTGATGAACCAGATCCGTGCCGGGCAGGTGGCAGGTAAGCAGATGGGCGCGTCGTCGTATGGCGTATCCAATCCGCGCACTGGCGATTCCGGCTACATCAATAAATAAGGAATGACATGACCGGCTTAGAGATTGGCGCCTTAATTGCGATGCTTGCTGGTACGGCAATACAGTATAAGTCGAACACAGATGCGGCAAAGCGCGCGCAAGAACAGACGTTGCGATCCCTTGCGAATCAGGATGGGTTAAACCGCAAGGCCGAGAAGAAAGCGCTTGATCAGGCGCAAGAGTTCAATATTGACGACCGTAAGAATGAGCAGCAACAGATCGAGCAACAGTTGGCGCAGGAATTTATTGCGCCGGTGGATTCTGCGCAGGCGATCAACAGCCAGGTTGCAACAACGCAGGGCGATGTGTCCAACGATTACACCAACGCGAAGACAGCATCCGATCTGAACGTGATGAAGAACGCACGCAATCTCGCGGGCTTGATGGCGAAGACTACGGGCGCCGGTCGCCTGCGGACGAATGAGGCAGTACGCATGGCTGACACCGCCGCGGGGATAGATCGCCTTGGTAACTTCGCACGCGGTCAGGCGGGTGTAGATCAGCTCGCCATTCAAAATGCGGCCCGTCCGAATGCTGGTATGCAACTGGCAGGTGGCTTGCTATCAGGCGTTGGCACGATGGGCTTGATGGGCGCATTCGGGGGCGCTGCTAAGCCAGCAAGCGAGGCTGGCGCTCTCGGATCAGGCATGTATCAAACTCCTGTTCCTACTGGCATAGGTGCGGCACCCGTCATTCCGCAGACCTCAAATCTTGGAACAGGATTTTGGGGCTTGAACAACTCAGCGGTTGGCAAGCCCATCCCAACATCCTTTACATGGTGAACATATGAACTTCGGAAACAATGGCGTTAATAGCATCAACCAGGGCATTGGTAGCGTATTCCGGGTGCTGGCTTCTGCGCCGATGTATAAGCAGCAGGCGGCTGATGCGGCAGAGTTGAACGCGGCGCGTGTGTTCGCGCAACAGTCGGCGGGTCAAAAGTATGGCGCTGAGGCAGAAGGCTTGCGGATGACCAATGATAATCGTCGGAATATCGAAGAAATCATTACCCAAATGCCTGACCTAACCGACGCCGCGCGGAAGATGTATCGGCAGTTCGGGATCGGTGGCGATAATAATGCTGAGCGCATGGCAAAAGCCACCGGCCAATTCCAGCAGCAGCAAGCCATCACTGATATTCAGGGCGGTGTTGACCCAACGCGCACCGGCCAAGCATACGCAGCGGTAAGCGGCAAGTTGCCATTTGAAGCCGTGGGATCGACCGGTCGCAACATCAACGGATTGACCGGACTTGGCGGTGTGCTAGATCCTACAGTCGCCAAGCTTTATGACCGCAAAATAGGCTCGGAAATCGGCGAGAACAACGCCCAGGCTGGCGCTGCCGGTGCGTCTGCAGGCTTGTCGAATGAGCGGCGCAAAGAAATCCAGATGGGCGATGTGAAGCCAGGAACCGATGAGTTCGGCAACCCGATTCTTTTCCGCGCAGGCACCAATGGCAAGGTGAATGTGCTGGATGATTTAGCCCCGTATAGAAAATCTGGTAGCTCGGATGCTGCTCTTCAAAAGGCGCGTGGTCGTGTGGCTGAGCAGGTTTATAAAGACAAGGGTGTTGAGCCTGAGAATCGCGCAGCGGAAATAGAAGCTCGCATGGCAATGATCAATCCGCCAAAAGAGGGGGCCAAAAGTACAAATGCACCAGCGGCAGAGCCTACTATGGATGCCGCAACGCTAGAGATGGCAGGCAGAATTAGGGCTGGTTTTGAATCTGGAAGAATTAGCCGCGACGATGCGAGAAAGCAACTTATAGAATTAGGAATTAAATAATGCGCGCAGATGATTTTCTTGATGGCAAGTTAACTTTAACTTCAAAGGCCGACGATTTTTTAGATAGAAAATCTCCTGAATCGCCGTCATTGCCAGTAGTGACAGAGCCAACAAGTAAATCACAGAAGCCATTAAAAGAACAACTTTATTCCACGCTGAATAAGATATTCCAACCGGGGAATAATACTGATCCTAATGATTTAGGCGTCATGCGGGACATTCCAAGTGCTTTCAATATGGAATCCGCCAATGAGTTAGAGCGAGTGCGTGCAAATGCACCATCGTCTGCTTATGCGCTTGGAGCCGCGCCAGTAAAACTTAGCGCGCCGGTACTTGGCTTGCGTCAAGGCATTGGCAATCTCGCCCAATCAGCAGCTGGCGCAATTGAAGCCGCTGGCGATATAACTGGCATCGATCGACTAAGTACATACGGATCACAATCAGGCGGGAGAATCCGCGACTTCACACAAGGCGCTGTTCTTGATAAGCAGCCGATTGAAGGATTCACGCCAAACTCGATCATTCAAGACTTGCCGCAAGCAGGTGCAAGTGCTGTCAGCTCGGTTATCGCTAACGCGCCAGCATTGGCAATTAGCGCGGCCACAGGCAATCCGACGCTTGGCCTAATGCAGATGTTCGGGCAGTCTTCAGCAAATCAATACAGTGACGCACGCAATTCTGGCGTTACTGGTGGCGGTGCGGCAATTAATGCGTTATTGACAGGGGCCGCAGAAGTCGCTGGTGAGAAAGTCGGCGGGTTCGGCATACTGTCCAAAGGTATTGGTGACGCGGTAAAAGGCCAGTCAATCGAGCCGCTTGCGCGCGCCATGATCAAGTCCGGCATCCGCGAAACGCCTGGCGAAGAGTTGACGACTGCCTTGCAGTTCGGCATAGACAAGCTGCCTGGCGTCGGTACAAATCAAGAGGCAACCGGCGCTGATCTAGCCAAGCAAATGAAAGACACGGCGCTTGCTACCCTGATGCAATCAGGCGGCATGGTCGCAGGCGGACAGGCATTAAGCGCAGCATCGCAAGCACAGAATCCAAATAAACAGATTGCCAAAGCAATCAATGAGGCCGTTGACAAGGCAGAATATGCAATTCCTGCTGAGCAAGTTGCGCGCGCTAGTCTTGCGCCGAATGAATCACAGGCTCTTAATATCATCAGCCCTTTGCCGAAACCAAAGCCACGCACGCCAATAGAGGCCGCAGATGATTTTCTGGACGCGCCTGCAAAGGAACCAGCTAATGATTTACCAACAACTGCCGAATTGCCCGTCGTTCAGCCCGTTACAGTGCAGGGCAATGAATCCGTGGCCGCTCCCGTGCAAAATGAATCCCGTATTGCAATCCCTGATCCTGCAACACCTTCCATTGAACAACCGACCGCACTGACGCAAGAAACTCCGGCAACTGCCAGGACTGCTAGTTGGGTTATCCGCGACAAGGCAACTGGCGATGTAGTCATGGAAACCTACGACCCTAAAAAGGTTGAGGCATTAAATACCGTCAAGTACGAAGCAGTGCCAATTGCGGAGCATTTGAATAGCCTGAGCAAGGCCGACACATGGGAAGCGGCAAAGACAGCAAAAGCAGATCCGATTGTTGCGCCGACAGTCACAGCGCCTGAAATGGCCGCTGAAGTAGATCGTCCGTTTGAACTGCCGGAACAAATCACCGAGCGCTCTACGCAACTGGAAACAGCATCCGAAGGTTTGCGTCCCGGCGACATCGTTGCTGCTACCGGTAAACCATTTGCAACCAAAGCAGCGGCAGACAAAGAGAAGAAGCTGGCCGGTAAAGGCTGGCAAGTCAAGAAAGGTGCAGGCGGCTTTGTAATTCGCCATCAACCGCAGACAGAAGCGCAGATTGCAGCGCATGGCCGTCGCAAGCGCAACGCCAATCAGGTAGATACTGAAAGCGACTCCATGTTCGCCGCCATTGCCAAGCTGGGCGGTATCCGCATGGACGACCTGACAAAACAATGGGGCTTTGATCCGTCCGAGTTCAAATCCCTACGCGGGGCAGGCATTAAGCGCGTAGGTACCGCCAACGGCATGAGCCTGGACCGCGCAGGCGAAGCATTGGCAGAGTTGGGCTATCTGTCCTATGATGAAAACGGCAAGCATGATCTGAGTGAATTGTTTGATCTGTTTGATGGTGAGCTGCGCGGCAATAAGCATTTCACGCCACAAGGTTATGCAAAGGTCGGCCAAGCGATGAATGAACAGGGCTGGCTTGATGCGCAGCTTGCAGAGCAATTGGACGCACTGCCGGAAGACGGGCAAGACAATATTGAGGAATTTACCGATGAGTACGAAACAGTCAGCGAACCAGAAGAAGCCGCAATCACAATCGACTCCGATGACGCCAGCGCAAGCATGGGCGGCGAGAATGGCGAAGTCAACAATGACGCCAGCGCAGAAGAAGGAAACAACCGAAGTGTTACTCAAGCTACTGAAGGCGCGCCGCCTGCATCAGCAGCAAGTCAACGCGCCGGCGACGATGGCGAAAGCACCGGAAGGGTTCGATCCGAAAGCGTAGATGATTTTGCGCTGGACGGCGAAACCGAACAGGAAGCGCAATCCCGTATTGACCGCCAAGCACAAGCCCGTCAACGCGACGAGGCAGACGCGCGTAAATCCGACCAACGCACGCAAGCCGATGCCGAGCGCGGCAGCTTCACCCTGACAGGTAGTGATCGCACCGCAGATGTCGCTGCATCACAAGGCCAAGAAGATATTTTTGGCAGCAATACCTCCAACGATCCAGACAGCGATATTCCTTTTGACGCGAACGATTCTCGCGTTGATCGAAATGACGATCCTGACTATGTGCCGTTTTCACGTGCAGACGATACGCGGGACTTGATGTTCACGCACAATCTGACAGGCGCAAATTTATTACATGCTAATCGCATGGGCGGCATTGCCGTGCCGTCATTCGCCATAACAAAAAAATCCAATGCACTAGACGGATTTGGTGAAATCACGCTCATCGGATCGCGCAACATGGCTGACCCTAAAGGCTATGCCGGCACAAAGGTTTTTGGCGCTGATATATATTCTCCCCGCTATCCATCGGTAAATCATAAGTTTGATCGTGACGCGCTGGAATCAATCAATCAAGCACTCAAACCATATACAGAGCGGTATGGTAATCGTGACTTATACCCAACAGATTTAGACAATGATGCCGTCAGAGAATTGGCAGGCATGAACTCGGTACGCGCTGCGGCGCTAGACAGTATGGGAATTGTTGTCGATCCAGTTATGGAAAATGGAGCCGTCGATAAATACAAGACAGAGCGCGCCATTGCAAATGCAATAAGCGAAAACCAAGCATACAAACAAGTAGATCAATTCGCTAAAGACCTGGTTCTAAATTCAGGTGCTGAAGAACGCATATTCCAAGGCTATACAAACGCAGGAAAGCGTAAGTACACGCCGCACACGCTGGAAAACGTCGTCAAGATTCTGAAAAAAGAATTGCGTGCTGGCGAAAACTTTAGCTATGGCGTCGGATCTATACGCGCGACCGTCACCCCACAATTCAGATCCATTGCTGAAATAAAAAAGAACAAAGGAAGAATCGTAGGCGAAGAATCTTTTGGCGCGGTCAAAAAAGAAATTGACGATGAGTTGAATTCAATTACACGCAGCCTTGAATCGTATCATCCAGCTAGTGACAGATTCGGGTTTTCCGATACTGTGACTGGCACTATGTCTGATGCGGCAAAGATGGGCGTGCCACGCGCGTTAAATGAAAATGGCTTTGAAGATGTGCCACTAGAGTTACAGCGGCAAGTATCGGATTTCATGCAGAAGTTGCGTGAACTTCCAACTGGTTACTTCGAGGCGAAGATTCTTCGTGACGTTAGTTTGTCGGAATTTTCCGGCGCTGTTATCCCAAGCGATACGTCAAAAGCGGTGCGCGAAGCATTGGATAAGGCCGGTGTGCCGTATCGTGAATACTCAAATGACGACTCGGAACAAGGCCGCATTGAAGCCCGCCGCAAAGCCGTCGAGGAATACACGACAGAACTAGATAGCCAAGGCAAAGACACGTTATTCCAGCGCAACGGCAAGCAAACCGGCCTATCCGTCGATGCTGTCCGCGCGGCGATCGCCAAAGACTCGTTCAACCACGATGTTGACGTGTACGCCACACTAGACGATGCGCCAGAATACATCCGAATCCAAGCTCGCCGCGAAGGTGGTGGCGACGTTGAGGGTTATTGGGACATGGCGAAGAACAAGGTCGCGCTTATTGCAAGCAATCTTGATTCGCCAGAACGCGCGCGTGAAGTAGCACGGCATGAACTCATCGGTCACTACGGCCTTGAAAACATGTTGAGCGATTCGGCTGACCCCGGCGCAATGAATGCGCTGGTCAAGCGCGTGATTCGAGCCGAGCAGGACGGCAACAAGTTAATTCAAGAGTTAGGCGCTCAGGTTGATCGCTCGCAACCAGACATTGACGAGAAGCGCCGCGCCAAAGAAATCATCGCGATCATGGCCGAGCGCAATATCCAGAACAGTATTACGCGCCGCGTCTATGATGCGATTCGCACGTTCCTGAAGAAAATCGGCTTTATCGATTCAGACATAACCGACGCCGAAATCGCCGGCCTGCTTCGCGATGCCCAGAACTATCTGCGTCAGCAAGGCCGTGAGATGCAATACGGCCAGCCTGCCGGTGCGTTTGCGCGTGAGCAGAAGACGCCACTGGAATCCGGCACACCATTGACCCGCGAGGAAGTGCTGGCAAAACAGAGTGCCGACGAACGCGCAGCCAAAGCCGAGGCGAAGACCGATAAGCCGAAAGAAAAGAACGTCACCGCCGACCAGGTGGATATGTTCAATGAGCAGGGTTCGCTATTTGCACGCACTTCTGCCGAGATGGATCAAATGGCTACCAGCGCGCCACGCATCGCTCGTTCGCAGCACGCTTTAAACTTCGGCACGCGCGCCACTTTTGACTCGCCCGAACCCGGCACTCTGGACGCTGTGGTGCGTGCGATGCAAAACAATAAGATCGATTTGAAGCGGGTGCAGGACGCAATCCGCGAAACCGGCGCGACCATCACCGAGGGCCAAGACGCCTACCTGAACGAAGAGCTGTACATCGGCAAAGTCACCGCCATGATCGATAAGCTGGTTGATCGCCGTGTGACGCCCATGCTCGAAGCGATCAACAAGGCCGGGCTCACTGTCGCCGATGTCAGCGAATATCTATATGCGCGGCACGTCAGCCTGGATGACGTGAATACCAAGTTGCGCGCACTGAATGCCGACCAGCCGAACAACACGGCACTGTCTGGCATGACGGATGCCAAAGCCGCCGCAATCATGGGCAAGTATCGGGGCAACGGCGATATGACGCGCATTGCCGGTATGGTGGACAACATCACGACCGAGACACGCCGGCGCATAGTTTCATCCGGTCTTGAGACTGCCGAGATGGTGCGCCAATGGGAGTCCACCTATAAACATTACGTGCCATTGATGCGCGACGTTGAGGGTGGGCGCCAAGGCACCGGCCAAGGCTATGCGGTAAAAGGCAAGGAATCGCAGCGTCGTATGGGCTCCGACAAGGAAGCTACCAACATCCTTGCCAACATCATCGCCCAGGCGCAGAGCAGTATCATGCGCAGCGAAAAGGCAAAGGTCGGGCGCTCACTGCTTGATCTGGCACGGAACCATCCGAACGATGCATTCTGGAAGGTGGACATGCCGCCCCAGAAAAAGACCGTCAGCAAGGAAACCGGGTTAGTCGAGGTTGCGGTAGACCCGCGCTACAAGGTTGCCGATAACGTGCTGGTAGTAAAAGAAAATGGAATCGAACACTTCATCGTCTTTAACGAGAAGAATGCCAGAGCCGTCGAAATAGCGAAGGCCATGAAGAATCTCGACATGCCAACCTTGCCTTGGGTAATTGAAAGCACGGGCAAGCTGACGCGGCATCTGGCGCAGTGGATTACCGCCCGGAACCCGTTGTTCTGGATTACCAACTTTGCGCGCGACGTGCAGGGTGCAGCCTTCAATTTGCAGGACACTCCAATTGCGGGCAAGGAAGCGCAGGTGATGAAGAATATCCCGTCAGCCATGCGCGGTTACTGGAAGATTACACGCGGCGACGGTGAGGGGAAGTGGGCAGATTACGCCAACGAATTCAAGAGCGCGGGCGCTGAGACTGGTTATGTGAAAGTATTTGAATCGCCTGAAGATCACATGGCCGATCTTGAAAAGCAACTCGCGCAGATGCAGCAGGGCAAAGCAGACCCGCGCAAGCTGGCGCGCAGCATGATTGAAGCAATCGATGACTACAACACCATCATCGAAAATGGCGTGCGCCTGGCTGTGTATCAGGCCGGCAGAGATAATGGCATGACGATCCGCAAATCGGCCTCGATGGCAAAGAACATCACAGTCAACTTCAACCGGCGCGGAAATCAATCTACTGGCTTCAACGCGTTGTACATGTTTATGAATGCCAGCATACAAGGCAACACTCGCTTTCTGACTGCCATTGCGACCAACCGCCGGGCGCAGACCGTGGCAGCGGCCTTGGTTGGGATTGGCTTTGTATTGGACGCCGTGAACCGTGCAATCGGTGGTGACGATGATGAAACCGGCCGGAAAAAGTACGATCTAATTCCTGAATGGGAGCGTGAACGCAACTGGATATTCATGTCACCAAGCGGAAAGTACATCAAAGTGCCGATGCCATACGGTCCGCATATTGCATTGAACATGGGGCGCATGATGTCAGATATGGTGTTTGGCGCAAAGGCCGACCCTGTCGAGCGCGCACTGTCGATTGCCCGCATCACGGTAGACGCTTTCAATCCGCTGGGTTCGAATGGCTCATTTAATCAGCTGATTACGCCGTCCGTTCTCAAGCCAGTGACGCAGATCAGCGAAAATAAATCGTTCACAGGAGCGCCACTATACCGAGAGGCAGATGATCGAGGCCATATTGGGCCGGCCTACACGCGCCATTTCCGTGCGACTGCAGAACATTGGGTGGAGGCATCCAAGATGCTGAACGATGTTAGCGGTGGAGATACCATCAAGCCAGGTAGCGTCGATATTCCGCCAGAAGTGCTCAGGACGATATTCTTATCGTGGGCCGTGCCGGGCCTGAGCCAGACTGCAGACAAGAGTATCGATACTGCGACCCGTTCCGCTACCGGAAAGCGGGTAGAGCCGAGCCAGATCCCGGCATTGTCCCGATTCTATGGCGAAGCACCAGAAGAGCGCGCGCTGGAACGCGCTTACTACGAGGATCAGCGCAAGGTCAAGCAAGCGTTGGAACAGGCCAAGAAGTACAGCAAGGTAGGGGATCGAGCATCGGAAGAGCGCACATTGACTGAGCTGGGCGAAGGCGATCTGAAGAAAGGCAAAGCGGTTCGTAGAAAATGGGAGAAAGCCGAGGAAGATATGCAATACGAAAATAAGGAGCGCCGGCGCTTGGAAACAGACAAGACAGATGACGCGGACCAAAGATCGAAATTTGAGAACATTGAAAAGCGCCGACTCGAAATAATAAGGAAGGCGCTACGCTAGACAAAAGTGCTTTGACTCGTTCGTGCAATCCTAGAATCGATTGCATGACCGAATCCAACATTACCAGACTATTACGCGGCGACGAGGGCGAAGTCCTTCATGCCTATCAGGATCATCTTGGCTTTTGGACGATTGGGGTGGGAATCCTGATTGACAAGCGCAAGGGTGGTGGCATTACTCCAGAAGAGTCTGCCTATCTGCTATCGAACCGCATCATGGGGAAAAGCATCGAGCTTGATAATCGCCTTCCATGGTGGAGCAAGTTAGATGACGCGCGTCGTGGTGTATTGCTCTCGATGGCGTTCCAGATGGGCGTTGATGGCCTTCTCGGGTTCAAGAACACATTGACTATGGTGGAGCGGGGCGACTATGCCGGCGCAGCAATTGGCATGCTTAATAGCTTATGGGCGAAGCAGACGCCCGAACGTTCTGCGCGCATGGCCGAACAAATGCGTACTGGCGAATGGAAATACAAGGCAGGCACATGAGCCTCACATCAAAACTTACTGCCGCCCTGGTATTGGTCCTGCTGCTGGTCGGCTCGCACTGGTACGTCTATAACGCCGGCAACCGAAACGGGACCAATGCCGTCCTGGTCGGTACGCTGACAGCCACGAACAAGGCGCTGACAGATCGCATTGCATCCAATTCTGCCGAACGAAAAGTATTAGACGACAAAGCCAAGAAAGCGAGCCAAGACCATGCAAAAGAAATTGAAGATGTTAAGCGTACTGCCATTGCTAATGCTGGTAAGCGCGTGCCAATCGATCCCGGTTTCTGCCGACCTACCGGACAAGCCGAAAGCACCGCGTCCGGAAGTAATGGACAAGACCTTGCCGGCGCCGCTTTTCTTCCAGAATTCTTTACAATCGAGCTTCGACAAGCTGCTGCCTTCGCCGACGAAATAACGGCTGATATGCGCACACTGGTTAGGCGCGCTGATGAGGCGGGGTGTTTTCAGTAAATCTCAGGGATAGTTTCAGGGATAATGCAGGGGGAAAGAGGGGTATTTGAGGGTTATCTGATTTCGCCTCGCCGACCTAAGTCATTGATTTATACCCCTTTATATCCCCTAGCTTACCTAAAAAACTGCCTCATCCAAGTTCGAAACTTGTACTTCCCACCAGAATTCCAGTATTGGTCTGCAAACAAAAACGCCTGACGGTTTCCCGTCAGGCGTTTTTGTTTGGCATAGAACGTTAGCAAAGGCCCTCTTTCAGAGGTCTATTTTTAATAACTCATTACTTTCAATACTCTTTGCACCGGTACGAAGAGTTGTTGTACGAAGAGCTTTGGAAGCTGCTTTCGCAATTTTCTTGCGCGCTTCGTCAGCCTTTTCTCCTTCCAACACTTCTCTCTTGATGACTTCATTCAAAAGGACGGATTTAATCTGTTCGTTATCTATCCGTACATCAGGTGACACGCGTTTGAGTTCTCGCCGGACTACATCCATGACAGGATCTGTTTGAAGTATTGCGCCAACAAAAAAGCGTGATAAGGCCTGCTTTTGAGTATGGTATTCGCCAAGAACGGAGCGCTGCCAACCTTCTTTACACCAAAGATATAGCAATTCCAGATCGCCTTCGTTACGCGAGCTTAGTGAACAAAAATCAATATCGACGACGAGTTCTTGATCGATAGGTTTGGCAAAAATAAGATGATAAACACGCCAACACGTACCATTGGTCAGTAATACCCAATCAACGCCCTGATTTGCAGCGTAGTCGATGGCCTGTTTTACGTGGCTATCTTTTAAGTCGTGTCCAATGGCTTTGACTTCAATAAGCGTTTGTAATACGCCGTCAATCTTGATGGCTAGATCACAGAATGTTCCTCTAATAGAAAATTCAGATGTGATCTCGGTGTACTTATCGTAGCCGAATATTTCAGCCAACATGTCTTTGATAATTGTAACGGTGTCCGCTTCACCCACATCGCGAGCTTTTGCAGCAGCAAGAATTGGCTGATATTTTTTAATACCTGCGACCAATCGCTCTTGTACCTTTTTTGATATAGCTGCCATCAAATTCCCCCTTTGATATGCGGTGTCCCGGCCCCCGCGATGCCTTTAATTTATATTTTTCATCCGATTATTTTTCTTTGTTTCAGGCAACAAGTAAAACACTGTTGAATTTATATTCAAGCGCAAAAATCCAGCGGCAAACGGCGAGGGAAGTGCTGGCCCTTGCCGGGGTGATCCGCATCGCGCAACGTGCGCCAGGTGTAGGCGAGAGCGGCTTCGACAGCGGTTGCGGCATCTTCGCCTAAGGCCAGACGGCCGGCCAGTGCGCTGGCGAGGGTGCAGCCTGAGCCGTGGTAACTGCCGGGCAGGCGGTCGCAGGTAAAAGTTTTGCTGCTGCCATCGCGGGAATACAAGCGGTTATGTACTTCTTGTTCATCGCCGTGGCCGCCGGTAATCAACAGGTTCTGGCAGTAAGGCAGCAGTTTTTCTGCGCATTGATCGGCTGTGCCTTCCGGCAGTTCGGCCAGGATGCGGGCTTCCGGCAGATTCGGTGTGGCGAAGCTTGCCAGCGGCAATAAACGTTCACGCATCGCATAGCCGACTTCATCCTTCCCCAGTGCACCACCACCACCGGCGCGCAATACCGGATCGCAGACGATAGGGATATTCGGCAAGCCGCGCAGTATTTCCGCAACGGTATCGACCATTTCAAGCGAACCCAGCATCCCGAGTTTGACCGCGGCGATTGTCAGGTCGCTGGTCACTGCGCGTGCTTGCGCAAACACCCATTCTGGATCGAGTACACGGAAGTCCAATACATCTACCGAGTTTTGTACTGTGAGTGCAGTGACGGTGGGCGCGGCATGGCAGCCTTGCGCCATGATGGCTTCGATGTCGGCTTGCAGGCCGGCACCACCGCTAGGGTCGTGGCCGGAGAGACAGAGAACGATAGGACGGGCAGTATTCATGGTGCAGATTCACTCTTTCAACAGGAATGCATCGCTGGTCGCAGATGCAGAAAAAATAGTGGCGCAAGCGAACGTGATGCAATATTCGCTGCAGCGAGCATTATAGCTTCGACCACTCGCTCAGAGGGGAATGAGGGGTTTGTGCGGCAAGGCCTGGCGCGACTGAATTATGGGAAAAGATTCTGTTGGCGTATCAACGCGGCAACTTCGATAGCGGGTACGGGCAATGCAATATAGTTGCCCTGGATTTCGTCGCAAGCCAGTGTTTGCAATATCTGCAATTGCTCCGCAGTTTCCACACCTTCGGCAACCACGCGCAAGCCCAGTGCCCGCGCCATTGCTAGCGTTGCAGTGAAGAAGGTTGCACCATCCGGTCCTCTGCCCAATTGCGCAGTAAATGCCTGGTCGATTTTGAGCGCATGCAGATCCAGCCTCTGCAACAGCGGCAGGGATGAATATCCGGCGCCAAAATCGTCGATCGACATTTTGATGCCCATTCTGCTGATGGCAGACAGTTCTTCAAAAATGTCGCCGGCGTTGCGCATCATGGCCGATTCGCTCAATTCTATTGCCAGCATGGCGGCTGGAATTCCGTGTTTTGCCAGATGTTCAGCAAGCAGATTCTTGACCTTGCCATCGTGAAACTGATGAGCGGATATATTGACCGAGACCGGCACCGCGTGGATGCCCTGCGCCCGCCATGCAGCAAGGTCTGCACACACCTTGTCGATGACGATGGCGCCGATTGCATTGATGACGCCGGTTTCTTCCGCCAGCTCAATAAAATCATGCGCCGCGATCAGGCCGCGCGTCGGGTGCTGCCACCTGATCAAGGCTTCCATGCCGATTAGCGTACCTGACGATGCAGCAACACGCGGTTGATAGTGAAGCAGGAATTGATCTTCCTTGAGGGCGAGTAGCAGTTCCTGTTCGGTATTGAGCCGCATCTTGATGCTTTCATACAGCATGCGATCGTAAAAACGGAACTGTCCCTTGCAATTCGTTTTTGCCGCATACATTGCGATATCCGCATTCTTGATCAGGGTCTCGATATCGCCGCCGTCGCGCGGGAACATGCTGATGCCGATCGAGGCGCCTATCCTGTTTTTCTGCGCGGTTACATCGCGGGAAAGATCGAATGGCTCCTGCAAAACCTGGTTAATGGCATACGCAATATGAGCCACTTCTTCTTCGCTGTGTATGGCTTCCAGTACGACGGTAAATTCATCGCCGCCGATCCGGATCACCTTGTCGCTGGCCCGTACCACGGATTTCAGGCGTGCCGCCACCGCGCACAGCAATTGATCGCCGGCCGAGTGACCGAGGGTGTCGTTGATATTCTTGAAGTCATCCAGGTCGATGAAGAGTATGGCAAGCAGCGTAGCGTTCGATTGCGCAGTCGCCAGTGCAGTCGGTAAATAATTCAGCAGCCAGTGACGATTGGGTAGACAGGTAAGGCCATCTTCAGTTGCCAGGCGCGACATCTCGCGCTCATGACGTTTGGATTCGCTGATATCGCGCAAGGTAATGGCCAGGCCGTTTTCGGCGCGAACGATTTTTCTTCGCACCCATTCCGCCTTGATCGGGCTTCCTTCCGGGATGCGATAGTCGTCTTCGTAAAATCCTTTTTCCATTGCGAGACGGTAAGTGTTCATGACGCGCTCTAAAGAATCGCCGGTGTGGTAGCCGGATACTTTTGTAGCGAGAAAATTTTCTTTATCAAGGCCGAAAAAGGAGGCGCCTTTTTCATTGCAATCGACGACCTGGAAATCGGTAATGAAACCCTTCCTGTCCTGCTCGGAAAGCAATATGTAAAAACCTTCGTTGCCACCTTCCGTGGCAAGGCGATATGTTTCCTGAATGGTTTTTGCCTGTTGTTTGCGCCATGCCAGGCGAATTGACATCCACATTGCGATGATGGAAAACAAAAACAGCAGGCCGCTAGCAGCAATGGCAAGGTTGCGGTACATGTGCAGATTGCGCTCATACGGCAGGAATATATCTTCACGATCCAGCCCTACCAGTGCAAAAAATGGATAAGTATTTAATTTTTGCGTTGCGGTAAAACGTATCCTGCCATCGAAGTATGGCTGCGTATTATTGCTGACGGGATCGAGATTGTTATTTGCAATGGCAGGCATGTGCAGAACAGGGGTGGTGCGCTGCTCGTTGCCGATTTTGGAAATGCGTTCAATCCCATCTTCTCCAATAAAGGCGAGGATGCCGTTTTGTCCAAGCACCTTGTCATCGGAAAAGAGTGTGAAAAATTCCGGCGTTATACCCATCACCAGGACGCCGCCGAATACGCCGCCTTCTTTGTCAATCCGGCGCGTCACTTGGATGATTTTTTTGTTGCTGAGCCGACCGATGGCAGGAGTGCCGATGCGTAGCGCACTGGATGCGTTTTCTTTGTGAAACTGAAAATATTCACGATCGCTGACAGTAAATATTCTGGTGATGGGCAGCGTGCTCGTGGCCGGTTCGCCGTTTTCGTTGTAAATTGCAAGCGATGCAAATTGTGGAACATTGAGTAAACCGCTCTGACTCATTTGTTCGAAGTTCAGGGAGCCATTGGATCTTTCCCAGCTGTATTTGATTTGCTGCGCCAGCAAATCCAGCTGCTCTATGGTTCTGGTCAGGTATTGCGCATAAGCGCTTGAAATGGAGATGGCTTGTTTTTCCGCATTCTCTTCCAGCTGCTTTTTGTCGCTGGCCAGTTTGGAGAGCATGATGCTCCACAGCAGGAGCGCCAGCAACAAAGCCAGTAGCGGCCACAGAATAATGACACGGAGATTGCGCCTGATGAAAGCGCCCTTTGTCATTCTATGTTGTGGGTAATCCCCTGAAATTTTCCCGAACATGGCAATGAATAGGTAGGCGAATGTAAATTTTCAGAGAGGGAAAAGATCTGTCTACTATGCTTGAAAATGCAAATCCGTATGGATTTTGGGTGAGTAATGTGAAATTTCAGAATTGAAATGAAGGTTTCAATGAAACCATCGAAAGAAAGCTTTTTTATATGCGCAACATGCACTTCTTTGAGTACGATTATTGGCTGTTGCTTTGAATAACCATGATGCCAGCCATGGATTGTGACTGGCCAGCTAGTGTAGTCATTCGCAACATCCGCTGATATCCCATGGATATGGTATATCAGCGTAAAGAGAAGATAGAAGAAAACTTGTAATTAGGCAATGTATTACTGGCTGTGAGATGGCATGCGTGCGTCGCAATGCGACGCATTGCAAGATTCACTTGTTTTTGATTTAACAAATTGCCGGATGAATAGGCGCCTCTGTTGCCGCCAACTGACGGGGCGCGGTACCATGAGGGCGGAAACGTCGCCCATATTTTTACGGAGAGAGATAGATGTCAGTTCATTTGATTGAGGCAGTCCGGTTTAACGATGCAGGCGATAGGGTGGAAATGGTGCGGTGGGGACGAGGGCGGCGCAAGGGCGACGGCTCTCCCGGCTGGGAGGCGGTTACTGTAGAGCAAGATGTCAATCTGGTCGTCGATGCACTGCATTTTGGCGATGAAGTGGCGACGGCATTCAGGGTAGGGGGCGATATGGTGCTGGGACCTAGAGTGCATATTGTCATTCATCAGCATGGTATTGAAGATATCGATACGATCGATCACGACGTACCGGGCCGGACTTTGGCCGATTTGCCGCGATTTTAAGCGTTCGTCATCCGGCGGCGTCAACATGAATGAAGATGGGAAGTGTGTATGGGTGGGGATTTAACAACGGATGAATTTGATGCGCTGGCGCAAATAGTTGCCGGTCCGCGACAGGGGCGGCCATCGGCTTGCGTGGCGCGCAATACCAAGCGCCTGACCGGTCTCAAATATATTGCGTATGCAAAAGACGGCAGCCTTGCCCTGACGGATAAAGGCAAGCAGACACTGTTTGTCAAAGCCTGTATTGAAGGCTTGCGCGCTATTGCCAACGATACACAGGCAGTGCTTAAATCCGATGTGGCAACCTTTTTGGGCAAGAAGGGTCATATCGTTGCGACCGAGGCCGGCGGCGGTTTCGAGATTACGCAAAAAGGTCGGGAATGCCTGGCCGATATAGACAGCAATCGCAAGTAATTTTCGCAAGGCCTGCATGCAGGCGTGATCATACACAGAGCATTCGCTTTGCAAGATCATGTATGCATGCAGGACGTAGTCATTATTTTCAGGCACCTAGCTGAAGGTGCTTTCAGTCGGTTTGGATAGGCGTAACTGATTTTCTGCTTTGTACAAGAGGGAAAGTTACATGAAATCTGATTCGCATTCACGGCAATACCTGCTGCGCGTTTCGCGAACGGCAGGATACTTGCAGCCACTGCCTGTGCATACGGCGGCACATCTGTTTTCTGATCTCATGTAGACGCTCCTCTTGATACCTGTGTGTATCGGATAGCGGCTGCTTGCAGTGTTTTATCCTTGCCCTGTCGGCGTTCAAATATGGGCACCCATCGCAATTGTTCAGATAGGCGACAGCAATGAATGATCGAAACAATAATCTCGTTACCGGTTCCTTCCCCTCATCGAACATGGCAGAAGCCGGGCAGTCCGAGGCGGCGCTACGCATTCTGAAACATCTATTGCGCAATTTCCCCGGCACGACCGGCGTACGCCTGCTGGCTGACAATCATATTGAAGTAAGCACGCCCCAATTCACGCTGCTGATCAAGGATACGGTTGTCTTGCGCCGGCTGATATTCAGCCGCAGCCCATTGCCGCTGGCCGACGCCTACATCAACGGCTTGATCGATGTGGCAGGAGATCTGTACGCGGCGCTGGGATTGAAACAATATTTTCAGTCATTTGATTTTTCACTTGCAGTGCGTTGGGCACTGTTGCGCGATGCCTGGCGTTTGCCGGCCAAACCGAAAAGCCTGACGGGCACGCCATTCGACGCCGGGGATTTTTCGCATCGCCATTCAAAAGGCAGCGACCAGGCAGCCATCGCATTCCACTACGATGTGTCGAACCTGTTTTATAAATTGTGGCTCGATAAGCAGATGGTCTACTCATGCGCCTACTTTGAATCGAAGGACGATACGCTGGAGCAGGCGCAGGAACACAAGCTCGATCATATCTGCCGCAAGTTGCGTCTGAAGGCCGGCGAGCGCTTCCTTGATGTCGGCTGCGGCTGGGGCGCGATGGTGTGCTGGGCTGCGCGCCACTACGGCGTACGGGCGCATGGCATCACCCTGAGTCAGAAGCAGTACGAGTATGCACAGGCGCGCATACAGGCAGAAGGCATGGGCGATCTGGTGACGGTGGAGTTGCGCGATTATCGCGATCTGGAAGGCGAGGCCGTGTACGACAAGATCTCCAGCATAGGCATGTTTGAACATGTAGGGCTTGCAAATCTGCCGCTGTATAACGCCACCATCAAGCGCGTCCTGCGCCCCGGCGGGCTTTTCCTCAATCACGGCATTACACATGATGAAGAAGGCTGGCAACGCACGATCGATACCGAATTCATCAATCGCTATGTATTCCCCGATGGCGAGCTGGATACGGTCAGCAATATTCAACGCCGGATGGAAAAAGCGGGTTTTGAAATCCATGATGTGGAGGCGCTGCGTCCGCACTATGCGCTCACGCTCAGACATTGGGTCAGCCGTCTTGAAGCGCACCGCGAAGAAGCGCTGGAGTATGTCAGCGAATCGGCTTATCGCGTCTGGCGTTTGTATATGGCAGCCTGTGCATTGGAATTTGAAGCAGGCGGTACCGGCATTTACCAGATACTCGCTTCCCATCCCGGCGGCGCCGAGCCTGCCGTGCCTTTAACGCGCAAAGACATATATGCATAATGCGCGCATATTTTATTGACTATTCTTTGTGCACATATTCATAGAGCTGCCTACTATTTGAGCAGTTGGATGCTGATGATTTGATCAAGATCAAACTCTGAAAAAGTTGATGCGATACCTTGGTATCCGTTCTAATCAACTTCGGAGTATGTGTGAAAAAATCAGTATTGGCACTCGCATTATGTTCTTTGACAGCACTCAGTTCGCAAGCTTTTGCACAGCAGGTACAAGAAGGCCCCTGGCTGGTGCGCGTACGCGCCGTCCATCTCGATCCGGCGAATAAATCCGACCCTGTAGGCGGCACTGGCGCTGCGAATCGTTTGACCATCGATTCCAAAACCATACCGGAACTCGACATCAGCTACTTCTTCACGCCGAACTGGGCAGCAGAACTGGTGTTGACCTATCCGCAAAAACAAAGAGTATCGCTGGATGGTAAAGAAATCGGCACCTTCAAACACTTGCCGCCTACGCTGACCATGCAATACCACTTCACGCCGGAAAAAACGATCAGCCCGTATGTTGGTGCCGGCATTAACTACACACGTATTTCCAGCGTCAAGCTACTCAACGGCGCTGCTCAGCTTGAAAGCAGCAGTGTCGGCCTGGCATTGCAAGCAGGCGTTGATTTCAAGATCGATAAAAAATGGTCATTGAATCTGGATGTGAAAAAAGTACAGATCAGAAGCGATGTCCGCACAGCAGCGGGACAACTCAGTGCAGTGAAAATCGATCCTTGGCTGATCGGCGTGGGTGTTGGTTATCGCTTCTAAGAAGCGATAAGAGAAAATAGAAAAAGGCTTACGTTTGCACGTAAGCCTTTTTTATTATCTAGCTCCCCAATAAGAACAATTCTGAGAGCTGGAATTTAGCAATTCTTTTTTGATAGGTAAATCGTTTCACTCTGAAAAATTACTGCTTTTTCCATCTTTAAACGATTTAAATTTATAGATTGGCGCTTTCCTTTTTGCTTAAGACCTTCCAGCAGTCATCGAAATTATTAAATTCATAACTTAATAAAAGGTATCCTTTTGAGTTTGACAAAGACTTAGCTTCTAAAGATATAGACATAAGGGAATCCGCCAGCTGATTTTTCTCTCCCCAAAAACTACTTAGAGTTCGTTCTTTCTTTAGCAAGCTCATTGTCCAATCCTCAGGCTCTTTCCAGATACTGCCCTGCCTTAGAAAGTCGTAGCGTTTTGCCTTTCCATATTTTTCCGATAATTGTTGCTCTAGCCTATTAAAAGCTGATGTTAATTCGCTTCCATACACGCTTGTAACTATGTCTTTTCCAAGTGCATTTATTTTGCATAGACCTTGTTGAGGTGTAACGACAACTGAATAGAGATCAAATCCGGAATGTCCATTAGTTAGGCTACGGGCAATATACGTATATGGCTCCTCACTAGGCTTAAAATTTCCCTTTTTTGCCAAAGTATCTGCGGAATCTCCTTGATTTAAACCAAAAGGTCCTGCGAACGCGTTAGTCAACATCAAAAAGGCGGTTCCAATAATCAGCTTTTTTATCGGTAATTTCATAACTCTGAATCCTATTGAGCAAAATTTAGAATGAATTAAAAAAATGATTCGTTTCCCGTTTAAGTAACACGGGGGGCTACAAATACAAAAAATTAAACTACTCGCTTATAGCGATACCCTTTTCCTTGCATGCAAAGATTGAGTAGTTCCTTCTGTTCTATCGCTCTGGTTTTATTCAAGCGTATGTTGTATTCACATTCGGATAGATCATTTATTTTCTGATGATTTGATGCGCCTTCTTTAACGTAGTCATATCGTACGGAGGAAGCACAACCGGAAATCATGAGTGCGGAAAGTCCAAACAAAACTGTCTTTTTCATTTTTTATAATTGATGCAGTTAATCAACTACTTACTATACGGCACTCTTTTTGATAATTAGCGATTTGCCATTGTTAAATTTGTCTGGCTTCGTGACACCTTTCAGGCCAACAATATGGCGTGAGTAAAAATCCTTCCGGTAATCGCATACACAAAGCATAGGATCTGAAGTCCGGAATGAGGCAGAAGTCGTTTTTTCAGAGTTATGGTTGATGCCTACTGTGAAGACCATATCAATATCAAGCATCCACAAGTTCGGTAAGAAGTTATGGCCTGGCTAGTCGGCATGGCGGATACCATTGCATTCGGGGTAGTGATCAATTAGCGGAGATGTGAATATGGCTGTTGCTTAATTAAGGGCAGTCAAAGTCTCTTCCTGCTTGATCGGCACAGGCTTTGTTATCAACTCGGGACAATGGAAAAAGTAACAGCTCTTGGTGAGGGGCTGCTTATTTTGTAAACAGGGAAATAGGAAAAGAGGATTACGTTTTTCACGTAATCCAGATCGAGGAACGATTCGCAAATAATGACTGCACGTATAGATACCTTTGTGGCACCGCCCTGTGTCGATGAGATTGAAATCCTCTATCAGGATGAAGCGTTATTACTGATCAATAAGCCCAGCGGGCTGTTGTCTCTGTCGGGGAAAAATCCGCTCAATCTGGATTCGGTGCATTATCGTCTGGTGCAGCAGTTTCCGACGGCGCTGATGTTGCATCGGCTTGATTTTGGTACTTCGGGTTTGTTGGTTGTTGCCCTCAATAAAACAGTCGCTGCGGATATCTATCGCCAATTTCAGTTGCGTACTGTAGTCAAGACCTATCAGGCTGTGCTGGCCGGGCGGATGGATTCGGATGCCGGTGATATCGAACTGCCGATAGCCAAAGACCCTGTCAATTTTCCGAAACTAAAAATATGTCTGACGACAGGCAAGACTGCCAGCAGCCATTTTCAGGTTCTCGATCGACAGAGCGGGCCGGACACTACCCGGGTAGTGTTCACGCCTCTTACAGGGCGCACTCATCAGTTGAGAATTCACAGTGCCGGTGTGGGGCACCCCATTCTGGGTTGTGACCTCTATGGCACGCCAGAGAGCCAGCAGATGGCCGACAGACTTCTGTTGCACGCCACTACCGTGGAGTTCGATCACCCAATCAGCGGTGAACGGTTTTACGGTCGCAGTGACTGTCCGTTTTAACTCCGTGTAGGAGTTGCGCTGATTGGCGTCTCGATTGTGAGTTATGCGAGAATTTTAATTGCACAACGATTTTGCAGTCGGGCATTTCGTGTGAGTCTGAGATTGGGCCTGGCACCTCAAGTTCGGGAGGCAGAGGGCCTAATAAGGCACTAAGGTCATTATGTCCTAGGGCTTTATGTCCAATGTTGATCGCTGTTTGCTTAACCTACAATAAACTGACTTCAATTGAGATGCCATGCAGCGTTTTGAGGTAGTGCTCCTCACGATAGATAGTGTCAAGTAATAGCCTGGAAATACTCAAAATGATGGATTGGACTCTTATAGTCTTCGTTACGTTCAAGGTTCTCGTGCTCGGCACGGGCATGTTCTTCGCCATTAAGTGGCATTACGATCAAGGGAAGAAGGATAAGGATAAGGAGAAGCGCGCGGTGCTACGCGCGGGCGGCAAGGTGGCCGTAGTTTTCGTGCTATCGCTCCTGTGCCTGGCGCTCGTCACCTTCGTCCTTGCCAGCAAGCTCGGTTTGGACTTGAACTTCCCATGATGGCAAAGAATAGTCGGCCGATATCCAGTGATGCGGCAGTAATTCCCTGATGTGGCTATTGGCAAGCGGTACGGAAATCAGTTTTCGCTACGATGCGGAAGATCGTTCGGATTATCTGAATCACAGCGCATCGATTCGGGCGAAGTGGGCGTTCTCATTAATTCGACGTGAAATGAAAAAGGCGACCTCATGGTCGCTTTTTTACGCCGCCGAGAGGCTGCTTCTGGCCTGTTTCCTTTCGCGATAGAAGACAACGCCTTCCAGATACGTCTAAAGGATTGCAGTTAGACGAAGTGCGGGAACGATGGGAGAAGACGCGGCGGCTGGTGAGCGGGAAATAGATTTAGTTCTTGTCGTTCGGAAGGCATCCGAATGCGTTTCAAGTTAGACACTGCCTAACTTGACGTCTAACAGAACAAAAGAAAAGGGCCTAGTTTTTCAACTAGGCCCTTCATATTCTGTGGCTCCCCGAACATTTCTTGCTACGAACCAGACCGCTTGTAAGGCTGGTTATTTTTTTACCAAAACGCCTCTTAGCACGGCAAGCTGCTTGATCAAAAATCCGTATTTGCTACTGCAAATATTGGTTCGAGTAACGCTTGGTGAATACCTGTTTTTGACTTGACGCGGTCATTGGTCGATCGCGAAGACTAGTTAATACCTTTTCGCATCGGCAAAAGCTCTCGCGAGAATTATGGCGCGTTCTCCAAGAACGTCATCTGCCGTCAAATTAGTCACTCTAGTTAAAGCGTGTTCGTAATCTAAAAAACTAGAAAGAGTCTCTCGGTTTAATACCTGGTATTTACCCCGATTACTGCTTGTATTAATGGAGGTTAGCCTTTCTAGAATTTGGATCAAGCCTTCGCTTGTTTCTATAAGGTTTTCTACAAAATGCTTCGGACCGTCGGCATCGCCGCCTTGTTGCCAAGCAAAGAGAATGTTAGTTGCATCAATTTCAGCAAAAAACTGGTCTGCTTTCATGGCGCTGTACCGAGATAGCATAATTTTCGTAATCTGTTCAAACTCGGGCTCAATAAATAGCCAATCGGTCTCGGGGCGTGGTCTTGATCCGTACCGGCCATGCGCAAAGGTTTCGCGTCGAAATAGACTACTTAGCCAACTGATTGCCTTGCCTTGACTGAACATTTTTTCCACAATGATTTGCCGTTCGACGGCATCAAATTGGGCTAGATAGATTGGAATTAATTTTTCGGCGCGATCCCAGATAGAGTTTACCCACCCATGCTCAAAAGGTCGAAGTCGATATGCCTGATCCAATGCATTGGAGAATGTGAGCAATAGAATTTGCGCTCTGTCCGGGGTCAAGGAATCAGGGGGGACATTATTGAGTCGCTCCAGTAAGAGGTCAGCCTTCCCCATTTCTCCAGATATATTCTCCTGATGCCATTTTAAAATGAGTGTTTCTGCACGAGCTACCCCAGCATCAATAGCAGACCATAAGGTTTCAAAGTCGGAATGGGTTAATGCGTGTGACGGTCCCGACTGTGCAAAATATAATCGGTAATGATCTGGACTCGCGAGCTTGACGTTTGAAATAGCAGTATGCAGATCAGCTTCGCTAACGCTTTGGTGCAATTCGAAAATATCTCCTCCATCTTCAAAGCTAACCTTCAACCCGGGTAATTGCTCAGCAAAGTAGTAGCGATACGTTTTATTGTCGAAATAATCTGACTCAACTGATTGAATCAATGCTTTCAATACTTTTGATCGCTCGCTTTCGTCAATAGATGCTGTGCCGAGGGAAAGCACAGATGCCGTTGCACAATATTCTTCAATCCATCGATAAAGTTTTCGGTTCCCATTTTTTATCAATTGGAGCCAAACAACGTCAGCCAAATCTGCACGCTCTTTTTTTAGGGTAGGCCAAAGGAAACGAATGGAGTCTAAAACCCTCACGACAGAGCGTGGTGAGTTCAAGTAACGGCCTCCGTCATGATCGATGATGGTTTTTAGTCTGGATAGCTCATCCTCATTTTTTGTAGTAGCAATATTATGCAATTGCTCCCCAAACCATTGTCGCAGTTGAAATGCTTCAGGTTTTGGCACCATTATCGAGAGTTGTACAATTTTTTCGAGGTACTCGAGGCCGTTTTTGACTTGTGCTGCTTGTTCAATATTGTGCGCCAAAACTGCACTGGCCTGTCCCTGACTTGAAAGACACCAAGATAAGGTGTTTTAATCAATCAGGAGGAAATAAATGGCAAATCGTAGACAGTTCAGCAAGGAGTTCAAGGTAGAGGCGGTTAGGCTAGTTAAAGAACGAGGTGTTTCAATCGTGCAGGCCGCCAAAGACCTCAATGTGCACGAGAACGTATTGCGCAAATGGGTTCATGCCGTATCGGAAGATGCATCGCATGCCTTTCCCGGGCATGGTCAACTCAAACCAGAGCAACTTGAGATAGCAAGGTTGCGCAAAGAAGTCGCCAAACTGAAGATGGAGCGCGACATTTTAAAAAAAGCCGCCGCCTACTTCGCCAGGGAATCGATGTGAAATTTGGATTCGTGGCGAAGCACCGAGGAATCTGGCCGGTGGCACTGACCTGCGACACACTCGGCGTCTCGCGCAGTGGTTTTTATGCATGGCTCACGCGTACGCCGTGCAAACGTCGCACGGAGAACGAGCAACTCGGTCGCGCCGTTCATCACAGTTTTATTCAAAGTGACCGCACCTATGGAGCACGTCGTGTCTGGCACGACCTGTTGGCAAGTGGCTATCGTTGCGGGCTGCATCGCGTCGAACGGCTGATGCAGGCTCAAGCGTTACGGGCTCGACCTCGCCGGCGCAGCTTGCCGATTGACCGAGGTGAGCGCCCAGTCATCGGTATTGCAGCCAACGTGCTCGACCGGCAATTCGACGCTAGTGCACCGAACCGGAAATGGGTCGCTGACTTCACCTACATCTGGTCAGCCGAAGGATGGCTTTACCTCGCTGTTGTACTAGACCTCTATTCCAGGCGTGTCATTGGCTGGTCGATGAAGCCTGAGATGAATGCACAACTCGTCGCCGATGCATTAATGATGGCTGTATGGCGACGTGGTAAGCCGGAATCCGTGATGCATCATTCTGACCGTGGAAGTCAATATACGAGTGAGCAGTTTCAGCGGCTATTGCTTGAATTGGGTGTGACGTGCAGCATGAGTCGTGCGGGTAATGTGTGGGACAACTCGGCCATGGAGAGCTTCTTCTCTTCATTGAAGACAGAGCGCTTATCCAGAAAGATGTTCCGCACGCGAGACGACATCAGGGCAGAAGTGTTTGACTACATCGAACGTTTCTATAATCCGGTTCGAAGACATTCAACGTTGGGCTATATCAGCCCAATTGACTTTGAACAGCAAGCTCAGTTAGCTTAATGCGGTGTCTTTCAGTTTGGGGACAGGCCACACTGTCATAGCTAAGCAGATAGATAACATTAGGGAAATCCGCTACTGACCGTGTCAGCCTCAAGATTTCGATGACTTCTTTCGGTTCGAGTCGATCAACGTCATCAATGGTGACAATGAACCTATGTCCCAAATCCCGTAGGGATTTGATCAGTTTTTCTTTGAGTTCGTCGAGGACGGGTTCATCAGGTTTTTCCTTCCCGATATTTCGTAGAGCGGTTAAACCTTTTCCTGCCCACTTCATAGGGGCGAATGCTGTGACATCCCCGGCTACCTCCACCAACGCACCAGCTTTACTGAGTGCGACCGTAAACTTACGAAGTGCTGCTACAGCCTCCTTAGCTTTTGCATCCACTTTTCCTGAGGAATCACCTGCTGCTGACGCAACTTGATCAATAGCTTTCCTTAGTGAGGAGAACAAATTTTTCAAAAGTGCGTCGCGATTTCCGACCAACCATGGCCGAAAATTAATTATCGTGGGACGAATTTCTTTGGGGAGTTTTCCTAATTCTTCCTCAATAAGAAACAATAAGCTCGATTTACCTGATCCCCAAGCACCTTCAACCCCAACAACTAGTCCGCCATCCGAAGCACGATCTGCTAGCGCTGTCGCAATCTGTAACGCAACATCGCGAAACCCAAGAGTATCCGTGTCACCATGCTGAAGTGCTCGATCGCCGTTCAGCGCCGAGGATGATGTATTTGTTACTTGGGGCATAAGTCAGGATCCTTGGTAAGGGCTCTAAAAAAGCTATTGTAAGATCACAATGACGGTGCATTAATTATCTTTGCGGCCGCATTTACATCGAATTGAATTTCTACTTTTGACTGGTAGCAGCATCTTGGAGTTACGCATGACCCGTTTGCAGTGTTTGAAGTGTAATCACTACCAACTATCGAGAAAGAAGTGTAAAGCTTTCCCTCGCGGCATTCCGTCAAAAATTTATGATGGTGATTTCGATCACACCATGGCATTTGAAGGTGATAGGGGTATTAGATATGTTGATCTTGAAATACCCGCTAGCAAAGAAGACCAAAGAGAGAAAACTCTTAAGTTAGTTCGTATTGATTTTGATGCGGGGGAAGGGGTGATAGAGCATTACAGCTTAATCAATTCTGAAACGCGAGAGACAACGAATTATCTTGTGTTGTCATTGCCAGAAAAGTTAAGAGATAAGAGAAATGGTTCATAGTACAAAGAAAAAGGGGTTATCGAATTTATCGATAACCCCTTGATTTTCCACTACTAAATTCTGATGGCTCCCCGACCTGGACTCGAACCAGGGACCTGCGGATTAACAGTCCGTCGCTCTACCAACTGAGCTATCAGGGAACAGAAGCGAGATTATAAGATGTTTCTTACTCGCTTGTCAAAGCTTGTGCGATAAATTTCTTTGTTCCGTTTGACTGTGACCGCAGAAATTTACCGCAGGCGAATATTAAAGAACTTTCGCGATTGCCGCAATGACGTAATCGATGTTTTTTGTATTCAGCGCTGCAACGCAGATGCGGCCGGTGTCGACAGCGTAAATCGAGAACTCATCGCGCAGACGATCCACTTGCGGTTTGGTCAGGCCGGAGTACGAGAACATGCCGCGTTGTTTGGTGACGAAATCGAAGTTGTGCGCAGGGGCCTGTTCTTTAAGCTTCTGTACAAACGCTTGACGCATTTCGCGAATGCGTACGCGCATGCCGGCCAGCTCTTCTTCCCACAGTGCGCGCAATTCTGGCGATGCCAGAGCGGTTGCGACGACTTGACCGCCGTGCATAGGCGGGTTGGAGTAGTTGGTGCGGATGACGCGTTTCAATTGCGACAGGACGCGCGATGCTTCTTCTGCGTTGCTGGAAACGATGCTCAATGCGCCAACGCGTTCGCCGTACAGCGAGAACGATTTGGAGAAGGAGTTCGATACGAATACCGGGCCGCCTGCTTCAGCGAACTGGCGTACGACTTTGCCGTCGGCTTCGATGCCGTCGCCAAAACCCTGGTAAGCCATGTCGAGGAATGGAATCAAGCCGCGTGTCGTGACAACATTCAACACTTCCAGCCATTGTGCGTCGTTCAGATCGGCGCCGGTTGGATTGTGGCAGCAAGCGTGCAACAGAACGATCGAGCCGCTAGGAATCGATTTGAGTGTGTCCAGCATGCCGGCGAAGTTCACGCCGCGGGTTGCTGCGTCGTAGTACGGGTAGTTGTTGACTACGAAACCGGCCGATTCAAACAGCGCGCGGTGGTTTTCCCAACTTGGATCGCTGATCCAGACTTGCGCGTTAGGTGCAAAGCGTTTCAGGAAGTCAGCGCCGAGCTTCAATGCGCCTGTGCCGCCGATTGCCTGCGCGGTCACTGCACGTTTGTCCTTGACTACTGAACTATCGGCACCAAATACGAGTTCCTGCACTGCTTTATCGTAAGCAGCCAGACCGTCGATAGGCAGGTAGCCGCGTGGCGACAGTTTTTCCATCAATTGCGCTTCGGCTTTGCGTACGCATTCCAGCAGCGGCAATTTACCGTTGTCGTCGTTGTAAACGCCGACACCTAGATTGATCTTATTTGGATTCTTGTCGGCGTTAAACGCCTCGGTAATGCCAAGAATCGGGTCACGGGGCGCCATTTCGATGGCGTTGAGGAGCGAAGCAGGAATAGGTGCGTTCATCGTGATAACATGAAAAGTTAGCTGCAAGCGGTCGTTTAGCAGCAAGGGTTGTGTATCGCAAAACGGCGTTTCTTGCGATAAATACGACTCTTTATTTTACCAAAGGTCGGATTGAAATAAATGACTGATTTGTCCCAAGTTGCTGATTCCATTGACGAGTCGAAGATCGTCACCTTCCCGGATTCCCCGTTTCGTCTTTATCAACCCTTTCCTCCTGCGGGTGATCAACCGACGGCTATTGCCAAGTTGGTTGAAGGGATCGAGGACGGTTTGTTCTACCAGACCTTACTGGGGGTGACGGGTTCAGGCAAGACTTATACGGTTGCCAATGTCATCGCCCGCATGGGCCGGCCGGCGATTGTCTTTGCGCCGAACAAGACACTGGCGGCCCAGCTTTACAGCGAATTTCGCGAGTTTTTCCCGCAAAATGCGGTGGAATATTTCGTCAGTTATTACGATTATTACCAGCCGGAAGCCTACGTTCCGCAACGCGACTTGTTCATCGAGAAAGATTCATCGATCAACGAGCATATCGAACAGATGCGCCTGTCCTGCACCAAATCCCTGATGGAGCGGCGCGATGTGGTGATCATTGCAACGGTATCGGCAATCTACGGTATCGGCAATCCGAGCGAATACCATCAGATGATTCTGACCTTGCGCGCCAAGGACAAGGTCAGCCAGCGCGACGTGATCGCGCGTCTGATCGCGATGCAATATACGCGCAATGAAGTCGATTTCGGTCGCGGTACTTTCCGCGTGCGTGGCGATACCATCGATATTTTCCCGGCAGAACATGCCGAACTGGCAATTCGCCTGGAGATGTTCGATGATGAAATTGAAAGCCTGCAGCTGTTCGACCCGCTGACCGGCCGTGTCAAACAGAAGATTCCGCGTTTTACGGTTTATCCCGGTTCGCACTACGTGACGCCGCGTGCCACCGTGCTGCGCGCGATTGACACGATCAAGGATGAATTGCGCGAACGCCTGGAATTTTTCCGCAAGGAAAACAAGCTGATTGAAGAGCAGCGTCTTGAGCAGCGTACCCGCTTCGATCTGGAGATGATGCAGGAAATCGGCTTTACCAAAGGCATCGAAAACTATTCGCGCCATCTGAGCGGCGCCAAGGCGGGCGATCCGCCGCCAACGCTGGTGGATTACCTGCCGCAGGATGCCTTGATGTTCATGGACGAATCGCATGTGCTGATGGGACAGCTCAACGGCATGTACAACGGCGACAGGGCGCGCAAAACCAATCTGGTTGATTACGGATTCCGCCTGCCGTCGGCGCTGGATAACCGGCCGCTACGCTTTGACGAGTTCGAGGGCAAGATGCGGCAGATGGTGTTCGTGTCCGCGACGCCGGCCGATTATGAAAATGCGCATGCCGATCAGGTGGTCGAGCAGGTGGTGCGGCCAACGGGCCTGGTTGATCCATTGATCAGCGTGCGCCCGGCCTCGACCCAGGTCGACGATCTGATGACAGAAATCACCGATCGCGTGAAAAAGCACGAGCGTGTGCTGGTCACAACGCTGACCAAGCGCATGTCGGAACAACTGACGGAATTTCTCAGCGATAACGGCATCAAGGTGCGTTACCTGCACAGCGATATCGATACGGTCGAACGGGTGGAAATCATTCGGGATCTGCGTCTCGGCACCTTTGATGTGCTGGTCGGCATCAACTTGTTGCGCGAAGGCCTCGATTTGCCGGAGGTATCGCTGGTGGCGATTTTGGATGCGGACAAGGAAGGTTTCCTGCGTTCCGAGCGCAGTCTGATCCAGACGATAGGCCGTGCTGCACGTAACCTGAACGGCATGGCCATTCTCTACGGTGACAAGGTGACCGATTCGATGCGACGGGCGATAGACGAGACTGAGCGTCGTCGCGCCAAGCAGATGGCTTTCAATACTGCAAATAACATTACGCCGGTCGGTATCAAGAAGCACATTCGCGAGTTGATCGATGGCGTCTACAGCCAGCAGGATGCGCGTGAAGAATTCAATGCGGCGCAGGAGCATGCGAAGTATGAGGCGATGAGCGAGAAGCAGGTCAGCAAGGAAATCAAGCGACTTGAAAAGCAGATGCTCGGCCATGCAAAAAATCTGGAATTCGAAAAGGCGGCGCAAGTGCGCGATCAATTGCGGATATTGAAGGAGCAATTGTTCGGTGCGCCGGGCGAAGATCATATCGTGCCCGCTTGATGGCCGCATAAGGTGGTGACGAACAGTCGTTTGCCTTGTGTCGCGCAGTGTTACGGCTACAATCGCTGCTTTCGCCTTTCCATATAAATCCATGTCGCACACTATTCCACCATCTTTTATTGCCATGCTGGATGCCGCAGATGCATCGTGGCGCCCGATTTTGCGGGCTGGCCTCGATGCAGTCCACAAGACTTCGCCGGATTATTTGCCGGCATTGGCGGCGGATGAGTATTTGCCGAATGGCGGCCGACTGTTTGCCGCTTTCGCGCAGCCGCTGGATGCGGTGGATTATGTGCTGGTGGGGGAAGGGCCGTATCCGCGTGCAGTCAGTGCGACCGGCGTCTGTTTCATGGATGGCGCAGTCAGTTCCCTGTGGTCGGAAAAAGGTTTGTCCAAGCAGGTCAATCGTGCGACCTCGTTGCGTAATTTCATGAAGATGCTGCTGGTGGCTGACGGTCAACTGGCGATAGAGCAGACGACAGGCGATGCGCTGGCTGGTGTCTCCGGCAAGGCGCAGGCGGCGCCTGCATCGATCATACAAACCTTGCCCGAGTTGCAGGCCAATCTGACCCGACATGGTTTTTTGCTGCTGAATGCAGCGCTGGTTTTTCGCCCACATGTGCCGCCGGTGAAAGAAGCAAGGGCGTGGTTGCCATTTTTGCAAACGGTGCTGGCTGCATTGGCGGATCACGCTGAAGATGCAGGTAAAACGCCGCCTACGCTTGTCTTGTGGGGAAAAATCGCCGTGCAACTGGAGGCGTTTCCCGAGAGTGCGCGTTTCCCGAAAAAAGTTTCCGAGCACCCGTATAACCTGAGCTTTATCGGCAATCAGGTCATGCAGAATTTATTCGGTGACATGCAGCTACTGAAAAAGAATTCGGCTTAAATCAGGCTGAGCTGACGCAAATCTTCAGACTCGGCACGCTTTTTCAGTTCCTCGGCAAACAGTGAATTTTCCAGCGGTGGTGTGGTGAGCGGTTTGCCGGCGACCTTGTTGTCTTTTGCCAGCAGTCGCGCAATCATTGTTTCAAAAAAAATTGGTAACGCCTGCGGATCGTCGTGCGCATGAAAATGCTGGCGGATCACCATGCCATCCCACATTCCCGTCAGGAACAGCGCTGTTTGCGCCGCATCCAGCGACGCGTCAATCTGTCCACGCGCTTGCGCGATGCGTAACAGATTGCTCAAGCCCATGATCCATTCCGCCTCTATCTTGCGCAGCACTGTGCCTACGCGCTTGCTGCGCATGCCTTCCGCATAGACTTCCGTCATCAGGCTGGCGTCACTGCCGGCGCGATAGCGTTCGGCAAATAGCCGCGTGGCTGTACTCAATGCCTGTTGTATGGATGCGGCATCGCGCATTTGCAATAGCATGGCGCGCGCTTGCCGCCGTTCTTCTTCCACCATCGCTTCAATGATGGCTTCCTTGCCTGTGAAATAACGATAGACGGCACCCGGGCCGAGGCCGGTTTCGGCGCAAATTTGCTGCATGGAGGTTTGATGAAAGCCGGTTTTGCGGAAGCATTTACCTGCGGCCTTGAGAACTTCGATCCGTTTTTTATCGGCTTTTTGGGTGGGAGACTGCGGGGTCTTGGAAATGCGTGTGGCCATTACGATAAGAGAAACGAAGTTTCAGTCAATTAACGAGGACGCCATTATAAATTGAATGTTCGCTCAAACATAGTTTGTCTCATGGGTGTGCAATGGTTTTGTGTTTTGCCGATTTTTTATTTGCCTCTCTTCCCGAGTTCCATCGTCGTGTTCCGATCCATTTAATTGATTGAGCAATCGCTCAAATTTATTGCTGCGGCAGGTACGGATTGAGGCGAGCCTATTGGACTCGGGTTGCAGCTGTTGCCTTTGCGGCAATTATTCTGCGGGCGAAAAATATTCGTCTTGGTGACGCTGGTCAAGGCTGATGAGACAGCTTCCCAATAAAATGAAATATTGAGATATGGCGTGTGCTTTGTGCGCCGGGTCAATGCGGGTTGCGGTAAGCACTATCTGACAGATTCGGTCAAATTTGTTATACTTGACCAAATTGATCAACAACTCGGGTTATTCCACCCGGTTGGTTCTGGAGGCAGCGTTTCATGCGATTGACGACTAAAGGCCGCTTTGCCGTGACAGCAATGATTGACTTGGCATTGCGCCAGGACAATGGTCCTGTCACGCTCGCTGGTATCAGTCAGCGGCAGGAAATTTCCCTGTCGTATCTTGAGCAGTTGTTCGGCAAGTTGCGTCGCCATGAAATCGTGGAGTCGGTACGCGGGCCGGGCGGTGGCTATAACCTGGCACGTCGGGCTGAAGATGTGACGGTGGCCGACATTATTATTGCAGTTGATGAACCCCTGGATGCCACACAGTGCGGCGGCAAGGAAAATTGCCACAGCCCTGAGCATGAACATGGCGGTCGTTGCATGACGCATGACCTGTGGGCAACATTGAATGCGAAAATGGTGGATTATCTCGATTCAGTCTCTTTAAAAGATTTGGTTGACCAGCAAAAACAAAAGGTTTCCGAGCAATGCGTGGTGGTTGTCCATCGTAATCACGCCGCCGTTTGATTATTGGAGTTTAAAAAATGAATGCCCCGTTAGATAAAAGTCTGCTTGATACGATCAAGGCGCCGCACTTTCCAATTTACATGGATTACTCGGCGACGACGCCTATCGATCCACGGGTTGCCGACAAGATGATTCCGTACCTGCGCGAGCAGTTCGGTAATCCTGCATCGCGCAGCCATATGTATGGCTGGACGGCGGAAAAAGCGGTAGAAGATGCACGTGAACAGGTTGCCAAGCTGGTCAATGCCGATCCGCGCGAAATCATCTGGACTTCCGGCGCGACTGAAGGCAACAACCTGGCGCTCAAAGGCGCTGCGCAATTCTATAAGACCAAGGGCAAGCACATCATTACGGTGAAGACTGAGCACAAGGCCGTGCTGGATACCGTGCGTGAACTGGAGCGCCAGGGTTTTGAAGCAACGTATCTGCAGCCGCAAGACAATGGCTTGATCACGATCGAGCAATTGGCTGAAGCAATTCGCCCAGACACGATTCTGGTGTCGGTCATGCTGGTCAACAATGAAATCGGGGTGATTCAGCCTATCGACGAAATCGGTGAATTGTGCCGCAGCAAGGGCATCATTTTCCATTGCGATGCTGCGCAGGCAACCGGCAAAGTGAAGATCGATCTGGAAAAATCCAAAGTCGACCTGATGACATTTACCGCGCACAAAACCTACGGCCCGAAAGGCATAGGCGCCTTGTATGTGCGCCGCAAACCGCGCATCCGTATCGAAGCGCAAATGCACGGTGGTGGCCATGAGCGCGGCTTGCGTTCCGGCACGCTGGCAACGCATCAGATCGTCGGCATGGGCGAAGCCTTCCGCATCGCGCGTGAAGAAATGGACGAAGAAATCGTTCGCATCACCGCATTGCGTGATCGTCTGGCCAAAGGCCTGATGGATATGGAAGAGGTCTATATCAACGGCGATATGGATCACCGCGTACCGCACAACCTGAACGTCAGCTTCAACTATGTTGAAGGCGAGTCGCTGATCATGGCGATCAAGGATCTGGCTGTTTCTTCAGGTTCGGCTTGTACTTCGGCCAGTCTGGAACCATCTTATGTATTGAGAGCGCTGGGTCGCAGCGATGAATTGGCGCACAGCTCGATTCGCTTTACTTTCGGTCGCTTCACGACGGAAGAGGACGTGGATTTCACGATCAAGCTGATCAAGGAAAAAGTCGCCAAGCTGCGCGAGTTGTCGCCGCTGTGGGATATGTATAAAGACGGGATCGATATCAGCACGATCCAATGGGCAGCGCACTAATATCGTTCTCGTTCCTGTTGCTGGGCAGCAGGAAGAAGGCTTAACAAGGAGTATCAAAATGGCTTACTCAGACAAAGTTCTCGATCACTACGAAAATCCGCGCAACGTAGGCGCGTTTGACAAGGGTGATGAAACAATCGGTACCGGCATGGTCGGTGCGCCGGCTTGCGGCGACGTGATGAAATTGCAGATCAAGGTCGGCGCCGATGGCGTGATCGAGGATGCAAAATTCAAAACCTACGGTTGCGGTTCGGCGATTGCATCGTCTTCGCTGGTGACTGAATGGGTCAAGGGCAAGACGCTGGATCAGGCGCTGTCGATCAAGAATACGCAAATTGCCGAAGAGCTGGCTTTGCCGCCGGTGAAAATTCACTGCTCGATTCTGGCAGAAGATGCGATCAAGGCAGCCGTGCTGGATTACAAAACCAAGCATGGCGTGGCGGAAGCTGAAAAAGCAGTTTGAGTTTGTTTGCTTCGTGCAGCATGCAACAGGGCTGCGTGTTTCAACGACTATCTGTTTAAGCGAAGACTATGGCTATTACACTGACTGAAAAAGCGGCGAAACATATCAACCGCTATATGGAACGGCGCGGCAAGGGCATAGGCCTGCGCTTCGGCGTGCGCACGACCGGTTGTTCCGGCCTGGCCTACAAGCTGGAATATGTGGACGAAAGTGCGAGCGAAGACAGCGTGTTCGAATCGCATGGCGTCAAGGTATTCGTCGATCCGAAAAGTCTGCCGTATATCGATGGCACCGAGCTCGATTTCGCACGCGAAGGCTTGAATGAAGGTTTCAAGTTCCACAACCCCAACGTCAAGGACGAATGCGGTTGCGGTGAGAGTTTCCGTATTTGACGCATACCTGCAGGGCCTGAATGGCTGGCAGCAGAATTGATGTCCCGATTGAGCCTGTCGAAATTGTGCAGGCTCTTTTATTTGATACACCGAACATCCAGCAGCGATGACGTCTGCACAGCAGCCAAAAAAATGGCAGACGGATAGCCCAAGTATGCAAAATCACTTTGATCTTTTTCAGTTGCCGCAACGTTTTTCAATCGATGCACGTGCGCTCGACCAGGCTTATCACGAGGTCCAGAATCAGGTACACCCGGACAAGTTTGCCAGTGCGCCGGACGCAGAGAAGCGGGTCGCCATGCAATGGGCCACGCGCGCGAATGAGGCATACACGACACTGAAAAATCCGTTCAAGCGTGCTGCTTACCTATGCGAACTGAACGGTGTTGATCTGCAAGTCGAATCCAATACGGCGATGCCGCTGGCATTCCTGATGCAGCAGATGGAATGGCGCGAAGCGCTCGACGATGCGCGCGCCCGAAAGAATAGAGATGAGCTGGAAGCGCTGGATACGGCCATCCGTACTGCACGCAAGACCAGCCTGGAAGAAATCGGCGTACTGCTGGATGGCGATGATTTTGCCGGTGCTGCCGGCCTGGTGCGGCAACTGATGTTTCTGGAAAAATTTTCCGCTGAGGTGTCACATGCGCTGGATGTGCTGCCGGACTAGCGAGAGACGTGCTGTAAACTGCGGCATCCGGGTGTGATCATGCACAGACTATGAGCGTTGCCATGCATGAAAAATGGCAACGATTTACTTGAGATAAGTTACAAACGAATATGGCTCTTCTTCAAATCGCCGAACCCGGCATGTCCACTGCACCGCATCAGCATAGACTGGCGGTCGGTATCGATCTCGGCACCACCAATTCGCTGGTGGCAACGGTACGCAACAGCATTCCCGAAATATTGACCGATGAAGAAGGGCGTTCGCTATTGCCGTCGGTTGTGCATTATCTGAAAAATGGCAGTGCGCATATCGGTTACAAGGCGCAGGCCGCGCAAAATACGGATCCGAAGAATACGATCGTTTCCGTCAAGCGCTTCATGGGACGCGGCTTGAAAGATATCGCGTATGCGGAAAACCTGCCTTACGATTTTCTCGATACGCCCGGCATGGTGCAGCTGAAAACTGTCGCCGGCGTAAAAAGCCCGGTGGAAGTATCGGCAGAAATTCTCGCCACCTTGCGCCAGCAGGCTGAAGATGCGCTGGGCGACGATCTGGTCGGTGCCGTGATTACCGTGCCGGCATACTTTGACGATGCGCAGCGCCAGGCAACCAAGGATGCGGCCAAACTCGCAGGCCTGAACGTGCTGCGTTTGCTCAACGAGCCGACGGCGGCGGCAATCGCCTACGGCCTGGACAATGGATCGGAAGGCGTGTTCGCCGTCTACGACCTGGGCGGCGGCACCTTCGATGTCTCTATCCTGAAACTGACCAAGGGCGTATTTGAAGTATTGTCTACCGGCGGCGATTCGGCTCTGGGCGGCGACGATTTCGATCATCGCCTGTTCTGCTGGATCATCGAGCAAGCCGGACTGGCTCCGCTCTCCGAGATAGATACCAGTGTGCTGATGGTCAAGGCGCGCGAAGCGAAAGAACTGCTGTCGTCGAAATCGGAGACGCTGATCGATGCCGTATTGACTTCCGGCGAAGAAGTCCATGTCACCGTGACCGCGGCAGATTTTATCCAGATGACGCAACATCTGGTGACCAAGACCATTACGCCAACCAAAAAGGCACTGCGCGACGCTGGCTTGAGCGTGGATGATGTGGATGGGGTGGTGATGGTAGGCGGCGCCACGCGCATGCCGCACATCCGCAAGGCAGTCGGTGATTTTTTCCAGTCGACGCCATTGGCGAATATCGATCCCGATAAAGTAGTGGCGCTGGGCGCTGCGGTGCAGGCCAACTTGTTGGCAGGCAATCGCGCTGCCGGCGATGACTGGCTGTTGCTGGACGTGATTCCATTGTCGCTGGGTATCGAGACAATGGGCGGTCTGGTGGAAAAAGTCATCCCGCGCAATTCGACAATTCCCTGCGCACGCGCGCAGGAATTCACCACCTTCAAGGATGGCCAGACGGCGCTTGCGGTGCACATTGTGCAGGGTGAGCGCGAGCTGGTAACGGATTGCCGCTCGCTGGCAAAATTCGAATTGCGCGGCATTCCGCCTATGGCGGCTGGTGCTGCACGCATACGCGTGACCTATCAGGTCGATGCGGACGGTTTGCTCTCTGTCTCTGCGCGCGAGCTGCGCTCGGGTGTGGAAGCGTCGATCAGCGTCAAGCCATCTTATGGTTTGGCCGACGATCAGATTGCGCAGATGTTGCAGGATTCCTTCAAGTCGGCTGATGTCGATATGGCTGCACGCGCATTGCGCGAGGAGCAGGTGGAGGCAGAACGCATCGTGCTGGCAACACAGTCGGCGCTGGATGCGGATGCGAGCTTGCTGTCGGATAATGAACGCGAGGATATCGTCGCGCTGCTGGATAGCGTCAGGCAGGCTGGTAGCGGCACCGATCATCTGGCCATCAAGGCTGCAGTCGATGCATTGGCGCACGGCACGGAGGAATTTGCCGCGCGTAGAATGGATAGAAGCGTGCGGTCTGCGCTGTCCGGCAAGAAACTGGATGAAATTTGATGTATCGTTTTGTGCCTGTTATGGCGCAAGACTGCTGGCAGCAAACATATGTACTACAGCCTGAGTGATTTTTCAGGGCAATAACATTTAAACTTTCGAGGTAACCAAGTGCCGCAAATTGTTGTTCTTCCCCATCATGCCTTGTGTCCGGATGGCGCTGTGATTGATGCGCCTGCGGGTAAATCGATATGCGACGTCCTGCTGGAAAACGATATCGATATCGAACACGCGTGCGAAAAATCCTGCGCATGCACCACCTGTCACGTGATTGTGCGCGAAGGTTTCAGTTCGCTCAATGAAGCGGAAGAGAAGGAAGAGGATTTGCTGGACAAGGCATGGGGGCTGGAAGCGGCATCGCGGCTGTCATGCCAGGCGATAGTGGCGGACGAAGATCTGGTGGTGGAGATTCCACGTTACACGATCAATCACGCCAGCGAAAATCACTAAGGAGCCTTGCGATGAAATGGACAGACACGATCCGCATTGCGGAAGAACTGCATGATAAATTTCCGGATATCGATCCCTTGACGATACGTTTCACAGATCTGCACAAGTGGGTGTGCGAGCTGGAAGATTTTGATGACTTGCCTGCGCATTCGGGCGAGAAAATTCTCGAAGCGATTCAGATGGCATGGATAGAAGAAGCGCAATAAAACTGACGCAGCGCTTTTCAGCTCAGGCTTGAGCACGAATCAGCGCAGTGATCAGACAAAAAAAAGAGCGACCATCGGTCGCTCTTTTTTGTTTTGCTTGCCTGGATCAGCGTGCGCGTAAATAGCCATCGACTACGCGAACACGGTCGCCGGCACTCCAGTTCGGTTGGTTGTCGTAAGGGAAGGTGCGGATCTTGCCATCTTCCATGCGCACACGTACTTCATACGTCATTGCAGTACGCGTACGTTTTTCGATTTCATTGCCGGCAAAGCCGCCGCCGACCGCGCCGGCTACTGTCGCCAGACTGCGACCGCTGCCATTGCCTATCTGGTTGCCCAGCAAACCACCCACAACCGCACCGCCTACTACGCCGACGCCGCTAGGCTTGGCCGCTGTTTGTACCGAGCGCACTGATTCCACGCGGCCGCAGTCGTAACAGACTTGCGCCTGTGCTACCTTGCTCGGCGCTGATTCGCGTGCCTTGGCGCGCTCCGCAATGCGGCGATCCTCTTCTTTCAAGCGTGCCTGGCGGGCTTTTTCATCCTCTGTTTTTTGTGCCGCCATCCGTGCTTCGTTTGCACGTTCTTCGGCAGCTTTTGCTTCCGCCGCCTTTTCAGCCGCCTCTTTGTCGAGGGCTGCAATCGCTTCTTTTTGTGCGCTGGCGCTATTTGAGTTCGGCAACATTCCGGTCATGGCGGCAACACCTACCAGGCTGACCAGCAGGACGCCGATAGCGGCTGCGGCAACAAGTGGATGAATGCGGTTTGAATTATTCTTGGTTTCCATAACTTACTCCTGATGTGGATAATTCCACGGTTGTATTGATGTGGGTAAAGTATTGCGCTCTCTTGCTCAAATAAAAAGCGCAAACCTGTGTCAGATGTAAGCTGATGTAACTGGGAGTAGTGTAAGCCTTGATTAGTTGCCATAAAAAAAGGACTGCCTGAGCAGTCCTTTTTTCTTGCGGCAACTTAATCTTCGCGTCGCAGATGCGGAAACAGCAGTACGTCACGGATATTCGGCGAGTCGGTGATGATCATCATCAGACGATCGATACCGATGCCACAACCGCCGGTTGGAGGCATGCCGTATTCCAGTGCGCGTATGTAGTCGGCGTCGTAATACATTGCTTCTTCATCGCCGGCATCCTTGGCTGCAACCTGCGCCTGAAAGCGTGCGGCCTGATCTTCTGCATCGTTCAATTCGGAGAAGCCATTGGCGATTTCGCGGCCGACCATGAACAACTCGAAACGCTCGGTAATACCGGCGACGGTATCCGATGCGCGCGCCAAAGGGGACACTTCAACCGGGTAATCGATGATGTAAGTCGGTTCCCACAGCTGCGCTTCGGCGGTTTCTTCAAACAATGCCAGCTGCAGTGCGCCGAGGCCGGAATGTGCGTGCGGTTTTACGCCGAACTTCTTCAATTCCGCCTTGATGTATTCGGCATCGTGCAATTGTTCATGCGTGTATTGCGGTGCAAATTTATTGATTGCGCCAACGATGGTCAGACGGTGGAACGGCTTTGCCAGATCCAGCTCACGACCGCCGTAGGTCAGCGTTGCCGTACCGTGCGCATCGATTGCCGCCTGGCGAATCACGGCTTCGGTGAAGTCCATCAGCCATTTGTAATCGGTGTAGGCCGCATAGAATTCCATCATCGTGAATTCCGGATTGTGACGGATCGATACGCCTTCGTTGCGGAAGTTGCGATTGATCTCGAACACGCGATCGAAGCCGCCGACTACCAGACGTTTCAGATACAGCTCAGGCGCGATACGCAGGAACATCTCCATGTCGAGCGCATTGTGATGGGTGGTGAAAGGCTTGGCTGCAGCACCGCCTGGAATCGTGTGCAGCATCGGCGTTTCCACTTCCATGAAATCGTTCCTTTCCATGAAACGGCGGATCGACGAGATCGCGGCAGTACGCGCCTTGAAGGTGCGGCGCGTGTCTTCGTTCATGATCAGATCGACGTAACGCTGGCGATATTTGGTTTCCTGATCGGCGAGACCGTGGAATTTGTCCGGCAGCGGGCGCAGCGATTTTGTGATCAGGCGCAGTTCGGACACCTTGATCGTCAACTCGTCGGTCTTGGTTTTGAACAGCGTGCCGCTGACACCCAGGATATCGCCGAGGTCGTAGTGATGCAGTGCAGCCATCGCCGCTTCGCCGGTCAGATTCAGCGTTACATAGATCTGGATGCGGCCGTCAGCCTTCGAACCGGATGCGTCCTGCAATGTAGCGAATGCAGCTTTTTTACCCGCCTCACGTTTCAACATCATGCGGCCTGCCAGCACCACGGTGACAGGTTCAGCTTCCAGTTCTTCGCGCGTCTTGCTGCCGTACTTTTCCTGCAGATCCGCCGCCTTGTGCTGTGGGCGGAAGTCGTTAGGGAAGGCGATGCCTTGTTCGCGCAAGGCGCTCAGCTTGGCCCGGCGCTCGGCGATGATTTTGTTTTCGTCTATCGGTAGCGATGCTGCAGCGTCGTCGTTGTGCGTAGTCATGGAAACAATCTGTGAGGTGAATGCAATTAAAAGTAAAGCGGTGGCAAGTGTGCTGATGAAGGCGGATGAAGGTGAATTAAACGCCTTGCTTCAGCGATGCGGCAATGAAATCATCCAGATCGCCGTCAAGCACCGCCTTGGTATTGCCGGTTTCAAAGTTGGTGCGCAAATCCTTGATACGCGACTGATCGAGCACGTAGGAACGGATCTGATGACCCCAACCCACGTCGGTCTTGGAATCTTCCAGCTTTTGTTGTTCGCTCATGCGGTTGCGCATTTCGAGTTCGAACAGCTTGGCTTTCAGCATATCCCAGGCTTCTGCCTTGTTGCGATGCTGTGATCGATCGTTCTGACACTGCACCACGATGCCGGATGGACCGTGGGTCAGACGGACTGCGGAATCGGTCTTGTTAATGTGCTGGCCACCGGCGCCGGAGGCGCGGTAGGTATCGATGCGCACGTCGGCCGGGTTGATGTCGATTTCGATCGAATCATCGACTTCCGGATAGACAAACAAGCTGGAGAAAGAGGTGTGGCGTCCATTGGCCGAATCAAACGGCGATTTGCGTACCAGGCGATGTACGCCGGTTTCGGTGCGCAACAGACCATAGGCGTATTCGCCTTCCACTTTCAGCGTGGCTGTTTTAATGCCCGCGACCTCGCCATCGGATTGTTCCAGGATCTCAACCTTGAAGCCTTTGCGTTCGCAGTAACGCAGGTATTGGCGCAACAGCATCGAAGCCCAGTCCTGCGCTTCGGTACCGCCGGCACCGGCCTGGATATCGATAAAACAGTTGTTGGCATCCATAGGGCCGCTGAACATACGACGGAATTCCATGCCTTCAACGGTCTTGAGCAATTCTTGTGTATCGGCTTCAATCGCGACGATCGTGTCTTCGTCGTTTTCTTCGCGCGCCATCTCGAACAAATCGTGCGCGTCTTTCAGCTCAGCATCGACTTTGATGAGGGTATGAACGATCGCTTCCAGCGATTTTTTTTCTTTGCCCAGATCCTGGGCGCGTTTTGGATCGTCCCAGACTTTCGGGTCTTCCAATTCGCCGTTAACCTGGTCTAGCTTCTCTGACTTGATATCGAAGTCAAAGATACCTCCGAAGTTCGGTCGCGCGATCGGTAAGATCGGCGAGCAGGGATTCCAGGGAGTTTAAGCGTTCTGCTTCCATGATGTTCTTTTGTGGGAAAAACCAAGATTATACCGGACTAGGCCGTTTGCACTCCATGCGATATGGCCGTATTTGACGCTACTTGCGGCGTGGCAGGCGGCTTGTTGGGGGGGGCAAACGCATATTACAATCTTTGCATCATTTTTCTAACGACTTGCTTTTGACTGATCAATAGGAGAACCAAAAATATGCAGCGATTGCGATGCGTTTATGTATTGCTGTGCATGTGTGCTGCACTGACTGGCTGTTCGACGATGGATACGGCGTCAAACAAACACGGGGAAGTCAAGGGCGCCTCGATCAGCGGCAGGGAAATGGGACAGTCCGATACCAATCGTATCGCCACACTCGGCATGCGGAACAATCTGGACAGCCTCTATCTGTTAATGGAAAAACTGTACCGACGCAATCCTGGAGAATGGAAAAAGACTGCCGCCAGTCGCGACGAAAGCATCAAACGTGTGCGGGATGCGATTGAGCAGCGGCAGCCGTGGACGGAATTGCGGGGACAGCGCGATATCAAGGCCTTGTCGCTGGCGCTGACGTCGGAATTCAACGGTGATCGCGTGGCTGCATTTATTTATGCCTCTGCCGACATGATCATTGCCGCGCACGACGGCAAGACGGAATTCTTTCTGGTCGATGGCCTGGATGCCCAGCATTTATACAACGCAGCGCGCAATATCGAAATTGCGGTCTGGCTGCTGGCTAACCGCCGCAATACCGAGGGCAAGATATTGCTGCTGTCCGACAACATGGGTGAGTCTGGACGCAATCTGAGCTTCGAGCGCGAATTCGGCAAGATCGTCGGCCGGCTCGATTTGCTGGCGGTCTTTATCACCGAAAAATACCGGCGTGCCGGCATCAACTATATTCAAAACATGATAGGCGGATCGTTCCTGCAGTTTCTGCCGGTGCGCTGAATAAGAAGGCGGCATCTGCATTTGCCGCACATGCCGTCCCTTGTTTACTTGCCTCTCGCTTGCGCCATCACACTGCTTCGGCATGCTCGACCAGCAACTGGACGCGGGTTCTGCCATTGAATTCATTGGCGTCCAGCCGGTAGGCAACTCTGGCCGTGGCAGGTAGCGAATCGATATGGCCGAACCAGATGGCATCGAATTGCTGACCGTCTTTTTCCAGGGTTAGTTTCAGGTGTCTTTCCTTCAGAATCCGCTGATTGACCACGCGGAATTCGTCGCAGAACAGCGGCGGTGCAAAGCCTTGTCCCCACACTTGCTCTGCCATCAATTCGATGAATTGCGTCGTGAAGTAAGCCGGCTCCAGCGGGCCGTCGGTTTCGATCACGCGCTCCAGCTGATTCCGGCTGAGCCAATCCTTGCCAACTGCTTCAAATGCCTGGGTGAAAGAGTCCAGCGAATCTGCGCGTATCGTCAGGCCGGCCGCCATCGCATGCCCGCCGAATTTGTCGATCAGCGTCGGTGCATGTTTGGATACCAGATCCAGCGCGTCGCGTAGATGGAAGCCGGCGATGGAACGGCCGGAGCCCTTGATCCAGCCGTCGCCGGCATCGGCAAAGGTGATCGTCGGACGGTAGAACTTGTCTTTCAGGCGGGAAGCAACGATGCCGATCACGCCCTGATGCCAGCTCGGGTCGAAGATGCTGATCGTGGTGCTGTCCTGCGGATCGAATTTATCCAGTAACAGTAGAGCGGTGTCCTGCATGTCGGCTTCTATGGTGCGGCGTTCGCGATTGATTTCATCAAGCTGCTGCGCAATCGCCCAGGCACGGCCTTCGTCGTCGGTGGTCAGGCATTCGATACCGAGCGACATGTCGGACAAACGGCCGGCCGCATTCAGGCGCGGACCCAGCGCAAAACCGAGATCGAAAGGCGAGGCGCTGCGCGCTTCGCGCCCGGCAGCACGGAACAGGGCGGCAATACCTGCATGCATGCGGCCCGCACGCATGCGCTTCAAGCCTTGCGCCACCAGGATGCGATTGTTGGCGTCGAGCTTGACGACGTCGGCCACGGTGCCGAGCGCGACCAGATCGAGCAGCGCATCCAGCTTGGGTTGCGTCTGCGCATCGAAGATGCCGCGCTTGCGCATCTCGGCGCGCAAGGCCAGCAGCACGTAAAACATCACGCCTACGCCAGCCAGATTCTTGCTCGGGAAGCCGCAATCCGGCTGATTCGGATTGACGATCACGCGTGCTGCCGGCAAGGTGTCGGCGGGTAAATGATGATCGGTGACAACGACATCGATGCCGCGCCGGTTGGCTTCTGCCACACCGTCTATGCTGGCGATGCCGTTGTCTACGGTGACGATGATATCCGGCGATTTTTCGCGTACGGCAAGCGCCACAATTTCCGGCGTCAGGCCGTAGCCGTATTCAAAGCGGTTCGGCACGATGAAGTCGACGATGGCGCCCATCGCACGCAAACCGCGCAAGGCAACTGCGCAGGCGGTGGCGCCGTCGCAGTCGTAGTCGGCGACGATGACCAGTTTCTTTTTGTCGGCAATGGCATCGGCCAGGAAAACGGCGGCGACATCGATGTGCAGCAGGCCGGGCGGCGGAATCAGTGCGCTCAGTTCGCTGGTCAGCTCTTTCAGATCGAGCAAGCCGCGCGCTGTGTACAGTCGTGCCATGACCGGATGCACGCCGCTCTGGCGCATGCGTTCAGCGTCGCGAAAGGGGTAGGGGCGGGTCGTGATGCGTGTCATGCGACCAGCCGTGCGAGCGTAGGTTTGCACCAGAATTTGCGCAGTGATGACTTGCCTAGCGCGAAGCTGGAGCAAGCGGTGTTGTGACTGAGTGTGATAGTGAGTTTGTCGAGCTGGCCATTTTTAATGGCGTCTAGCAAAGGGACAAACCATGCGGCTTCCATGGCTTGAAAACGCGTGAGCCATTCGGACCAGTCGCCGGCCAGTGCGGGCTCTATCAACTGATCGAGTAGCAGCAAACCGTGTTGCGGCCTTGCCTTGATCATGTCGGCCGCCGAGGTGATGGCGATCTGTCGGCCAGCCTGTGCTGCAAAGGGTTTGTGCGCACCTGGAAAAGTGAATGTTTCTTCAATTTTTGCCGGCGCAGTCGCTGTCGTGCTGGAGGCGCCGCCCCACAGCCAGATCGAATTGACCGGTTTCAGGCCGCGGGCTTCGCGCTGCTCATTGATTGCATGCGCGTGCCAATGCATCTGGATTTCGTTTTGCAATCGTCGCCAGTCGCGTTCATTCGGCCCCTTCGGCATCCAGATGTCGATGTTGTGGCCGCAGGCAGCATCGGGAGTGGATGTTTGCAGTGCAGCCCAGTCGTCGGCACGCAGAAACCATGTCTGTGCATCGCCGTAGCGCAGCGTTTTGCCGGATTCTTCAAATAGCGTGTGGGTGATCTCGAACAGCGCGCGTCCATCGGCTTCGGATAAGTGCAACTGACGCGGATCGGTCAGCACCAGATGATCGCGCGCGATATGCAGATGCACAGGCTGCAGGATGAACCAGGTGCCGGGCTCCGCTGGCAGGGCCATTGTTTGCATGGCACTAATGGCCAGCGCCGGGCTGCTGCTGTTATCGGCTTGTCCTGTGAGGCCGAACTGCTGCGCCAGCCAGTGTTCATGCGGCAAGGTGCGGGAAAAGCCGTCGGAAACCTGCCGCCCCGAGACGCTGGCGTGTGCCAGCAGGGTGGCCAGTGCGGGCATCTTCAGTTCGCGCAGCAAGTCGCGCGCCAGTTCTGCCGGCGGCATGGCAAAGGGTAAGAGGAGTTCAAGTTGAGTCATGCCGCGATTGTAGGGCAAATGTTGTGCCTGCTGCTGTCGCGTGCATGCGTTGCAGATAAGTTGCGTATAAAAAAGCCACCCGAAGGTGGCGTTTTTTTAAATGGAGCGAGGGGCGTGGCTTAGTGGTTGCGAAGGCCGCCGTGATGGCGACATGCATGTGCGTTCTTTTGCCGCGAGCCGTCGCGGCAGCGTACGTGTCTTTTTGTTTTGTTGTGGTCTGCAGGCATGGCGTGGTCCTTGTATAGTTCGCGGTCATTTCGCATGCCAGGTCCTGGCTGCCAAGGCTCGCTCTGGCGCATCCCGTCGCGTGGCGGCGGGTAATTCTGTGCTTGTGATAATGGGCTCAATACAGTGAGCAGGGCAGCAATGGCAAATATCTTTTTCATTTTCGGCTCCTTTTTATCTGCGTGGGAAAGCATGATGATTATGTTGCCGAATTCCTGTTTTTTCGATTCCTCAAAGACGTATTTCCTTGTAGGCGAAATGGAAGGTAGTAGAGCATATCCATGCTTTGCGACAAGCTTTCTTGATTTCAGCCAAGTGCCTGGCAATCAAGTCGGGTGTGCAACTGTGATTTTGATGTCAGGGTTTTGCTGATGCCTGGCAATGTATGGCAAACTGCGTGCTGCATTCAGGAGCCTTCATTGAGCATTATAAAAAATCTATCTTTCGAGTGGCTGGTCGGCATACGCTATACGCGCGCCGGTCGCCGTAGCGGTCGTAACAGTTTCATTTCATTCATTTCGCTGATTTCCATGGCCGGCATAGCCCTGGGCGTGGCGGCGTTGATTATCGTGCTGTCGGTGATGAACGGTTTTCAAAAAGAGGTACGCGATCGCATGCTGTCGGTGCTGTCGCATATAGAAGTCTTCGAGCCGTATGGCGGTTTGCCGGACTGGCAAGCCACCGCGCGTGAAGCTTTCATGAACAAGGAAGTACGCGGCGCTGCACCCTATGTCGATGCGCAGGCGATGATGACGCGCGATGAAACGCTGCGCGGGGTGGCAGTGCGCGGCGTGCTGCCAGATGAAGAGCCCAAGGTGTCCGATGTTGCGTCGCAGGTCAAGGAAGGCAGTCTGCATGATTTGCGTTCCGGCGAATTCAATATCGTGCTGGGCAATGAACTGGCGCGCAGCATGAATGCGCGATTGGGCGACAAGGTGACAATGATTGCACCACAGGGTCAGGTCACGCCGGCCGGTGTGATTCCGCGCCTCAAGCAGTTCAGAGTGGTTGGAATTTTCGACTCCGGACATTTCGAATACGATTCGACGCTGGCTTTCATCCATATCGACGATGCGATGACAATGTTCAAGCTGGGCGCGCCATCCGGTTTGCGCCTGAAAATAGAAGACATGCAGCGGGCGCCGCAGGTGGCGCTGGATTTGTCGCGCACCCTGAGCGGCGATGTATTGATACGTGACTGGTCCAAGCAGAATCGCAACTGGTTTGCTGCCGTGCAGACTGAGAAGCGCATGATGTTCATCATCCTGACGCTGATCATTGCAGTCGCGGCATTCAATCTGGTTTCGACACTGGTAATGACCGTGACTGACAAGCAGGCCGATATTGCCATCCTGCGCACGCTGGGCGCATCGCCTGGCTCCATCATGAAAATCTTCATGATCCAGGGGGCGCTGGTGGGCTTGATCGGTACGGCGATAGGCGTAGGTGGCGGGGTACTGATTGCGGCCAATATCGACGTCATCGTGCCTTTCATCGAACGCATACTGGGCGTGCAGTTCCTGCCCAAGGATATTTATCTGATCAGTTCGCTGCCTTCCGATTTGCGCTGGCCCGATGTCTGGACCATAGGCGGCGTGGCGGTAGTACTGGCATTTCTGGCGACGCTGTACCCAAGCTGGTGGGCTGCCCGCGTAAAACCTGCGGAGGCATTGCGTTATGAGTGAACATGTACTGGCTTGCCGCGATCTTGCGAAGACTTTCACGCAAGGGAAATATGCGGTCGATGTATTGAAAGGCATCAACCTGGATATCGTCAAGGGCGAACGGGTGGCGATCGTCGGTGCCTCGGGTTCGGGCAAATCGACCCTGCTGCATTTACTTGGTGGACTGGATACGCCGAGCGCCGGTTCGGTGACTTTGCTGCATCAGGATTTTGCCAGCCTGGATGAAAAAACGCGCGGCAATCTGCGCAATCGCTCGCTGGGTTTCGTGTATCAATTCCACCATCTGCTGCCGGAGTTTTCTGCGCTGGATAATGTTGCGATGCCGCTGATGATACGGCGCGTACCGCGAGAGCAAGCGCATGAAACGGCGCGCGCGATACTGGCGCGGGTCGGCCTCGAACATCGCGTCACGCATGTGCCAGGTGAATTGTCCGGCGGCGAACGCCAGCGCGTGGCGCTAGCGCGCGCACTGGTGACGCAGCCGGCCTGTGTGCTGGCCGATGAGCCGACCGGGAACCTGGATCGGCACACGGCGCACAAGACTTTCGACCTGATGCTGGAGTTGTCGCGCACGCTGGGCACGGCATTCGTGATTGTCACGCACGATATCGAACTGGCGACGCACTGCGACCGCATCCTGCGTTTGTCTGACGAAGGATTGCAACCGTATAGCGATTGAATTTATTCGATACCTGGATCGACATGACTGATGTTCGCATTCGCTCTCGTGGTTTGATGGTCGTTCACTGATATGTGGATCGATACGCACTGTCATCTGGATGCGGCAGAGTTTGCGGCTGAAGAAGATGCCGTTGCGGCGAGCGCCTTGCGGCAAGGCGTGACAATGATCGTGATACCGGCTGTCGCGCGCGATAACTTCGCCACGGTGGCAGCGCTGGCGCACAGGCATGTCAATTGCACGTATGCGCTCGGCATCCATCCGATTTTCGTGCCGCAGGCGCAGGAAGACGATCTGGCCGCCATGCGCGCAGCGGTCGAGGCGGCCATGAACGATTCCCGTTTTGTCGCCATCGGCGAGATAGGCCTGGATTTTTTTGTCCCTGCGTTGACAAGCCCGGCCATGCGCGAAAAGCAGGAATTCTTCTATGTCGAACAACTGAAAATCGCGCGCGATTTCGGTTTGCCGGTGTTGCTGCATGTACGCAAATCACAGGACAGCATTTTGAAATACCTGCGGCGCATCAAGGTCGCAGGCGGCATTGCGCATGCATTCAACGGCAGTGTTCAACAAGCCGAAACCTTCATGGCCCTGGGATTCAAGCTCGGCTTCGGCGGCGCCATGACCTTCACTCGCGCATTGCAGATACGGCGTCTGGCAGCGACCCTGCCGCTCGCATCCATCGTGCTGGAAACGGATGCGCCGGATATTTCCCCTGCCTGGCTGCATCCGCAACGCAATAGCCCGGAACAATTGGCGCGCATAGGTCAGATCCTGGCCGAGTTGCGCGAGATGCCGGCTACTGCGATTGCGGAAATCACGTCGGCCAATGCGCTAGCCGCGTTGCCGCGACTGGCTGCTATTACCTAAGCCGCTGATGCGCAGCGCGATCGTCGGCTTAGTCGTCGGTGCCGCCTGGCTGCAGGTGCAAGCGTCGCTGCCGCATTATTCCATCATCGCTTTTCTATTTGCCGTCGCATGCCTGCTGGCAGTGATGGCCCGTCGCAGCTCTCTGCATCGGTTCAGGATTCCTCTTTTCGCAGGAATGGGAGCGCTGCTGGGATTCGTGTGGGCGGCGCTGTTCGCACAGTATTACCTGGCGGCCGAATTGCCGAAAAATCTGGAAGGCCGGGACATCACGGTAGTGGGCACGATAGACAGCATGCCGGCTTATTTCGAGCGCGGTGTGCGTTTCAATTTTGCAGTTGAAAAAGTATTGCCGCTTGAAGGCGTGACACCAGTCATTCCATCCAGACTGGCCTTGTCCTGGTATGCAGCTTTCCATGCAGATGAAGTGCAGGAGCTGGCTGACGTTCAGCCCGGCGAACGCTGGCAATTGACTGTGCGCCTGCGCCGTCCGCACGGCAATGCGAATCCGCACGGCTTCGATTATGAAATGTGGCTGCTGGAGCAAAATGTTCGGGCGACCGGCTATATACGTCCAGATCAAACCGGCTTGAAGAATGTGCGGCTGGATAACTTCGTCTTCAGTTTCAACAATATCGTCGAACGTTGCCGCAGTCGCTTGCGGGAGCGGGTGCAGAATATCCTGCGTGATCGCCCCTACGCCGGTGTGATCGTGGCGCTGGTGGTGGGCGATCAGCGGGCCATCAGCCAGTGGTGAATGACAATAAAGTCCTGTTCCGGCGGGCCTTTGATTTCAAAGGATTTTTCGAAAATTCGGAAAAATCCATGCCATTAAAGTTCTGGTCCAGATTTGCACCCTATGTTTAGGCGCATGACATTAAAGTTCTAATCCAGCAGAGATTCAAAAGTACGTCTGAGGTACAACATCATCAGTTGCAATCTTGCAAAAATTCCGACTCCGAGAAACTACAGTCTGTCTGACTTGGAGCTTATCTGAACTTGGATGTAGATCCAATCGGCTATGCCGAGCTGGCGAACTGCAATGCATGTCCTTAAAGATCTACGCTGGAAGGCGGAGTAATTTGCCGTCAATGCTGACCAAACAATAAAACTCAAGCCGTAGAGTCAGATTCCAACTACCATATCTGCAACAAGTTATGGAGTGCAGCTGATGACTAACAGTGAATCCGAAAAGACTCTTCGCCCACCAGAGGGTTACACAAGCTGGCTCGACTATGCAGTCGATACCCTCGATACGCGCACGCTTGAAATTTACAAGCTTTTTGATGATGCGCCCCCTGGACGTGATCAGATTCTTGCGGCTGCCCGCAGAGAGCTTGATGATCTTCGCGCAAAGGCAGGCGAGCATGCAGCACTTTCTCGCAAGGGCAGAGAGTCGACCTAAAAACCAAGATGATGCTCTATGGCTCGCTGTGTCGTTTAGAGGGCTTCCCGTAGAGCCTGTCATGAGCTTGCAGGGCTACACACGTCAGTGTTCATACATTAGTCAATAGGGTCGAATCGATACGTGACATCATGCCGAGTCGCCAAACGAGCGAGCATTCCCGCTATCGGTGAGGACGGAAAAATTACAAGCTCGACCTTTCGGCCTCGGATTGTCTGCATGGCCCATTCCCAGGCTTTTATCTCTAGGCTCAAACGCCTATTCAAATGCCGTTTACGTTTCCTAATATTCATACAACCTTCTGTAGATTTTGAGATGCGAAGAAACCAATGCTAACCATGAGAAATCCGACTCTGGGTTGATAAGGCAACTGTGCATCAAAGCAACGAACTGGCTTCTGACTTGAAGTAATGATTGCAGGGCTCCCAAAGACCCTCCGACAAGAGTTCCACTAGGCTCTAGTTTTCAGACATGGCGGGCAGTAATCGACTACTTTTCAGACAAAACAAGCGGTAAGCGACTACTTTTCAGACATTTTTAGCCAGTATCGCTAGGTAATCGAGTGGTTTTCAGACATCCGAGGGTAGTTTCCGCTGTCTAGGCATCTTTGGTCGCTCTGTCCAAAGCTTCCAGTTCCGAGGCTGGGACGGGATCTGAAGTGGAAAAAGTGGCCTCGGGCACAAAAAGAAAAGCCCGAAGCGAATGCTTCGGGCCTGGGTGCTTAAGCGTAGGTTACGTGGCCCATTAGCGAACCCAGACGGTCCAAGCCTCAGTATCGGCCTTCGCCGTTCTTGACCCATTCAATGCGAAACCGCGCATCGTCACCGTCACCATGTTTGGGTAGAACGCCCAGTCCATGTAGGTTCCGCCCGTTCTATCTATGGTTAAAAAGCCGCAAGCTCGCCCTGCATCTGCTGCGGGGCTAGTCCCGCAGTCATTGTGAAGAGTTTTCTCCGGGTCAGCCGAGGCGTAAATATTAGTGAACAGCCGTGCTATATGATAGGTCTGATTGGCTTTAAACCCGAAAATGGTGGTTTTAGTGATAGCGCCGGTGGTGTACTTGTAATCGAAGTAATCCAAGAAAGTGGCGTTTTCATCTATGCCAAACGCAGTCTGAGTGTGGGGTGGAATTTGCGCGGTAGCGAGCGCATATGACTGGCCATTAACGCCCCCGTTCCAGTTAGTGACCGGCGCTGCTTCTGTCTGATGCACAATACGAGTCCAGCCGCCGCCATCCGAGGTCATGTCGCAGTAATAGCTTTGCGCTACCCCTGGACCGTCGCCATCTGGATCCAAGGTGTACCAACCGCTTGGTGCCCCTGGATTGGCTTGGAGATATGCGTAACAGCCCGTAGGTTGCTTTACAACCGGCAGTGTATACGTCTGCTGAGCGCTCTCGCCCTTATAGGTCACCGCGACAGCAAAGCTCGCAGTGGATTCAATCAAAGCTGACGGGGTTCCGGCGACCTGCCCGTGATGTTGTCCAACGCCAAGCCCGCAGGCAAGGCACCGCCGGCCACGCTCCAGCGTGCATCCGCAGGATCGAAGGCAGTATCACCGGTCACAGACAGGTACGGCAGCAGGCTCTCGCTGTAGGCCTGGTTGACCGTCGCCTTGGGCAGCGCAGCGCCCGCCAGGAATACCGTGATGGCGTCCACCGGTTCTTGCGCCTGGGCTTGCGCATTCAATGGCACCACAAGGAAAAACTTGGAAGATGCGAGCGCAGGTGCTGCAACGGCACCCAGTGCGAGGGTTGCGATTACACACGTCAGCGGCGATACGCGTCGCAGTCGAGGGCCAGCGGACCGAGAAAGCCCAAAGGGCGGAAAGGAGAGGGAGAGAATTGTCTTCTTGAACATGAGCATACCTTTGGGACAGTACTGTCCAAGGTATAGCTCCAAGTGCTTGCGATAATTGAACTAGCCCGTAGAATCGCGGCCTTGGTTCGTTCCGGTCCGACAGACGGCGTTTCGCTCAAACCCTCTAAACGCGGCATCCCACCCCGGCATTTCTGAGAGCATTGGCAGGCCATCATGCCTTTTCGCCAACCATAACCGGCTTGTTTCCTATCCGGGTAATCGACTCGACTCGCGGACCATTGGATCGCGACGCATTCAACACCTCCAGCACCTGATCAAAGAGACCTTCAGTCTTCCAGCGTCGAAACGTCCAGCTCAGGTCGCTAATGCTGAAGCCTTTGGTCGGCACCTTGGCCCACCATATACCCGAGGATAGTTTCAGGAGGATGGCGTCCAATAAGTGCCTGCGGGAGTGAATGATCTTCTGGGCATTGAATTTCGGAGTCAGGATAGGCTCGATCATTTGCCATTCCTGGTCGGTCACCGATGAAGTGCCATCCGCATGTAGAGGGATATTGATTCCTCCGGCGGACGCCGTGGCTCTTCGCTGAGGGTCCGCCATCGAGTGAAAAATCATCGTTTCACTCGCTCCTGTGACGCTGTCCTCTGCTGGTATGGTCATCGCTATCAGCGTCGCAGTAGTCGCAAAAACCTGATTGCCCACTCTGGGCCCATGCAATGCAATTCGAAAATCGCCAAGAGGAAGAGACATCCGCAGGGTCCCGTTTGATGCGCCCAGGTAGACGCTGTGCATCGCATTTTTGGCTGATTTGGAGAGATGCAGCCACTCCAGGGGTTTATTGGGTGCTGTGTTCTCCCTGCAACGACGAGTATGTCGGATGTAAGCGAGATCATCGATGACGACAACGGGCGTCGCTTGCGCATAGTCGACATAAGCGAGGAGATCCGGGCCTGCCATCTTGAAAGCAGCCGGAAACAATATCGGGCTGGGCTTAAAGAATGCCTGCATCAGCACTAGAGTAGGCACCTGGACCGTCAGGCCGCCATCAACGAATTTGAATATCTCGTGGCGATTCAGGCACCCTTCGGGAAGCTCAATACCCACTCCAGCAAGATATTCTCCGGGATCTGAGAGGGACCACGACGATAGGCTGCCCTCGTACAGGACGCGATAAGGTTTCGTAGTGCGAGGCACCTTTAGTCGATCGCTCGCGATCTCCTCGAGGCGCCTATGCTCAATACCTTCGTTCGACGTAAAAACTTCAATGCTGCTGGTGCCAAGAGAAACACCGAGTGCCCATTCCATACACGACTCCAATAATAGGAATCCGTATAGGAAAAACACCAGGCCCATGTTGGGCCTTCAGCTATCTTTTTTTGGGATACGTTCGAGGTCGTTTGCCAGCCTGCCGCTCGGACTGCGGCGTGGCTTTGAATCTCTCAAGCCATAGCAAGATCATTGGGATCTCATGGCGGAAATGATGCAGGAGCGACACGATTCCTGCCTTCTGTGCCAGCTCCCGGACGGTGATCCTTCGACCCTCCCGTCTGCACCGAGCGACCTCTTTATCCATGACCGCTATTGCCTTGCATTGGATGAGGTCCCAATCCCTGGGTTTTGCTTTCTTGCGGCGCTCGTACTCCGAAGGGGATCGAGATGGGCTCGGAGCGTTCAGCAGGAAAATGTTCAGCAAAACGTGCTTCAACGCTGTAGTGCTGGCCCCAGAAGAACGCACCAACAATGCCGGCCAGGAGTTTCGGCGATTGAGGTTGATGTTGGCACCCAAGGCGGACAGGTAGGCGTCGCCGTAGAACGCACGGAGGTCCGCCGAAAGAACTTCCCCGAATATCTGGCCACTGGTGAAAGAATACCCATGGCTCGCGGCAAGGTCCCGGTAGCGCTCAGCCCAATCACCATACGAAAGGCCAAACCTCAATGCCTGGTCCGAGAATCTTGCAATATCCATCAAAACAACTCTTGAAACCTCGTAAGCGCAGGCCCTGACCGACTGCACCTCATTGGGTGGCACCATGAGCCGCTTCGCACGGATATCAACATCGCTCAAGCGCAGTGGTTGCTCATGCATGGCGCACAGCAACACGCCAGGGAGTTGATGCGATCTTCGCCAGTATGTCTCACCGTATTGCAGCAAGTCCTGTGCTTTGCAGGCCACGCAAAGCTTGAGCAGGCTGGTCGACTTCGTTGCGTTTTGAGCGACCGCCGCGACACAGAGATCCGATCTGCCGCTCAAGAGCGAACTCAGGATACGTTCTTTGTCCCGCGGCGCCATGAAAGCAACTGCATAGGGCAGCAAGGTGTGGCTGTGGATGAATTCCTCAAGATCCATCCCGAAAGCTCTCGCAATCCCTTCGTGGCCCGTTATTACCGTAGAAATCGTGACGATGTTTCGGCCGGTCAGGTGCCGCATCAAGCGCTTTTGCGACAAGCCAAGTTGCCTCATCGCCCGACTCAACAAGCTGCCTAAAAGCTCATCAGGGTACGGGCGAAGGAGGTGCATGGTCAGATCTCGATGACTTCCTCGAGCAGCGGAGCCATTCCAAACTCCTGTAGCTGCTCCAAGATTGGAACTCCTCTCGACCTGGCGTGTGCGATGGCTCGCCGGTAGTCCTCCTGCCGATCATCGAACCTGTCGGGCGCAAGCTCCTCCTGGACCTTTGTTCGTCTCTTCCTCTTGGCTGACGGGGTGCTCGTCAAGGCGGAAACCGCCTGCTTCACGCCCTGGGCAAGGTTGATGCTTGAATCCGCCTGGGCTACCGCCTCAGCCACCTCGCTGGATTCTTCTGCACTGAAGCCCAGGGAGGTCAATCCAGCGGCAAGGCGGGGTGTGAATGTCTTGTCTGTTGCCCGAACACTGAAAAGCGGAGACTTCAGGCGGTTCAGCTTGCGATGGGCGTTTTCAATATATTCCTGAAGGTTCAGTGGTGCGATATCGTCGTACTGGCAAAGCATTTCTAGATCATCGCGACGCAGGGCATCCATCATTGGGTGTATTAGCTTGAACTCGTTTTCATAGATATCGAGAATGAGGTCTGGCGTTACTTTTTCTGTTCCATCAAGCATTGCCCGTACCTGCGCAGATGCGAAAAGCTTGAGCGCCACGTCGATCACGCCCTGGCTACAGTCGTACATGCGATAGGCTAAAAGGGGATCCAACGGGACAGGTTTACGTGTCCACTGAAACTGCCAGAGGATTTCCAAGAAAGCATCCCACTCGCTTTCTTGCCCCGCGGTCCCTGGGTGCAATCGATCCCACGGCGAGACGCCGTGCCCGCTCGAGCGGCGAGACTGCCGAAAGTCGATACCTAAGACCTTGGAGGCTTTGTTCGTGCCAATGAATAGAATCGGAACCTTTAAGTCGTTGCTGGCTGAAACGAGCTCTGTCATGACCTTCTGACCGCCTTTGGTCGCGTTGGCCAGGTTCTGTATTTCATCGCAGATAAGCAGGCCAACCAGGTGCAAATTCATCAGGCGGGCAACGCTTCGCATGATCGTGTCGGCGCCTGCCTTGCCCTTTAACGCATACTGGCTGTAATAGTCAGCCCCAGGGAGCAGCTCATCAATCTTTTGCAGAATGCCGTGAGCAAGGCCTTTGATCGATGAGCCGTCGCTCGGCATTTCGACATGCAGGTAAGGGATCTGATAGAGGTTGTACTCTTCGTGGTAGATCACCTTAGGCAGGTGAGCGCACCAGCGATTCACGGTCGTCGTCTTTCCCATACCTGAAATGCCGATCAGGGATGTCGAGATCTGAGGTGTTCGCGATGACGCGGTCTGGCTGAATCCCATGCCGGCAAGCTGCTTTTCGTAGATCGACTGGAATATCTTCGCGTGTCCAGGCGTCCTGGGAGCGCGGCCGACGTAGCCGGCCCGCATCATTGAGTCCATGGCCCAGCTCAACTCGACATGGTTTTGCATCGGGATCATGAAGTTCTGCATGCTTTTGAGCATCATGAACCGGTTAGAGGTCGACCACTGACGCTGGCTCGGATCGAACTCGGGCATCAGCGTAAGGGCGTCAATAAGCGCATCGTCGGTCATGGTTGGCGGCAGCGCTTCAATCAGTGGGTTGCCGCGGAAATGGGGAATCATCTGCTGGGCGTACTTCGCCGAGACGATGTGAGAGGTATCGTGCATATGTGGTTCTAAGCTGTGTTCTGTCATGAGCGCATCCGGGCGCGTGCTGCTTCAATGCGCTCTGCAAGGGAGCCGGAGGCGGCCGCTGGCGTAGGCGTTGGCGGTCTGGAGTTCTGAGGCTCTGGATGCAGAGCGGGCACTTCGCTGCGCTTTCCTCCTTCAATCTTGGCCATGGCCTTACGTTCGAGCTTGCGTTCCTCCTCGCGCACCTCCTTGATGTCGGCACGCCTGGCTGAACGCGACACTTTGGGCGCTGATTTCAGGCGTTCGCGAGCTGCATTCATCACCGGACGGGTTGTGGTGGAAAGATCAATGCTGTTTTGCAGACGAGAGTGCTCGGCATCGACACGAAGCGCCGCACGCAGGCATTCGTAGTACGCAATTTCATCAAAGCTCATTCCCTTGTACTTAGCACTTCGCTCCGTCAGCGTTGCGACGTAGGGCTCACGCTTCCCATCCAAGGGGTGCACATAGATTGAATCGGCAAGACGGTTGTCGTAGGAGACGGTCACCGAGAATCGACGTTTGCGGGCGGTCTCGAACCACTTTTGTGCGATGGCCTCAGGGAAGCTGTAGAAGCAGCTTTCAAACTCAATTCCCTTGTCGGTGACGATCGCCTTTTTCTTGCGCAGCAGTGCAAACCTGACCGTGGACTCTTCGTAGCGCGTCAGCAGGCCCGCACGAGACTGGATTCCGTGGTTCCATAGCGCAATCGGACTTGGTCGGACGTTGTCCAGGAGCTCCTTGGTGTCCATGTCGTAGCCAAGCATCTCCCTTTGGTTGTACGCAATGATCGTGGTAAGAATCAGATGGCCAAAATCTCTCAGCGTGAGGCAGGCGTCTTTTTCGTAGTGCTTTCCCCGGCGCCGAGTGGCGTTGGATGGCGGGTCATACGCGGGAGCGATGGGCTGGATGCTGTTGTGAAGCAGTCGGAAGCCGCATTCAACCAGGGGCTTCCAGTCTGGCCGCTTGCTGGGCAGGTTGGTGACGGTGACATGCAGACCTTCGGCGACATTGCTGCTGGCGTGCGAGATCATGTCTCCGCGGTCAGCAAGAAACTCAGACGGGAATACTTGGTGTGCGGGCCAGTCTTCGGGCGCGTAAGGTACGCCGTACCGTCCACAGAGAGCGCGTTTGTCCTCGGCGATGCTCAGGATGGCCTGCATCGCTCCGTTCCAACTGGCATTCTCCAGGCCAAAGTAAAACCCGACGATGAGGCGAGACTTGCGATCAATGATGAGGTAGAGCGTCGGCTTGCCGATGATCTTGGTCACGTCTTCGCTCGACACCAGGTAGATGTCCGCGATGGTGGCATCGATCTCATAGTAGTGTCCGACACCCTGGCAATCCGCCATGATGGTTCCGAGCCGCTTCCGATGCTCCCGCTCGAAGTCTGAGTTCCCCAGGCGGCCGCGCAACCGTGTCTCAATGTCGTATGCCTTGAGCAGAAAATGACGAAACTGGCGCAGACTCGGCCGAGCACCCAAGGGATTGACGTGCAGCTCACCGTTGCCGTCAGCATAGCGGTAGAACTGCTCTACCAATGATCGATAAGCCGCAGGGACCGAGATTTGGGCGTTTGGCAGGTACTCCTTTTCAATCACTTTGCGGAAGAATGAACTGTCCGCCATGGTGATCTGGTAGTTGTCATAGCCATTCTTGGCTTTGCGTCCTCGCCCAGCTGTGATCGCGCAGGCCTCGCTCGCATCGTCAGCAGCAGGCGTGGTGCGGCCAGACTTGTCGTAATCCGGAAGCAGCGCGTACTTGGTCTGCCCCCTTTGCCAGTAGCGACGCAGGTCCTTGTAAAGCGTGGTCGGAGCGCAACCTGTCTTCCTCGCATGTTCTGCGATAGCGTGCTTTCGGGTCTTTGGCTCGAATAGCGACGTTCCATGCGCAGACAGAAGCGGCTCGAGGCGTTTCCATGCCGCCTCGCATTTTTGGATCCGTGCTTGGCTATGTCCATGGATAGGCGTTGCCGGCGGGGAGACGCGCTCCAGATCCCGAATCTCGGAATACGGAAGGCACTCAGGCCAGGCATGCGAGTGCAGCGCTATGACCCAGGCTTTATTCGTGGAGGTGTCGGCTTGGAGCAGGCGCATTTGCATCCCGTCCAGCATGAAAAGGTCATTGCTAAACAGCATTCTTGCCACCTACCGCGCGCAGTCGACCAGCCCTGGATGTCATCAGGAAGGATCCCACGGGATCGTTTGCCAAGTTTGGGGAATCGAGGTTTGCGAGCAGTGCACGTTCTTGAATTAGCATGCGTGCGATGCGAAGGCCGGTGCCTGGCTCGACGCCGTATCGCGCATCAAAGGAGGCGCAGTAAGCTGCCAACGGGGTGGTATCCGAAGCGTCATATGAAGCCAGCTCGCCTGCCATGCGGCTCTTTAGTTGGTCGTAGAAGCCCGCGTGTGGTTCGGTCTCACCAGTTTTGAGTTGAGCGTCCCTGATCCAGTAGATGTTGGCGATCTTCTGTTTGGGTATCCGCGAGTGATAGATGAGGTGGTGAGGTATCTCCAGTTCTTGGAAGTAGCTGCGCTGAATTTCCAGCTTCTCCAGCGATGTCTCATCCTCCGCCTCTTCGTCTCGCTTGGCATTCAGCGCAATGTAGTCTTCCCTGTCAGCGGTACGAACCGTCAATAGGAAATCAACGGTCATTACTGTCGGGACCTGGGTGCCAGGGTAGTGAGGGTGGCGGATCTTGAGATTATGGGCGATCGTTTGCGTGATCTCCCGATCGAGCGGATACTGCTCGCGAATATCAATTACAGAACGCGACCATTCGGCAGCGATGAAGATGTCGTGCTCGACATCGGAGAAGAGGTGGTGAGCGCGCCCGGTCTTGGAACTCCAGACGCGACGCGAGCGCCCAGTGCTACTGAGATCGAAAACTTCAAGCCACGGGTTGTAAGCTGAGCCCGAGCCTTCCCCATATCCCGCTTTTTGGCGTTCTGCGATTTTCTTCTCGGTCCACTTAATCCGAGACATACTGGCCTCCTCATGACGTATGCTCAATGCGAGCCAGCGTGTATAAGAAAATCTGTGGGCCGGCTAAAAGGTATTAACTGCTATAAGTAAAGTAATAATCACGTATATAGAAAAATAGTCTCAAGCAAACCTTAATCATCATTTATGATGAAAATACATCACTTATGGATCGTTGGCAACTATAGGGCTGCTTTCTCACTATAGGCGTGAGCTGTAGAATGACTCGGGTTCCTTCTAGTCACCTACATCAATGCTTACTTGGGAAGTTGAGGCTCGCCGTATACTCAGAGCGGAGCTTGCTCGCGCCGGCGTCGGATACAAGACTCTTGCTGTCCGGCTGGCTGCGCTCGGCGTTGAAGAAAGCGAAGCCAACCTCTCCAACAAGATCGCACGCGGCAAATTCTCTTTTGTGTTCTTTTTGCAATGCATGAAGGCGATCGGGATCAAGTGTGTGGATATCGATACGAAAATCGACTCCGCTGTTCTCGAGAAGAAGTAGCCAGGCGGTATGCCGTTTCACTATTGAAGGCGGCTCATCGCTAGTAGCCGGAGCTATACCTTGGACACCCCTGTTCAAAAGGTATGCTCATGTTCAAAAAAACATTTCTCTCCGTTGCTAGCGCAGCAGCGCTTCTCGGTGCCAGTGCAGCACCCGCTTTCGCTGCGTCCTCGTTCTACCTCGTGGTGCCCGTTCCTACTGCTGCAAAAGCGCCGGTGGAAGACATTAGGGTATCGCTGGCTGGCGCCGCGCTGCCCAAGGCAACGGTGAGTAAAGCCTACAGCGAATCCTTACGCCCGTACTTGAGTGTGACGGGCGATGCAGCTTTCGACCCTGCGGCTGCCAGCTGGAGCTTGGCCGATGGCATCTTGCCTGCGGGGCTGGTGCTGGACGAAACCACAGGGGCGGTGGCCGGCACGCCAAGTGCCAAAACCACCACGCCAGTGAGCTTCACCGTATTGGCCACCTACATGGGCTCCGACGGGCAGGCGGTGTACACCATTGAAGTAGCCGGGGCGGTGCTTCATGTGCGCAATATCGCCGCTGGCGAACAACATACTTGTGCAGTCACGGATGCTGGAGGGGTGAAGTGCTGGGGGTTGAATGATCAAGGTCAGCTGGGCGATAACAGCACGACCAGCCGGATGATCCCTGTCGATGTGGCAGGTCTCGGTTCTGGCGTATCGAGCATCAATGCGGGCAGAGCTCACACTTGCGCCATTGCTGCTGGCGCCTTGAAGTGCTGGGGAGAGAACATTTACGGTCAATTGGGCGACAACAGCGCCACCCAGCGCAATGCGCCCGTGGATGTGGCGGGACTCGGATCCGGGGTCGCAAGCGTTTCCGCGGGCCACTCACACAATTGTGCAATTACCACATCAGGCGCTGTGAAGTGCTGGGGCTGGAACGCTGCTGGGCAGCTTGGTATCCCCCCCTCTGTTGAGCGCTGGACGCCCGTGGATGTTGTTCAACTAGGGAACGATGGAGCTAGTATCGCTGCGGGTGGCTTACACACCTGCGCAACCACCAAATCAGGCGCTGTGAAGTGCTGGGGCTGGAACGCCCATGGCCAATTGGGCGACAACAGCACCACTCAACGCGATACCCCAATGAATGTGGTCGGACTAGAATCCGGCGTATCAAGCATCGCTGCGGGCCTGCACCACAACTGCGCGGTGATGACGACCGGCGCCGCAAAGTGCTGGGGCTGGAACGAATATAGCCAATTGGGCGACAACAGCGCCACCCAGCGCAATGCGCCCGTGGATGTGGCGGGATCCGGGGTGGCAAGCATCGCTGCGGACCTGTACCACACCTGCGCGGTGATGACGACCGGCGCCGCAAAGTGCTGGGGCCGGAACGACTATGGCCAATTGGGCGACAACAGCCTTACCGACAGCCCTACACCCGTCAATGTGTCTGGACTGGCTAGTGGGGTTTCGTCTATAGCCAGCGGATACTCCCATACCTGTGCAGTGCTGACGACTGGGCAGGTCAAGTGCTGGGGCCGGAACGACTATGGCCAGGTCGGGGATGGCAGCACGACCGTCCTCCACCTGACACCTGTCGACGTGCAAGGTAACTAGCAAGCTCTATCGTCCGCATCCAAAGCCCGAAGCAGCAACAGTCGCTTCGGGCTTTTTGCTTCCCAGCATACGACTCTACTCCGGCTCTACGTAAGCCTCATCGCCTCTTCGCAGCAGGCTGCCTCATCATCACTTGCACAATCGAGGGATTGGCTTGCTCCAGCTCCGACATGTCAACCTGAAAGCCATACAGCTTGTGCAGCCCCAGCACCACTGCGCAGGATCTGGAAAAGCCTCCCTCGCAATGCACCACGACCGATGAGATCGCTGGTGGGAGCTGTTCAATGAAGCTCCGGATCTGCTGGGCATGAGCCGGGGTGAAAGCGGCAGGGATTTTCTCTTTTGCTCTGGACGACAGCTGCAAAGATCAGCCGCAGAAGGTGCTCGAATCCATCGACAGCTGCTGGAGGACGCTCTGGCGCAGTGATCGAAATAACCGCCACTGATGGCAGGCGTGGCAGCTGTTCGGCATCTGCTCTAGGGAGGGCAAACGCTTGCCTGACACCGGCGGATGGTTTGTACAAGCTGCCGATCACATCTTTAAGTCGCTTCTTCATTCTGGCTCAGCACATCTGGGTTCGGTGTCGCGCAGTTCTTCGATGTCGGATGGGCTGAACACACAGATCAGCTCCATTAGCAATGGGGCGGTGTCGGCGCCGGATCGCATCGCCTCAAGTCCTTCCTTGAGCAGAGCCTCACGGAATTCCGGGTCGGTCTGAACGCGAGCCCGTACCGTGTCTTTGAAGTCGCGTGTCAGAGCCATTGCTCACTTGGCCGCATCCGCGGCCCCATCAACCTAGCGTTCAAATCTGGCCACATAGCGCATCTCCAAACATCAATGGAAAAAGCGTACCCATCTTTGTCGTGATGAGCAAGAAAATCTCTATGTATCAATGGCTTAGTATCGCAAGGAAAAACGATCTGTCGACTTGCTGAGGCTTCCTTGCAACGGTTGAGTCTGACCGCAACCTGATTCTCAGCCATCAGCGTTTTCAGGTCGGTAAATACGATCAGCTCGGCCCGGACCCGCAATCCACTTTCCAGCTTACCCGATGAACCTGGATCTTCGTCCCGTCGTTGGAGAAGTGATACTCCGCAATCCTGCACGAGGGCGGTGTGTCGTCGGCCTTCAATTTATCGAGCGCGTCGCACAATCCTTTTCGGAAGTTGCTGAATCGGGACTCATAGCCGGACATTTCGTGGAGCTTTTTCACGCTGAGCCACAGGGGGCCTTGGTGGGTCGCATAGAAACTCGCCAGCCATCCCTGGAGTCCGCTGTAATCCATTGCCTTACGTTCCAGCGCCGTCCAAGCTCCCGGCCCAAAAAGCTCGGCAACAGATTCACTGACCCGCAGCCAGAGTCGATCGCTGCCCAGGGGAGCGCCGGCGATTGCCGACGCCCCATCACCTTGCTCACTGTCTTCGAATGAAACCGAGAGGAATTTTGGCACCTCGAGATTGAGACGATCTCGCCGGATTCGAAGCTGGGCAAAGCTCAGTCGTAGCAGGCTTGCACGGATTGAGCGATGCAGCCTCACACTGTACGAGCGGCCCATCCGCTTAGCAAACTCGTAGAAGGTCGTCCCGACATGCTTGTTCTCCGTCTCCGGAGAAAGCGGACGCTCGCGGTAGTAGTCCAAGCAGGTCGCATAAACAATGCGGTCGAACTGGCAAAGCTCATACCCATTCAGCGTCACGGTGACGTTGTTGAATGACGCGATCGTCTTGTTGACGACCAGCAGGGATGTATCGCCGGATAGCACCTGGTCGTTCAGCGTCGGCACTTTGCGACTGCTGGAGAACAGGGCACAGCGCAATAAAGCGTTTGGCAGCACTTGAGCCACATCGGAGAGCGTTGGCAGGTAGGTTTCTGCGCCGCGTCGGGTCGCCTGCCGGCTTCGCGCGGACGTGAGTTCGTCCCGGGTAGCGTTCGACGGCAATATCTTGACGGGCTCTTCTTGCTTCTTGATCCTCAGCTCACTGGTGTGAGCAAGGGACGATAGCGTGTTCGAGGCTTCAAGCAAGTCTTCGCGCGCCTCAGGGGCCGCCTTCAGGGCGGCGCGTGCAGTGGCTTCAGCAAGGGCTCGAAGCTTATCGGCGCGGGCGAGGTTCGTCAGTTCAGCCATTCTTTCCCTCAGCCTGGTTCATACGCACAAAGCTCTCCATTAGGGAGCGCAGAACCTCCGATGCGTTAAAGCCAAGCTGATGGCACGTGCTATGAAAGCTGCTATGCAGATCCCGAGGAACCCGGGCAACGAATTGGACTGTGGTGGGGGAATGGCGGGATGCGTTCTTTTTGGTTGGCTCGGTGCTGCTCATATGGAACTCGGTAGGACAACGGGATTTGATGTGTATATACACATCAGGGCGTCCATGACCGAGTCAGTCAACTCAGGATAGTTCCGAACATCGATTTCAGAGGGAGGCTCCGAGGGAGCCGCTGCCCAAACCACTTGTACGCCACAGCATCAAAACTTGTACTCCACAGCACGCCGACTTGTACTCCACAGCGTCAAAACTTGTACTCCGCAGCATGCGGGGGCGCTAGACCGCCAAAAACGCGATTAAATTGCTAGGAGATTTGATGTGTATATACACAGCCATAGACATGGTAGATCTCTGTAGCCTGTATAGCCCCTCATTCGATGGAGCCTCTCAAGCTTGAGATGATGCGCCAGCGATGAGGCATCCAACAACCCGAGGCATTGCAACCCGATCTGGGGTTGAGGAGTTCATTGGGCGCGGATGCTCGGTTTCTGCACCCAGGGACGAGGTGGGTGCGGGCGTGGCATCGACCATCCCGGACGGGATGCCGGAGCCAACTTCAGGATGCGGCCGCTGGCCGCCTGGGTGCCAAATTCCCTTCCCTTGATGGCCTCATCCAGTGTTCCTACAGCCACAGTTCAGCCTGATAAGTTATAGGTCGAGTCGGCAGGGTTACTGCGCCCGTCCGACTGGCAACAGAACCTTGTCCTGGACCCCACTAATCAGCTCTGCATGTATTGATTTAGTACCGACCACGACGACAAGAATGGGCGTCAACTTAGACCGGTGAAGTATCAGTTTCCCCCATTCATGCCGGTCGATGGCTGACGGAGTCGGTACCCTCTGCGGATGAGTGTGCCACTCGCCAAGGTAGTCGATCTGCTTATCGCCTTGGCGCCAAGCTTGTTCAGCAAGGTCCGCATGCCCGTCAGCTTCACGCACAAAGGAAAATGCTGAGCGGCTGTCTTTATGACTTGGTTCGGTTGCAAGCATGATCTCCAGATGCTTGCCGCGCCGGCGCCCTAAGAGAATGCCGCCACTCTCGGGCTGCCAAAAGAACCGCTGCCGATAATTCTTGAAAACCCTGAGAACATCTGGTGCAAAAATAACCAGGTTTCGTTTATCCGTGGTGGACCATTCAGTTACGAATGGCATGCTGCACACGTGGGTTGTCGAACTGGATCTCCATCTGGTTCTGCTTGACTGAAGCCGTGCCGAGTCACTCGGGTACGCAGCCGTGGGCTAGGTTGGTTCGCCACCCAACTGATTGCCATTTCGATAGCCAGGCACGCGGCCTGAACCGAGACGCTGGCAGGGAAAGGTACGTACAAGCTTTCGCATCCGTGGCCCGCCAACTCGCTCGGCACTGGCTCGTTCACTACAGGATAGAGCGAGGTTCGATGGGTATCTGAAAGGCAGCGAGTACATGCTGCTTGCGTAGTATCCCGAAACAGTGCTCGTACTGCGACACCGGGCCCTTCAACCCAAACCGACAAAGTCGGGACAAAATTCCTCGAGTCAGTGGCCGCACGTGTGAGGTAGTGACCCAAGGCCTCTTCTCCGGTTGCATTGATGATCAAATCGAAGGAGCTCAAGTCGGTTTCCTCCGCTTTCACAGGTAAGCTTCGTATTTTGGCTGTCGGAGCTGCGAGGGAAAGCTCTTCTTTTAGCGCATTGGACTTGTGCTGCAATGCCCGATTTAGGCCTAGACGGTGTCTGCCGACATTTTGAGGGAGCAGGATATCTGGATCAATGAAAGCCAAGTCTCCATCATTTAGGCCAGCGCCAGCCTTCACCAGCAATTCCGCCAGGAAGCCTCCTATGGTTCCGCACCCAATAAGGGCAATGCGCTTGCCGGCGAGAGTCGGACTCTCGGGCACGTTGCGTTCGGCGACGTATTTATCGTCCATTCTGATCGAAATCATTGGATACACTTTCGAGGCATAGAGCTTTACTCTTGGGTCTTGTCGCGATTGAGTGATCTGATCATCCGCGGTTTCGAAATCCGTCCAGAAAGCGTACTGTGTAAGTGGCGAATCTATGACGCACAGTGACGCGTTTCGCCGGGAGGCAATCGATTGAAGTAGTCTGCGTTCTATGTTGCGCTTTGCCGACGGATCAAGTAGTCCCTGCCATTTCAACAGTGTTGCTACGGTTGGCGGCGGCCATACACCTTGTGCCGGTTTTGGCTTGACAGAAGTGCTTACCCTGAAAGCAGCTCCCTTCAGTACTTCTCGCTCTTGGAGCGACATAGCCTGAAGCTTCTGTCGAGTGCGGGTTACATCGTTAGTGACGAATACGACGCTTGTTCCAGCATTGCCGCGTTTGGCAAACAGGATATCGAGTGCCCCTGGATCGCCGGGGTAGATGTCAAGAAAGCAGAGATCACCGTGCCAGAATGCGAAGAACTCGTCCTCTAGGTCCTGATCCATCTTGCCTCGCAGCGATAGATCCAAGATTTCTTCAGCACGATCAATGCAACCTAACGCCTGGCCAGCGATGTCAAAAATATCCAGTACGACGCTCCCTTGAGCGGCGTAACAGATTTGGCCGTTAGCGCCGACATGGGCCAAAACACTCGGTGTTCCAAGTGGCAGCTCCACACCAATCCTAGGAAGCTTCACCCCAGACGGATCAACAGCTATATGCGCAGCATGTGTGGCGCCTGCTGCTGCCATGAGACCCTTGAACGCTAGCCAATCGCCCGCATCTCGTCCTATGTAGGTGAACCCTCGCGATTTCATCGCGCGGGTGAGCTTAGACAGCTGTGTCTCGTCGTTCATCAGCCTGCCTGCGTACGTCCTACGAGTGGCGTTGAAACAATCGCTGCCGGAGTGGCTTGAACCACTGCTGTAGCGGAGCTTACTTTGACGCGCTCAGGGGCATTCGGGAACCTTGGCCCGAACTGCTCGCGTACCCAAATGAGCGCCTGGCTTGGCGAGCTGGCATGAATCGCGCCTCGCAGTGACTTCTCAAGCTGCTCCAGTTTGTGGGCGGCATCCTCGACTCCAGGCTGTCCTAGGCGATCCGTTAGTGATTCATTGGGATCTGTCGGGCAAAGTACGCCTTGTCGCAGGGCGTCGGGCAGGTTATCAAGCAGGTCGAGCAAGGCAAGGTCGTCCCTGCGATCACGAGACTCGAATAAAGGAGCCGCCGCAGCCATAAGAAGGATCGATGAAGGGCCACCCTGCACCCACTGCCAGTCCCTAAAGGACTTGAGATAGCGAACAACCCTGCGGAATTGCTCGCCGTGTCGATCTACCTCGCCGAGGAACCAGCGTTTTACTGGTCGCGGGTCAGACTTAAACCAGTCGTCTTCACGGTGAGCGAGGAGCACCTGGTCGTGAGGTAGTTCTGTCCAAGCGTCGCGCTCGGCCCGTTTCATTGCCTCGTCAAACGTGTAATAGCCGTGTACAGATAGAGCGGCTTTGCGCAGCTGCTCAAACTGATCGTCTGGAATTGCGTACAAAGGCACGTCGATGTGCGCGAACTCAGCTATTTCAATACGAATGCACGTTGGCTTGTCGGTAATGAGGCGCCACTTGCGTTCTTGAACTAGAGGCATCAAGGCTGTTTCAGCTGCTGCGAAAAACACCTTGCTGGCTAAGCTCGGCTTCGAGGTGAGCCGCATGAAACTTAGAGGAAGGTAGGCGCCATCATCGATGTCCGCTTGTTGTTCGGGATGCGCAGGTGCGTTGAGCGTCTTGTATGCCCAAGATCCTTGCGTGAAGAAACGCGGTTGAACCGCTGCTCCTGGGTGCCCGAGCTCCTTGAGAACGGCCGGGAGCCCCGTGCGCAACTGGGCACGGATAGCGTCCTTGGCTTCCAGGATGAACTCGCAACGCCGATCCGAAAGGGTGATGTTGTCCAGGAGCGTAGGCTGCTCCACGCCAGAGTAAAAGAGAGAGCTCAGGTTAAGCATGGTGGTTCTCCAGGGTTTTGTTAGGCCCGTGGAAGAACACGGGGGTAGCGGCGGTGTGATTCAAGAATGGTGTCAGTGCTTTATCACCCAGCGCCCGACGGGCGGCCTGTGTTCCTCGGCTCTTCAGCACTTGGATGGAGGCCGAACTGACTACATCCAGCGCTGCGATGTCCTTGCTCTGGTCCGGTGTGGCAGGGTCATCTATCCGGACATAATCTTCATCCAGCAGATGGCTCAGCATCGCGTCGACAGAGTGTTCTTGCGAAGATATGACGAGGTCGAAGATTCGTGCTCCCCATTGTTTGATACCCCAGTCAAGGCCCGTGCTGCCACTCTTCGTTGCACCCAAGGTCATCGTTCCAATGGCAAGGACTCGGACGTTTCCTTTCCCGCGCGGCACTCCCAATGCATGGTGAGCCTCGTGTAAGCCAAAGAAGCCGGGAGAGTTGCCGACTAGGCCCCCATCTGCAAAGACGCCTTCTTCTCCGATGGCGTGCAGCGGGAAGTACGTTGGGGCCGCGGCAGTCGCCAACCCAATGTCCACAAGCTTGTGCCTGTAGTCCATGAAGAACCTAGGGGAGTGAGGCGTCTTGAAGAACTGCCCGTTACCCTTTGAGTAATTAACCGTCGGGATAAGTACGCGGTGCTTCAGGTCGCCGAGAGTGAGATCGCCAAAATTTTCGGTCAGGACAGCAGTTAATCCGTCAGGCGAGTACTTGGCTTTGAAGATTTGAGGGAAAAGACGTCTGGCCCCTGTCGAGCTACCAAAAATGCGACTTCCATGGTGCTCGAACATGTCTTGCAACTGAGGCGCTGGAATCTCGGCTGCGAGCCCCAAAGCAAGCAATCCACCAGCTGAGGTTCCGCAGATCAAATCGAACCGCTTGGCCAGCGGTGTTCCTAGCTGCTCCTCCAAGTGCTTCAAGACGGTAGCGGTGTACAGCCCTCGGAAGCCACCGCCGGATAGCGCTAAAACATGGAAGGGAGCTGTGGCGCCAGTCTGGCTTCCTAGATCCTGACTAGGTTCTGCGCTTTGGTCCGGCAAATGAGTGTCGTGCTCAGTCAACATCCGGATTTCTCCTTTATGGCGAGCGAGCTGGACCCGCGCAGAGGCTCGGTCAGGAGGGAATTTGCCAGGGGCAGGCGCGACGCCTTGGCTGTGCTGGATGGACGTTGATCTAGCATGCAGTCACCGTTTCTCGCGACGTACACCCTTGAACGGGGTCTTATCGGACGTCTTGACGTCCAGGAAACGGCCTGTTTCGGCATCGCGTTTGACGTAATGACCAGAGGGAGTCTGGGTTTGGCTGCGGTCTCGCACTGCGCCAACTCGACGGCCATCGCCTGTGGGATTGTTTTTTGCCATAGAAGTCTCCATGTATGTTCGACGTGAGTACTATACATCATCAAAACGATCACATCAAGCATGTGAATATATCGCCTTATGTCGGATAGTTTGTTATTATTTCGGGATGCCTACAAACACGACTGAACAGCGACGCGCGCTACTAGATGAGTTGACTCAAACGCAGCGTGAGCGCCTCTCGCATATAGACTTCAAGTTGTACTTCCTCGGGGAGCTGCGACGTGCTGATGTAGTAGGCCGCTTTGGCACTGGTCCAGCTGCGGCTACTCGTGACATTGCGCAGTACAGGGAGATCGCGCCTGAAAACCTGGTTCTTGATAACGTCGACAAGGTTTATCGCCCTACGGAGAGCTTTGTTCCTCTGTTCGACCATTCACCGCAACGCGTACTAACCGCGTTGTCCCATGGGTTTGGTGAAGGGGTGGGAGATTCTCTGAAGTCGATGGTCCGATGCGAATTTCCTACAGCGCTGAATCAGCCTAAGATGTCAGTATTGGCGCCTATTACGCGTGCTATCAACCGCGGCAAAGCGGTTAAGCTAGTCTACACATCAGTAGAAAGTGGTCGTACCGAACGCGAGATCGTTCCCATAGCCCTTGTCGACATCGGCATTAGATGGCACGTACGGGCCTTCGATCGCAGGCGTAAAGGATTCCGTGATTTCGTCTTCACTCGTATGGAGAGTCCCGTCGTTTTAGAGGAGAGCCCCATCGGCGAGGAAGAAAAAGTCGAAAAGGACGTCCAGTGGAATCGCATCATTGAGCTTGAGCTGGTTCCGCATCCAAACCACCCGCGCCCCGAGGTGGTGATGATGGATTACGACATGCCTGACGGTGTCCTGCATGTCAAAGTCCGGGCAGCGAATGCGGGCTACATGCTGCGTATGTCTACGATCGACTGCTCTCCTGATCATAGTCTTGAAGGGCTTGAGTATGCTCTTTGGTTGAAGGATCCTCTGGCATTGTACGGAGCAAGCAATGCCCGATTGGCTCCGGGATATCGCGATCCTAGGCCAGATGCCCCCAGCGTTCCAATCAAAGCGTTGTAAAAACTATGTTGGTTAGAGCGGGTTGCTGTAGTAGGCAACTATTCTCTGATTTTGTGGGAGTGGCTCGTTTCAGGTTGTAGTAGTTAATCAGGGTCTTGCCCTCGAGTAGGAGGAGCTATTGCGTATTAGATCGAACATTGTGGTTCAGTGGGGTTTTAGCCGCAGCTTTGGTGCTGTCGGCCAAGGAGCCTATGGGAAAATGCATGATCCCCATTGACGCAAAGCTGCAAAGCAAGGCCAATGCTCAGCAAATCGAGGCAATTCTCGCCACCGACGGCCCGGTGCTAATCATCGCCGGGCCGGGCTCGGGCAAGACTTTCACGCTGGTTGAGCGCATCGTTTACCTCATCACGAACAAGGGAATTGCTCCAGAATCCTTGTTCGTGGTGACGTTTACGGACAAAGCTGCGCGCGAACTGACTACTCGTATCTCCAATCGGCTAGCCGAGCTGGGCATCCAGTTCAACCTGAACGAGATGTACCTAGGCACCTTCCACTCCATCTGCCTGCGTTTGCTGGAGGATTACCGCGAGTTCACTCGGCTCAAGCGCAGCTTCACGTTGTTCGATCAGTTCGACCAGCAGTACTTCCTCTACCAGCGTATCAAGGACTTCCGTGAGCTACCCGACGCCCAGCTTGTCATAGGCGATGACCAGACAGGCCGCTGGGCTCAGTCTGAGAACCTGCTAAAGTGGTTGAACAAAGTCAGCGAAGAGGCGCTTGATGCAGCCACGCTGGCAGCGGCCCCGGAGCCGGAAATCCGCGCGCTGGCTACCTGTTTTGCCAAGTACCAGGAACTGCTGCACGAGCACAACTCGCTGGACTTCTCAGGTATCCAGTACGAGGCGTTGCAACTGCTGGAAAAACGGCCAGAGGTCCTGGCGCAGCTGCGAGGCAAGCTCACACACCTCATGGTGGATGAATATCAGGATACCAATACCATCCAGGAGCGCATCCTGCTTCTGCTGGCTGGCGAGCGCTGCAATTTGTGCGTGGTGGGCGATGACGATCAGGGCTTGTACCGCTTTCGCGGGGCCACGATCCGCAATATCCTGGAGTTCCCTGCGCTGTTCGATGACGGGCAGTGCAAGCAGGTCAAGCTCACCGTTAATTACCGATCACACCCAGACATTATCCGCTTCTACAACGAGTGGATGAAAGAGCAGGTATGGGACGACGGTACCCGAGTGTTTCGCTTTGCCAAGCAGATCGTGCCCCGCGAGGATGAGTTTCCCGATTTGCCCGCGGCAGTGCGATTGGCCGCCAGTGATGACAAGGACGACACCACCAACTGGCACGCTGAGGTGTTGGCCTTTCTCAACGGATTAAAGGCATCAGGCCAGCTTGCGGACTGGAACCAGGTGGCATTTCTGTACCGTTCGGTTAAGAACGACAAGGTCGTGGCCCTGGCTCGCTTCCTCGAAGCGCAGGGGGTGCCTGTTTTTTCTCCCCGCTCAAATATGTTCTTTGAGCGCGAGGAGATCCGCCTGATGATCGGCGCGCTGATCTTCCTGTTCCCGCAGTTTCCCAAGGTGCGGGCATGGACTGAAGGCGTCACGCTACCCATCTGGGACTACTACGACCATCAGTGCTTCAAGCCATTTATCGACGAGTTGCGCAAGCCAGAAAACAAGCCGTTGCTGGATTGGGCGCGCCCACTGGCGAAGCGCCATGCCGTGCTGGGACAGAACACGGACTATTCCTTCTCCGGTCTGTTTTACCAACTGCTGCAATTCCCGCTGTTCTCGCGCTTTCTTGCGGAAGACGCCGTGCAGGGTGTGGACAAAGGTCGCGCGGCACGCAACCTTGGTACGTTCTCTAAGCTGCTGACGAAGTTCGAGTACCTGCATTACGTCAGCGTGCTGAACCCAGAATTTCTGGAGAAGAACCTGCGCGACCTGTTCAACCAGTTCATGCGCTTCCTCGTCGATGGTGGTATTGGTGAGTACGAGGATGAGGCCGAGTACGCACCTAAGGGCTGCGTGTCATTCCTCACCATCCACCAGTCCAAAGGACTGGAATTTCCGGTGGTAGTGTGTGGGTCGTTGGAGGCAGTGCCGCGTAAGCAGTACAGTGCACTGGATGTGCTGCTAGAGGATGGCGGCTACCTTTCCAAGGAGCGCTTCGAACCGCTCGACCACATCAAGAACTTCGACTTCTGGCGGCTGTTCTACACGGCCTTTTCTCGTGCCCAGAACTTACTGGTGCTTGCCGCACAGGAGAAGCAAGGGCGCGGCAGGTCGCCGTCCAAGTACTTCGAGCGGTTGTTCTATGAGCTGCCTAGCTGGCGCGACGTTGAGCTGTCCGCGCTGACTTTTGAGGCCGTCAAGCAGATCAATCTGAAGCGCGAGTACTCCTTCACCTCGCACATCACCGTGTTCGAGAACTGCGCCGAGCAGTACCGCTTCTTCAAGGAGCTTGAGTTCGCACCCATCCGCGAGAGCCCGATGCTTTTCGGTACCTTGGTGCACCAGACCATCGAGGATATTCACAAGACGGTGCTGCGTGGCGAAGAAGGCTCGATTTCCCTCGACGCTATCAAAGGCTGGTTCTCCGCCAACTACGCCATGCTCTCGAAGAAGGAGCGCGTCTATCTTGCGCCCTCATCGCAGCAGGCCGCGCTGCTGCACGTGCTGCGCTACTACGAACGCGAGAACGGCAACTGGGATCGTATCAAGGAAGCCGAGGTCGAGATCTCGCTCATCAAGGATCAGTACATCTTGAAGGGCAGTGTTGACCTGATCCGAGGCGAACATGACACGGTCGAGATCATTGACTTCAAGTCGGAGAAAAAGCCCGACATGGAGAAGGATCGGGATCGCCTGCGCCAGTATCAACACCAGCTTGAGGTCTACGCCCATCTCGTGGAAGAGCGGACCGGCCAGAAGGTCAGCCGGCTGCATCTTTACTACACCGGCGAAGACGGCGGCAACCCATACGTGTCGTTCACCAAGGACGACCGCGCTATTGGCAAGACTATCGCGCGCTTCGACGACATCGTGGCGCGCATCGAGCGGCAGGATTACCAGATCGCAGCACGCCCGGCCAAGCTGTGCCTGAGCTGCGATATGCGCGCCTACTGCGACAACAAAAATTGGAAATTCAGGAATAGCAACTAATGAGCAAGAGCACACCCACACAAGAAAGCCTGCAACTGGCCAAGCCCGATGGCGGTACCACCAACGTTGAAAAGTATGAGTTCGAGCCTATCAAGGGCTACCCGATGCTCAATTGGCGCGGCAAACGTCCGTTCAACTCGACCCAGTACTATCCGGCGCAACTTAAGGAGGTCTATGGTGCTGACACGGATGGATGGCGTAACAAACTCTTTTGGGGTGATAACTTGCAGGTAATGAGCCACCTAATCAAGAAATTTCGCGGACAAGTTAAGCTCATCTACATCGATCCCCCATTTGACTCAAAAGCTGATTACAAAAAAAGTGTTCGTCTGAGAGGGACAGCAGCGGAAAGCGATCAAAATTGCTTTGAGGAAAAGCAATACACCGACATATGGAGTAATGACGAATATCTTCAGTTCATTTATGAGCGGCTAATCCTGTTGCGCGAACTTCTGAGCGAAACAGGATCGATATTTGTTCATTGCGACTGGCATAAATCACACTACATCCGCTTGATGTTGGATGAAATATTCGGGAGCGAGAATTTTCGTAATGAAATTGTTTGGGTGCGGTCCACAAATCCAAAGGGTTCACAGCACGAGTCTCGTAGCTTCAGTCCGTTTACAGATACTATCTTTTATTACGCAAAGTCGCCACAATCAAGACTCTATCTTGATCGCATTCGAGTTCCTCTGACAGATGATGAGCTTCTTGAAAAGTATCATCGGACAGATGAAAAAGGACGCTTCTATGATGGACCGATTCTCCGGTCCGACGGCATGGGCGCTCGACCATACCTTGTATATGAGTACAAAGGCTTTACTCCCGGCCCTTCGGGCTGGCGGATGAAAAAAACGTCGCTTGAAGTCATTGATCAGGCAGGTGATCTTGGATGGTCTACGGGAGGAAAACCATTTCGAAAACTACGGCCCGAAAAGGATAAGGGGCGTCCGATCGGTAGTTTTTGGAACGACATCTCACTAATTAACTCGCAGGCCGAAGAGCGCATTGGATACCCAACGCAAAAGCCTATTAAATTATTAGAGAGAATCATTACTGCGACAACTGATCCGGGTGATTTGGTTTTCGACGGTTTTGTCGGATCAGGGACGACGCTAGTGGCAGCAGCTAAACTCGGGCGTCGCTTTATAGGCTCCGATATTAACTTGGCTGCAATTCAGATTTCAGCAAAGCGGCTTCAGACATTATTGGATCAGCTTGGTCAGCAGCTCGATCTTGATGAATCCATAGAAGAGTTTGTTGATGATGATGAAGACGACGAAGCCAGGGTCGTTAGCAACCTTAAAAGGGCAACACAAAGATGTGGTTTTGAAGTGTACAACGTCAACCACTACGACATCTTCCGCAATCCTGTACAGGCCAAAGAACTTCTCATTGAGGTGTTGGAAGTGCAGAAGCTGGAGTTCAGCACAGTGTTCGACGGCGAGAAGGACGGGCGCATGATCAAGATCATGCCCGTCAACCGTATTGCCACTCGTGCCGACTTGAACGAGTTGATCGCGGGCTTCGACTACAAGGCCTGGGAGCGCAAGCAAAACGAGGCCCCAAACCGTCCAGTCGAAAAGATCACCCTTGTCTGCATGGGCCACGAGCCAGACTTGGCCGCGCAATTGGAATTGGCGGCCAAGCCATTCAAGATCGATGTGGAAGTGGTTGATATCCTACGCGACAAGGCAGACCTGGAGTTCAAACGCGACTCACAGGCAAAGGTCTCCATTAAGAACGGCGAGCTGCTCATCGAGAAGTTCTACCCGATGAATCTGCTGCAAAAGCTTTCGCTACTGAAGGAGTCGGTCGAGGACTGGAAGGAGCTGGTCGAGTCGGTTCTGATCGACTGGAACTACGACGGTGCGGTGCTGCAACCGGCAGTGGTGGACATTCCGGGCAAGAATGATTTGGTCAAGGGCACGTACAAGGTTCCGGATGACGCGGGCACCATCCGCGTGAAGATCACGGATCTGCTGTCGGAGTCGTGGGAAGGGAGCATCAGCAATGGCGTCTAAACGCGCAGCCAAGGCGGTGAGCGCGTCGCTTGACTTCGCCTTCTTTCAATTTCTCTGGCAGTTCTATCAGGCCAACCGGGGAGCGATTCGCACTCACTACAAGGAACTGACGCGCAAGTTCCTCGACTTCAACAACCCGGACAAGAACCCCAAGGCCTTCCTGCGCCAGCCGCAATTTGAGGCGCTGGAAACCTACGTCTTTCTCAAAGAGTTCCTCGGCAACGCTAAGGTCGAAGAGATCTTCCAGCAGTGGTTCGAGAAACAAGGCCGTTTTGCCGAGCGCGGCGAGGGTGGCGTCGTCTCCGGCAAAGCAGGACAAGTTGGGCTGTTCGATGCTGTCACTCAGGATCAGTACAAGGCTGTGTTTGCGGCAATGCGCAAGAACTCTCGTGCGTACCCGAATTACATCTTTGCGCTTACGATGGGTACCGGCAAAACCATTCTTATGGCGACCTGCATCTTCTACGAGTTCCTGCTGGGCAATAAATTCGAGAAGGATGCACGCTACTGCCACAACGCCCTAGTCTTCGCACCGGACAAGACGGTGTTGCAGTCACTCAAGGAGATCGAGTCTTTCGACTTGACCCGCGTGGTACCGCCGGAGTACGTCAATTTCCTGACGACCCACCTGCGCTTCCACTACCTGGAGGAAGCTGGCACCTCGCTGGATACGCTGGATCGCTCGCGTTTCAATATCATCGTCTCCAACACGCAGAAGATCATTCTCAAGCGACAGCACAAGGAGAAAACTTCTGTTGACAAGTTGTTCGGTTCGACCGGAGAAACTCTCGCCGCGACTGGCGTCTATGCAGATGCGGTTGATCTCTACAACTTCGACCAGCCTGAAGAAGAAGGCGAGCTGACCACCAACCAGCGCTTCGAAAAGCTACGTCGCCTTGAGCAATTGGGTATCTATGTGGACGAGGCCCACCACGCCTTCGGTAAGGCCCTGGCCAAGGACATGGGCTTGGGCGCGAAGGAAACGGATACCAGCCTTCGTACCACCATCGATATCTTGGCAGCCAGCCTCAATGCGGCTGGAACACGGGTCGTCGCTTGCTACAACTACACCGGTACGCCCTACGTGGGCCGAGAGGTGCTGCCGGAAGTGGTCTATGCCTATGGCCTCAAGGAGGCAATCGACAAAGGCTTCCTGAAGAAGGTCACGCTGCACGGGTACGCGAATACCCGCACCGACGAGTTTATCGACATTGCGGTAGAGACCTTCCTGAGACAGTCGGGGGATTTGCGCCCTGAGGGGATGCTGCCAAAGCTGGCTTTCTTTGCCGCCACTATCGATGAGCTGACCAGCGAGTTGAGGCCCGCAGTTGAGCGGGCGCTCATCAAGCACGGCATTCCCACCTCCCGGATCTTGGTCAACGTGGGGGATGACAAAATTACCACTAACGACGATATCCGCGAGTTCAACAGGCTAGACACTGAAGGGTCGGAGAAGCAGTTCATCCTTCTGGTCAATAAAGGACGCGAAGGTTGGAATTGCCGATCGCTGTTCGGCGTGGGGTTGTTCCGCGAACCGAAATCAAGGGTGTTTGTGTTACAGGCCACGATGCGCTGTCTGCGTGCCGTCGGCCAGGCACAACACACTGGTCACGTTTTTCTCTCGGATGAAAACCTCAATACCCTCAACGACGAGTTGCAGCAGAATTTCCGCATCAGTGCGGAGGAGCTTCAAAAGGTTGCCAAGGACAAGGAGCGCGTTCAGGTGCGTGTGACCGAGCCACCGGTCAAGATCAAATTGGTTCGTGTGCGCAAGCAGTACAACATGCGTGATAAGGTTGTTTCGCCAGGCTATGAACTGTTTCCTGAGCGCCCATTCCGTGATAAGTGGAACGAGTTGGTTGAAAAGTACCTTCTAATCGAGACGCAACAGGATGGACTAACTGCCGCGGAAGCCGCTCTAGCTTCGACGAGTCGAACCTTCGATTTGACAGCGCGGCGCGAGAAAAGAACCTTCTCGCCTATAACGTTGGTGGCAGAAGTATCGCGCTATCTGAACCGCAGTCCACTGGAAATTGAAGAGTTGTTGGACGCAACCAAGGAAGGCACTGCGGACCTGGTTGCGATAACAAATGAGTTTAATGAGTTGCTCTATGACGAGCTCATTCCACGCCTGTTCCGTCAACTCTACGACCTCGACGAGTCACAACAAACCGAAGAGCACGAGGTCGATCTGATCAAGCTTCCGCCAAACGGCTACTACGAGGTTACAGCTGTCAAAGACAAGATCGTCCGTAGGGCCGACATGCAGATCAAGGATGATGAGCGTGCCAAGAGCTTCCACCTCGACACCTACTGCTTCGATTCTGGCTCTGAAAGTTGGTTGTTCTGGGATCTGCTGCGCGAGCAGCGGGTGAAGAAGATTTACTTCACCGGGATGCTGACCCATGGCCAGTCTGACTTCTTCATCCAATACATTGATCCGGACTCAAGGACTGGCCTGTCCCTGACTTGAAAGACACCAAGATAAGGTGTTTTAATCAATCAGGAGGAAATAAATGGCAAATCGTAGACAGTTCAGCAAGGAGTTCAAGGTAGAGGCGGTTAGGCTAGTTAAAGAACGAGGTGTTTCAATCGTGCAGGCCGCCAAAGACCTCAATGTGCACGAGAACGTATTGCGCAAATGGGTTCATGCCGTATCGGAAGATGCATCGCATGCCTTTCCCGGGCATGGTCAACTCAAACCAGAGCAACTTGAGATAGCAAGGTTGCGCAAAGAAGTCGCCAAACTGAAGATGGAGCGCGACATTTTAAAAAAAGCCGCCGCCTACTTCGCCAGGGAATCGATGTGAAATTTGGATTCGTGGCGAAGCACCGAGGAATCTGGCCGGTGGCACTGACCTGCGACACACTCGGCGTCTCGCGCAGTGGTTTTTATGCATGGCTCACGCGTACGCCGTGCAAACGTCGCACGGAGAACGAGCAACTCGGTCGCGCCGTTCATCACAGTTTTATTCAAAGTGACCGCACCTATGGAGCACGTCGTGTCTGGCACGACCTGTTGGCAAGTGGCTATCGTTGCGGGCTGCATCGCGTCGAACGGCTGATGCAGGCTCAAGCGTTACGGGCTCGACCTCGCCGGCGCAGCTTGCCGATTGACCGAGGTGAGCGCCCAGTCATCGGTATTGCAGCCAACGTGCTCGACCGGCAATTCGACGCTAGTGCACCGAACCGGAAATGGGTCGCTGACTTCACCTACATCTGGTCAGCCGAAGGATGGCTTTACCTCGCTGTTGTACTAGACCTCTATTCCAGGCGTGTCATTGGCTGGTCGATGAAGCCTGAGATGAATGCACAACTCGTCGCCGATGCATTAATGATGGCTGTATGGCGACGTGGTAAGCCGGAATCCGTGATGCATCATTCTGACCGTGGAAGTCAATATACGAGTGAGCAGTTTCAGCGGCTATTGCTTGAATTGGGTGTGACGTGCAGCATGAGTCGTGCGGGTAATGTGTGGGACAACTCGGCCATGGAGAGCTTCTTCTCTTCATTGAAGACAGAGCGCTTATCCAGAAAGATGTTCCGCACGCGAGACGACATCAGGGCAGAAGTGTTTGACTACATCGAACGTTTCTATAATCCGGTTCGAAGACATTCAACGTTGGGCTATATCAGCCCAATTGACTTTGAACAGCAAGCTCAGTTAGCTTAATGCGGTGTCTTTCAGTTTGGGGACAGGCCAGACTGTACGTAGTTATTACCCTGACTTCGTGTTCTTGCGCGAAGAGCCGGATGGCACGGAGAAGTACGTGATTGTTGAAGTTAAGGCTGATAATCAGATCGATGATGCAGTCGTTCAGGCTAAGAAGGAGTTTGCCAACCAGATTGCAGTGGCAAGCGGCATGGAATACCGACTTATGAAGTCGACCGACGCTGACAACCGTCATTATCGGATCTTGATGTAGGAGCGCTATACGGCTGAAGGCGAGGATAAGCAAAAAGGGATAGGCGCTTTCGCTACCTTTTTGAAAGAATGCCGTTCCGACATAAGGCTATCGCTGAGCGCCGATGGCGAGAAAGCGGCGGAACGGTACGTTATCTTGGTGAGTGGCATCCCCATCCACAAGACTACCCAGCCCCATCGCAACTTGATCGTAACGAGTGGAGGAGTTTGGTGCAATGCCGAGCCGATAAACGCCCTCTACTCGCTGTTATAGTGGGTAGAAATGATCTTTATGTAGAACTTGTTGACACACTCGGTCATGAGATAATTCTCTCCCCATTCTGTTGAAGTTATGAATTCATCCATTTCAGAGCAAGCCTGTGAACTGCTAAGGCTCGTATCAACCAAGCGCCCGAATAAATTTTCTGGCGTTGGCGTCGTTTTTTACAAAGAACTCGATTTACTACCTCGAGTCTGGCTCGGCAATCCAGAAACGCCTCTGCCTCATCTTCCGGTTTTCGGTTTAGAGAAAATCGCAGTCACCTTGGCTGCGATTGCAGACTACGAGAACCCATGGCATGATGGATTTCATCTGGTAGACGGATCCTCATGGGCTCTGACGCACGTATCGCAATTTATATCTCCGCCATTGCCAGATGATGAGAGGAAAATTGCAGAACCGAGGCCCACGGGCGCCCGCCATATGACGGCGCTTCTAGCCTCACAAATTCCATCAATATTCTGCGTAGGGCTCTTAACTCAGGCCGGGGAAGTTTGCTTGTTTGAGAATGGTCGCCAAATTCATAGACATTAATTTGAAATGAACTTATTAAGTCTTACATATTCAGAGTTCGAACGGCTGCTAAAAGCATTTGGTATAACCACGCTTTGTGTGGCCGCCGTTATTTTTATTGTCCGGGTATCCCTTGATAGTCCGACAATCACCGCGCTATGGCAAGCAGCGACATCCTCCGTAACATTAACTGCTATAGCCTTTGGGTTCTTTGCGCGACGTAAATGGCAATCTCCCTTGCTCGCCAAATGGCTGGGAAGGCCGATCATCCACGGACTCTGGCGAGGCCAACTCCACACAAATTACATCGGAGCGGATGGTCAATCCAAACCTCCAATTGAAATAGCCTTCGTCATTAAACAGACTTACCTCACTTTATCAATTGAGTCATTTACAAGAGGCCAAGAGGGTGAGTCAACAGTAGAGGCATTACTTCAGAACAGCAAAACTGATACCACTAAGGTTTGCTATATTTTCGAACTTCGTCGGCAGTACAAAGGCGAAAACAAGCTAACTACGGGTTCTGGTGAGCTCAAGTTGCTCAACAAAGGTACACAACTCAAGGGCCATTACTGGACGAATTCTCCTACACAAGGAGACTTGGAATTGCAACTAATAACTCGTGATTGTGACGGTGTCGACTGTTTTGATGTGGCAGAAGAAAAGTGGCTGGTTACGAAGGATGAAAGCCAAACAGAGGTTGCGCAAGCCGCATAGGTGCGGCAGCCTTTGTCTCGTCGCAGCGGATTGGCTTTGTGTGGTGAGCTTCTTCTCAGGTGAGGGCTAGGTCAGAACTTTAATGTCACTCCGAAATCTGGAACAGAACTTATTGTCATAACTTCGCGTTTTTGCCTATCTTTTGTGCAAAACGAATGAATTTTATGTTTTTCGGTGGATGCCCATCTGCGAACGACCTGTTCGGGCGGTCCCAGCAAGAAAAGTTCTAATCTGCAACAACGCCTGTACTGCATGGCGGAGCAGAACTTTAATGTCACGGTTTTGCACTCAGGAGGCTGGTCTGGAGCAGAACTTATTGTCACAAAAGCGCCAGAACAGAACTTATTGGCACAGACCAGGACTTTAATGTCATAGACCACCAGGCGGATTGGACCGTGTTCAATCGCACCGGAATCTCGCACCTGATTTCAATCTCGGGATTGCATATCACCATGGTGGCCGCCTTGTTTTCCGGGCTGATTTTTGCGTTGTGGCGGCGTTCGTTTTTTACGACGGCGCGTTTGCCGCTGATGCTGCCGGCACAAAAAGCAGCTGCACTGGCAGGCATGCTGGCGGCAACTGTCTATGTTTTGCTGGCGGGATCGGGTGTGCCGGCGCAACGCACGCTGCTCATGCTCACGGTGGTGGCGCTGGCCTTGTGGTGGGGACGCATCACCAGCGTTTCTCATGTGCTGTGCCTGGCTTTGGGGCTGGTCGTTTTGTTCGACCCGTGGGCGGTGCTGGGCCCGGGCTTCTGGCTCTCCTTCGCAGCGGTGGCGGTCATTCTGTATGTCAGCGTCGGGCGCGCTGCTGCAAACGGAGATGCGGGAAAACTGCGTTGGCGAGCCGCGTTGCAGAGCGCCACCTTGACGCAGTATGCGGTGACGCTGGGTTTGGTGCCGCTGACGGTTCTCCTGTTCGGCCAGGCATCGCTGGTAAGTCCGCTGGCCAATGCGGTGGCGATTCCGCTGTTCAGTTTTCTGGTAACGCCGCTGGCGCTGCTCGGCAGTGTGTTGCCTGCTCCGCTGTCGTTTTGGTGCCTGGGCTTTGCTCATTTTCTCGTGGCCGAATTGGCGCAGGTGTTGAACTGGCTGAGCGGATTTTCGCTGGCAGTGTGGACGGTGCCGATTCCGGACGCGTGGATGTTTGCACTGGCGCTGATCGGCACGATCTGGATGCTGGCGCCGCGCGGCTGGCCGGCACGTTACCTCGGTCTTTTCGCCTGGCTGCCGCTGGTGCTGAATGCGCCTGCGCATCCGCGTGCGGGAGAAATGTGGGTGACGGCATTTGACGTCGGGCAGGGCATGGCGTTGCTGATAGAAACCGAAAAACATCGTTTCCTGTATGACACCGGCCCAACGTATTCGCCGGAGTCGGATGGCGGCAATCGCGTGATCCTGCCTTATCTGCGCGCACGCGGTATCAATACGCTGGACGGCATCATGATTACGCACAGTGATACGGATCATGCCGGCGGCGCATTGTCTATCATGAGGGAAATCAGGGTCGGACGCGTCTCATCTTCGCTGCCGCTGGAGCATCCGATCGTGCGTGCTGCACCGCTGCATGAGCGCTGTATTGCCGGGCAATCCTGGCATTGGGAGGGGGTCGATTTTGCATTGCTGCACCCGACGGCAGCCAGCTACGACAGCGAGAAATGGAAGCCGAATGCCCGCAGTTGCACCTTGAAAGTAACGCTTAACGGACTGGCCATCCTGCTGCCCGGCGATATCGAAGCAGTGCAGGAAGCCGAGCTGGTTGCTGGCAAAGGCGCTGAACTGGCGGCGGATGTGCTGCTGGCGCCGCATCATGGTAGCGGCACATCATCGACGCTGCCATTCCTGCAGGCGGTGCAGCCGCAACTTGCATTGTTTCAGGTCGGCTATCGCAATCGGTATCGCCATCCCAAGCAGGAAGTCTTTGAGCGCTACGGCGAATTGGGCATCGGGCGTTTGCGTAGCGACGAGGCGGGCGCGATTTCCCTGCGTTTCGGTTCGGCGATAGAGGTCATTGAATATCGCCGGGAGCATGCCCGTTACTGGTACGGGCGGTGATAATAAGTACAAGACGCGTTTGGCACCCGGCAAAGTGAGTAGGCATGCGCATTCGGCGTGATTTGCAAAAATGCCTGTTAAATTCCTCCGGAATCGTCGGAGAAAGGTAGGGGTTTGGGGTATAATTTGAATTTCCCGCACGTGCCGTTTGGCACCTTCCGTAATGACCAAGTTTGTATTCGTAACTGGCGGTGTTGTGTCTTCCCTTGGCAAAGGGATTGCCGCCGCCTCTCTCGCCGCGATTCTTGAATCCCGCGGCCTCAAAGTCACTCTTCTCAAGCTCGATCCGTATATCAACGTCGATCCCGGCACGATGAGTCCATTCCAGCACGGTGAAGTCTTCGTAACCGAAGATGGCGCCGAGACCGATCTGGATCTGGGTCACTATGAACGTTTCATCACTGCGAAAATGCGCAAGGTGAATAACTTCACGACCGGCCAGATTTACGAATCGGTGATCCGCAAGGAGCGTCGTGGCGAATATCTGGGCAAAACCGTCCAGGTCATCCCGCATATCACCAATGAAATCCAGGATTACATCTATCGCGGCGCCGAAGGTTTTGATGTCGCCCTGGTGGAAATCGGCGGTACTGTCGGCGATATCGAATCACTGCCATTCCTCGAAGCGGCGCGTCAGCTGAGCCTGCGTGCCGGTCGCAATGCGGCTGCCTTCGTCCATCTGACATTGGTGCCGTATCTGGTATCGGCGGGTGAGCTGAAAACCAAGCCTACCCAGCACAGTGTGCAAAAGCTGCGCGAAATCGGTATTTCGCCAGACGCTTTGTTATGCCGTGCCGACCGCCCGATTCCGGATGATGAACGGGCCAAGATTTCACTGTTTTCCAATGTGCCGGAAGACGCCGTTATTTCCGTGTGGGATGCAGATACGATCTACAAGATTCCACAAATGCTGTACGACCAGGGCCTGGATCGCATCGTCTGTGAAAAACTCGCGCTGTCGCCGAAACCGGCTGATCTGTCGGTCTGGACCAAGTTGGTGCATGCGCTGGAAAATCCCAAGCATAGTGTCACCATCGGTATGGTCGGCAAGTATGTCGATCTGACCGAATCGTACAAATCGCTGACTGAAGCCTTGCGTCACGCCGGCATTCATACCGAAAGCCGCGTCAATATCGAATATCTGGATTCCGAAGAAATCGAAGCCAGTGGTCCGCAATGCCTGGCCAAATACGATGCGATTCTGGTGCCCGGCGGTTTCGGAAAACGCGGCGTGGAAGGCAAGATTGCTGCGGCCCGTTTTGCGCGCGAACATGCGATTCCCTATTTCGGAATCTGTCTGGGCATGCAGGTTGCGCTGATTGAATATGCACGCAATGTGGCTGGCCTGACCAAGGCAAATTCGACCGAGTTCGATCCGGATACCGAGCAACCGGTAGTGGCCTTGATCAATGAGTGGCAGAACCACGACGGCAAGGTTGAACGTCGCGATCTGAATTCCGATCTGGGCGGCACCATGCGTCTGGGTTCGCAAACCTGCGCGGTCAAGCCGGGCACGCTGGCGGCAGAAATTTATGGCAATGAAGTGACTGAACGCCATCGCCATCGTTATGAAGCGAATAACCATTACCTTGGTCGTGTTGAAGAAGCGGGTCTGATCGTGTCGGCGCGCACGCCGGCCGAATCGCTGTGCGAAATCATGGAGTTGCCGCGTACCGGCGAGCATGCGCATCCCTGGTATGTCGGTGTGCAGTATCATCCGGAATTCAATTCAACGCCGCGTGATGGACATCCTTTGTTCATTTCGTTCATCAAGGCGGCACTGGCGCATAAACAGGCTGAAGAGTCGAAAAAAGTGACCTGACTGACAAGCGCTTCGGCCGCGTCATGCGTATGACGACGGCCTTGCGAGCCACTGCAGTCGAGTCAAAATCGTTATCAAGAAATTTGCTGATTAGGGAGAAATAGATGAGTGCAATTGTTGACATCATAGGCCGTGAGATTATCGATTCACGCGGCAATCCGACCGTCGAATGCGATGTATTGCTGGAATCAGGCGTCATGGGCCGTGCATCGGTGCCGTCCGGCGCCTCTACCGGCTCGCGTGAAGCGATCGAATTGCGCGATGGCGACAAGAACCGCTATTTCGGCAAGGGCGTCCTGAAAGCCTGCGAAAACATCAATACCGAAATTTCCGAAGCCATCATGGGTCTGGATGCGAACGAACAAGCTTTTCTCGACCGCACCCTGATCGATCTGGACGGCACCGACAACAAGGCACGTCTGGGCGCGAACGCAACGCTGGCAGTCTCGATGGCGGTTGCCAAAGCAGCAGCTGAAGAATCCGGCTTGCCGCTGTATCGCTACTTCGGCGGTTCAGGCGCGATGCAAATGCCGGTGCCTATGATGAACGTTATCAACGGCGGTGCACACGCAAACAACAACCTTGATCTGCAGGAATTCATGATCATCCCGGTCGGCGCACCGAGCTTCCGCGAAGCCATCCGTTACGGCGCTGAAGTATTCCACACGCTGAAAAAAATCATCAACGACAAAGGCTTGCCGACGTCGGTAGGTGATGAAGGCGGTTTCGCACCATCGGTTGAAAACCACGAAGCGGCGATCAAAATGATTCTGCAGGCGATCGAACAAGCCGGCTACGAGCCAGGCACGCAGATCGCGCTGGGTCTGGATTGCGCAGCCAGCGAATTCTACAAGGATGGCAAATACCACCTGGCAGGCGAAGGCATGTCTCTGTCGAGTGCTGACTTCACCAATCTGCTGGGCACCTGGTGCGACAAATATCCGATTATCTCGATCGAAGACGGCATGGCCGAAAACGATTGGGATGGTTGGGCGACACTCACCAATGCGCTGGGCAAGAAAGTCCAGTTGGTGGGCGACGACCTGTTCGTCACCAACACCAAGATTTTGCGTGAAGGCATACAGAAAAATGTCGCCAATTCGATCCTGATCAAGATCAACCAGATCGGTACGCTGACCGAAACTTTCGCCGCCATCGAAATGGCCAAGCGCGCCGGCTACACTGCCGTGATCTCGCATCGCTCGGGCGAAACCGAAGATTCGACGATAGCCGATATCGCTGTTGGTACCAATTCGCTGCAGATCAAGACCGGTTCGATGTCGCGTTCGGATCGCATGGCAAAGTACAACCAGTTGCTGCGCATAGAGGAAGATCTGGGCGATATTGCCAGCTATCCCGGCCGCAATGCGTTTTACAATCTGAAGTAAATCAATCTCGGTCATGCGGCCTTGCTGCATGACCGGATTTGCCACGTAAATGTCCGATGCGCCTCATCATCCTCTGTCTTGCAGCGCTGGTATTGCTGATTCAGTTCCCGCTGTGGCTGGGGAAGGGCGGCTGGCTGCGCGTATGGGATCTGGATCAGCAAGTGATCGCTGCACAAAAGAAGAACGATGAATTAAGAGCGCGCAATGCGAAGCTTAATTCGGAAGTGCAGGATTTGAAGGAAGGTACCGGCGCAGTCGAAGAACGCGCCCGTTACGAACTCGGCATGATCAAGGAAAACGAGATTTTCGTTCAGGTCCTCGACCCGAACAAGAAATCCTCATTCGTTTCCATTCCACCACCGAAGATTGAACCAAAAGAAAAACGCTGAGCAAATTTGCTCAGCGTTTTTTTTAAGCTTTCTTTGTCGTCAAGGTTCAACCGATAGGCGAATCTCTGGTCAAGACAAGCAGTGCTTAATGCTTGGCCGGACTGGCGGCAATCAGGGTTTCCACCGGTGCTTCGGTCGCAAACAAGTGTGCGCAATCTACCGGATCGAACTCATAATGCTGGCCGCAAAAATCGCAATCGACGGCGAGTTTGCCCAAATCTTCCAGTGCCGAATCAACTTCTGCCTGGCCGAGCATTTTCAGCATATTGCCGACTTTTTCGCGCGTGCAGCTGCACAGGAAATGCGGATGCTGCGGCTCGAATACACGGATGGTTTCCTCCCAGAACAGGCGACGCATCAGGGTTTCGACATCGGTTGTAACCAATTCATCCTGACGCAGGGTGGATGCCAGCATCACCGAACGATCCCAGGTTGCCAGATCGTTTTCGCCGGTTGGTGCGATACCACCTTCGTGCGGCAGTTTTTGTAGCAGGAGGCCGCGCGCAGCTTGGTCGTCGGCAGCCAGCCAAAGCCTGGTATCGAGCTGCTCCGAACGCAGCATGTAGTTTTCGATCACCGTGGCAACGCTGTCGCCATCCAGCGGAACGATGCCCTGGTACGCTTGCTGACCGGGTAATTTATCCTTGGGATCGAGCGTGATGACAAAGCGGCCTTGGCCTTTCACATTCACCAGATCCGACAGCGTGGCGTCGTCGCTGATGATGGCATCGTCTGCCAGCTTGGCAGTGGCGCGCAGATTCAGCTCCGAATCACATTCGACTACCAGCAAGCGCAATGGGCCATCGCCATAAATCTGCATGATGATGGCGCCGTTGAATTTCAGATTGGCCGACAGCAGTGCTGCCGCCGACAGCATTTCACCGAGTACGGTTTTTACTGCAGCGGGATAATCGCGTCGTGCCAGTACATGCTTCCATGTGTCCGAAACATCAACCAGTTCGCCGCGCACGGTCGCATCCTCGAACATGAATTTATGCAAAGTATCTGTCATGCTTATCCTATTTTCTTCAGTGTATTTTTAAAGTCGCGACTGCGCGCCACGTAGCTATCGGCAATGCGCTGCAGATTGGCGACGTCGTTCTCGTTCAATGTCCGTATCGCCTTGGCGGGAGCGCCTATGATCAGCGAGTTATCCGGGAATTCCTTGCCTTCGGTGACCAGCGCCCCGGCACCGACCAGGCAATTCCTGCCGATCTTCGCGCCATTCAGGATGATCGCCTGTATGCCGATCAGTGAACCGGCACCTACCGTGCAGCCGTGCACCATCGCCTGATGGCCGACGCTGACATTGTCGCCCAGTGTCAGCGGAAAACCGGGGTCGGCATGCAATACTGCGCCTTCCTGCAGATTGCAGTTTTCACCGATCGTGATGTCTTCATTGTCGCCGCGCACGGTAACCTGAAACCAGACGCTGGAATTGGCCTTGATGGTGACGCGCCCGATGATCGTTGCCGAATCGGTAATGTAGGCGGAAGCATCAATATCGGGAGCGTGTTCGCCTAATTGGTAGATAGCCATGAGTTCAGTAGAATAAATGGTTGCCGGTCGATTCCCTGACCGGGTGCAATTGAGCCAAATGGGGACGAATACCTGAATTGGAAGACTCGCTTCGCTGGTATCTGCCTCACTTCTGCCTGCAAAGGCATTATTTTACGTTACCCACATGAATAACCCCATTTCCCATCCCCAAGTTACCGATATCCCGGAGTTGCGCCTGCTGGCCCTGCATTGGGCCGGCGCAAGTGATCCTGCTTGCAAGGCTGATGGCGTCATCGCCATGGCTGATGCCTGGCGGGCGCAAACGCTGCGGCTTGATACGCTTGGCGTCTTGCTCGCGCAGCAAGCAATACCTGGTCGTCCTGCCGTGCCGGAACTGATTTCTCCCAAGTTCGTCAAGCATAGATCGATGCGCACGGTGGAGGGGCGGGCGGCGATGATTCATGCGCTGACGCATATCGAATTCAATGCCATCAATCTGGCGCTGGATGCAGTGTGGCGTTTTGCCGGGATGCCGGCTGCTTACTATGCAGACTGGCTGCAGGTTGCGGCCGAGGAAGCGCTGCATTTTTCCTTGCTGTCTGCGCATTTGCAAACGCTGGGTTATCAGTACGGCGATTTTCCTGCGCATAACAGCATGTGGGAGATGGCCGAGAAAACCAGAGACGATATTCTGGCGCGCATGGCGCTGGTGCCGCGCACATTGGAAGCGCGCGGCCTCGATGCCACGCCATTGACGCGCGCCAAGCTGGCGCAGGCCGGAGATCAGGCGGCGGCGGAAATTCTGGATATTATTCTGCGCGATGAAATCGGCCATGTGGCGATCGGGAACCGCTGGTACAACATGCTGTGCCATCTACACGGGCTTGATCCCATCCTGACCTATGCTGAACTGTCATTGCAATACAAGGCGCCGGTATTGCGCGGCCCCTTCAATATGCAGGCAAGACGGGCGGCAGGTTTTAGTGAGCTTGAATTGGGCATCTTGCTGCACGACCGGCTGTAAGAGTTTCTTTTTGCTTATTGTTACACCTTGTTACTGCATGGATGAAACTTGATGGAACGCTGATAGTCATATGGCAAGATTGCTGTTGATGCAATCGCATGCGTGAAGAATGCAAACCGGGCCGGCCTGGAATGGTTGGCTTAAGGCATTTTTTTCGTATAACTTCATTAAAAAGGGAAAATCATGAATGCAAGCAAAACTCTTACCTCCATACTCGCAGCGAGTTTGTTGATCGCAGGTCTGGCCGCCTGCCAGAAAAAAGAAGAAGTCGCTACCGATAAGGGGGCGGCAGAAACTGCGGGTCAGAAAGTTGATCAGGCTGCTGCTGATGCAAAACAAAAAATGGACGAGGCAGCTGCCAAGGTAGCTCAGGAAGCCGAGAAGGCCAAGGCTGAAATTAGCCAGAGCGCGGCCAATGTGACGGATGCCGCGGGCAAGAAAGTCGAAGAAGCCGGCGTGAAAATGCAGGATGCGGCCAAAGACGGCAGCAAGTAATATTCGTCTCCCCGGGCGCGTCTATGGTCGACGATCATGGGCGCGCTTTGCTGTTTACCGCTGGATTGAAAGATAAGTCGGTATTCAATGAAATTTGTAGGGGGTATTTTGTTGCTGCGTATATAGCTCTTGCAGAATGCAAAGCCGATCAGTCAAACTTTTCCAGGGCGGGTAAAATGCCTGCTCGTCATGCATGATGTTTTGCCGCGCGTGCATGCCCGTTACTACCGCTACCTTTACCGTTTCCTACCGCCTTGCGCATGAAGTCTTCGCATTCTGAGTTTATCTCACTCCGTGGCATGCACTATCACATCCGGCATTGGGGCGATCAGCGCGCACCCATGCTGTTCATGCTGCATGGCTGGATGGATGTGTCGGCTTCCTTCCAGTTCCTGGTGGATGCATTGCAGCGCGACTGGCATGTGATTGCACCGGATTGGCGCGGCTTCGGTTTGAGCGCGCGTACTGCAGCGCCTTACTGGTTTCCTGATTATCTGGCTGATCTCGATGCCATCCTGCGGCATTACGCGCCTGAACAGGCGGTCAATTTGCTGGGCCATAGCCTGGGTGCGAATGTGGCCGGCATATACGCCGGCGTGCGTGCAAGCCGGATAAAAAAACTCGTCATGCTGGAAGGATTCGGCATGTCGGTGACGCAGCCAGACGAGGCGCCTGTGCGTTATGCAAGTTGGCTGGACCAGGTGCAGGGCACCCCCAGGCTGCACAGTTATGCAACGGTGAACGGAGTCGCTGCGCGCCTGCAAAAAAACAATCCGCGCCTAAGCGATGAGCGGGCGGCATTTCTGGCAAGCCACTGGGCGGCGCAAAACGAGGGCGGCAGTTGGGACATATTGGCCGATCCGTGGCACAAGCTGCCGAATCCGAATTTGTATCGCGTCGACGAGGTGATGGCTTGCTGGCAAGCGATTACGGCTCCGACATTGTGGATCGAGGCCAGTGATAGCGAACTATTGCGAAGAATGGGATCAGGGGAAAGCGCACGCGCAGAGATCGCGCGACGTATTGCTTATTTGCGTAATGCCACCATTTTGACAGTACAGGATGCGGGACACATGGTGCAGCATGATCAACCGGAAATCGTCGCAGAGGCCATCGAGAAATTTCTCGATTAAGTCGCGCCGGCATTCATTTTGCATTGCAGCAAATCACTTCTATACGCGTACAATCGCACTATATTTATTTTTTTGAGAAAATTTGAATAAAACAAACATGCTCAACGCTGATCTTCATTCTCACTCCAATTTTTCCGACGGGACGTTGACGCCGGCGGATTTGGCTGCGCGCGCGAAGGCACATGGCGTGGATGTATGGGCGATGACGGATCATGATGAAGTGAGTGGCATTGCAGAAGCGCGTGTTGCTGCGACAGCGCTGGATCTGCCTTTTGTGTCTGGCGTGGAAATTTCCATTACCTGGGCCGCGCAAACCGTACACATTGTCGGTTTGCAGATTGATGAAAAGAATGCCGCGCTGGTGCAGGGCCTTGCGGCCACGCGTGGCGGTCGTGAACAGCGTGCACGCGAAATTTCCGCGCAGCTGGCAGCGGCAGGTATTCCAGATGCATTTGAAGGTGCGCTCAAGTTTGTCGGTAATCCCGACCTGATTTCCCGTACGCATTTCGCCCGCTATATCATTGAATTGGGCCTGAGCAAGGATTTGCACGACGTCTTTGCCGACTATCTGGGCGAAGGCAAGCCCGGCTTTGTCCCGCATCGCTGGGCGACCTTGCAGAATGCGGTGGAATGGATACGCGGCGCCGGCGGTATTGCAGTGATTGCGCATCCGGGGCGCTACAAGTTCAGCGATCTTGCCTTCGATGCCCTGTTCCAGGAGTTCAAGGATCTCGGCGGTGCCGGCATTGAAGTGACTACCGGCAGCCATACGGCCGATCAATACGACTATTACGCAAAAGTAGCAAAGAATTACAGTTTTTTGGCGTCCCGCGGTTCCGATTTTCACGGACCTGGCGAGTCGCGCATTGATCTCGGCAAGTTGCCACCATTGCCGCACGGCGTGACACCTGTCTGGCACGACTGGTGATTTTCAGCAGCTTGGCCTGTTCTGGCAGTCAAAAGGCAGGCGCAGATACTAATCTTGCATTATTCTTGCTCTCTTGAAATTTGCGCCTATGGCCTTATTTATCACTCGCGATTAATTCCTCTGGAGACTATTGAATGAAACGGATTTTCCTCTTCGTTGCAACGAACATTGCCGTCATTGCGGTGATGTCTATTGTGTTGTCGTTGCTAGGCGTGGATCGCTTTATTTCACAAGCCGGCCTGAATCTGCCCATGCTGCTGGTGTTCTCGCTGGTAGTCGGTTTTACCGGCGCCATCATCTCGCTGCTGATCAGCAAGCCGATGGCGAAATGGTCGACCGGTGCGCGCGTTATTACGGCACCCTCGTCGAGCACCGAGTTGTGGCTGATTGATTCAGTGCGCAAGCTGTCGGAACGCGCCGGTATCGCGATGCCGGAAGTCGCGGTCTATGATGGCGAGCCGAACGCTTTCGCCACTGGCGCCTTCAAGAATTCTGCTCTGGTTGCAGTGTCGACCGGTTTGTTGCAAAGCATGACGAAGGAAGAAGTGGAGGCAGTGCTGGCGCATGAAGTAGCCCACGTCGCCAACGGTGACATGGTGACAATGACGCTGGTACAAGGTGTGGTGAATACCTTCGTCGTATTCCTGGCGCGTGTGGTCGGTTACTTTGTGGATCGTGCGCTTTCTTCGCGCGACAGCAACAATAACGGCGGTCAGGGTATCGGCTATACAATTACGGTGCTGGTCTGTCAGGTCGTGTTCGGCATTGCGGCGTCAGTGATCGTTGCCTGGTTCTCGCGTCACCGCGAGTTCCGTGCGGATGCCGGTGCGGCCACATTGCTCGGCAGCCCGCAACCGATGATGAAGGCGCTGGCGCGTCTGGGTGGTATAGCACCCAACAGTCTGCCGGAAGGCATGGCGTCTATGGGCATCAATGACAAACCCGGTTTTGCCGCCTTGTTCTCCAGCCATCCGCCTATCGAGCAGCGGATAGCCGCACTGCGCAGCATGCAATAAAGCGGCTTCGCCCTTAATCAGAAAAGGCATACGGCGGTGATCTGACGGTTGCCGCCATTCTTATTTTTATGAGCCAATTTTTTCAGATACACCCGGAAAATCCGCAGGCGCGCCTGATCAGTCAGGCCGTGGAGGTCATCAAAGGCGGCGGCATAGTCGCATTGCCGACGGACTCCTGTTATGCGCTGGTCTGTCAACTTGACGACAAGGATGCAGTGGCGCGTTTGCGACGTATACGCAATGTCGACGACAAGCATCATCTGACTTTGTTGTGTCGCGACTTGAGCGAGATTGCCCAGTATGCGAAGATCGATAATCAGCAATACCGCCTGCTGAAAGCCGCAACGCCGGGCGCCTACACCTTTATTCTGGAAGCGACGAAGGAAGTGCCGCGTCGTCTGAGCCATCCATCGCGCAAGACGATAGGTTTGCGCGTACCGGAAAATCGTATTGTGCATGCAGTGCTGGAAGAACTGGCGCAGCCTTTGCTCGGCACTACCCTGATTCTGCCGGGTGAAGATGAGCCGCTGACCGATCCCGATGACGTGCGTGATCGCCTGAGCAAAGTTGTTGATCTGGTCATCGATGGCGGCGCCTGCAGTTTCATACCGACGACAGTCATCGATCTGACCGGCCCCGAGCCTGTGCTGCAGCGGCAGGGACGCGGCGATGCTGCACCATTTGGTCTGTAAACGATTGACTGATCAATACCGGCTCATGCCGATTCCTTGCTGCTTACTGCCGTTCCTGCAGCAAGCAGGATCTCCGATTGCTTTCCCCTGCAGGCAAACTGCAGTACTCCCTCTGATAAAATCCTGCACATGAACGAGCTTATTCAAACTTTTTCCGTCTATGCATTGCCGATCGTGCTGGCCATTACGCTGCACGAAGCGGCGCATGCGTATGCGGCCAAGTATTTCGGCGACACGACGGCGTATGCGCAAGGGCGCATGAGTCTGAATCCGATCAAGCATATCGATCCGATCGGCACCTTGCTGATTCCTATCGTGCTGTATTTTGTCGGCAGTCCCTTCCTGTTCGGCTATGCGAAGCCGGTGCCGGTCAATTTCGGCAATCTGCGTAATCCGAAAAAACAAATGGCCTTTGTTGCACTGGCAGGGCCGGCGGCAAATCTTGTGATGGCATTGGGGTGGCTGATATTCGGGATTCTTCTGCATGCCATCAACACAGGTGAAGAATTCTTCATGCGCATGGCGCAAGCAGGCGTCCTGACCAATCTGGTTATTTTCGCCTTCAATCTGTTCCCGGTTCCTCCGCTGGACGGCGGGCGTATCATGACCAGCCTGCTGCCTCATAAATACGCCTACAAATTCGCGCAGCTGGAACCGTACGGCTTTTTCATTGTGCTGGCACTGATGTTTTTGAAGGTGCTGCATTACTGGATGGTACCGGTGATGACGATTGCAAAAACAGGTTTGCTGTTACTGGTTTCCCCTCTTACTTTTTTATTGAACTGAACTATGTCTATTGATCGCGTTGTTTCCGGTATGCGCCCCACGGGCGCGATGCACCTCGGCCACTATCACGGGGCACTGAAAAACTGGATCAAATTGCAATCCGAAGTGCCTTGTCTTTTTTTCGTCGCCGACTGGCACGCCTTGACGACGCATTACGACGATCCGAGCATTATCGAGAGCAGTACCTGGGAGATGTTGATCGACTGGCTGGCCGCCGGCATCGACCCTGCCAAATCGAGCCTGTTCATTCAGTCGCAAGTCATCGAGCATGCGGAACTGCATTTGCTGCTGTCGATGATCACGCCGCTGGGCTGGCTGGAGCGTGTGCCGACTTACAAGGATCAGCAGGAAAAACTGTCGGAACGCGATCTGGCGACTTACGGTTTTCTCGGTTACCCATTGCTGCAGGCCGCCGATGTGCTGATCTATCGTGCGACGCAGGTGCCGGTGGGCGCCGATCAGATTCCGCACATCGAAATGATGCGCGAGATCGCGCGCCGCTTTAATCACTTGTACGGCAAGGAAAAAGGCTTTGAAGAAAAAGTTGCTGCAACCTTGCAAAAGCTGAGCGGCAAACAAGCCAAGCAATACAAGGAATTGCGTACGACGTATCAGGAGCAGGGTAATGCCGAGGCTTTAGGCTGGGCGAAAACCCTATTGGATAGCGTGCAAAGCATCAGCGAAACCGATCGTGAACGCCTGTTCGGCTATCTGGCCGGGACGCGCAAACAGATTCTGCTGGAACCGCAGGCGCGGCTGACCGAATCCTCCCGTATGCCGGGACTGGATGGCCAGAAAATGTCCAAGAGCTATGGCAATTCGATTAGCTTGCGCGAAGACAAAGAGAGCCTGACGAAGAAAATCCGCACGATGCCGACCGATCCGGCGCGTGTGCGCCGTACCGATCCGGGTGATCCGGAGAAGTGTCCGGTGTGGCAATTGCATTTGGTGTATTCCGATGCGCCGACCAGGGAGTGGGTAGTCAAAGGTTGCACTTCCGCCGGCATCGGCTGTCTCGAATGCAAGCAGCCGGTGATCGAAGGCGTGTTGAAAGAGCAGGAACCGATGCGTGAACGTGCGCAGAAATATATCGACGATCCGTCGCTGGTGCGCGCCATCGTTGCCGATGGTCGCGACAAGGCACGTGCGCTGGCGCAGGAAACCATGCGTGAAGTGCGCGATGCAATGGGTCTGGGTTACAAGTGATGGCTTTGCCCGACTCCAGCGAAGCGGTACATGCAGGCATGGAGCGAGCCTCTGCATGGGTAGCGCGTTTCGCACATCTGATCCCGCCCGGTGAAGTGCTGGATCTGGCATGTGGCGCGGGGCGCCACAGCCGTTTGCTGGCGGGACAGGGATATTCCGTACTGGCAGTAGACCGTAATGCAGAGTCGCTGGCGCTGGCCGCAGGTGCCGGCATCCAGACCCAGCAGGCGGATCTGGAAGCCGATAATCCCGGGCAGGACTGGCCGTTTGCCGATGAGCGTTTTGCCGGCATCGTCGTGGTGAACTACCTGCATAGACCTCTGTGGACGGCCTTGATCGGCAGTCTGGCGCTGAACGGCATCCTGATTTACGAAACCTTTGCGTTGGGCAATGAGCAGTTTGGCAAACCGTCGAATCCGGATTTCCTGCTGCGACACGGTGAATTGCTCGAAATCGCTCGCGAACACGATTTGCAGGTAATCGCCTATGAAGATGGCTATGTCAACGATCCGAAACCAGCCATGGTGCAAAGAATATGTGTCATCAAGAGTCGGCTCAGACCGGCGCCGGAAAATCTTCGTTTAATTTGATATTCATTCACAGCAAGACTGCACCATACAAGCGGACGATCCGCTACAATCTAATAATCTTCAATTTTTCGTTCACACTATTATGATTCAGGGCAGCATAGTCGCAATCGTTACTCCCATGCACGCTGACGGCGCACTCGATTTGCCGGGACTGCGTAAATTGATTGATTGGCATATCGCAGAAGGCACCGACGGTATCGTGATCGTCGGCACCACAGGCGAATCGCCTACCGTTTCGGTTGATGAACATTGCGAGCTGATCCGTGTCGCGGTCGAACATACGGCCAAGCGCATTCCGATTATCGCCGGCACCGGCGGCAACTCCACATCGGAAGCGATCGAACTGACCCAGTTTGCCAAGGATGTCGGCGCGGATGCATCGCTGCAGGTCGTCCCTTATTACAATCGCCCGACGCAAGAAGGCATGTATCAGCATTTCAAGAAAATCGTTGAAGCAGTCGATCTGCCGGCGATTCTTTACAATGTGCCGGGCCGTACCGTGGCCGACATGTCGAATGAAACCATCCTGCGTCTGGCGCAGATCCCAAGCGTCATTGGCGTCAAGGATGCGACCGGCAACATCAGCCGTGGCATTGACCTGATGCGTTTACGACCAAAAGATTTTGCCGTCTATTCCGGCGACGATGCTACTGCAATGGCCTTGATGCTGTGCGGTGCAAACGGCAACATTTCCGTGACTGCGAACATCGCGCCACGCGGCATGCATCAATTATGCGATGCGGCGATCAATCAGCGCGTAGCCGAAGCGATCGCCATCAACAACAAGCTTGTCCCTTTGCATAACAAGTTGTTCATTGAACCGAATCCGGTGCCTTTGAAATGGGCGATGGCAGAAATCGGCCTGATTCCATCCGGCATGCGCCTGCCTATCGTGCCGCTGGCAGCGGAATACCACGATATCGTGCGGGCGGCGATGCGTGAATCGGGTGTATTACAATAAGCCCCGATTTAACGGAAGCCCCGGCACTGGCTGCTGAACAGACTTTTTAAGTATTCACAATATTACTCGGAAGATTTCTTACATGGCTCAAAGCAGCTTCGCAAAACGTGGAATGATTTACGTGCTCGCGCTCACCAGCCTGGCTGGATGCAGTTCCATCAGTTCAATGCTGGAACCGAGTCGTATCGATTACAAAAGCGAGGTAAAAAAGACGCCTACGCTGGAAATTCCGCCCGATCTCACACAACTGCAACGCGAAAATCGCTATACACTGCCGGACGCGAATCGCGGTACGGCAACTGCATCTGCGTACAACGCGCAGCAGGGAGCGCGTCCGGCTGAACAGGCTGCGACGGTTGCTCCTAAAGCCTTGTCTGACGTGCGCGTAGAGCGCGACGGTTCGCAGCGTTGGCTGGTCGTCAATCAGACGCCTGAAGCACTGTGGCCGCAGATCAAGGACTTCTGGCAGGACAACGGTTTCTTGATCAATCTCGAAGCGCCGCAATCCGGTGTGATGGAAACCGACTGGGCAGAAAATCGCGCCAAGATTCCGCAGGATTTCATACGCAATTCACTCGGCAAGATTTTCGATTCGCTGTATTCAACCGGGGAGCGGGATAAATTCCGTACCCGCCTGGAACGTCGCGGCGATGGTGCAACCGAAATTTATGTCAGCCATCGTGGCGCTGAAGAAGTACTGACCGGTACGGACAAGGAAACCACAGTCTGGACTGCACGCCCTTCCGATCCTGATCTGGAAGCCGAATTCCTGTCGCGCCTGATGGTACAGCTTGGCGTCGAGGGCACGCGTGCCAAAGCTGCTGTTGCGAATGTCGTAGCGCAATCGTCGCGTGCAAAACTGGTCAAGAATACTGCCGGCAACTATGTGCAGGTAGAAGAAAGCTTCGATCGCGCATGGCGTCGTGTCGGCCTGGCACTGGATCGTGTCGGCTTTACCGTCGAAGATCGTGACCGTACACAAGGTCTGTATTTCGTGCGTTACGTCGATCAGGGCGATGATGCAAAAACGACCGAGAAAAAGGGTTTCTTCGGAAATCTGTTCACCTTCGGCTCCAAGGCTGAGAAAGACAAGGCGGCTGCCAAGTATCGCGTGTCCGTCAAGGGTACTGCCGATTCGAGCAGGATTTCCGTGTTGAATAATGAAGGCAAGCCGGAAGTTTCCAAAACAGGTGAAAAGATTCTCACTTTGTTGAATGAGCAATTGAAATAATATTTTTGTATGGATGCGACTGACGAGGTTTGCGCTTGAAATTTGCCAGCCTCGGCAGTGGCAGTGAAGGAAACGCCTTACTCATTTCTACCCAATCCGGCACGACACGCACTACCGTCATGCTGGATTGCGGCTTCGGCATTAGGGAAACCGAACGTCGCCTCGAACGACTGCAATTATTGCCGGCCGATCTGGCCGGTATCATCGTTACTCACGAACATCAAGACCATGTAGGTGGCGTATTCAAGTTCGCACGGCGTCATCGTTTACCGGTCTGGCTTACCTTTGGTACTTATCAGGCGACGCGAGATCGTTGCGACGACGTGGAAATCCATATATGTCGAGACGGTGCTGTTTTTGCAATCGGTGATCTGGAGTTGTCGCCTTATACGGTGCCGCATGATGCGCGTGAGCCGGTGCAGTATGTGGCGAGCGACGGTGCGTTGCGACTGGGCGTATTAACGGATGCCGGCCATGCGACTGCACATTTGATTGAAGCACTGGCAGCTTGTGATGCCTTGATGCTTGAATGCAATCACGATATTCAGATGCTGCGGGATTCCGCTTATCCACCATCGCTGAAGCAGCGTATCGGCGGGGACTACGGGCATTTATCGAATCAGATGGCTGGTGAAATTTTGAGTGGACTGGATAAGTCTCGACTCAAACGCGTAGTCGGTGCGCACCTGAGTCTTAAAAACAATACGCCTGAGCTTGCAAGGGCCGCATTAACCGACGCAGTAACAGAGCGCATCGAGGTGATGATCGCATGCCAGGAAGAGGGCTTTGCTTGGCTGGAAGTTGCGGATCGTTAAGATGGCGCTGTGCTTGTGTTGCATGGCGTATTTGAAAAAGACATAAAAAAAGCCGACCTGATGGTCGGCTTTTTCATCCAGGAAACTGGATTATTTTGCAGCTGGTGCTGGCTCAGCAGCAGGAGCAGCAGGAGCGGCTTCAGCAGCAGGAGCAGCAGGAGCAGCTTCAGCAGCAGGAGCAGGAGCAGCTGGTGCAGCAGGAGCAGCTTCAGCAGCAGGAGCTGCTGGAACGACTACTTCAACAGCTGGTGCAGGTGCTTCTTCTTTTTTCGAGCAAGCGGTCAAAGCGATAGCCAACAGGGATGCGATCAGCAAGGATTTTGTCATGATTATCTTTCAATAATAGTCAGGGTTGATATTAATTTGCGATGAATAATTACCGGTAATTATCGCTCTATAGGGTGCTTCGTACGTATTTCGAACCATAATGCTGCGGTGCGATGAAACGAAACCTTCCTAACCGATAATTATAGCGCTTCTTTTTGCTTATGGCACAACAGTTTTACATTTTGGTAAGTATAAGGTTTGCATGATGCTTTATGGCAAAGATCAAAAAATCATGCAGGCATCATGCCGTGCCGGATACTTCCGTCAATTTCGCTCTTTTGCCGCTATTGTAAAGTGAGCCAGCCATCCTGATGCCAGGTGTGCAGGGCCTCGATCACATCTGGCGATGCCGTTACAAGCAGCGCGGCCGACAAGGAACGTTCATTGGCCAAAACCTGCAGAATGGTTAAATCTTCCGGACCGACCTCGAATGAGGTGCCATTAATAAAGATGTAATTGTTGTGATGCAGCATTTGCGTTTTGCGGGAAAGCCGGACGCCATTTTTCTTGGCTTTTTGTGCAAAGCGGGCGGCTGTCAATATCGGTTCAGGCGCATCGAAATAGATGTGCGCCTTGGGTTCGGATAAATACTCGCCCAGAAAAAGTGCAATATCCTCCGGCGTGAAACTCACTTTGTTCAGTTCAGACGTGACGCGTGTCAGCATCGCGCGGCTGATTTCCGCCCGCTGCTTGGGTACTTTCAACTCAGGGTCGGCATAACGTCCGGGCAAATCGATGGAGTCGATCATCGACTCCAGGAATGCTTCACCCAATTCCTGATAGGACGGTGCGCGGAAGCCTATCGAGTAGGTCATGCACTCATCCATGGCGACGCCTTCATGCGCGTACTGCGGTGGCAGGTAGAGCATATCGCCGGGTGCGAGGATGAATTCCTGCTCGGCTTGAAAATTCTTCAGGATCTTCAACGGCATCCCATCGACCAATGTCAGATCGGTTTGCGCGCTGATGCGCCAGCGTCTATGGCCGTGCGCCTGCAATAGAAAGACGTCGTAGGAATCGAAGTGTGCACCGACGCCGCCGGTTTCGGTCGCATAGCTGATCATCAGATCGTCGAGGCGTGCATCCGGCACAAAATCAAACTGCCGCATCAATGCATCCACTGCATCGTCGTGCAGATTGACGCCTTGCACCAGCAAGGTCCAGTTTTTCTGCTTGAGTGGCGGAACTTGCTCAAAAGGGCCGCTGTCCATCTTCCATTGATTTTTATGCTGTGTAATCAGGCGCGATTCCACTTCATCGCTCTTGACCAGATCAAACAGTTCTTCGCGTGACAGCAAGGCTTGAAAGGCAGGAATGGCCTGGCGAATCAGCAAGGGTTTCTTGTGCCAGTAATCGCGCAAAAATTCTGCGGCGGTGATGCCGCCTAAAAGAGTCAGTTTTTTCATGGCGTCATTATATATTGCCGACTAGTCTGTACAGAGTGAATGCGGCGTATTCATGGAATATTCCGGCGGGTATAATGGCGGCTACATAAAATGAAAGGATCATCATGAAGATTGCCAAAGATACGGTCGTGACCGTGGATTACAAATTGTCGGACGCTCAAGGCGATTTGATTGAAGAAAGCCGTGACCCCATGGTCTATCTGCATGGCGGCTATGAAAACACGCTGCCAAAGATTGAAGAAGCGCTGGACGGCAAGGAAGTCGGTTTTGAAGACACCATTCAGGTTGAGCCGCATGATGCCTTCGGCGATTACGATCCCGACCTGGTCAAGATCGAGCCACGCGGTCGTCTTCCGACACCGCTGGAAGTAGGCATGCAGTTTGAAGGTTCGCCGGAAACCGAAGATGAAGATGAGCAGCCGCTGATTTTCACCGTCACCGATATCGCCGATGATAAAGTGGTGCTGGATGGTAATCATCCACTGGCCGGCATGGCCTTGCGCTTTGCATTGAAAGTGACCGACGTACGCGCAGCGACGGAAGAAGAAATCGCACATGGTCATGTACACGGTGCGCATGGCCATCATCATGGATCTGACGATGATGAAGGCGAAGAGGGAGATCACTTCCGCACGCATCCGATACACTGATAACTGGCTGTACGGGGTCGTTGTGCAGGCACAGCGACCGGCAATAAAAAAGGATGCGTTTAACGCATCCTTTTTTATTGCCGGTATTTCAGGAAAATGCGAATTCCTTGCCACTTCTATCGATGCACAGTCTGCACCGACAATGCAGGGTTGATGGCGGTGAATAGTTGCGGCAGTGCAGAGTCGACCGAGATTTTGCGCCATGGCGTGTCGGCGCGGAAGGTGCCTATATTGCCGTGCCAGTCGATGTTTCTTGGGGCTGATACCTGGTGCGCATTCTGATCGCTGTGAACGATCAGAATGCGGCCTGGAAATTTTGCGGCAAACGCCATGATTTGACGCCGGATATTGGCATAACCCTCACGTTTGTTGTCGGACGAGAAAAACGATGTGTGTTCTGCCGGCACAAACGGATTGCCATCGCAAAACAGCACGATGCCATCGAGCTTGCCGATTTTTGCCGTCAGGAAAAGCCGTTTCAGCCAATCTGTATTGGCAATCTGCCGGTCTTCAAATTCACTGTTGCGGCCAGCTGCATTCAAATAATTATTATTGTTGGATGGAAGGTTAATGGTCGCAAACATCACGTCATTGATGCGCCAGCGCATATTCTCTGCATACATGCGGAATTGCGGCATTGACGATTGACGAATCAGGGGAATCTTGCTGTCACCCAGAGAAAATTCATCTGCGAAGAACAGATCGCGCAAACGGCTGATGCGGTCGGTTGCAATGGAGCGATTTTTCGCATTGACGCATTGCGCCCAATCGCTGGCAGTGATGGAAACGACCAAGCCGTTCTTTGCGCTATTCAGCAAGGCGCGGCGATTCTTGTATACGGTATCGGTGCATGGCTCATCGACTGCCTTGATGCCGTTGGCGACGACGAATGCCAGATTGTCGGCATCGCTTTCGGCAATCGCATTGCGTACCGTGGCTTCGCCGTTCGCTGCCTTGAGCTGTTTTGCAATGACACCGAAGCTGAACGGACTTGCCGGCGTGCCATGCGCCCATGGCGCTTGCAGCAACACGAGGCATGTTACGCAACGGAAAACGAATGCTTTCATTTTTCCCTGTGCTGATTGCTCAGCTCCTTGAGTCTGTAAAGTGCATCCAGCGCGTCGCGCGGCGATAGCGCGTCCGGATTGATGTCCGCCAGCGCTTCGTCCAGCGCGGATGGCTGCGCCATTGCAGTTTCCACATCGGAGGTCGGGATCAGGTGATCGGGGTCGGCAAACAGATCGAACTGCGGCGTAGCCTGCATCGAATTCGCTTCCAGCGTGGCCAGATGTTTGCGTGCGGCCCGGATCACTGCTTGCGGTACGCCGGCCAGTTGCGCAACCTGCAGGCCATAACTTTGCGATGCAGGACCGGCCTGTACGGCGTGCAGAAACACGATGCTGTCCTTGTGTTCCACTGCCGACAAATGCACGTTGGCTGCAGAAGGATGGACCTCCGGCAACTGCGTCAGTTCAAAATAATGGGTGGCGAACAGGGTAAAGCTTCTGGTGCTGTCAATCAAATGTCTGGCGATGGCCCAGGCCAGCGCCAGACCGTCAAAGGTGGAGGTGCCGCGCCCGACTTCATCCATTAATACCAGTGAGTTTTCCGTGGCGCCGTTGAGGATGGCCGCCGATTCCGTCATCTCGACCATGAAGGTCGAGCGACCGCCAGCCAGATCGTCGGCTGCACCTATGCGTGTGAAGATGCGATCGATCGGGCCTATGGTGGCGCTGGTGGCCGGCACAAAACTGCCGACATAGGCCAGCAGGGTGATGAGCGCGACCTGCCGCATATAGGTCGATTTACCACCCATATTGGGACCGGTGATCAATAGCAGACGTGACTCATTGTTGAGCAGGCAGTCGTTGGCGATAAAGCGCTCGATGTGGTTCTCGACCACCGGATGGCGCCCCTGTTCTATTGCAATCGTCGGTTCGGCAATCAATTGCGGTGCGCACCAGTTGTGTCGCAATGCGTGTTCGGCAAGTGCGACCAGCGTATCGAGCTGTGCCAGCGCATGGGCAATGTTTTGCAGTGTGCCGATATGTTGCGCCATCTGCTGCAGCACCTGATCGTACAAATATTTTTCCCGCGCCAGCGCACGCTCCTGTGCCGACAGGGCCTTGTCTTCAAAGGCTTTCAATTCCGGCGTGATGTAGCGTTCGGCATTTTTCAGCGTCTGGCGACGGCGATAATCGTCCGGTACCTTGTCGGTCTGGCCGTGTGTGACTTCGATATAGAAACCGTGCACCTTGTTGTATTCGACGCGCAGATTATTGATGCCGGTACGCGTACGTTCGCGCGTTTCCAGATCGACCAGGAATTGCCCGGCGTTTTCCGACAGCCCACGCAACTCATCCAGTTCTGCATCGAAACCGCGCGCAATCACGCCGCCGTCGCGCACCATGGCTGCTGGCTCCAGCGCAATCGCGCGCTCCACCAGATCCAGGCATTCGCTCGGCGTGGCGAGCGCATCGTGTATGGTTTTCAGCAACGGCGCATCGGCATCCTGATTGCACATCGAAACGTAGGCGCGCAATGAAGGTAGTTGCTGCAAGCCGCCGCGCATGCCGGCCAGATCGCGCGGACGCGCCGATTGCAGCGCGATGCGAGTGGCAATGCGTTCGACATCCGGTACCGATGCCAGCGTGGAGGCAAGGCCGGTGCAGGCATCGGTGCGCATCAGGGCATTGATCGCGGCATGGCGCGCACGTGCGACTGCCTGATCGCGTCGCGCATGATGCAGCCAGTGCCGCAGCAGGCGCGAACCCATCGCCGTGCGGCAGTGATCCAGCAGCGAAAACAGCGTCGCGGAATTGTTATCCTGGCCGCGTATGGTTTCGGTCAACTCCAGATTACGGCGGGTCGCGGCATCGAGACCGATGAATTCGTTTTCGGTTTCTACCGTGAGTGCGCGTACATGCTGCAGGCCTTTGCCCTGCGTGGCTTGCGCATAACGCAGCAAGGCGCCGGCAGCGCCGATGGCGGCATTCAGGTGCTCGGCACCGAAGCCGGTAAGAGTGGACACCTTGAGCTGTTCATGCAAGGCCTTGCTGCCGTGTGCGATGTCGAAATGCCAGTCCGGTACGGTGGTGTTTTTTGCGAACGCATAATCGGAATCCGGGCCGTCTATGCTGCCCGGCAATAGAACCTCGGCCGGTGCAATGCGTTCGAGTTCATGCTTCAGACGCGTAGCGGCATTCCTGGCATCGGTGGTGAATTCCATCAACTTCAACGCACCGCTTGCCATCGATAGCCAGGCCAGGCCGATAGTGATCGTCTTGCGCTGCGTCGTGCTATACAGTGCGAGCAGAGGCTGCTCGGATTTTTCCGGCAGCAGATCGGAATCGCTCAGTGTGCCCGGTGTAATCACGCGCAATACCTTGCGCTCCACCGGCCCCTTGCTGGTAGCCGGATCGCCTATCTGTTCGCACAGCGCAATCGATTCGCCCAGCTTGACCAGTTTGGAAAGATATTGATCGACCGCGTGAAAAGGCACGCCGGCCATCTTGATCGGATTGCCGTTAGAGGAGCCGCGTTGCGTCAGTGTGATGCCGAGCAGACGTGAAGCCTTTTCCGCATCCTCGAAAAACACTTCGTAGAAATCGCCCATCCGGTAAAACAGCAGCGTTTCCGGATGCTCAGCCTTGATGCGCAGATATTGCTGCATCATCGGTGTGTGCTTTTCGCTTGCTGAGGGAGGACTTGCGTTTGTGCTTGCCGACGACATAGTGGATTCCAAAGTTTCTTTCAGTGATTTTGCCTGGGTATTTCAGCCGGTAAAGCTTGAAATATGCCAGGCAAAAACAAAGATGCCATTGTATTCGACGAGATCGATTTTGTTGGGTGTTGCGATGTAAAACCTTGCATGCCTATCCTGCAGCGGCTGCGTCGCGGAGGCGCAGCCGCTGCAGTTTATCGGCCGCGGCCGCCCGAGCGGTGTGGCGCAGCCGGACGTGCATTGGCATTGCCGCCGAAGCTGCGCACCTGACCGTTGGGACCGCTTGGCTTGGCTCCAGGTGCCTTGGCGGATTTGGCTGGCGCATTGCCACGTCCTTGCGGTCTGCGGCCCGGTGCGTCGTTGCTGCGGCGCTGGATCGGTTGTGGCTTGGCATTCAGATCCGGTTCAAAACCGACGATCACTTCCGACGGCAATTTGCGCTTGATCAGTTTTTCGATGTCTTTCAGCATATCCAGTTCATCGACGCATACCAGCGATACTGCCTCACCGGTGGCGCCGGCGCGGCCGGTACGACCGATGCGATGCACGTAATCTTCCGGCACATTCGGTAAGTCGTAGTTGACGACGTGCGGCAGCTGATCGATGTCGATACCGCGGGCGGCGATATCGGTGGCGACCAATACCTGCAGGCTGCCATCCTTGAATTCGCTCAGCGCGCGTGTGCGTGCGGACTGACTCTTGTTGCCGTGGATTGCCATGCCGCTGATGCCGTCTTTTTCCAGTTGCTCGACCAGTTTGTTGGCGCCGTGCTTGGTGCGGGTGAAGACCAGCACTTGCGACCAGTTATTGGTCTTGATCAGATGCGCGAGCATAGGATGTTTTTTGTCGCGATCCACAGGATGGATTTTCTGTTCGATGACTTCAACGGTGGAATTGCGACGTGCAACTTCAATCATGGCAGGCGAATTCAGCAAGCCATCGGCCAGTGCCTTGATCTCATTGGAGAAGGTGGCCGAGAACAACAAATTCTGGCGATTCTTCGGCAGTACGGCGAGTACGCGACGAATGTCCTTGATAAAACCCATGTCGAGCATGCGGTCGGCTTCGTCGAGAACCAGGATTTCCACCTTGCTCAGATTGACGGTGCCTTGCTGCATATGGTCCAGCAAACGGCCGGGCGTGGCGACCAGAATATCGACGCCGTGCTTCAGCAACTTGATTTGCGGATTGATGCCGACGCCACCGAAGATAACAGCGGAGTTCAGATTCAAATACTTGCTGTAAGTGCGCACGCTTTCTTCAACTTGTGCCGCCAGTTCGCGGGTAGGTGTCAACACCAGGGCGCGGATAGGGCGTTGTGCGGAAGCCGATGCATGCGGTGTGCCGCTGGTGGCAAGACGGTGCAAAATCGGCAGGGTGAAACCGGCAGTTTTGCCAGTCCCGGTTTGTGCACCGGCCAGCAGATCGCCGCCGGCCAGTACGGCCGGGATCGCCTGTGCTTGAATCGGGGTAGGGATGCTGTAACCGTGTTCGGTGACGGCGCGCACAATTCCATCGGCGAGGCCGAGGTCAGTAAAGGACATGAAAACTCAATAGAAAATTATCGGCCTGTCGCCGCAGAGGGCGCCAGTCGCAGGCAAACGGATTGGGGGTGACGTCAAGAGACAGCGGCAAGGTGACTGGAGATATGCCGCGTGGGGCGAGTATAACAGCAGCGGGCTGCTAGCCGGGGAATAGTTGCCGGCTAGCGGGATGGCTCGATTATTTTGCGAACGGGCTCAGCAGTGACACCATTTGTGCGAATACTTTCGGTGTGCCGGCCAGTACATCACCCTTGTACAGGTAGTCGGACTCACCTTCAAAGGTGCCCATGATGCCGCCGGATTCGGTGATCAGCAGCGAGCCGGCTGCCATATCCCATGGCAGCAAACCTTTTTGAAAGAAACCGTCGAAACGTCCGCAAGCAACATAAGCCAGGTCGAGTGCAGCGGAACCCGGGCTGCGCAGGCCGGCGCAGTTTTGCGTCATGATCTTGAACATTTTCTGATATTCATCGATGTTGTCGGTGGCGCGGCACGGGAAACCGGTGCCGATCAATGCATCGGCGATCTTGTCGCGCTTGGTGACGCGTATGCGTTTCTCGTTTAAATAGGCGCCGGCACCTTTGGTGGCGGTAAACAAATCGTTGCGAGTCGGGTCGTAGACGACGGCTTGCGTGATCTGGCCGCGTTGTTGCAAGGCGATCGAGACGCAGTATTGCGGAAAGCCGTGAATGAAGTTGGTGGTGCCGTCGAGCGGATCGATGATCCAGACGTTTTCGTTATCGTCGTGCAGATTGGCGGAGGCACCGGATTCTTCGGCCAGAATGGCGTGATCCGGATAAGCGGTTTTCAGAACCTCGATGATCGCCTGTTCGGCAGCCTGATCGACTTCGGTGACAAAATCATTCGGATTCTTTTCCGTGACTTTAACGCGATCGAGATCGAAGGATGCGCGATTGATGATGGCAGCGCCACGGCGAGCAGCCTTGATCGCCGTATTAAGCATGGGATGCATAGAGATTCCGTTAAAATGGCGACGCTGTCGCGCAAGCGACGGCTATCCACCTAAATTGAAATTAATGAGCGATGCGGCATGGAGCTGTCATTTCGACATGATTCCTACCGCGCAATGTCGCTATTTTAAATGAACCTGCCACAAACCGACATGCCTCTTTTCAATCGCCTGCGCTTTGTGCTGGTCGAAACCAGCCGCCCAGGCAATATCGGTGCTGCAGCGCGCGCCATCAAAAACATGGGTTTTTCCGAGCTGGTGCTGGTCAATCCGCGCTTTCCCGATGCGGCGATGCAGGAAGAAGCAATTGCTTTTGCCAGCGGCGCACAGGATATTCTGGCGTCGGCACGGATAGTCGGCTCGATTGAAGAGGCGCTGGCGGATTGCAACTATGCAGCAGCGGTAACTGCGCGCTTGCGCGAGTTTTCGCCACCTGTCATTACGCCGCGAGAACTGGCAACGCGCCTGGCCGACGAGGCTGGCTTGCAGGCGGCCGTGATATTCGGCAATGAACGCTTCGGCTTGCCGAACGAGATTGTGGAAAAGTGCAACGTGCTGATCAACATACCGGCCAACCCGGATTATTCATCGCTGAATCTGGCGCAGGCGGTGCAAGTGCTGGCGTATGAGGCGCGCATGGCGGCCATAGTTGATGCGCCGTCGGCAGTCAGCAATATTGGCTTTCAGGGAGAAGCAGCGGGCATGGCGCAAATCGAGGGCATGTACGCGCATCTGGAACAGGCCTTGGTGGCGATAGATTTTCTCGATGCCGACAATCCGAAGAAGCTGATGCCGCGCCTGAAACGCCTGTTTTCCCGTACGCAGCTGGAAACGGAAGAGGTCAATATTTTGCGCGGTATTGCGAAGCAAATTTTGGCGAAGCAAAAAAACGGCAGCTAAAAAACTGTCGAGCGAACTGTCTAGTCGTTCAATTCCAGGTACGCATCAAGCCGACGGCCAGGCCTTCCAGCGCAAAATCATCGTGTTCAAGATCGACGCGGATGGGTTGGAAATCAGGGTTTTCCGGTAACAGCTCAATCAAGGAACCGGTCTTCTTGTAACGCTTGACCGTGACGTCATCACCCAGACGGGCGACTACGATCTGGCCGTTCTTGGCGCTGTCGATTTTTTTCACCGCCAGCAAATCGCCGTCGAGGATGCCAGCATCGCGCATCGACATGCCGCGTACTTTCAGCAGAAAGTCGGGCTTGGCGGAAAACAGCGATTTGTCGACGTTATACGTGGCTTCGATATGCTCCTGCGCCAGAATCGGCGAACCGGCCGCCACGCGTCCTACCAGGGGCAGGTTCAATTGCATCAGTGCCGGATGCGGCAACGATAGTTGCGCGCCGCTTCTGTCCGATCTTGTGCCGCCCATGTCGCGCAGACGAATGCCGCGCGAAGTGCCGGGCGAGATTTCGATTGCACCTTTGCGTGCCAGGGCCTGCAAATGTTCTTCTGCTGCGTTGGCAGAACGAAAGCCGAGTTCTGCCGCGATTTCCGCGCGTGTAGGCGGGAAGCCAGTGTTTTCTATGGCGTCGCGAATCAGGTTCAGGATCTGTTCCTGGCGAGCTGTCAGTTTGATCATTGCATGCGCCTTGCGTGAGTGATGTCGTGCTGCGGGCTGTTTATATAAACAGTCTGTATTTTTATACAGTGCATGCTTAAACGCAAGCCATTTGCCGATTTATCTACAAAATCAGCATGGAGAATGGCGATAAATACCTGAAAGCGTTGAGTTTTCGGGTCTCTGCGCGTATGATTACCGGTTTTCCTCTTCCCACACTCGTCTTGACGCCGGGGTGGGCAATCTTCAATCCGTCCAAAAGGAGCTTACATGCGTCATTATGAAATCGTATTTATCGTCCATCCGGATCAAAGCGAGCAAGTGCCTGCAATGATCGAACGCTACAAAGGCATCGTCACCGCACGCGGTGGTGTTGTTCATCGCGTGGAAGACTGGGGCCGCCGTCAAATGGCGTACCTGATCCAGAAACTGGCCAAAGCCCACTACGTCTGCCTGAACATCGAATGTGACGGCGAAACGCTGACAGAAATCGAAACCGGCTTCAAATTCAACGATGCCGTTCTGCGTCATCTGACCGTGAAAATGAAGAAGGCTGAAACCGCGCCATCGCCAATGATGAAGGCTGTGCAGAAGGAAGATGCTGCCAAGAGCCATCGCACCGAGGCACCTGCTGCCTAATTATTGCGACGACGTATCAGGAGAGTGAATCAGCTTCAGTTTGTCGCCACCATCGCCGAGCGTGAAATTTTGCGCTATACCCCGGCAGGCGTTCCGATTGTGTCAGCAGTTTTGCTGCACAGTTCGCAACAAATCGAAGCAGGTGTTCCACGATTGATCGAGTTTGAGATTGCCGCGATTGCCGCGGGAGAAATTTCAGGCAGATTCAATCAAGCCGAGTTAGGCGGAACATTTCAGTTCACAGGTTTCCTGGCACGTAAAAGCCGTAACAGCAAAAGCCTTGTTTTCCATCTCACAGATTTCGAGACCCACATTTAGATACAGGAGCCCAAAATGGCATTCGGTAAAAAATTCGACAAAAGCAAACTGAAAGAAAAACGCAAACAACAAAACCCTTTGTTCAAGCGTAAAAAATTCTGCCGCTTCACAGCTGCACACGTAGAACAAGTTGACTACAAAGACGTAGACACACTGAAAGACTTCGTTCAGGAAAACGGCAAAATCATGCCGGCACGTCTGACCGGCACCAAAGCAATCTATCAACGTCAAGTCGATACAGCAATCAAGCGCGCACGTTTCCTCGCGCTGTTGCCGTACACCGATCTGCACAACGCATAATTAACGACTGAAATAGGAGAAAAACATGCAAGTCATTCTGTTAGAAAAAGTCGTTAATCTCGGCAATCTCGGTGAAATCGTTAAAGTAAAAGACGGTTATGCACGTAACTTCCTGATTCCACAACGTAAAGCTCGTCGCGCGACGACCGCTGCCGTTGCTGAATTTGAAGTCAAGCGCGCAGAGCTGGAAAAAATCGCAGCGGAAAAACTGGCTGCATCGCAAGCGCAAGGTGAAAAACTGACCGGACAAACCGTTCAAATTTCGCAAAAATCGGGTGTGGATGGCCGTTTGTTCGGTTCCGTTACCAACGCCGATATCGCCGTAGCGTTGACCAAGCAAGGTTTTGCTGTTGAAAAAGCACAAGTTCGCATGCCAACCGGCCCGTTGAAAGTAACCGGCGACCACACCGTTGCTGTTGCATTGCACACTGACGTTGTCATTGAAGTCACGATCACCATCGTTGGCGAACACGCTTAAGTTTATTTAAAGCATGTCTGGCACTCGTTGCCTAGAAAAAGCCGGGTTTTCCCGGCTTTTTTATTGCCCATTTTCTGAAAGCGCACACCTGTAGCAGGTATAATTCGCGCCATGAACAACCGTGCCGATCCGCAAGTAGATTCCCTTCGCGTTCCCCCGCATTCGATAGAAGCCGAGCAATCCGTCCTCGGCGGCTTGTTGTTGGACAATGCGGCATGGGACCGTATTGCAGACTTCGTCCATCAGGACGATTTTTACCGTTACGATCACCGCATCATTTTTCAGCACATCGTCAGACTGATCAATGGCTCCCGCCCCGCCGACGTGATTACGGTATTCGAGGCCTTGACCAATAGCGGCAAGGCAGAAGAAGTAGGCGGCGTCTCCTATCTGAATGCACTGGCGCAAAACACGCCGTCTGCCGCCAATATTCGCCGCTATGCTGAAATCGTGCGCGACCGTGGCATTCTGCGCAAGCTGATCACCGTCTCGGATGAAATTTCCGGCCAGGCTTTCAATCCGCAAGGCAAGGAAGTCAAGCAGATGCTGGATGAGGCCGAGTCCAAGATCTTTGCGATTGCGGAAGAGGGTTCGCGTGGCGCCCAGGGTTTCCAGGAAATTCAACCGCTGTTGACGCAAGTCGTTGAGCGTATCGACGAACTGTACAACCGCGACAGCACCAGCGATATCACCGGTGTACCGACAGGCTTTGCCGATCTGGACCGCATGACGTCCGGCCTGCAGCCGGGCGACCTGATCATCGTCGCCGGTCGTCCTTCGATGGGTAAAACCGCATTCTCGATCAATATTGGTGAAACCGTCGCAATCGAAAGCGGCTTGCCGGTTGCAGTCTTCTCGATGGAGATGGGCGGTACACAATTGGCAATGCGTATGCTGGGCTCGGTCGGACGGCTGGATCAGCATCGCTTGCGTACAGGAAAATTGGCCGATGAAGACTGGCCGCGTCTGACGCATGCGATTCAAAAGATGAACGATGCGCAGTTGTACATCGATGAAACGCCGGCATTGAATTCGATCGAATTGCGCGCCCGCTCGCGGCGCCTGTCGCGTCAGTGCGGCAAGCTCGGCTTGATCATCATCGATTACCTGCAACTGATGTCTGCCAACTCTTCCGGTGAAAACCGGGCGACGGAAATCTCAGAAATTTCGCGTAACCTGAAAGGTTTGGCGAAGGAGCTCAATTGTCCGGTGATTGCACTGTCACAGTTGAACCGCTCGCTGGAACAGCGTCCGAACAAGCGTCCGGTGATGTCAGATTTGCGCGAATCCGGCGCGATCGAGCAGGATGCCGACGTGATTCTGTTCATCTATCGCGACGAGGTTTACAACCCGGATTCGCCTGACAAAGGCACGGCGGAAATCATTATTGGCAAACAGCGTAACGGTCCTATCGGTAGCGTGCGTCTGACCTTCCTGGGTCAATACACGAAGTTTGAAAACTATACCGGTTCGGCTGCCTTGTATCAGGGCGACTAATTCAAGATGACCGATATGACCTCAACTGTAATCATTTCATTTCGCCCGGCCGGCAAGGCCTTGAGCGAACATCGTCGCATTTCAATATTTTAATATTCAAAGAGAGCAATTATGTTTGGACGACTCCTGCCGAAAGAAGGCAAATTTTTCGATCTCTTCAACGAGCATGCAGAATTTTGCGTCAAGGGTGCCAAGGAGATGGTCGCGTTGATGACCAATTTCGACGATCTGGAAATCCGCGTGCATGCGATTGAAGGTATCGAAAAGCAGGCCGACAAGGTAACGCATGCGACACTGGATGCACTGCATAAAACCTTCATTACCCCTCTCGATCGCGACGATATCCATCAGTTGATTACGCGCATGGACGACATCCTCGATCTGCTCGAAGATGCAGCGCAAACGATCTCCCTGTACGACATCAAGGCCATTACGCCGGAAGCCAAACGTTTGGCCGAACTGTGCCTGGCCTGCACCGAAAAGGTCAAGGCTGCGGTTGGTCTGTTGCATAACATGGATAACTCGCGCGAAATTCTGGCCATCTGCGAAGAAATCGATCGCCTGGAATCGGATGCCGATCACGTGATGCGCGCTGCGATGTCCAAACTGTTCCGTGAAGAACCGGATGTGCGCAATCTGATCAAGCTCAAAGCGATCTATGAGTTGCTGGAAACCGTCACCGATCGTTGCGAAGATGTCGCAAATATCATCGAAGGCATCATCGTCGAGAACGCTTGATTCATTGAGCGTAACGTTGGCGTGCGTTGCCGTTGTTTTGTAAATGACGCGCAAGGTGGTCTTGTAAGTTTCGCGGTTGCTGGTGTATTTGTCAGCGACATACGCAGATAGAACAAAGAATAAATATCCATGCAAACTCTCCACATGAGCCTTTATGTCCTGGCCTTTTTGATCATATTGGCTTTGATATTCGATTTCATGAATGGCTTTCATGACGCGGCAAATGCAATTGCCACGGTGGTGTCAACCGGCGTATTGAAGCCGCAAACCGCCGTGATGATGGCGGCGTTTTTCAACTTCATCGCAATTGGCGTTTTCCACCTCAAAGTGGCGATGACGATCGGGACAGGAACAATTGACCCCATTGTGATTGACCACTACGTTGTATTCGGCGCATTGGTCGGCGCAATAGTCTGGAATGTGCTGACCTGGTATTTCGGCTTGCCGTCGTCCTCGTCGCATGCATTGATCGGTGGTCTGGTCGGCGCCGCAGTGGCCAAGGCTGGTACCGATGCCTTGATTTCTTCCGGCTTGATTAAAATCATCGCCTTCATCGTGCTGTCGCCTTTGCTCGGCTTCCTGTTCGGTTCCTTGATGATGGTGCTGGTATCGTGGTTGTTCGTCAGATCGACGCCACGCAATGTGGATCGCTGGTTTAGAAGACTGCAACTGTTTTCTGCTGCAATGTACAGCCTGGGTCATGGCGGTAACGACGCGCAGAAGACCATGGGGATTATCTGGATGTTGCTGATCGCTGCAGGTGTATCGACCGCAGCCGAGCCGCTGCCATGGTGGGTCATCATCAGCTGCTACACCGCGATCAGTCTGGGTACCTTGTTCGGTGGCTGGCGTATCGTCAAAACGATGGGACAGAAAATCACCAAGCTTAAGCCGGTCGGTGGTTTCTGTGCCGAAACCGGCGGTGCGATTACCCTGTTCCTGGCAACGGCCTTGGGGGTACCGGTTTCGACCACGCATACTATTACTGGCGCGATTGTCGGTGTCGGTGCATCGCGCAAGATGTCGGCTGTGCGCTGGGGTGTCGCCGGCAATATCGTTTGGGCGTGGATATTCACGATTCCTGCGGCTGCCTTTATGGCGGCGATTGCGTGGTGGTTGGGGACGATGATTTTGTAATCATTCCCGTTTAATAAAAAAGCACGCTATATGCGTGCTTTTTTATTGGGTGCTCTGGTTTTGTTGTTGATGATGCTGTTTTCTCTTCGAAGTGGCTCAGTATGCCGGGGGCGGCCCGGCAGCCGCTCACTTTTCTTGCTTCGCCAAGAAAAGTAAGCAAAAGAAGGCGACCGCAGGAGCCGTTGCCCGCTAAAGCGGGTACCCAAGTCAAGCAATCGCCAGCCGGGAGCACAAACAAACTCGCCTACGGCTCAGACAAGTTTGTGCTCTTTATCCGTCTAACGATCACTTGCCTTGGCAACGTCAGATGCGGGCAAGTCAAAAGCAACAGCCTTGCTGTTTCACGTTATGTGCGTTGCTTCTGTAAATCAGAGAGGCTATGGTTGTTATCCGCTTTGACGCAGCCGTTTGTGCGGGACAGAAAATGGATAAAGAAGTGAACGTTGTCTGAGCCGAAGGCGAGTTTCGTTCGCTTCCCATTTTTTGTCCTGCACAGACGGGAATCCCGCAGGGGCGGCGGCTCCGCGGTCGCCTTTCTTTGCTTACTTTCTTTGGCGAAGCAAAGAAAGTAAGTAGCCGCCGGGCTACCCCCGGCAATTCAAGCGTGATCAAAGAAATACAAGTATCAACACCAAAAAACCAAAATCAAACTGATAAAAAAAGCCTGCTAATCCAGCAGGCTTTTTTGTTGTCACCGAAGCAGCGTGTGCTTACAACACTTCGCTCGCATGATCCGCCAGACGCGAACGCTCGCCACGTGCCAAGGTCACGTGCCCACTGTGCCCCCAACCCTTGAAGCGATCGACGACGTAGGTCAAACCACTGGAGCCTTCCGTCAGGTACGGCGTATCGATCTGCGCGATGTTGCCGAGGCAAATAATCTTGGTGCCCGGGCCGGCACGGGTGACCAGTGTTTTCATCTGCTTCGGCGTCAGGTTTTGCGCTTCATCGATGATCAGGAACTTGTTGACGAAGGTGCGGCCGCGCATGAAGTTGAGCGACTTGATCTTGATGCGTGAACGGATCAGGTCCTGCGTCGCCGCACGGCCCCATTCGCCGGCATCGTTGTCGGACTTGTTCAGCACTTCCAGGTTGTCGTCGAACGCGCCCATCCACGGCGACATCTTCTCTTCTTCCGTACCCGGCAGGAAACCGATGTCTTCACCGACTGGCACCGTCACGCGGGTCACGATGATTTCGCTGTAGAGCTTGGTTTCCAGTACCTGTGCCAAACCTGCTGCCAGTGCCAGCAAGGTTTTACCGGTGCCGGCCTGGCCGAGCAGGGTGACGAAATCACATTCCGGATCCATCAACAGATTCAGTGCAAAGTTTTGCTCGCGGTTGCGCGCGGTGACGCCCCATACGCTGTTTTTCATATGTGCATAATCGCGCAGGGTCTGGAGAACCGCCGTCTTGCCGTTGATCTGGCGCACCTGGCCGTAGAACGATGCTTCGCCATTCCTCGGTTCCATGTAGACGAACTGATTGACCAGCATCGTCGGCACGACAGGGCCGCTCAGGCGATAGAAGGTATAACCGGTACCGTGCTTGTTTTCCTGCCAGGATTCCATGCCCTTCGCATGCTTGATCCAGAAGTCGTCCGGCAATTGCATGATGCCGGAGTAGAGCAGGTCGGTATCTTCCAGTACGTGATCGTTGAGATACTCTTCGGCCGGCAAGCCCATCGCGCGCGCCTTGATGCGCATATTGATATCTTTCGATACCAGCACGATAGGGCGTCCCGGGTATTGCGCCTCCAGTGCGCGTACTACGCCGAGAATCTGATTGTCGGCCTTGCCCATGGGCAGGCCTTCCGGCAGCGTCATGTTCTGCAATTTGGTCTGGAAGAACAGGCGGCCTTTGGCATCCTTGTTGCCGAGTTTCGATAAAGGGATACCTTCATCGATTGCATTTTCCTCGACGCCGCTTACCAGTGCATCCAGCGAACGCGATACCTGGCGCGCGCTGCGCGCGACTTCCGACATGCCCTTCTTGTGGTCGTCCAGCTCTTCCAGCGTCATCATGGGCAGATAGACGTCATGTTCTTCAAAGCGGAATAGCGATGTGGGATCGTGCATCAGCACGTTGGTATCAAGTACAAACAATTTTTTAATGCCGGATTTGTCGAGCGGACGGCGGGCGCCAGATTTTGGCGCCAGTGCGACGGTTTGTGCGGAGACTGCACGCGGCTTTTCAGCCGGTGCTTTGTCGATAATTTTGGCGCGGACGGGGGCCGGCGCCGGCGCAGTGTGGCTCTGGCGTGCTGTCGGTTCAATCAATGTCAGTGCTTTGACAATCTTGTCCTTGTCCGCCTTCGGATAGTCTTGCGGTGACAGCAGTGCAGCAGGCTTGGTCGGTAATTTAGGCAGGGGCATCAGGACCTCGATCTAGAAAGTTGGAAACATTACACATACAAACAACGATGATGCACAGGCAAAAGCATGTATGGAGGAACGGATTTGAAAACGGTTGAGGGGAAGATGCAAGTGGAGGGAGCACAAATCGAAAGCAAAAAAGCCGTTTGGGAAGGCTCATGGCCTAATCCGCAAACGGCTTTCTTGGAGAAAAATTCTTTTGAATTCAATGGGTTCTACAAACCTAGGTAAGAGCCTTCACAAACTCCAGTACTTCATCGATGTGTCCAGGCACTTTCACTCCACGCCATTCTTTCACCAATTTGCCCGACTCGTCAATAATAAATGTAGAGCGTTCGATGCCGCGCACTTTCTTGCCATACATATTTTTCATCTTCATGACATCAAACATCGTACACAAAGTTTCATCCGGGTCGGAGATCAGTTCAAACGGCAATGCCAGCTTTTCCTTGAAGCCTTCGTGCGAACGGATGCTGTCGCGGCTGACACCGACAATCTCGGCATTGGCAGCCTGGAACTGCGAGTACATTTCGCGGAACTGAATACCTTCCGTCGTGCAACCCGGCGTATTGTCCTTCGGATAGAAGTACAGGACGATTCTTTTTCCTTTGTAATCAGATAGTTGAAATGTCTGATTGCCTGTCATTGCGGCGGAAAAATCAGGCACATTCTGATTGAGTGCGGAAGGGCGCTCTGCCACGGCGATGTCTTGATCCATTTTTATCACTCTCTTAGTCGATGATGTAGGCGCTATGCGTACTGCGCATGATGGACGAGCGATTCTTTGTCATTCCGGCATGTACTTGAAAATACATAATGCGGCTAACAAAGAACATGGGGGCGAGATTTTATCTTTCAAGCAATGAAATCTGAAAATTCTGTTTTATTTGCAACGCCCGCAACGAACTCAACCCTAATTGAGTACCTTGATAAGGACAATCATTTTCGATCTTGGTTCAGCCAGTTTGCGAATGCGTCGACAAGCGGGAATTCATACGTCAAATATCAGGGCCAGTGCGACTTTGCGGCCTTCTGCCATCAAAATATTGTAGGTGCGGCAGGCGGCTTGATTGTCCATGCATTCGACACCTATGCGGCGCGCCGTCAATGGCGCGGTCAGGCGTGGATGTACGAAACGCTGGCGCGTGCCGGTACCGAGAATGACGACATCCGGCGTGATGGCGTTGATCTGCTCGAAATGTTCAACTGTCAGGTCATCGAAAGAGCTTACCGGCCACGGTGCAGGGGCAATCTCGGGCAGGACGATGAGGCTGTAGTTGAACGGAAGCAGATTGATTTCAACGCCGTTTTCATCGTAAGCGGTAACAGTCTGGTATTGCTGGGTGACGGTGTTGTGGAGCTTCATGACGGTATAGGCGGAATATGAATCGGGATCGCAGGCGCGTATTTCCGATAGTTAGAAGATAAAGAACGCTTATTGTAACGTTTTCAGCCTTAAATCAGTCTTTATCGATTGATAAAATCAGTCGCTTTCGGCAAAATGGATCTCTTTCGCCGTGTAACATTGCGGCCGTCATTTTTCGCCGGTGTCGAGTTGTCCATCTTGCATGGGATGACTTGAAGGGCCGGCGTTTCTATTAGGGCTTATCCGATAGGCTCTGAAAAATAACAAGGAATATGCGCTGTGCGACCGATTCAAAAATCGAAAAAACTGGCTGACGTTTGCTACGACATCCGCGGCCCCGTGCTGGAAAAAGCACGCCAGATGGAAGAAGACGGTCACAAGATCATCAAGTTGAATATCGGTAATCTGGCCACTTTCGGTTTCGATGCGCCGGACGAGATTGTGCAGGACATGATCCGCAACCTGTCAAATGCGTCTGGTTATACCGATTCCAAAGGCTTGTTCGCGCCGCGCAAGGCGATCATGCAGTACTCGCAGGAAAAGAAAATTGCCGGCGTGACGATAGACGACATCTATCTCGGCAACGGCGCTTCCGAATTGATCGTCATGAGCATGAATGCCTTGCTCAATACCGGCGATGAAGTACTGGTGCCTTCGCCCGATTACCCGTTGTGGACTGCTGCGGTCAGCCTGTCAGGCGGCACGCCGGTGCACTATGTGTGCGATGAGCAGGCCGACTGGTTCCCGGATATCGACGATATCAGGAAGAAAATCAATTCGAATACCAAGGCCATCGTCGTCATCAATCCAAACAATCCGACCGGCGCCTTGTACCCGGTGGAATTGCTGCAGCAAATCGTCGACCTCGCACGCGAACACCAGCTGATCGTGTTTGCTGACGAGATTTACGACAAGGTTTTATATGACGGCGCCAAGCACGATTCGATCGCTTCGCTGGCTGATGACGTGTTGTTCATTACCTTCAACGGCCTGTCGAAAAATTACCGTGCCTGCGGCTATCGCGCCGGCTGGATGATCGTTTCCGGCGAAAAGCGTTATGCCAAGGATTACATCGAAGGCTTGAACATGCTGGCCTCGATGCGCCTGTGCGCCAATGCGCCTGGCCAGTACGCGATTCAAACCGCACTGGGCGGTTACCAAAGCATCAATGATCTGGTCGGCCCCGGTGGACGCCTGACGCGGCAGCGCGATCTGGCGCACAAATTGCTGACCGAAATTCCGGGTGTGACTTGCGTTAAACCGAAGTCGGCCCTGTACATGTTCCCGCGCCTTGATCCGAAGATGTACCCGATCAAGGATGATCAGGATTTTGCCTATCAATTGCTGGCCGAGGAAAGCGTATTGATCGTGCAGGGCACGGGTTTCAATTGCCCGACGCCTGATCATTTCAGGGTAGTCTTCCTGCCGAATTCCGACGATTTGACGATAGCGATCGGACGTATTGCGCATTTCCTCGAAGGGTATCGCAAGCGGCTGGGTTGAACGGTCGTTTTATTTAGTCGCCGCGTTTGCACAGGCTGCGAGCGCATGTTGCAACTGACATCTTTTATACAGAAATTATGAAATCCATCAAAGTAGGTTTGTTAGGTGCAGGCACTGTCGGGGCAGGAACATTCAATATCCTCAAGCGTAATCAGGAAGAAATTTCCCGTCGCGCCGGTCACAAGATTGAAATCGTCATGGTGGCCGATCTGGATCTGGCGCGCGCCAAGGAATTAGTCGGGAGCGCCGAGTGCGAAGTGGTCAATGACGGCAATCTGGTGGTCAACCATCCTGATATCGAGATCGTGGTCGAATTGATAGGCGGTTACGGCATCGCGAAAGATCTGGTCTTGAAGGCGATTGCCAACGGCAAGCATGTCGTCACTGCCAACAAGGCTCTGCTGGCGGTGCATGGTGATGAAATTTTCAAGGCAGCGCAAGACAAGGGCGTGATGGTCGCGTATGAAGCGGCGGTCGCCGGCGGCATCCCCATCATCAAGGCCTTGCGCGAAGGCTTGACGGCCAATCGTATCGAATGGATAGCCGGCATCATCAACGGCACCACCAATTTCATCTTGTCCGAAATGCGCGACAAGGGTCTGGATTTCGATACCGTTCTGAAAGAAGCGCAACGCCTGGGCTACGCTGAAGCCGATCCGACTTTCGATATTGAAGGCGTCGATGCTGCGCACAAGGCGACACTGATGGCCTCGATTGCATTCGGTATTCCGGTGCAGTTCGACAAGGCGCACATCGAAGGCATTACCAAACTGGAAGCCATCGATATCCGCTATGCCGAACAACTCGGCTACCGGATCAAGTTGCTGGGTATCGCCAAACGCACGCCGCAAGGGATAGAACTGCGCGTGCACCCAACCCTGATCCCTGCCAAGCGCTTGATCGCCAATGTGGAAGGTGCGATGAATGCCGTGGTGGTGCAGGGCGATGCAGTGGGAGCGACCCTGTACTACGGCAAGGGCGCCGGCGCCGAGCCGACCGGTTCGGCAGTGATTGCCGATCTGGTTGATATCGCGCGCCTGGCCGATGCCGATCCGGCACATCGCGTACCGCACCTGGCATTCCAGCCGAACGCAATGAGCGCGTTGCCGATACTGCCGATTTCCGAAGTCACGACCAGCTATTACCTGCGCTTGCATGTGTCTGACAAGCTGGGTGTGCTGGCGAATGTCACCAGCATCCTTGCAGAATCGACCATTTCGGTAGATGCGATGCTGCAGAAAGAGCCGGAGCTGGGCGAGTCGCAAACCGATATCATCATCCTGACGCATCAGACGCAAGAGAAAAACGTCGAAGCGGCGATCAGTAAGATTGAAGCCTTGCCGACCGTGCATGGCAAGGTCACAAAAATCAGGCTTGAACATTTGAGCTGAACGGATAAAAAGGCGCTCGATAGGGCGCCTTTTTTCATGGCGCCATGCCTGCATGGTTTGCAATACGGTAAAACATCGACTCCCGGCGCAGCGGATTGCGGCAAAAGGTCGGCAAAACCGGGATGGAGCAGGGTGTGCAAGCTATAATGGCGGTTGCTTTCATTGCTATTTATCCTATACCACGACATGCAATATATCTCGACCCGCGGTGCGTCCGCCCCCCAGTCTTTTTCCCATATCCTGCTTGGCGGCCTGGCGCCCGATGGCGGACTGTATCTGCCGGCTGAATATCCGCAAGTGACGGGTGCAGAACTCGATGTGTGGCGTACGTTGTCCTACCCCGATCTGGCGTTTGAAGTGCTGAAAAAATTCGCTACCGATATTCCGGAAGCGGATTTGCATGCGCTGGTGCACAAAACCTATACCGCAGACGTATATCGCAATGTGCGCCACGGCGAAGAAGCTGCACGCATTACGCCTTTGCGTCTGGTAGAGGAAAAAGACGGCAGCAAACTGATGCTGCAGGCCTTGTCGAATGGCCCGACGCTGGCCTTCAAGGACATGGCGATGCAATTGCTCGGCAATCTGTTCGAGTACACGCTGGCCAAACAACATGCGGAACTGAATATTTTCGGCGCCACGTCCGGCGATACCGGCAGCGCGGCAGAATATGCGATGCGCGGCAAGAAGGGCATACGCGTCTTCATGCTGTCGCCGCACAAGAAAATGAGCGCCTTTCAGACTGCGCAGATGTTCAGCCTGCAGGATCCGAACATTTTCAATATTGCCGTCGACGGCGTGTTCGACGATTGCCAGGATATGGTCAAGGCCGTCTCCAACGATCATGCGTTCAAGCAGCAGCAGAAAATCGGCACCGTCAATTCGATCAACTGGGCGCGCGTGGTGGCGCAAGTGATCTACTATTTCCGTGGCTACCTGAGCGCCACCACCAGCAATGAACAGAAGGTATCGTTCACTGTGCCATCGGGTAATTTCGGCAATATCTGCGCCGGTCACATCGCGCGCATGATGGGTTTGCCCATTCACCAATTGGTGGCCGCGACCAACGAGAACGATGTGCTCGACGAGTTTTTCCGCACCGGCGTGTATCGCGTGCGCAAATCGGCTGAAACCTATCACACCACCAGTCCGAGCATGGATATCAGCAAGGCATCGAACTTCGAGCGTTTCGTGTTCGATTTGCTGGGTCGCGATGGCGCGCGCGTGCGCGCCCTGTTCCAGAAAGTGGAAACGCACGGCGGATTCGACCTGTCCGGCAAGCCGGGCAGCGATGGCGACGAGTTCAAGAACATTGCGCAGTTCGGTTTTGTTTCCGGCAAATCGACGCATGCAGACCGCCTGGCCACGATACGCGACCTGCACGCCAAGTACGATCTGATGATAGACACGCACACTGCGGATGGCGTCAAGGTTGCGCGCGAACACCTGACGCCGGGCATCACGATGATCGTGCTGGAAACCGCCTTGCCTGCCAAATTCAATGAAACCATACGCGAAGCGCTGGGCCGCGATGCCGAACGTCCGGCCGGTTTCGAAAATATCGAGGATTTGCCGCAGCGTTTTGAAGTGATGACGAAGGATATCGAGAAGATGAAAGCGTTCATCACCGCGCATACCGGTTTGTAAAATCAGGGCGCGTTCTGCAGCTGATTGCACCTGCATTTACAATCGCTTCATCACCAGATTCATCACCAGATTATCGAGCCGAGCATGAATGAACCAAAACCGCTGTTGAGCGTTGCAGAAGCACTGGCCTTCCTGCTTTCTTCCGCAAGGAAGATTACGGTGACGCAAACGCTGTCCACGCTGGAAGCGAACGGGCGCATTCTTGCCGTAGCGCAAAGCTCGCAACTGGATGTGCCGCCGGTGGACAACACTTCAATGGACGGTTATGCGGTGCGAGCTGCCGACTGCGTCAGCGGTGCGGCCGTGCTGCGCGTCAGCCAGCGCATACCGGCCGGACATGTCGGTCAGCCTCTGGAAGCTGGTTGTGCCGCCCGTATTTTTACCGGCGCGATGATTCCGCAAGGCGCAGATGCCGTCGTGATGCAGGAAGTGTGTGTCGCCTCGAAAGAGGGCGCCGACGATCTGGTGACCGTCAAGCATGCGCCGCAATCGGGCGAATGGATACGGCGCGCTGGCGAAGATATTCGCGCCGGCAGCGAGATTCTGCATGCCGGCCAGCGCTTGCGCGCACAGGAAATCGGCCTTGCCGCGTCGGTGGGTCTGGCGACATTGCCGGTGGTGCGCAAATTGCGCGTTGCCGTCTTTTTTACCGGCGATGAACTGGCGATGCCGGGCGATGTACTCAAGCCGGGCGCGATTTACAACTCCAACAAATTCACTCTGCGCGGCCTGCTGGAAAATCTGGGCTGCGATATTACCGATTACGGCATCGTGCCGGACACGCTGGCTGCGACGCGCGATACCTTGCGCCGGGCGGCAGCCGAGCACGATTTGATCATCACCTCCGGTGGGGTGTCGGTGGGTGAAGAAGATCACATCAAGCCGGCAGTCGAAGCCGAAGGGCATTTGAATATGTGGCAGATCGCCGTCAAGCCGGGCAAGCCGCTGGCGTTCGGCGAAGTCTATCGCGCAGAAAAATCCGGTAAGGAAAACGACACGGCATTCTTCCTCGGCTTGCCCGGCAATCCGGTTTCGAGTTTTGTCACCTTTCTGCTGTTTGTGCGTCCGTTTATTCTCAGGCTGCAAGGCGTGCAGGATGTGGCGCCACGGGCATATGCCATGCGGGCCGATTTCAATTTGCCGAAAGGCGATCGACGCAACGAATTTTTACGTGCGAAAATCAATACGGAAGGCGGCCTCGACCTGTTCCCCAACCAGAGTTCCGGCGTGCTGACTTCCACCGTGTGGGGCGATGGCCTGATCGATAATCCGCCGGGCAGGGCGATTGCGCAAGGCGATATCGTGCGCTTTATTTCATTCAGCGATTTGATGCATTGATCCATTACGAGTAAAGCAATATGAAAATTCAACTCAGGTTTTTTGCCAGCGTGCGTGAAGCGCTGGGTGTGACGCAAGAGTCGATTACGGTGCCGGAGAGTGTGGCGACCGTTGGCGATGTGCGCGTATTTTTGCAGCAACGCGGCGGGGTATGGGCTGAAGCGCTGGCAGATGGCCGTTCATTGCGGATGGCCTATGATCAGGAAATGACCAATGCAGCGACGCCGATAGCGGATGGCGGCGAAGTGGCTTTCTTCCCGCCTGTCACCGGCGGCTGAATGCGGCAGCTTATTGCAGCAAGCAATAAGCAATAAGCAAATGAGCAATACGGAGTAAATCAGCATGGCGATACGCGTACAAACCGAAGATTTCGATGTCAGCAAGGAAGTGGCGGACTTGCGTGCGAACTGCCCGCAGGTCGGCGCTGTCGTTACTTTCATCGGCACCGTACGTGACATGAACGATGGCGCCAGCGTGGCCGAGATGGAGCTGGAGCACTATCCCGGCATGACGGAAAAAGCATTGCAGAATATCGTTGAGCAAGCCAAGTCACGCTGGCCGATTTTTGATGCATTGGTGATTCATCGCATAGGCCCTTTGCTGCCGCTGGAACAGATCGTACTGGTGGCCGTGACGTCTGCGCATCGCGGCGAAGCGTTTTCCGCCTGCGAGTTCATCATCGATTACCTGAAAACAGAAGCGCCATTCTGGAAAAAAGAGCAAACGCCTGACGGTGCGCGCTGGGTAGACGCGCGGGAAAGTGACGATACGGCACAGGCGAAATGGCATGGAGAAGGCACGCCGTGAGCTGGCTGGCCATCGGCTTCGGCGCGGCACTTGGCGCGTGGTTGCGCTGGGGCTTGAGCGTTTGGTTCAATCCGCTGAATGCCAATATTCCATTAGGAACGCTGATGGCCAATCTGGGCGGCGGTTACCTGGTCGGGATTGCCGTCGCTTTCTTTACAGGCCATCCAGACGTGCCGCCGGAATGGCGCCTGTTTGCGGTTACGGGCATTCTCGGTGGGCTGACGACCTTTTCCACCTTTTCTGCCGAAGCAGTTCTCTTGCTGCAACGCGGCGATTATTTGTGGGCGCTGGGGCACACGATGCTGCATCTGCTAGGCTCGATTCTGTTCTGCATTGCAGGCTTTGCCACCTATAAAGCATTTACCTGAATTTGATTTAGCGCAAACCATGCGCCTGAGATTTTCGTCACACTCGTTGCATATGGTGCAATGCCATACTTGAAAAAAGGTCGGATAGACCCAATTTCCCTCTGCATCAATGATTTACCGAAGGAGAAATGCAATGCGTCTCGATAAATTGACCACCAAGTTGCAAGAAGCCCTCGCCGATGCCCAGAGCCATGCAGTCGGCAACGATAACCAATACATAGAACCAGTCCACGTACTTGTCGCACTGCTGAGCCAGGACGACAGCAGCACGCGCTCGTTGCTGCAACGCGCGGGGGCCAACATCAATGGCATGGTGACAGCGCTGAAAAGTGCACTGGAGCGCCTGCCCAAAGTCTCAGGCACTGGTGGCCAGGTGCAGATCAGCCGTGATCTGACTGCGCTCCTGAATCTGGCGGACAAAGAATCGCAGATGCACGGCGACGAGTTCATCGCCACGGAAATGCTTTTGCTGGCACTGACCGAAGACAAGTCCGAGGCCGGCAAGATCGCGCGCGAGAACGGTTTGACGCGCAAGGCGCTGCAAGCCGCGATCAAGGCGGTGCGCGGCAGCTCGAAAGTCGATTCCGCCGAAGGCGAAGGCCAGCGCGAAGCGCTCAAAAAATACACGATGGACCTGACCGAGCGCGCACGTATCGGCAAGCTCGATCCGGTCATCGGCCGCGATGATGAAATCCGCCGCACCATCCAGATCCTGCAACGTCGCTCCAAAAACAATCCGGTATTGATCGGTGAACCAGGCGTGGGCAAAACCGCCATCGTTGAAGGTTTGGCACAACGCATCGTCAACGGCGAAGTGCCTGAAAGCCTCAAGGGAAAACGCGTGCTGTCGCTTGACATGGCATCGCTGCTGGCGGGCGCCAAATATCGCGGCGAGTTTGAAGAACGCCTGAAAGCGGTGTTGACCGAACTTGCGGAGGACGAAGGCCAGACCATTGTCTTCATCGACGAAATGCATACGCTGGTGGGAGCCGGCAAGGCAGAAGGCGCAATGGATGCCGGCAATATGCTCAAGCCGGCATTGGCGCGTGGCGAACTGCACTGCGTCGGCGCGACCACGCTGGACGAATACCGCAAATACATCGAGAAAGATGCCGCGCTGGAACGCCGCTTTCAAAAAGTGCTCGTGGATGAGCCAACGGTGGAAGCGACTATCGCCATCCTGCGCGGCCTGCAGGAAAAATACGAAGTCCATCATGGTGTCGACATCACGGATCCGGCCATCGTCGCTGCCGCAGAACTGTCGCATCGCTACATTACCGACCGCTTTCTGCCTGACAAGGCGATTGACCTGATCGATGAAGCGGCGGCCAAGATCAAGATCGAGATCGATTCCAAGCCGGAAGTCATGGATCGGCTGGATAGACGCGTCATTCAACTGAAGATAGAACGCGAAGCGATCAGGAAAGAGAAAGACGAAGCATCGCAAAAACGTCTGGCCCTGATTGAAGAGGAAATCGAAAAACTCGGGCGTGAATATGCCGATCTGGAAGAAATCTGGAAAGCCGAGAAATCCGCTGCGCAAGGCAGCCAGCACATCAAGGAAGCGATAGAGAAAGCCCGTCTGCAGATGGAAGAAGCCACGCGTCAAAGCGACTGGCAGCGTGTGTCTGAACTGCAGTACAAAACACTGCCGGAACTGGAAGCGCAACTGAAGAATGCTGTCACTGGCGAAGCCAGCGCAGGCAAACCGCAACTCGTACGCACCCAGGTCGGTGCGGAAGAAATCGCCGAAGTTGTTTCGCGCGCAACCGGTATTCCTGTTTCGCGCATGATGCAGGGCGAACGCGAGAAGCTGCTGCAGATGGAAGACGCATTGCACAAGCGCGTGGTCGGTCAGCATGAAGCAATTGTTGCCGTGTCGGATGCGATTCGTCGTTCGCGCGCGGGTCTCGGCGATCCGGATCGTCCTTACGGCTCCTTCATGTTCCTCGGCCCAACCGGTGTCGGTAAAACCGAGTTGTGCAAGGCGCTGGCTTCCTTCCTGTTCGATACAGAAGATTCGCTGGTCCGCATCGACATGAGCGAATTCATGGAGAAGCATTCGGTGGCCCGCCTGATCGGTGCGCCGCCGGGTTATGTCGGCTATGAAGAAGGCGGCTATCTGACCGAAGCCGTGCGGCGCAAACCGTACTGCGTGATCCTGCTCGACGAAATCGAGAAGGCGCATCCCGATGTGTTCAACGTCCTGCTGCAAGTGCTGGACGATGGCCGCATGACGGATGGACAAGGCCGTACCGTCGACTTCAAGAACACCGTCATCGTGATGACATCGAATCTGGGTTCGCACAAGATTCAGGCGATGGAAGGCAACGAGCCGGCATTGATCAAGATGGCGGTGATGGCGGAAGTGCAGTCGCATTTCCGTCCCGAATTCATCAACCGTATCGACGAGATCGTGGTGTTCCACGCGCTTGATGAGAAAAACATCGGCGCGATTGCCAAGATCCAGCTGCACACGCTGGAACAACGTCTGGCACGTATGGATATGTCTATGGATGTATCGGAAGATGCATTGCAGAAAATCGCAGAAGCCGGCTTCGATCCTGTGTATGGCGCACGTCCGTTGAAGCGTGCGATTCAGCAGCAGATTGAAAATCCCTTGTCCAAGGCGATCCTGGAAGGAAAGTTCGGGCCCAAGGATGTGATTTCGGTTGATGTGAAAAATGGCGAACTGGAGTTCGCCAAAGCGCAGTAATGAAAAAGCCCGTCATGTAGCTAACATGGCGGGCTTTTTTTACAGGCTCTTTTCAATGCTCAGACTGGACGTGCATAGCTGACAGTCAGCATTTCCCATTGATGCCCATCGGGCTCATTCCAATACACGATGCTGCCACCGTGAGTGGTATCGATTTGAAAATCAGTTCTTCCATGTACGCTGCTGCGGTAAGGAATGCCTGCTGCCTTGATGCGTTCGAGGATGGCATCGAACGCTTCTTGCTCCACGCGAAAACAGTAATGCAGCATCGGAACCGGATCTATCCACTCATCAAAATCCAGCGTCAGGCTATCGCTGACATAAACCGGAGCGAAGGGGCCGATACCTGTTCCCGAGCACGGTACTCCCAGCAGTTCGGCCAGCCGTTTGGCCGACGCTAGTTTGTCGCGCGCCGGCACCGTAAGATGATCAAGATGGATAGTCATTGCGCTCTCCTCTTTGTTGAAATCATGCATTCATCATGTTGGACGATCAAGTTGCTATCGTCATCAAACTGGCATTGCCGCCGGCTGCCGTCGTGTTGACGCATAACGCGCGTTCATTGATGAGTCGCCATAGGGGAATCGCTTGTTGAAAATTCGTCGTCACGACAGGCACGATGGCGCCATCGCGTGCCGCCAGTGCCGTGCGCAAGGCGAGCGCATGCTGCTCGCGTTCAAGCAGGGCCAGCTTCAGGTCACGACACTCATGCTGATGCTCGATGATTGTCATGCCGGCGCGTAATCGTGCAGGAAAATCCGTAGGTACATGCATGGCCGTGCTTTGAAATAAAACGGCTTGATTGCCGCTTGCGTATACGGCGGCCAGTTGATTCAGCAATGCCGGGGCCGTCTCTGCCACGCAAAGTACCGAACCGCGCGCGACAAAACGCAAGGTATTCAGTTCGCCGGTTGGCCCTTGCAAACGCAGAACTTTTCCATACAGGCTATTGCTGGAGTAATGACGGATCAGATCGCTGAGTTGCTGATGTCTGTGTGCCAGACTCCATGACAATAACTCTGCCAGGACAAGCTGCATCTGCGGCGTTTCCGCTGTGAATTCCGTATCCTTGTTTTCCATATTGCGGATTGCGCCGACTTCTTGTTGCAGGCGCTTCATGTAGAGCGGGCCGCCAGCCTTGGGGCCGGTGCCTGATAAACCTTCACCACCGAAGGGTTGCACGCCGACGACAGCACCGATGATGTTTCGATTCACATAAATATTGCCGACGCGTGCGTGATCGACGATGTAGTTGATGGTTTCGTCGATACGGGAATGTACGCCCAGGGTGAGCCCGAAGCCGGTCGCATTGATATCGCGGACCAGTTGCGGAAGATCGTCGCGGCGATAGCGCAGTACGTGCAGCACGGGGCCGAATACTTCGCGCTGCAGATCGCTCATGCGATCGATTTCAATGATGCACGGTGCAACAAAAGTGCCTTGCGTGCCTGTGGACGGCAACGCCAGCTGTTTCATATTTTTCGCGCGGCGGCCAGCCTGTTCTATATAAGCCCGCAGATGTTGCTGCGCTTCTGCATCTATGACCGGCCCGACATCTGTCGCCAGTTGATCGGGTCTGCCTGTCTGCAATTCTTCAAATGCGCCATGCAGCATGTTCAGGGTTTTTTCTGCAATATCCGTTTGCAGACACAGCACGCGCAAGGCAGAACAGCGCTGTCCGGCGCTATCGAAAGCGGAGGCAATGACGTCGCGTACGACCTGCTCGCATAAGGCGGATGAGTCAACGATCATCGCATTCTGACCGCCGGTTTCTGCAATCAATGGAATATCGCGCCTTTCGGCCATGCTGCGTTGTGCCAGTGTGCGATGGATGATGGTTGCGACTTGTGTGGAGCCGGTAAAGACGACACCGGATACGCGTGCATCGGCAACCAGCTGTGCACCTGTGGTTTGGCCGCGGCCGGGCAGGAAAAGCAGAACGTCTTCCGGTACGCCGGCTTGATGCATTAGCTGCACTGCGCGGAAGGCAATCAGCGGGGTTTGTTCGGCCGGCTTGGCTAATACGGCATTGCCGGCTGCGAGTGCCGCACTGAGTTGGCCGGTAAAAATGGACAAAGGAAAATTCCACGGGCTGATGCAGGCTACCAGTCCTAATGCCTGTTCCATTTGCGCTGTCGTAATCTGCGCGCTGTAATAGCGCAGAAAATCAATGGTTTCCCGCAATTCGCCTATCGCGTTCGGCAAGGTTTTCCCTGCTTCCCGTACGCTCAGTGCGATGAATTCCGGCGCGTGCTGCTGGAACAGTTCAGCGGCGTTTAGCAGGATGCCTGCACGTTCAGATGGCGCGGTCTTTTGCCATTTTTCTGCGCCGGCTATCGCGAGTGCCAGCGCACGTTCGACGTCATCGGCATTGGCCTCGACGGCGGTGCCGAGCACGTCGCTGTGATCAGCTGGATTGCGCATGATTGCCACGGTAGTCGATGATGCGTTGCCGGGCAGGGGCTGTGTATGCCATTGCTGTTTGCTGCATGCAGTTAAAGCGGCACTGAGATGACGCAGCACATGTTCATCGCTCAAATCCATGCCTGCCGAATTGCGCCTTTGCCTGCCATATAAATCGACCGGCAAGACCAGAGCGGGATGTGGCTTGCCGCCAGCTTGCGTAGCGAGTACGATCGGATCCTGCAGCAAAGAGGCAATGCTTGTCTTGTCATCGACAATCTGATTAACAAAGGATGAATTGGCGCCGTTTTCCAGCAGGCGCCGCACCAGATATGCCAGCAGTGTTTCGTGGGTGCCGACCGGAGCGTAAATCCGGCAAGGTACGTTCAAATGATCTGTGCCAACGATTTGGTCGTATAAGGTTTCGCCCATGCCGTGCAGGCACTGGAATTCGTAATCGGTGATGTGCATCGCTTGTGCATGACTGTAAATCGTCGCCAGTGTCAACGCGTTATGCGTGGCGAATTGCGGGTAGATAACCTGGTTGGCGGCCAGCAGTTTTTGTGCGCACACCAGATAAGAAAGATCGGTATATGCCTTGCGTGTATAAACCGGATAGTCCGACAAGCCGTCGACCTGCGCACGCTTTATTTCCGTATCCCAGTAGGCGCCCTTGACCAGACGCACCATGAATTTTCGCTTGCTGTGATGCGACAGATCGATCAGGTAATCGATCACGTAGGGGCAACGTTTTTGATATGCCTGCACGACAAATCCGATGCCGTCGAATCCCTCCAGTTCCGGAGCGAAGGCCAGCGCCTCCATCAGATCCAGCGACAGTTCCAGACGTTCTGATTCTTCCGCATCGATGTTGATGCCGATGTCATACTGCTTTGCCAGCAGCACCAGGTTTTTCAGGCGGGGTAGCATTTCCTGCATGACGCGTATGCGCTGCGATCTGGCATAGCGTGGATGCAATGCCGACAGCTTGACTGAAATTCCCGGGCCGTTCCTGATACCGCGACCGTTGCCGGACTTGCCGATCGCGTGTATCGCCGACAGGTAGGATTGATAGTAGGTAGCGGCATCCGCTGCCGTCATGGCAGCTTCGCCCAGCATGTCGAAAGAGTAGCGATAGCCGTGCGCTTCATGTTCACGGCTGTTGTCCAGCGCTTCTTCTATGGTTCGTCCGGCGACGAATTGATTGCCGAGCATGCGCATCGCGAGATCCACGCCTTTGCGGATCAGCGGCTCACCGCCTTTGCTGATCAGGCGTGTCAGTGCTGCGACCAGGCTTTGTTCGCTGACGTTGCCAACCAGTTTGCCGGTCACCAGCAATCCCCAGGTAGCGGCATTGACGAACAGCGATGGCGATGCGCCCAGATGTCGCTGCCAGTCGCCCTTGCTGATCTTGTCCGCGATCAAACGGTCTGCAGTCTCGTGATCGGGAATGCGCAATAGCGCTTCAGCCAGGCACATCAATGCCACGCCTTCTTCAGATGACAGCGAGAATTCATGCATCAATGCGTCGACGCCGGAGGAATGGCTGCGTTTGGCGCGCATGCTTGTTGCCAGACGGCGCGCCAGTGTCAGGCTTGCGGCTTGCAATGCGGGATCGGTCTTTGCCTGCTTCAGCAAATCCTGTACGGCGCTTGCTTCGTCGCGTAAATATGCGCTGGTGATGGCATCGCGTAGCGGCGTGGCCGTAGCGATGACTTCGGCGGCGAAGCCGGAGAAGGGCAGAGAAGCGATGAGTGTAGACATAGACGCACCCTGTTTGAATGAGTCATCCGGCTTCATCTTACATGCAAATTATGGCTATGTTACGCCGACATCTGTAGTGATTTAGCGCGGTCAAACTTCAGTTGATAAACAAGAGGCATTGAGTGAAACGTGCGATTCGGCGGCAGATCGGAATGCGGAGTGCAATCCCTCATGGCTTCAGTTTCTTTGCGGGTTTCGACTTGCCGGAGCTATTGAGGGCGATCGCTTCGCGAACCAGTGCCTTGAAGGCGGCGCCATCAACTTCTTCTCCTTCGTGGATGTCGATCGCACGGCGTGCGTTGCCGTCGAGGCTTGCGTTGAAGAGACTGGCCGGGTCTTTCAGCGACGCGCCCTTGGCGAAGGTAAGTTTCACTTTATTCTTGTAGGATTCGCCGGTACAGATGATGCCGTCGAGCGACCACACCGGCGTGCCCATCCACTTCCATTCCTCGACGACGTCATTGTCTGCTTGCTTGATGAGTGTGCGCATTCTTCCATGTTCTTGCCGTGGCGAGTGGCGTGGGAAATGCCTGATCAGATTTGCGCCGCGTAATAGGAGCCCGTTGGCGGGTTTGCCAGCATAGGTGCAACGACGCTGAATTTTTCAGGCGGGATGTTTTTCAATGACGCTTTATGTGCGGATACCGAATCCCAGGCTTCAATAAGAATGAATTCATTGGGCTTGTGCTGATTTTGCAGTAGCTGGCATGATGCGCAACCCTGCGATTGTTCAACGAGCGGAACAATCGAGACGAGAAATTCGCGTAGCGATTTTTCCATGCCATCTTTGGCGACAAATGTATTGATACGCGTAATGTTCATGGATATCTCCTTGCAACTGTTATCGAAGGATTCCGGGATGCGCGGGTTGCCGGGTTGGATGCTTCGGTGCTTGATTCCTCGCACTATTCAAACTTTGGATGCCGTTGAAGATGGAGGGTTCTGGCGTAGCCGTTCCCGCGACCATGGCTATCCGGATAGACTGCAGGCTATTAGCCCAAACCACCTCGCTAATCCGGAATCTCGGGTTCGACCAGTGTGGCAAGTTGGACCAGAGATTCCTACCAGCCGAGGTAGCACATCTCGACCGGGATCACGTCAGGTATCCCTTCCTGCACGATCTTGATCTCCGTCCCGCATGACACTTGCCTTAAAGCTACTGTCACCTGCATTTCGCCGGGCAAGTTCGGGTCATCGAATTTATCCGTGTAACGGATTTTCTGGTGGGGAACAAGTTCCAGATACTCGCCACCGAAAAAATGTCCGTTCCCCGAGTTGAAATTCGAAAACGTCATCCTGAAAGTGCCACCGGCCCTGGCGTCCAGATGATGAACCTTGCAGGTAAAACCGTAAGGTGGGAGCCATTTTGCCAGTGCGTCGGCTTCCAGGAATGCACGATAAACACGCTCCGGAGGCGCGCGGAGTACGCGATGGAGTTGCACGGTACCTGTGGGCATGGTCGTTTCTCCTTTCAATGCGGTTTTGATACGGCTTTGAGTGGATGGTAGATGCTACTGGCCTGAATGAGTTCCGCTCGGAATACGAGGTCAGAGTTAATTAAATTTCTAATTAATGCTGACTTTTATCTACTTGAAAATTGGGCTGAGAAAATGATAACTAACCTATCGTGTTGTATCAACGTAAGTATTCATTTGTTTTGTAATCCATTCTTTCGTGATTCCGTTAGCCTCCCAAGCAGACATCCAGTATTCGTCGATAATCCTATCGGCTTCCGTCAAGTGCATCCAGATTTCAATCAATTCATCGATCATTATTTTGCGACCGTCTTCGCTCATCTGATTTATATCGTGTTGTTTAAAGAAACCGTGTGCGAGATAGTTGCGGTAAGAGAGTGCTTGGTCTAATTTTTTTGAAAATTCACTAGTGAAGCTGTAGCGTTCCTTGGCAATTCGCAGAACGGGACCAAAGGTTTTTGTGTCGAATGAATCGTACAGACGGTTAATATCGCCCACCGTAACACCGAGATTGCCTTGTGCCATCAGCGCCACGGCAAGATTGACGACGCCCTGTTCCAAGATATTCGCCTTGTAAAAGGCTAAACCAAAGAATGCATAGAGTTCTTTGGGATCATCATAGTCCGGATGCGGCGGCGATGAAATATTTTGCATAGCGTCCACTCATTTTAGATAGAAGAAATGATGGATAACCTGTCGCGTGCCGTATAACTCGGTAAGCATTACTCTTGATGAAACCGGCATGCTATTGGTGTGTCACGAAGTAGATCCTATCTCGCTTCACCTATGTGGATTTCGGTCTGACGATTAAAGCAGTTCCACACTATCCAGATTCAAATAACAGCTCTCGCGCGTCGTCGTCACAAAATCCGCCAGATAAGGTTTCTCCGACACTTCCGGCAAACAGGCTGCATACAAACGCCCGGTCAAACCATCTGCGGTAATCCGCTTGGCCTTTACATAATCCCGGTTCAGATAATTCTGCGCGGCCCATACCGGCAAGGTGGCTATACCGCGCCGGCTGGCGACCAGTTGCAGCATCGCGACTGTCAGTTCTGTCGTGCGACGTTCGACTTTGATGCCGGCGGGTTTCAATACCTGGCGCACGACGTCCAGCATGTCATCCGGTACCGGGTAGGTTATCAAAGTATCACCGATGAAATCTTCTGCGACCAGAAATTCCTTGTCTGCCAAAGGATGATCGTGCGCGACCAGTGCGACGATCTCGAAGCGGAACAGGGCGTGGTAATCGACTGTTTCATCCGGATCGATCTCGGCCACGATGGCGACGTCGGCCCTATGTTCGTACAGCAAGCCAACCGGATCAGCCTGAAAGCCGGAGACGATATCCAGTTCGACTTCGGGCCAGCGGCCGCGGAATACATCCATCGCCGGCATCAGCCAGTCGAAGCAGGTGTGGCATTCAACCGCGATGCGCAATTGGCCGGCGACGCCTTGCGCCAGGCGCACCAGATCGCGCTCGGTTTCTGCGACTTGCGGCAAAACGGTATCGGCCAGTTTCAGCAAACGTTCGCCGGCCGGAGTAAAGCGCACCGGCACCGACTTGCGCTCGAACAGCTGAGTGCCGTGGTGATCTTCCAGTTGTTTGAGTTGGTGCGAGAGCGCAGATTGCGTCACGTTCAAGAGCGAAGCGGCGCGCAGCAGGTTGCCGGCTTCGCGCAACGCGATCAGGGTTTTGAGGTGACGGAGTTCCAGGATGGATTGCATGGCAAGTATTTGAAAATTCTATGTATGAATTAAATTCAAGATGATTCTTAATATTTATCGTTTGAATCATAGACCTTGGAAGCCCAAACTGGCAAGCCTCGAAATCGTTATTGGAGTTTTAGCATGGCAAACGCGGCAAAGGCACATATTCTGGGTTTCCCGCGCATAGGCGCGCAGCGCGAATTGAAGTTCGCTGTTGAATCGTTCTGGCGTGGCGACAGCGATCTGGCCGCGTTGCAGCAAACCGGCAAAACCCTGCGTCAGCGCCACTGGGCGATTCAGGCTGATGCGGGTCTGGATTTCGTATCGGTAGGCGATTTCGCCTGGTACGACCAGGTGTTGAATACATTGGCTTTGCTGGGCGCAGTGCCTACGCGCTTCAAGTTCGATCCGAAAAAGCTGACGCTGGCTGATTACTTCACGCTGGCACGCGGCAATCCTGAGCACTTCGCGATGGAAATGACCAAATGGTTCGATACCAACTATCACTATCTGGTGCCGGAATTTACTGCCGACCTGCGCTTTGACGGCGGCGTCGACTGGCTGTTTGAAGAAAACGCCGAAGCCGTCGCGCTCGGCCACAAAACCAAGGTCACGCTGGTGGGGCCGCTGACCTTGCTGTACCTCGGCAAGATCAAGTCAGGTGAAGGAGATCACAAATTCGACAAACTCGATCTGCTGCCGAAAGTCATCGCCGCTTATCAAAACGTGCTGCAGCGTTTGCAAGCGGCAGGTGTGGAGTGGGTGCAGATCGATGAGCCGATACTGGCGCTGGAACTGGCTGCCGTCTGGCGCAATGCTTTCGTTCCAACTTACGAGGCGTTGAGCGCGGCTGCACCAAAACTGTTGCTGGCAACTTATTTCGATCAAGTGCGTGAACACACGGCCTTGCTGCACAGCCTGCCTGTCGCTGGTGTACATCTGGATCTGGTGCGCGGTGCAGGGCAGCTGGACGATTTCCTGCAAGACTGGCCGCAGGGTCGCGTACTGTCGGCGGGTATCGTCGATGGCCGCAATATCTGGCGCGCCGATCTGGATGCCGCGTTGACCGCACTGAAACCCTTGCAGGAAAAACTCGGCGACAAGTTGTGGGTCAGCGCGAGCTGCTCACTGCTGCACGTGCCTGTCGATCTGGCGCATGAAAACAAGCTGGATGAAGAACTCAAGGGCTGGCTCTCGTTTGCGACGCAAAAGACGCAGGAAATCACGGCGATCAAACGTGCGTTGAATGGCGAACGCGACGCGGTGGCTGCGCAATTCGAGGCAGCCGCATTGTCGGTGGCGGCGCGCAATACGTCGCCCCGCATACACAACCCATTGGTACAAAAACGCCTGAGCGAAATCAGCAAGATTTCTGCTGCGCGTAGCAATGTTTTTGCCGATCGTATCGTCAAGCAGCAGGCGCGCTTCAAGCTGCCGGCGTTCCCGACAACGAACATCGGTTCCTTTCCGCAAACCACCGACATCCGTCAGGCACGCGCGCAATACAAACGCGGTGAAATCGGTCATCTCGATTACCTGAACAGGATGCGTGATGAAGTGCGTCTGGTCGTGCAGAAGCAGGAAGAAATCGGTCTCGACGTATTTGTACATGGCGAGCCCGAACGCAACGACATGGTCGAATACTTCGGCGAACAGTTGTGGGGCTACGGTTTCACCGCGAACGGCTGGGTACAAAGCTACGGTTCACGCTGCGTCAAACCGCCATTCATCTACGGCGACGTATATCGTCCAGAAGCAATGACAGTAGGCTGGAGCGAATTCGCACAAAGCCTGACCAGCAAGCCGATGAAGGGCATGCTGACCGGCCCGGTGACGATGCTGCAATGGTCGTTCGTGCGCGACGATCAGCCGCGCGACACGACCGCGCTGCAAATCGCCTTGGCCTTGCGCGACGAAGTCGTCGATCTGGAAAAAGCCGGTATCGGCATGATACAAATCGATGAGCCTGCGTTCCGCGAAGGCCTGCCATTGAAGGCTGCCGATTGGCCGCATTATCTGGATTGGGCGGTCAAGGCATTCCGCATCAGCGCATCGGGCGTGCAGGATGACACGCAGATACACACGCATATGTGCTATTCGGAGTTTAACGACATCCTGCCGTGGATCGCTGCGATGGATGCCGACGTGATCACGATCGAAACTTCGCGTTCGGATATGGAATTGCTGGATGGCTTTGGCGAGTTCGCTTATCCAAACGACATCGGTCCTGGCGTCTACGATATCCATTCGCCGCGTGTGCCGCGCGTGGAAGAAATGCAGCGTCTGCTGCGCAAGGCACGCGGCGTGATTCCTGATGCGCAGTTGTGGGTCAATCCGGATTGCGGTTTGAAAACCCGCGGCTGGCCGGAAACGACCTTAGCGCTGGAAAACATGGTGCTGGCGGCACGGTCCTTGCGCGCGGAAGTCGCAGCCGGACAAAAAGCAATAGCAGCTCCGGCATAAAAGCACGCTGGACCGATACGCTCCAGCCTATTCAAGACGGGCACGCGGATTAACCCTCGTGCCCGTTTCTATTCATGGTGTTTTGAAGGGCATTCGGCAAAGGAGGATGCCACTGCGCCGAAACCGTTAATCGTAGGGTTTCAAGCCGGGAATTGTTAGAATGGCGTATTGCGGGAACTGCAGCCTTTGCGCAGTCTCCATTCTTTCATTCTTGCCAGGTTAGACCATTCCTATGTTGAGTTACCGCCATGCCTTTCACGCAGGTAATCACGCCGATGTACTCAAGCATCTCGTTCAGATTCAGTTACTGAAATACCTGAATCAAAAAGATACGCCCTACATGTACATCGACACGCACGCCGGTGCCGGCGTGTACGCGCTCGACAGCAACTATGCTGCAAAGAATGCCGAGTTTGAAACCGGCATTGCCAAATTGTGGGATCGCAAGGATCTGCCCGCGGCACTGGCCGAGTACGTCCAGGTTGTGAAGGCGCTTAACCCAAGCGGCAAGATGCGTTATTACCCCGGCTCGCCTTATTGTGCGGACAGCATCATGCGTGAACAGGATAGATTGCGCCTGTTCGAGCTGCATCCTGCCGACAGCAAACTGCTGGCAGACAATTTCCGCAAGCTGCAAGCGCATGCCGCCGAGCAGGGGCAGCGGCAAACCGTGCGCGGCAAGCGCATCATGATAGAGCGCGCCAACGGCTTTCAGGGTTTGAAGGCTTTGCTGCCGCCGCCGTCGCGCCGTGCGCTGGTGCTGATCGATCCGCCGTATGAAGATAAAACTGATTACCGCAGCGTTGTGCAAACCGTTTCCGATGCCTTGACGCGCTTCGCCTCCGGCACTTATGCGGTCTGGTATCCGGTACTTAATCGTCTCGAATCGCGCCAGTTGCCGGATAAATTGAAGCGCCTGACGGCAAACGGCTGGCTCAATGTCACCTTATCGGTCACTACGCCATCGCCGGACGGCTTTGGCTTGCACAGCAGCGGGATGTTTGTGCATAACCCGCCCTGGACGCTGGAGCCCATGTTGCGCGAACTGATGCCCTATCTGGTGAAAACGCTGGGTGGCGATGCGGGCGCAGGCTTTACGCTGGAAAGCGGACAAACCGTGGCGACCTACACCGGAACGCGACGCGTATAACCTGCGCGTGCACGTGATAATCAGGAAACCACATTGTTTCGTTGGTTGTTGGATGGAATTAACATAATTACTCCTGTGGGAACAATAAAGAATAATCAAGCATGTGAATTAACATAAATTTGCATGGACTTATTATTTCTCATTGGAAATAGGTTTATCCTGCGTTCAGTAAGAGTTTGCTGTAAAACAAGAAAAAAATACGATAAAAAAAGTATTTAATATTTGATCGAACGTCAGCACCAGTCGTTTTTCAAAGTTAAATCAGGCGCGATACAAAGATTCTCGCGTTCCAAAAATCAGAGAGCATCATCTTGATGATCACAGATCTCAATCAGTACCTGCCTGATGAGCAACAAGCCCGCGTGAAAGAATTCTTTCTCGCGCGCCAGCCTATCCTGAACAGTGAGCAGAATCTGGTGGCGTACGAACTGCTGTTTCGTCGCGCCTTGTCCGGCCCTGCCAATGTGGTGGACGACCTTGCCGCCACCGCCTCAGTGATTGCACATGCTTCCGAACTGGGTATCGTCAATGTGATCGGCGCTTCGCTGGGATTCTTCAATGTCGATGCCGCCGTGCTGATGCGCGACTTTGTGAATTTCCTGCCGTGCGAAAAGGTGGTGCTGGAAATTCTTGAGACAGTGGAAGTGACGCCGGAGCTGGTGGCGCGCGTGGCAGAGCTGTCCGCCCAGGGTTTCACCTTTGCGCTGGATGATGTGATTTCCCACACCGAAGCCCTGCAAAAGTTATTGCCGTTGGTAAAAATCATCAAGATCGATATTACCGGCATGACTAAAGCTGAAATCGCCAAACTGGTCGATTATTTCAGGCGGGACGATAAATTGTTACTGGCTGAAAAAGTCGAAACGATAGAGCAGTTCCAGGATTGCATGGACCTCGGGTTTCATTATTTCCAGGGTTATTATTTTGCCCGGCCGGTTATTCTTTCAGGCAAAAAACTGGCGCCATCCCAGTTGGCCGTCATGCAGTTGATGGCGCTGATCATGGCGGATGCCGACACGGCTGACATCGAAGCCATCATCAAGAAAGATGCATCGCTGGTGTTGACCTTGCTGCGCCTGACCAACACGCCCGGTCTGGGAGTGACGCGGCGCATCGATTCACTGAGTCAGGCGCTGACGGTGCTTGGCCGTCGTCAATTGCAGCGCTGGCTGCAAATTATCCTGTATGCAGAACATCACAAGGGCAGCCAGTTCAATTCACCCCTGCTGCAACTGGCCACCACGCGCGGCAAGCTGCTGGAGTTGATTACGGAAAAATTGCGGCCCGGACAGAGAGCGATGGCCGATACGGCCTTTACTGTGGGCATCATGTCCTTGATGGATACCTTGTTCGGCCAATCGATGCAGCAGATACTGGAACAGGTTGCAGTGGTGGATGATGTCAGCAGCGCATTGCTGGCGCGCCGCGGATTTTATGGTGATTTGCTCAAGCTCGCAGAATATATTGAACAGATAGAAAAAACCGGTGCCTTGTTGGTGCCGACTTTGCAAAAACTCCAGCTCTCGATTGAAGATTTGTATGCCTTGCAACTGGCCGCATTCGAGTGGAGTAATATCGTATCGCGTGCGTGAAAATAGCGCAGTTGCAGTCATAGTCGGCTCCTGTACTCATATTTGAACTGCTGCACCCGTTCCGCCTCCCGGTATTTTCCCGCCCGATATTCATTCATTCTGATCAACGCAGAATGCGCCCGCCGTGAACCTGTGGGCAAAAAGTTAAAGTAGACCATGATGAATCAAGCTGCAAATACAGAAGACGATGATGAAGACGGCGGTGCGCCGCCGATTCCTGTCGGCGCCAAAAATTACATGACGCCGCAAGGCCATCTGCGCATGAAAAACGAGCTGCTGAATCTGATAGACGTCGAACGGCCGGAAGTAGTGCAAATCGTGTCGTGGGCAGCATCCAACGGCGATCGTTCGGAAAATGGCGATTACATTTACGGCAAGCGGCGTTTGCGCCAGATCGATGGTCGGATTCGCTTCCTGACCAAGCGGCTCGACTTGGCGGAAGTGGTTGATCCAACCGTGCATTACGGCAGCGACCAGATTTTTTTCGGCGCCACCGTGCGCTATGAAACGCAGGCTGGCGATGAACATACGGTCACGATATTGGGGATAGACGAACTTGATCCGCTGCATGGGAAAATCAGCTGGATTTCGCCGGTAGCGCGCGCATTGACAAAAGCGCGTGAGGGCGATTCCGTTACGCTGAAAACACCTGGCGGCCTGGAAGAACTACTGATTCTTGAAGTGACTTATCCGGCACCTGCTACCTGATACCAGCAGGGTGGATGGCGCGAGCGACTAGCTTGTACCTTTGTGCCGCAGCAAACGGGTAACGCCGGGTATCGCACGCAGATTACGCATCAGGCGCGCGAGATGAACACGGTCTTCGACCTGTACCGTAAAGTGCAGATAGGTAATCATGTGTTCCTTATCTTCATCCATGCCGACGTGTGTGATATTGGCATCGGATTCGCCGATTTCGGCCGCAACCCGGGCCAGAATCCCTTTTTCATTGCGTGCCAGCAGCGTGATGCCGCAATCGAAACGACGATTGATGCCGGCACCCCAAGTGACCCCAATCCAGCGATCCGGTTCTTTCGAACGCTGTCTTCTCGCCACGTCACACTCAAGAGTGTGGATAGTCAGGCCTTGATCGCGTTTCATCTGGCCGATGATGGCGTCGCCCGGAATCGGCTGGCAGCATGGCGCCAGCTGGACGGCAACACCTTCGCTGCCGTAGATGACGACCGGATCGATTTGCTTGTTCACTACTTCGCCATTGACGTCGAGCAGTGGGTGCGGCGATGGGGTGTCGTTTTCCAGCATGCCGAGAATGTGGCGCGCAACCAGCGCTGCCATGCGTTTGCCGACGCCGATATCGGCATACAGATCATCCAGCGATTTGGCGCTGGATTCGTTCAGCAAACGCTCTGTAACAGCGGGAGACAGATCGGGATTCAGATTCAGGGCGCTTAAGGCCTGTCCCAGCAGCTTGCGACCGAGATCGATCGATTCGACCAGGTTGATGGTGCGCAGATGGTGACGAATCGCCGAACGCGCCTTGCCGGTGCGAACGAAACCCAGCCAGTTCGGATTCGGACGCGAGCTCGGCGAGGTGATGATTTCAACGATGTCGCCGTTGCGCAATTCAGTGCGCAACGGCACCTGTTCCAGATTGATCTTGACGGCAATGGTCTGATCGCCGACGTCGGTATGAATCGTGTAGGCGAAATCCAGCGCGGTAGCGCCACGCGGCAGGGCGATGATTTTCGATTTCGGCGTGAACACATAGACGGAATCGGGGAACAGATCGACTTTCACGTGTTCCAGGAACTCGGCCGAATCGCCAGTCTGCTTCTGGATGTCGAGCAGCGATTGCAGCCAGGCGTGGGTGCGCTGCTGCAGATCGTTCAGGCTGCCTTCATCGTCCTTGTACAGCCAGTGTGCGGCGACGCCGGACTCAGCTACGCGATGCATGTCTTGCGTACGTATCTGGAACTCGACCGGCGTGCCGTAAGGGCCGATCAATGTCGTGTGCAGTGACTGGTAGCCGTTCAGTTTTGGGATTGCAATGTAATCCTTGAACTTGCCCGGCATAGGCTTGAACAGCGCGTGCAGCGTACCCAGCGCGACATAGCAATTCGCGAAGCTGTCGACTACCACGCGGAAGCCGTAGATATCCAGCACCTGCGAGAATGACAGACGCTTGTTCAGCATTTTGGTGTAAATGCCGTACAGCGTTTTTTCGCGACCGTAGACTTGTGCCGGGATACCGGTTGCTTCCAGCGTTTTGTTGACTGATTCGAGAATCTTGCTGACTACTTCGCGGCGATTGCCGCGTGCGGCCTTGACGGCCTTGCCCAGCGTCTTGTAACGCATCGGATACAGATGCGAAAAAGCCAGGTCCTGCAGTTCACGATAAATATTGTTCAGGCCGAGGCGATGTGCGATCGGCACATAAACTTCCATCGTCTCGCGCGCAATGCGGCGTTTCTTGACGGCGGACATCGAGCCCAGCGTGCGCATATTGTGCAGACGGTCGGCCAGCTTGATGAGGATGACGCGCACATCACGTGCCATCGCCAGCAGCATCTTGCGGAAGTTTTCAGCCTGCGCCTCGATCTGGCTCTGGAATTCCAGTTTCTCCAGCTTGGAAAGGCCGTCGACAATATTGGCGACCGGCGCGCCGAAGCGTTCGATCAACTCATCCTTGCGTACGTCCTGATCTTCCATTACGTCATGCAGCAGGGCCGCCATGATCGCCTGGGCATCCAGCTTCCAGTCGGCGCAGATTTCAGCGACAGCGATAGGATGCGAAATATACGGTTCACCCGACATGCGCATTTGACCAAGATGCGCTTCATCCGAGAAGCGATAGGCTTCCTTGATCTTCTTCAGTTCGGAAGGAGTCAGGTATTCGGCGAGTTTGTTGGTCAGTTGCGTAACAGACGCCACGCCGGGAGCCGGTGCAGGCGTTGAAGCAGGAGATTTGTTCGTTGTAACCTTGGAGGCCGAGCGGTCGGGAACCGCTCGGTTATTGGGAGCGACGGATAGCGTTGAATCTGCAGGTGTCAGGCTCATTCTGATCAGTTATCAGCCGCATCGCGGTTAGCAATATAGGTTAATTAGCTTGGGACTTTTTTCAACATTTCAATGCCGACGTGGCCAGCTGCGATTTCACGCAGGGCGATCACGGTTGGCTTGTCTTTTGCGTCAACCTTAGGCGTGTGGCCTTGCAGCAATTGACGTGCGCGATAAGTTGCGCACAAGGTCAGTTGAAAGCGGTTTGGAATCTGTTTGAGGCAGTCCTCAATGGTGATGCGGGCCATATGTGCTCCTAAAAATACGATATCAGCTTAAATTGGCATGAATGCCCAATTGGGCGAACAGGGATGCGTTCCGGGTTGACTGCTGTGCAAAGCGACAGCGAGTGGCTTTAACAATTGCACTTAACTCGGCTAAAGCGACTGTAAACTCTTGATTGATAATAACATATTCGAACTCCGACGCGTGCGCGATTTCGCCGCCGGCAGCCAGAATCCTGCGTGTAATCACGTCGTGATCGTCCTGGCCGCGTTTTTTCAGGCGTTCTTCCAATGCGGCAATCGATGGTGGCAGAATAAAAATGCCGACTGCATGCGGAAATTGCTTTTTCACCTGCTGGGCGCCTTGCCAGTCGATTTCGAGCAAAACATCGACACCGGTTGCCATTTGTTCGGCAATCTGGACGCGCGAAGTACCATAGTAATTGCCGAATACTTCAGCCGATTCGAGAAATTCGCCTGCGTTGCGGCGCGCGATAAAATCTTCCACCGTAGTGAAAAAATATTCACGCCCGTGCTGATCATTCGGTCGCGGCGGCCGGGTTGTGTATGAAATCGATAACTTGATCGATGGCTCTTGCTCCAGCAAGGCATTGACCAGGCTTGATTTGCCGGCGCCCGACGGCGCAACGACCAAAAATAAACTGCCGGAAGAAGTGGCTTGCTCAGACATCTGCGTCCCTGATTACGGTTTTAATGGTTAAATTACAAGACATGCGGCATGCAAGCGGCAGCGTTGTCGCGCCGCTTGTGCCGGATTTATTCCAGATTTTGCACCTGTTCGCGCATTTGTTCGATCAGCAATTTCATCGCCATTGAAGCGTCGGACAATTCCTTGAGCGCAGCCTTGGAGCCGACTGTATTGGCTTCGCGATTGAGCTCCTGCATCATGAAGTCCAGGCGTTTGCCGACCTGACCGCCTTTTTCCAGGATAACGCGGGTTTCGCCCAAGTGTGCGGACAGACGGGTCAGCTCTTCCGCCACATCGACGCGTATGCCGTACAGCGTGACTTCCTGACGGATTCTGTCCAGCGCTTCTTCACGGCTGATGGCCGACTGTGCGTTAGCGTCCCCGTTTCTGACAGCCAGGCCCAGTGCTTCCTGCATGCGGTCGGTGGCTTTTTGCTGGAACTGTGCGATGACCTGAGGGATCAGCGGTGCGATGCGCAAGACGATTTCTTCCATATCGCTGACGCGTGCAAGCAGCATCGTTTGCAGGGCATTGCCTTCGCGCGCGCGGCTTTCGACAAACGCCGTCATGGTGGTTTGCATGGCCGCGATGACGTCGGCTTGCAGGGTGTCCTGGCTCATTTCAGCTTCTTCGATGACGCCAGGCCAGCGGAGTAATTCGCCGACCGACAAAGGCGCTGCGTCGGTAAATTGCCGGCGCAGATCAGTTTGCAGTGCTGCCAATGCATTCAGGGCAGTCGCATTCAGTGCTTGCGTGGTGTCGGTGGCAACTTTGCGGCCGAAGCTCAAACGGCATTCGACCTTGCCGCGGGTAACGCGCGCCATGATCGCTTCGCGCAGGGAAGGTTCAAGCGCGCGCAAATCGTCGTTGATGCGAAATTGCAAATCGAGAAAGCGTGAATTGACGCTTTTGATCTCGATCGTCAATGTGCCGTTGCTGGTCTCGTGAGTGGTAACCGCGTAGCCGGTCATGCTGCAAATGGTCAAAATCAGTTCCTCGGTTTTACTTTACAAAGTGGTGATTTATCCACACAATCCACAACGAACCCTGTTGCCTGAGCCGGACGGGGAGACAAGAGGCAGACAATATTGCCATTTCAATTTTTGTCGCGCGCCATTCAATCTTGAATCAACGCGACTGAAACTAAACAGGACGACATGGCTGCGCAAAACAATGCTCCGTTACCGGATGGGCTGGAGATCGCTGGATATCGCATTGTAAAGAAGATTGCGTCTGGCGGGTTCAGTATCGTCTATCTTGCCTATGACGAAGATGGCAATGCGGTTGCGATCAAGGAATACCTGCCTAGTTCATTGGCGCTGCGTCAGCCGGGCGAACTGGTGCCGGCGATTTCGCCGGAAAATCTGCCGGTTTTCCGCATCGGTTTGAAATGCTTTTTTGAGGAAGGCCGCGCACTGGCGCGGATTGCTCATCCGAATGTGGTCAGCGTCACCAATTTTTTTCGCGCCAACGAAACCGTCTATATGGTCATGGGTTACGAGTCCGGCCGCTCGCTGCAGGATCACATTCTGCGCCGTCGCGACAAGGGCGAGAAACCACTGGTATCGGAGCGCTTCATCCGCAAGATGTTCAGCCATGTGATGAACGGTTTGCGCGAAGTGCATACCAATAAACTGCTGCATCTGGATTTGAAGCCTGCGAATATCTATCTGCGCGTGGATGGCACGCCTATCCTGCTGGATTTCGGTGCGGCGCGACAAACGCTGAAAGCGGATTTGCCGAAACTGTATCCGATGTATACGCCGGGTTTTGCGCCACCGGAGTTGTACGTGAAGAACGGCAATCTGGGACCATGGACGGATATTTACAGCATAGGCGCGTCGATGTTCGCCTGCATGGTGGGTGCACCGCCGCAACCGGCTGATCAGCGCAAGCTCAACGACAAGATGGATGGCCATTTCAACAAGCTGGAAGGCGTCTATTCGTCGGATTTGATCAAGGTCATACGCTGGAGCCTGATGATAGATCCGCTGGAACGCCCGCAAAGCGTGTTTGCGCTGCAAAAGGCCTTGCGCGAACCGATCTCGGATAAACAGGGCGATGCCAAATTGCAGCAGGTCACGCGCAAACTGAAAAGCATGTTCAGTGGGCTGGGCAGGAAATCGAATGCCCTCAGTACGACCATACAAGAAAATACACGTTAATCCTTACTCATTGCCGTAACTCTTATTCGACGACTCTATGCGATTCTCTGTTTATCAAGAAAGCCACATCGGCGGTCGCAAGAACAATCAGGACCGGATGGGCTACAGTTTTACACGCGACGCGCTGCTTTTGCTGGTGGCGGACGGCATGGGCGGCCACATCATGGGTGAAATGGCGGCGCAGATTGCGATGCAGACGATCGCTTCGCTGTTTCAGGAAAACGCCACGCCGTATGTGAAAAAACCGGAGCGCTTCCTTGAAGACAGTTTTTTTGCCGCGCATCGCGAGATTCATCGCTACCGCGCCATCAACAATCTGCCGGAAACACCGCGCACCACCATCGTCGCCTGCCTGATCCAGCACAACAGTGCGATGTGGGCGCATTGCGGCGATTCGCGTTTGTATTGGATGCGCGGCGGCCAGATACTGGCGCGCACACGCGATCATTCACGTATCGAAACCCTGATTGCGCAAGGCAAGGTCGATGCCTCCGAGCGCGAGACACATCCGGATCGCAACAAGCTGTTCAACTGCCTGGGCGCGCCCAACATGCCCATTGTTGAAATTTCGCGCCGTGTCAGCCTGCAGGCTGGCGATGTCATGCTGCTGTGTTCGGACGGTTTGTGGTCGGTTTTGCCGGACCATGAACTGGCGCAACGCCTGCACAGCAATACGATCGTGCGCGCCATCCCCGAATTGTTGAGCACGGCTACCGGCATCGCCGGAAAAACAGGCGATAATGTCACCGCGCTGGCGATGATGTGGGAAAGCAGTGAAAACCTGCAAGGCAACAGCACCATCACCACGCATACGCTACCGATAGGCAGCGTGACTACCACGATCCAGGCGCCACGGCATCTTGATCTGGAGAACGCCGACACGTATAACGATTCGGAAATCGAAAAAGCGATTGAAGAAATCCGCAACGCCATCGATAAATCATCCCGTATCACTTCCAGGAATTAATGTCTCATGTCGTATGAAAATCGTCCCAGCGGACGCGCCGCTGATGCCTTGCGCGCAATCAAATTTATCCGCAATTACACCAAGCATGCCGAAGGTTCCGTACTGATTGAATGCGGCGACACCAAAGTCATCTGCACCGCGAGTATCGAAGATCGCGTACCCGGATTTTTAAAAGGCAAAGGCCAGGGCTGGCTGACAGCGGAATACGGCATGCTGCCGCGCTCGACGCATACGCGCATGGATCGCGAAGCGGCACGCGGCAAGCAGTCCGGTCGCACGCAGGAAATTCAACGCCTGATCGGCCGTTCCCTGCGCGCAGCATTTGATCTGCAGGCGTTTGGCGAACGTACGCTGCATCTGGATTGCGACGTCATCCAGGCTGACGGCGGTACGCGTACTGCCGCGATCACCGGCACCATGGTTGCCGCCTACGATGCTTTCAGCAAGCTGGTGGCGCAGAATGTGATTCCTGCCATCCCGCTCAAGCATTTTGTCGCGGCGATTTCGGTCGGCGTCTACAAAGGACAGCCCGTGCTGGATCTTGATTACGACGAAGATTCGGATTGCGATACCGATATGAACATCGTCATGACCGATGCCGGCCACTTCATTGAAGTGCAGGGTACGGCGGAAGGTGCGGCCTTCGATCGCGCCACGATGGATCGCCTGCTGGATCTGGCGCAAGACGGCATCCGCGACCTGATCGTGATGCAAAAACAGGCCTTGGCGATTGCTGCGTAAAATAGAGCTACGTCAGACCCGCAAGCTTGTTTTAATGTAATCGCCAAGGTTTTTTGCCTTGCATAACCCGGCTGCTGTTGATGCCGGGTTTTTTATATCGTTTTAATTTTGGATTGATTAGATTTCATGTCGCGTACCCTCATCCTCGCCTCCAATAACGCCGGTAAATTGAAAGAATTCAGCGCATTGCTCGCGCCCATCAATTTCGATTTGCATACCCAGTCCGAATTCAATGTGCCGGAAGCGGAAGAGCCGCACGTCACTTTTGTCGAGAATGCAATTGCCAAGGCGCGCCATGCCGCACGTCTGACCGGCAAGCCGGCGCTGGCCGACGATTCCGGCGTCTGCGTCAATGCACTGGGCGGTGCGCCCGGCGTGTATTCCGCACGTTATGCAGGCGAGCCGAAATCCGATCAGCGCAACAATGAAAAACTGATCGCCGATCTGGCCGCACACGCAGATAAATCCGCTTACTACTATTGCGTGCTGGTCTTTGTGCGTCACGCCGACGATCCGCAACCAGTGATCGCCGACGGTCGCTGGAATGGCGAAATGCTGGCAGAGCCGCGCGGGCAGGGCGGCTTTGGCTACGATCCGTATTTCTGGATTCCAGAGTTGCAAAAGACCGCAGCAGAATTAACGTCGGAAGAAAAGAACCGCCTGTCGCATCGCGGGCAAGCCCTGCGTGCGCTGATCGAGAAGTTGCGATGATCCCGATCAAACCGATAGGCAATGACGCTGCATTCAATCTCGATCACTCGCAACCTGCACGCGCCGCCACCGCCTACCTCCAGCCCGGTGCGCTCAATCTGACTGCGTTGCCGCCGTTATCGCTGTACGTGCATTTCCCGTGGTGCGTGAAGAAGTGTCCGTACTGCGACTTCAATTCGCATGAGGCGACAGGCGGCTTTCCGGAAGACGAATATCTGTCCGCCTTGCGTGCCGATCTGGAACAGGCATTGCCATTGATCTGGGGCCGCAAGATTTACACGATCTTCATCGGTGGCGGTACACCAAGCCTGTTGTCGGCAAAGGGACTGGATCGCCTGCTCTCCGATATTCGCACTTTGCTGCCGCTGGATGGCGCAGTAGAAATCACGATGGAAGCCAATCCGGGCACTTTCGAGGCAGAGAAGTTCAAGTCGTATCGCAGCAGTGGCGTCAATCGTCTGTCGATCGGCATACAGAGCTTCAATGCCAGACATCTGCAAGCGTTAGGGCGTATTCATGATGGCGATGAGGCGCGTCGTGCGGTCGATATCGCGATGGCGAATTTCGAAAATTTCAATCTTGATTTGATGTACGCCTTGCCATCGCAAACACTGGAAGAAGCGCGACAGGATGTGCAGACTGCAATCGCATTCGCACCGCCGCATCTGTCGCTGTATCACCTGACGATGGAGCCGAATACCGTCTTCGCCAAGTATCCGCCGGTGGTGCCGGACGACGATGCCAGTGCCGACATGCAAGACATGATTGCGGAAGAAACCACTGCCGCCGGTTATCAGCACTATGAAGTCTCTGCCTATGCGCAGCCGAAGCGCCAGGCACGGCACAACCTTAATTATTGGCAGTTCGGCGATTATCTCGGCATCGGTGCCGGTGCGCACACCAAACTATCGTTCCCGCATCGCGTGATTCGGCAGGCGCGCTACAAGCAGCCGAAGTCGTACATGGAACAGATGCGTCTTGGCAATCCGATCCAGGAAGAGACGGAAATCAGCCGTTCAGAGCTTGGTTTTGAGTTCATGCTCAACGCGATGCGTTTGACCAATGGCGTGGAAGTAAACCTGTTTGCCGATCGCACAGGCATGCCCTTGAATGCTATCGAGCGTGCATTGCGTGCAGCAGAAGACAAAGGCTTGTTGTACCGCGACCATAAAACGATCAAGCCGACCGAGCTGGGCCAGCGCTTCTTGAATGATCTGCAGCAAATGTTTTTAGCCGAATAGACGATAAATTATCGGCCGACAGCCTGCATTCCAGAGAGACTTAGGTATAATGCGACCTCTTGGAAGTTGATGAGCATGGTCGCCGATAGTTTGCACGTCCTGTGCAGCAAGGTTTGAATCGGACCGATACAGCTCATCTGTCGATATCCAGATGGAAGCGTGGCCGAGTGGTTGAAGGCACCAGTCTTGAAAACTGGCGACGGTTTATCCCGTTCGTGAGTTCGAATCTCACCGCTTCCGCCAGAATCCCATAAGTCATTGATTCCCTGATAAGTGTGTCGTTAAGCATAAAGTGGCCAAGTGGACAGTTTATGCTTTATTCCACGATAGGCCACATTTTGCTTTATTCGAAAAATGTGCTACTCCCCCGTCAAATTTTGCACAATCAAAGTTGTGGGTGTAAAAAAACCGACTCGCTAAATTGAGTCGGCGACGCTGTGTTGCAAGAAAGCGCTAGTCTGGAAGTTCGCTCATCGTGATGGGTTCTGATTGTTGGAGATGTTTTTGTACCTCCTTCAGAACATTCAACAGATTAGGCACTGGAGATAAAATTTCTTCGGGTACCCGTTTCACGATTTCTCGGCGAGTAACGGTTTTTCCTTCTGCCCATATATCAAGACAAGCCTTTTCAAGATAGGGCCACGCCTCAACCACTTTCGCTTCCTGCTTTCTTTTTAAGTAGTCTTTCCAACGTTCGCCCACCTGGCGCGTAGTTTTGTTTGCGCGTAAATACAACTGTCTTGCCTCGACTTCCAACCGTCGCGCAGCCTCAAGCACGCTGATTGGCGTTGGCAGCAATAAGAATGCGGCAAGTTTTCCTTCCAAGCAGACCCAGTCAATCGTACGTGGTGAGTCACGTGGCTTGGAATTTGGTTGGGCAAGTTCTAATGCAAACTGTTCGCGCAGTACGGGTGGCTGCCATTGTGAGAGTTCACCTGTGAGTAAATGCTTTAGGCTTACTCCGTAATGTGCTGCGATTTTTAAGCTAATTGCCAAACTCGGAGTGGAGTTACCAGGATTTAGTAGACAGGAGTAGCATTCGACCTGTAACTAAAGGTGGTGACCATGTCCAAAATCAAGGCCTCCAGCAAGGTAAGGCAAGCATATAAATTTATTGAATCGCATCGTGACGAATTCAGTGTAATCAGCATGTGCCAGGCTCTCGATGTTGAACGATCAGGTTACTACGCGTGGTTGAAGAATCCCTTGTCTGATCGCGCACAGGAAGATGCTCGGCTTCTTAAGCTGATCAGAGCATCCTTCATGGCAAGTCATGGCATCTATGGTGCCCCGAGAGTCTTCCAAGATCTAAGGGAGCGCGGGGAACTATGCAGTAAGCACAGAGTAGCCCGTCTTATGCGAGAAAATGGGTTGCGAGCGCTGCATGGCTATCGCATACGGCATATACCCGTCTCAAAGCCATCACCACTGATCCCCAATTTACTCCAACGGCAATTTACGGTTACGCGGCCAAACGAAGCATGGGTAACTGACATTACCTATATCCGAACGTGGCAGGGCTGGCTTTATCTCGCCGTGGTGATGGATTTATTCTCAAGAAAGGTCGTTGGCTGGGCTGTTCGACCTACCATTCATCGCGAATTAGTACTCGATGCCATTGCCAAAGCAGTGCGCAGCCGCCGCCCTCGCCATACCTTGATTCATTCAGACCAAGGAACGCAATACGGCAGCGACGCCTGGCGACGGTTCTGCAAGGCTAATCATCTGGAGCCGAGTATGAGTCGGCGGGCAAATTGCTGGGATAACGCAGTGGTAGAGTCCTTCTTCAGCAGTTTAAAGAAAGAGCGCGTCAAAAAGCACATTTATGCTGATCGCGAAACCGCTACACTGGACCTAGCCGAATACATTGATGACTTCTACAATGGGGTAAGACGACACAGTCATCTTGGTGGTGTCAGTCCGAATACGTTTGAAACCGCACATCGTAGACGGAAATCAGCTGTCTACTAAATGCTGGTAACTCCATAGGACTTAAATATAGCAATGGGAATTGTGAATTGCAAACAATTGTTTCACGTAACCTTATGCTTTAAAAAACCGTAATTGAGACTCAGTGAGTCTGAAAATGGAATGTCTGCTATCGGCCAATAGCGGACATTCCTATAGTTGTACATCTAATGATGGATTTATTAAAGTGCCAAGGACGTCGCGTCACTCGCATATCACTTTGGATACTTTAGTTGTTTGTCGAAGCAAGAAGACGTGATTTTTAAGCCGTACGAATTTGCTCAATCAACTGTTGCGCATGTATAGGCAAATCGCTGTATGACTGCGCACAAATAATCAGCTTTCGTGAAGACCAAGAGTCAAGTATAGATACGGTATGAATATCCATTGATTTCTTTAATCTATTGGCCGCAGCTTCAGGAACTACCCCAATACCGACATTGCGCTCAATCATTCGACACACTGCGTCAAAACTCCGAAGACGAACCCGATATTTGAAACGTCGGCCCATTTTTGCAGCTTGCTCGGATAGATATTCTTGAAGTGCGCTGCCTTCCTGCAACCCAATAAAATCATAGTCCAGTGTTTCAGCAAAATGAATGCTGCTGCGCACGGAAAGCGGATGGTCTCGAGCTACTACGAGAGTCAATCTGTCATCATGAAATGGGAAAGTTTCAAATCCAGAGAAGTCGACAGAGTCCGACAATATGCCAATGTCGATAGTGCCCTCTGTTAGAGCAGATACAATTTCAAAACTAAGCCGCTCCTCCAGGTCAATATTTACGTTTGGATGCGTAGCTAAAAAATTACTTAAAGCTTCAGGTAAAAATTCAGTTAAAGACACAGTGTTCGACATAATTCGAACATGTCCCTTGAGTCCCTGCGCATACTCGCTTAGTTCTCCACGCATCCTCTCTTGTTGACGCAAAGCGATTCGAGCGTGATGAACTAACGCTTTTCCTACGGGTGTTGCTTCCACCCCACGCTGGCCACGAATGAGCAGCGGGATTCCCAACATTTCTTCCATGCCCCGAATTCGTGCACTTGCGGATGCCAATGAGAGATGTGAGCGCTCGGCTCCAGCAGTAATACTTCCTGTTTCTACCGAGTGGAGAAAGAGTGTTAGGTCGGTTAAATCAAATCTCATTTTTTGCCCAAAAATAGTGCCTTCGTAAAAGCCGAAGTCAGACTCTGGTTAATACACATTTCAGAACCAATTTCCGAATAGTAAATTGTGACCGTTATGTGACAGGTATGCATATTGTGTTCCTGTCTCTATATTGCGTCTTACAAGACTGGTAATTTCGGCATAGCTTGTAGGAATTTTTTTAAAAATACTAATAGGTTATGACCATGACCAAAATCAGTAAAAGCATAGTAAATACCTTCGATGCTGTTCAGTATTCGAAAAACGAAGAGACCGTCGCTTATTCCAAAGTAACTTGGCGGTTAATTCCCTTTTTGTTCATCTGTTACATCGTTGCATATTTAGACCGCACCAGTATCAGTTTTGCACAAATGCAAATGCAGAATGACCTTGGATTCAGTGCTGCGATTTACGGACTTGGAGCAGGTATATTTTTTATAGGGTACTCACTGTTTGAAGTTCCAAGCAATATGCTGATGCAACGCATAGGCGCTAGGAAAACCTTGCTTCGTATCATGGTGCTTTGGGGAATAGTAGCTACAGGAATGATGTTTGTGACGACCCCTATGCAGTTTTATGTAATGCGTTTCTTGCTTGGTGTATTTGAAGCTGGCTTTTTCCCAGGAGTTATTTATTTCCTGACCAAATGGTATCCAGGTTCGCGTCGCGGAGCTGTACTCTCTATGTTTATGCTGGGTATGCCAATTTCCGGCGTGTTAGGCGGACCAATTGCAGGATGGGCTCTCAACTCGCTCGATGGCGTCAACGGATGGGAAGGCTGGCAATGGCTCTTCTTCATCGAAGGCCTTCCTGCAATCCTTCTTGGATTAATGGTGTACTGGATTTTGTGCGATGAACCTTCGCAAGCGAAATGGCTTACCGAACGCGAACGTGCACTTATTATTCGCAATGTGAAGGTGGACCAGGCGAACAATCCCCCTGAGCATGGACATTCAATGCTTTCGGCATTGAAAGATTCACGTGTATATATCCTCAGTCTTTCCTACTTCACATTTATTTCAGGTATTTATGCAATCGGTTTCTGGTTGCCGGCGATGCTGAAAAATGCAGGTGTCATCGATGTATTCCAAATTGGTTTGTATTCGATGATTCCATTCGGAATCAGTGCAATTGGCATGGTTCTGATTAGCCGTAGTTCTGATAAGCGTCTGGAGCGCCGTTGGCATCTCGCACTTTGTGCCTTTATTGGTGCAGCGTCGCTATCAGCTATCACAATGTTCAGTGCTGACTTGACCATGTCTTTGATTGTCATGACTGTCGCAACAACAGCAATTTACACGCTACTGCCACTGTTTTGGTCCATCACGTCAGCGTACTTTACAGGCACAGTTGCAGCGGCTGGCAGCATCGCGCTCATCAACAGCCTTGGCTTGATTGGGGGGATGGCAAGTCCATCCATCATTGGCTGGGTAAAGACTACTACTGGCAGCATGAGCAATGGCCTCTTCGCAATCTCAGCCATGCTTGTGCTAGGTGGCATTGTTCTCCTAGTTGGAATCAAGGCAAAAGATATTCGGGAACGCAAGCTAGCGAAATAAATACGAATTTATTTCCACTAAGACAAAGAGAAGTAAATCAAGAAAGGTGACTGATTTCATATGAAAAATCCTTGCACAATGTCCGCACGTGACGCGGCAACGGCAATCGCTGAAAAGAAGATTTCATCTGTAGAGCTAGTAGAAGAATGTTTAAAGCGTATTGATTCTCGTGAAGAAGTTGTAGGTGCCTGGGCATATATTGACCGAGACCTAGCCATAAAAGAGGCATCCTTGCGCGATAGTCAGCATGTGCAAGGGCCATTGCATGGCGTGCCGATTGGAATTAAAGACGTAATTGATACGATTGACTTGCCGACAGAATATGGCTCAACCATCTATGCCGGTCATCGCCCACGTAGAGAGGCCTCTTGTGTTTCGCTAGTGCGTCGTGCTGGCGGTGTGATTCTTGGCAAAACAGTCACGACTGAGTTCGCTTTATACCAGCCAGGAAAAACGACTAATCCTCACAATCCAGCCCATACGCCGGGGGGCTCTTCAAGTGGCTCAGCAGCAGCGGTGGCAGATTTCCATGTCCCCGTTGCCATGGGCACGCAGACGTCAGGTTCGATTATTCGTCCAGCATCCTATTGTGGGGTGGTCGGATACAAACCGACCTTCAACACATTTGCGCTTGAAGGGACAAAGCCTCTAGCAGCTTCGCTTGATACATTGGGGTACCTCACTCGTACTGTTGATGACTTAACACTGATGCGCGAGGTATTTCTTGGTAAATCAGCAGTCAAGTCGACATTTAACAATAGACCACACATCGCCATTTGTCGTAGCCCCTTTTGGTATGAAGCAACTGCAGATACTCGCACGGTCTTTGAGCAGACAGCAGAGCTATTGGCGAACAGTGGCTTCGATATTGAGGAAGTGGATTTGCCTCCTTCATTCTCAGACTTGATAGATGTACATGAAAAACTAATGGCATATGAGATAGCACGTAACTATGTCAGAGAGTTCGATGTCAGTGTTCGTCATGAATTGGGGCCAAAAACACGGCAAGTAATTGAAGATGGCTGGCATGTTTCAACAGATGAATACTTACGATTGCGTGCCGTGACACGTCATGCTCGAGATAAATTTGCAGCATTTTCAAATGAATTTGACGCCGTAATGGTCCCTGCGGCACCGGGAGACGCTCCGGACATTTCCGCTACAGGAAACCCTATTTTCAGTCGTGTCTGGTCGCTACTTGGAACACCTGCTATTGCATTACCAGCAGGAGCTGGAGAGTCAAATCTACCGGTTGGCGTTCAGTTTGTAGCAGACCTTGATGCCGATATACGACTAATCGATATATGCAAACAAGTTGAAATACTGCTCGAGGGCCGAGCTCCTCAAATAGCTTTCGCTTAAAACTGGATGGTGGTGGAATTTAAATGAGTGAACAATTAGTTTGTGAAACACAATCTAGCGTGTCAACCAGAGCGCTGCCTTTAAGCGTAGCCGTGGCAGATTATGCTCATACGCAAGCGTTATTTGATGGCCGAGTACAACTTTCAGACATCAAGTTAAATCGCGTAGAGCTTCCAGTAGATGACATCATCAAGAAGTTTCTAAATGGTGCACCTTGGGCGATTTCTGAAATGTCGATGGGTAAGTATGTCGAACAAACGGCAAATGGAACCTGTGATTTCATAGCATTACCGATTTTCCCGTACCGGGCTTTTCGACATGCAGCGTTCTATGTTCGTTCGGATAGTACTTTGTCCCACGACAATCTACGTCAGTTGAAAATTGGAATACCGGGGAAGTCTGTGACTGCGGTAATTTATGCACGTGCGCTTCTGACGCACCAATTGGGCGTCCTTGAAGAGAATATCGAATGGGTGGTCGGAGAGATTAATCAATGTACATCTGCACTTCCGAACGAAGATTTTGGCGACCCTTTGAAAGAAAAGCCAGCATTGACTTCGATGTTGTTGAATGGCCAAATAGATGTACTTATTTCGCCTCATGTACCTCATGTTGACAGTACAACTATTCGTCATCTATTCCCTGAACACGCGCGTCTAGACTACGACTATTGGCAGACAACAAGAATTTTTCCGATTATGCATACGATGGTTCTGCGCAAGGACGTTGAAATTGCCAATCCGGGAACGGCACACAAACTCGCTGAGGCGTTTACTTCTGCTCGTGACATATGTCTCGACATACTGCGCGACCCTTCAGAGATGTTGACACCTCTTCCATTTCTTTCGCTTCACACAGAATGGTTGAATAGGACTTTTGGAGCAGAGTATCTACCTTACGGCGTAGAGAAAAATCGAGTTACGCTTAATGCATTCCTTGATTTTTGCCATGAGCAGGGGGTGTCAAAGCGACGAGTAGATTTAAGCGAACTCTTTCAATATTGATTGAAATGACGCTGCAATGGGAATTTTTTGAATGTCCGCTTTGTGTCGGAAGCGGACGTCGGTTATTGGCTCGAGGAGATGGGACTGGCTGGAACATGCTAGGGCAACTCTCAGCTCTCTAGGCCGACTGGGGGCATTTCATCCCAGCCTTCGACACGCGGAAAACCGTTGGGCATCTCGGCCATAAGGTCAGCAAGTCTATAACGCGGACGGGGCGTGGCTTTAATCGTCATTCTCTTACCGGTTATGAGAACTTCAACTTGGGAGCCTTCATGAAGGCTATTCTGCTCAAGGAATGCTTTTGGTATAGTCATTACCAGCGAGCCACCAGCTTTACGTAAAGTCAGACGCATCATCGCTTCCTAGTCGTTCCGGGTTCAGATGCATTATAACGACCTCATCGCAAGTTATGTCCACTAAGGCCGGGAGAGACCATTGCAATCTTTTTGCAATCCATTTTCAATTTCTCAAGCTGTACGCGCAGCAAATTTTGCGCTTCAGCAAGCTTTGGCGACACAAATCCAACTCCGACTGGCCTGTCCCTGACTTGAAAGACACCAAGATAAGGTGTTTTAATCAATCAGGAGGAAATAAATGGCAAATCGTAGACAGTTCAGCAAGGAGTTCAAGGTAGAGGCGGTTAGGCTAGTTAAAGAACGAGGTGTTTCAATCGTGCAGGCCGCCAAAGACCTCAATGTGCACGAGAACGTATTGCGCAAATGGGTTCATGCCGTATCGGAAGATGCATCGCATGCCTTTCCCGGGCATGGTCAACTCAAACCAGAGCAACTTGAGATAGCAAGGTTGCGCAAAGAAGTCGCCAAACTGAAGATGGAGCGCGACATTTTAAAAAAAGCCGCCGCCTACTTCGCCAGGGAATCGATGTGAAATTTGGATTCGTGGCGAAGCACCGAGGAATCTGGCCGGTGGCACTGACCTGCGACACACTCGGCGTCTCGCGCAGTGGTTTTTATGCATGGCTCACGCGTACGCCGTGCAAACGTCGCACGGAGAACGAGCAACTCGGTCGCGCCGTTCATCACAGTTTTATTCAAAGTGACCGCACCTATGGAGCACGTCGTGTCTGGCACGACCTGTTGGCAAGTGGCTATCGTTGCGGGCTGCATCGCGTCGAACGGCTGATGCAGGCTCAAGCGTTACGGGCTCGACCTCGCCGGCGCAGCTTGCCGATTGACCGAGGTGAGCGCCCAGTCATCGGTATTGCAGCCAACGTGCTCGACCGGCAATTCGACGCTAGTGCACCGAACCGGAAATGGGTCGCTGACTTCACCTACATCTGGTCAGCCGAAGGATGGCTTTACCTCGCTGTTGTACTAGACCTCTATTCCAGGCGTGTCATTGGCTGGTCGATGAAGCCTGAGATGAATGCACAACTCGTCGCCGATGCATTAATGATGGCTGTATGGCGACGTGGTAAGCCGGAATCCGTGATGCATCATTCTGACCGTGGAAGTCAATATACGAGTGAGCAGTTTCAGCGGCTATTGCTTGAATTGGGTGTGACGTGCAGCATGAGTCGTGCGGGTAATGTGTGGGACAACTCGGCCATGGAGAGCTTCTTCTCTTCATTGAAGACAGAGCGCTTATCCAGAAAGATGTTCCGCACGCGAGACGACATCAGGGCAGAAGTGTTTGACTACATCGAACGTTTCTATAATCCGGTTCGAAGACATTCAACGTTGGGCTATATCAGCCCAATTGACTTTGAACAGCAAGCTCAGTTAGCTTAATGCGGTGTCTTTCAGTTTGGGGACAGGCCATTATTTCGCGGACGGAAATTGGCTAACGGCACAATAAGTGTGCCGTTAAGCATAAAGTGGCCAAGTGGACAGTTTATGCTTTATTCCACGATAGGCCACATTTTGCTTTATTCGAAAAATGTGCTACTCCCCTGTTGATTTGCTCGCAGAATTGACCCTCTCTAACTGATCCACCTTCCACTGTCTGGCGAAGGCTGCGACCCGGTCATACGACCCCTCAAATCCCAAAGCACACAAGTCGATGTGCATCTGTTTCAAAGTCCTTCGTTGCTTGCGCGACTTCGTCGCCTCGGTCTTTAACCATGCCGAAAGCTTAAACGCATATTTGTCGAGAGAAGTCGGAGAACGTCGATCAGCATATGCTGGCTCGACAGTTTCAGCGCGTAGATACCGTCTAACGGTATTTCGAGAGATACCCAGTCGTTTGGATATCTCTCTCAATGAGACCTGGTCACGAAGGTGCCAGCGTCTAATAATTCCAAGTAATGCCACGTCGATCACTCCAATCTCCCACTCACTTTGGTAAGTAGGATTGTGTTCTAAACGTGGGTCAGTTTTGGATGCAAATTATGCGGCTAAGTGGGTCAGTTTTCGATGCAAATCAACACTTTATTAATCAACGATAGGCCAATTTATACTTTATATCGTTCATGCAGTACGTTTGAAGCTCCTACGTAGAGCAGACAACTTATGCTTTATTTCGCGGACGGAAATTGGCTAACGGCACAGGCGGTTATCTGCCTTCCTAAACCCTTGAATCAACCTGTCGATGCAACTTGCATCTCTCAAGCTATCGCCATTTCAGTACGCTCAGCCAATCCGGCAAGATCCCAGTTTTTCCCGAGCAGTATCATTCTGGTATGAAGATCTTCGCGAATCTGATCACTGACTTCATACCCCAAATAGCGCAGGGTTTTGTCGCGCAGGTCGACATAAATCAAATCGTAATGCTTGTTAAGCGAGTGCCATAAGGCATGTGCGCCCGCGGACTGACGTGCGCCGCTGATCAAGCAGTTTCCTGCATCCAGCCACCATCGATAGATGGCGTTTGCTATGCCGCGACGTTGATAGGCTGGCGCGTATTTGGAATGTGTCGCGCGCAGATGTTTATCCTGGCGACGATTCAGTTCGATCAAGCGATTAAAGACGGTATAGCCTGCGAGACAGCCGTGCTTCAGGTCCTCAACATAAACGTAATGTTCTCCATCTGCCTCACGATAACGGAAGGCCAGATGTGGAAAATGGATGTCTATGCAGGGAAGGTCGTAAAGCGTGTCGCCGGGCCGGTTCAAGCGTCGATTGAGCGCATCAAGTTCTTTTTCAAATTCGGATGGTGGAAGCTGTACATCGATGCGCAATTCCATGATGCGTGCAAGCCAGAGGATGTACGGAAAGGTAAGGGCTACGTTTTGCAAGGCAATCTCCAAAGCAAGATTGGGTAAGTTGATTTTTCAGGGAGGCAGCTACATGGCATCAAGCCAGGCAAGCACCACCCCACCAACCGCTCATCAAGCGTTCTGGTTTCGATTTGGCACGGACCTGAGCACTTGCTTCCCATGCATCAAACTGAACGATCAATCCGGCATAGATGCCGTACCCTTCACCCGCTTGTATTTCTTCCATTGCCTGCAAGCTTTCACCAGCCTTGATTGTGCCGTGAGCAACCATGGTCTCCTTGGCCTTGATGCCCCAATTTGCTTCCAGATGTTTTTCGCAAAGAATGGCTGCACCGGATTCGATTCCATTGCCGGCCCAGATGCAGTCAAGGCCCGTGATGGATCCATTCACTCGGATGCTTTTTTCACAGCGGAATGTGCCCTTGACCATGAGGTCTTGTCCGACAAACGCGTTGCCTGCAACAGACAGGTCGCCACCGCAAAACAATTCCCACTCGGCGCGCAAGTCGCCTCCGCAACGCAGCTTGTCTTGAACCTCAATGCCCCAGTTCGCCTTGATGTCTCCGCCAGCGTCCAGCATTCCTTCGCTGCGTATGCTGCCGGCTGCGCGGATATCTTCGCCGGCGATAATCGAATGTCCGGCACGAATCCCGCCACCGGCACGTATTGCACGTCCGGCTCGGACAATCGAAGTGACTTCAATGTTGCCTTCTACTTCCAGCGTTCCGGCAAACACGATGGCTTCAGCATCAATGGCATCTACTTTTAATACGGCATCAGTAGGACCGAACTGTGTGAGTAGCCAGTAGGCGTCATCGACCCTGCCGGCACTGACTAGTGCATTCAGCAGAGGTTGATAATCGCTGCCGTCCTGATGGTGGCGTAGAAACCAGCGAAATCCATCGGCACACGGGCTCTTATGTTTAACGAAGCTTTTTGTCAGTTCCATGGCGACCTGGATAGGAAGAAAAAGGCCAGCGTACGATAGGCTGTAGAAGCCGGAGATGGGCGAAGAGAGGACGTGCTGTGCATGCGCAACAGGCGCACGAACGGAAGCTCGGCGAGAGATTGCTCGCCGCAGATATTCGAAGACATGAAGTAAATCCCAAAGCGCGGCCTGAACTCAAGAAAGAGTAAGCCGCTATCGCGCCTGGCTTAAGCCCGGCGATAGATGAATTGCGCTAATGAGAGAAAGAAAGTATCGCCGGGCTTAGAAATCTGCTGTCGGCTGGAGGGCGTGCGTGATGCCCTTAAACCTGAGCACGTGCGAAAACGGAACCGTCATTAAAGACCGTTCTGATGCAAATGTGCCAAAGGAATAAACGAGGAGTGCCATAGACGTAAGTATAGGCGATCCCGCGATATCGGGCAAACCATGTACTTTGTTGCAATACCTTGTTCCCTGAATGAGTATTCGCCGCAAAGGTGCTTGCAAAGTACGTGCGCCATGACGCCCAAGATGTACTGGCGCAGGGAATGGGTCACTATTGGCCACTAGCGAACTTGCAATCACTACCGCAGAAAGCGTTGAAGCACGTGCCTTTGCAGGTAATGACAGATGTCAAGAAATGCTAATGAAAGAGCAGTCTTTACCGATAGAACGGTTCGACCTTGCCTTTTAATTTAGTCATTAAGGGATTGCCCTTCCGATCCAGTGCCTTTCCGGCAGGGACTTTGATCCATCCTTCGCTGATGCAATATTCTTCAACATCGGAGCGCTCTTTATCGTTCAGCTTAATGCCGACATCGTGTTCAAATATGGCGGCGTCGTAATAAGGGCTGCGAGGATCGACTGAGAGTCGGTCAGGAAGTGAGGGGGTGTGTGGAGTATCGTTCATGCCGACAATTATCAACTATAAGATTAAGCAAAACAATTTTTTCTTTGGTTGGCTAGCCCTGAAATAATCGTTTGCCTTCGTCTTTCAACCACTGGAATTCGTCCAGTGTTTCAATACCCTTGGTCAGCAGATCAATTCCGAGATCAACACAGCCAGCTGGGATATTTTATGAATTGACATCGATTGCACAAGCCCATTCAAACATCGGATTTTCGAATTGAAGGTCGCCGGCATGCGCGGCACTGCTTCTATTCCTGGCGTAGCCGCGTGGATTTGCTATCACGCGGCAAGCGCCAACCAGGTAATCGAAGGAGTCGTGTACGTGGCCGTGCAGCCAAAAATCTGTCTTGTCTAGCAATGGTCCCAAATCACTGATGAAAGCAGCATTCAGGGGATTGCCTGCGTATCGTGGATGTACAGATAATGGGTGCGGGCCGTGATGCGTCACTACAACAGTCTTTCCCGGATACGGTATTGCGAGTTGATGCTCTAACCATTGTCGAGAGTATTCATGTTCTTCCAAGGCTCTGCTGGCGGTAAATAATCCGTCTTCTGTGCGTATTAACCTGTGGTCATTGAGGCAGCGTTCGGAATTTTCCATCAGGGCCTGCCGTGACTGGCTGTTATCAAGACGCTAGTCCGTCCACAGTGTGGCTCCCAGAAATCGAACACCACCGAAATCGACGACATCGTTGTCCAAAAAATGAATGTTGGTGCCCTCGGTCGCTTTGCGTAAAGTGATACGGGCCTGCTCAAATGATTCCCCATAAAACTCGTGATTGCCTGCCAGGTACAGAACTGGCACTGGCCAATTCTTGAACAGATCAATGGCTTGCGTTCCGTTGGCAATATCGCCAGCAAGAACCAATACATCCACCCCGCCGGCAGGTGTAATCAGACGTTCGCCGGGGAAGTCTCGCTGAAGTAATTCGAGATGCAGGTCTGAAGCAAGCTGGATTTTCATTCTAAAGATATCTCCATAGAGTTTGACGCACATGCTTATCTTTAAAGAAGCCCCGAAAGCCCAGGGTCATCGAATAACAAGTAAAGCCATCATTTCTTGAATTGTAGCGGGCGCATAGAGCGGTAACCTAACGTGAAGGCAGAAAGAATGCAGCCCTGCAACAAAGAGATTTTTCTTTAATCAGAAACTGCTTTTATACCGTCAATACGCCGATCTGAAATTTTTCCCTTTTGCCCATCGCGTTTGCCAGTGATGTTGGAACGATGCTGCCAAATCGGGATTGTTCCACACCACTAAAACGTTCTCGCTGTTGGACTTGGCTGCGGCCTGACTATAGTTGAAGCTGCCGTTCTGTACGTGCTGTTCGTCGGACACGATGTACTTGTCATGGTGAATGGCGTAGCTTGAAATCGTTCGCGTCGGAATGCTGCCATTCACTAGTAAATTGAGTGCAGCGAGATTTGCCTTTCCTTTATTGCCTTTTTCGTCGACCAGCACACGCACATCGACCCCACGCTTCTTTGCCATGAGCAGCGCCTTTGCCACTGTGGGCGAGGTGAATGAATATGCAGCGAGACGTATGCTTTTATTCGACGCATGGATAACCTTGAGTACAAGTTTTTCTGCGCCGGCATTTGGCGAGAATGCGCTTTCGATGAGTGCTGTGGCTGGAGCGGTTGTCGTTCTTGACTGGATTAGCTGGGATAGTTCATCAAGCAGGTTGGGTTGTTTCGCATAGGTAGAAAACGGGATGAGAAGAGAAAGCGACAGCAGTATTTTTTTCATGCGACATTCTAACGGCTCGCACATGATGGCGAGTTGAGCGCTGCGAATTATTCGCACTCAAATTGCTGCTGATTTTTTCTTTAACGAAATAGTTGCAAGCGGATTTGTTGGAAGTCGCAGCTTTATTTTTCGTCGCCACGATTTTAAAAGTTGATTGGCGACATAAGTTATCCCCGGAATATGTGGATAGTCCTGTGGATAACCGTTGCGCTAGTAAGGTATGTCATTGAACTGAAAGAGATTTTCCTTTCTGCAAAATTTAGCTGCGTAGGGTTGCACTGGCGCGCTTACCTGTAATCTGACGTTCAATTTCCTTTTGTCTGATTGGAATCCATGTCGCCATCACCTAGTATCGATTGCATGACTATTCATCAATCATCAATAAAGGAGAATTTCATGGCGAAGCAAGGCAAGACATCGTTTGAAAAGGCTGATAAATCCGGCGACAAAAAGAATAATTCAGGACAACAAGGTAAGCGTGACAACACGGAAACGCCGGATAAGAATCTGGATCCGGAATCTGAATTTGCAGTGAATGAATTACGCGAAGAGCAGCGTAATACCCATTAAATAAATTCCGTAGCTTGCCTGCGGCAGATTCGGTAAAAATAAAAGAAGCGCAAGACGAGTTTGTCTTGCGCTTCTTTTTAATTGCCAATCTACAAAATTTACACGTAACAGACGCGCATGTTCACGCGTCTATTTTCATCTCATCAAAATTGTTCCCAATTGCCGCCAACTGGTTCAGCGATCAGACGAGGACGTGGTTCTTGAATGCTGCGGCTTGTTTGCAGTGTTCAGACGCAACACGCAACCGTAAAAATGCGAGTAGGCTGAAGCAGTTGGCGCAATTTCAAGTAACGGCGAGGAGTTATCATGAGCCATACAGATGTTGAGCAGCATCACGGTTATTCTGTCCACGGCACCAGTGAAAAGCACGACACCGGCAAGTGGGTAGGCAGCTTTCATATCGCGCAGCACGGTATTCCCGGAGTCAGCATCAGCGTGACCGATGCAATATTCGATTCTTCCGAGGAGGCGGCCTTGCATGCATTGCGGCAGGGGCGCTTGTACATAGACAGGAAACTGGTCGGCAACCAATAGCGCGAGCCAGCCGCAGTCAATGGCGGCACATAGTGCACCTCAAGCGGTTTTTATTCCGGTGCGATTAAAGCGCGAAATTTTCCCGTAAATAAAATCCGGCTCGGGTTGATCGATTGCATCTGGACATCTTTACGGTCAATCACGACATATGTTTTGTGAGCATCGTGCGGACGCGTGGGGTCAGGCGGGTACTCCAGCGTTCCTTTCGTGTAGTAGATGGAAGAATACGCAGGCGGTGTGCGATACAGCAATTCGGTGCCGCTGTGCTTGCTTGCATGATGGTATGCGGCGATCAGGTCGCGATCCGAATTGTTGCTGGCGTTGCTGATAATGACAGGGCCGCAGATGATTGATAGCAGCGTAATGGCAAGCACGGCAATGCTCGTGCGGCGCAGTGTTGGTTTGGGGGCATTATCGAGCCAGCGTGCAGCCAGCACTGCAAACGGCAAGGCGGCAGTCAACCCGTAAGTCCAGATGATATTGCTGCTGAATGTGAAAAACAGCAGCGGTGCGAGTGTCGCGCACCACAAGAAACGCTCTACGGGCTGCAACTCCTTGCGGTGTTTGAAAAATATCCGGAACATTTCAGTCGCAAATATGCCTATCCACGGCAATATTCCGATGACCCAGAATACCCAGATTGCTCCTAACGGTTGCCGTTGCGCTATACCGTAGCGATCGCCTTTCCATCCCGGCACCAGGAAGCGCGAGAAATGTTCGCCGACGATGAAGTAATTAATGAAACCGGGATTGTAATATTCCGCCGCGATATACCAGGGCATGAAAATGCCGAACGCAATGACGACGCCTGCCCAGTCGAAAATATCCTTGAATATTTGTAGCGGACGTCTTTCGATGAGGACGTAGGCAAGGAGCGGCAGGCCGATCAATGCCCATGTGGCCAATCCCTTGCAAAGGGCGCCCAATCCGACCATCGACCAGAAAGCCAGGCGCCAGCGCCGTCCTGCCTGCCGGTCGGCCGTCGCTTTGAGTGCACGCCATGCAAAATATAGTGCGGCACTGATCAGCATCAGTTGCACTGCATCCGTCATCACGGCTCCTGCACAGAGAAAAAACAAAGGGGAGCTGGCAAGCACCGGCGCCACCAGCCAGCGTTGCCGGATCTGCAATTCGGCTGCAAATGCCCATGCAAGCCATAGCGCAGCAAGCGATGCCAGCAGCGCCGGCAGACGCGCGGCAAATTCGTTGACGCCGAAGAGCATCATCGAGACCGCACTGAGCCATGTGGACAGCGGTGGCTTGGCAAAGAAGGGCGTGTGCGGATCGATGTGCGGCATCAACCAGAAGCCGTTGCTGACAGTCAGTCTGGCGATCTCGCCGTAGCGTGCTTCGGTCGTGTCGGCCAGCGGCAGCACCAGCATCAGGCCGATACGATATGCCAGCAGCGCGAGTGCAGTGCCCAGCAGCCACCACAGGTAATTTTGCGATAGTCGCAGCGATATGCTGCGCGTTCGATGGTTTGCCGGCACTGCGTGAGGTTCAAATGCAGGGACTACTTGCTGATCCATGGAGTTCTCAGGTAAGAGGAGATACGCTGGCCTTGGCGATCGTTGCGGGAACAGGGCTCACAGAGCCGGTTTGACTTGTGCACAAGAGCGGGAATCGCACGGTGACGATCAGCCCGCCCTTACTGTCTGCTGTAGACAGTTCTATCGTGGCCTCGTGTTGGGTAGCAATGGTTTTTGCGATGAAAAGACCGAGGCCGCTGCCTGATTCACCGGTTCCGTCGCGCCGATAGAAGCGGTCGAACACGCGCTCCTGATCCTGCACCGGAATGCCGGGGCCGTTATCCTTGACGCGTAATAGCACGGTGTGATCGGCGGTACTTGTATTTACTGTTACATCAACACGTCCGTGGGATGGGGTATAGCGAACAGCGTTGTCGACCAGATTGCCGAGCAGGATGCGCAAGCTGTCTTGGTTACCCGTGATCATGGCGGCATCGCTACCCTGATCGTCATTGATTGCGATACCCAGGTCCACGCCTTTGTGTTCTGCCTGTGGCGCGTAATCGGAAACCACGCGCGCGGTCAATTGCCGCAGATCGATTTTTTGGCTCGATCGATCTGCAATGCGGTACTCATGCCGTGCCAGCGTCAGCAACTGCTGCACCAGATGGGTGGCGCGATTCAGGCGCTCGTGCAGCTTTCTGAAGCCTGTCGCGCGCTGACGGTCGTCGTTTTCCCTTTCTACCAGTTGCAGTTGCAGCTTCAATGCCGTCAGTGGTGTGCGCAGTTCGTGTGCAGCGTCGGCGACGAATGCGCGTTGTGTCACCAGTGTCTGATCCAGTCGCGTCAGCAAGTCGTTGAGTGCCGCCAGCATTGGCTGCAACTCGGGCGGATAGCGTTCGCCCGGCAAGGGCTCGAGTGCATTCGACGAGCGCCGGCCGATGGCCCTTGCGAGATGGTGGAGAGGGTAGAGGCTGCGGCCGACGACGATCCAGATGAAAAGTGCCAGTACAGGGATCATTACCAGGAATGGAAGCAGCGAACGCAAGGCCATTGATGCCGCCATTTCGTTGCGTACGGCCTTGGGTTGTGCGACCTGAATGATGCGGTCCTGATCGGCTTCGCTATAGACGCGCCAACGCTTGCCTCTCAGGGAAAGCGACTTGAAACCGAAACCTTCGATTTGCTGGAGCTGGATGTTTGGTGCAGAGGTGAAAATCAGCTCTCCCTTGGTACTCCATATCTGCACCAATATTTCCTGGTCCGGATCGTCGTCGATTGGCAGGTCGTGGCCGGCAGAGAGGTGTGCCGGCAGCGCGCCAGCGATCTGCTTGAGCTGGTAGTCGAACATTTCATTCATCTCGGTGCGTACTTGCACGTAGACGGCAAGCCCGGCAATCAGCGTGGCGGAAAGCATGCCGCCGAACAGATAGGTAAGAAGCTGTCGCTGTATTGTCCTCATGACGGCAACCCGATCTTGTAGCCGACGCCACGCACGTTCTTAATGAAATCCGTCCCCAGCTTTTTGCGCAAGCCGTGTATGTAAACTTCAATGGTATTGCTTTCTATTTCCTCATTCCAGCCATACAGGCGCTCTTCCAGCTGGGTTCGCGACATGACGCGGCCCGGTGGGTCTATCAGTGCCAGCAGCAGCGCAAATTCGCGCGCCGAAAAATGTACCGATGCACCGTTGAAGGCGGCCTCATGCGTGGCCGGATTCATGGTCAGTTCGCGGTATATCAGTTCGGAGCTGACACGACCCGAGCGGCGTCTCAGCAAGGCGCGCATTCTGGCGAACAGTTCATCCAGGTCAAAGGGCTTGACCAGATAGTCGTCGGCGCCGCTATCCAGCCCCTGCACGCGCATGGCAGTGGCATCGCGGGCCGAAATGATCAGAACGGCAGCCTCACCGTGCTTGCGACGATAGTTGGTCAGTACGGCGAGCCCCTGTTTGCCCGGCAGGCCCAGGTCCAGCAACACGATGTCATAAGTGTGAGAGCAGATGGCGAGTTCGGCAGCGTGGCCGTCCCTGACCCAGTCAACTGCGTATTGTTCTTTGCGTAGTCCTTCTTCCAGACTTTCGCCTATCATCGGATCGTCTTCTATCAGTAAAACGCGCATGCCATGCTCCGGTTTGCCCAGATCAAACCTAGCGTATCAAGGCTGTCTGATGGCGACAGGCTAGCGACAGCTACGTTAAGAAAGAGTGAATAAGGCAATCCGGCAACAATTTTTTCAGCGATCCAGCCATAGAACCGGCGAACCCTGCGATGTCCGGCCGTAGACATCGAACAGGATGCTCAGTCCGACTACCCATGTCAGTGCCAAGAGGCAACTACCGACGATGTCAGATAGATAATGCAGACCGAGGTACATGCGGCAGAGCGCGACCAGCAGCACAAAAGCGCAGACTGCCATCCAGATAGCGCGGATGTACCGGCTGGCATGCAGCAACACGACCATGGCGACGGCAATGGCCATCGCTTCTGTCGTATGCCCGCTGGGAAAACTGAAGTTGGATTGGGGTGATACGAGCGCCCACAAGTCAGGCCGGCTGCGCTGAATGACATTTTTGGCGATGAAGTTGAGAACAGACGAGCCGCCGACAGCAAGTAACCAGAACAAGGCGGTGTGCCACAAGCGCCGGCAACATAGATATATCAGAACAAGAAAACTGAATACGCTGATGACAGCAGAGATACCTAACGCCCATCGATCCAGAAATGGCGTGGCATGTGCATGCAGCATCAATAGAAAAGAGTGGTCAAACGGATAAATTTTGCCGTGCCCAATGTCTGTAGCGAGTGCAAAAAAAAGTATCAGCGGAAAAATGAAACCCAGCAGGATTTTCAATCCTGTCCTTGCTTTGGCATGACTGACAGCCGCTACGCCGAGACCGAGGGCGAAGCCAGATGGTGCTCCGCGCACCTTGAATTCGCTTTGCTCGTTCATCGCAACCTCGTCATTTGGCTATTGAATGCCGGAAGCTTAGGAGAGCAAACTTAAATGTTTCTTAAGCTGGCAGCAAAAAGCCGTATAGCCTTGTGCTCATTCTTGAATTACCTTAAATGGAGTATATTATGTCCATAAACGGAGGAAATATGAGCGCTGCATACACGTATCCGAAAAGCCGATTTGAACCGGCCGGGCTGGTTGACTTGAATGTGAAGTCGGAGCGGGAGCGTCTGTCCCGTTCTGCGCTGAAAGGGTTCTTTCGCCTTGTAGAAGCCTGGAAGGTGCGCGATGAAGATGCGCGCGAGTTGCTGGGCGGGCTGTCGAGCAGTGCGTTCTATGAATGGAAAAAGAATCCGGATCGTGTGCTCGAAGTCGATCGCATTACCCGTATTTCGTATCTGATCGGGATCTACAAGGCCTTGCACATCCTGTATGGCGACAAGCTGGCCGATGAATGGGTGAACCTGGCCAACAAGAATGTTATTTTTTCCGGCCAGACACCGCTGGCTTACATGCAGGCGGGCGGCTTGCTGGGGATGCAGACCGTGCGGAAATTGCTCGATGCCCGCCGTGGCGGATTGTAATGAAGGCTGCCTTGCCGATAGTGCCCTTGCGCCAGTTCGATACTTGCCGGCTGATTCCATCGCGCTTTGTCGGTAGCGAGGATTCGGTGCTGGTTCCTCTGTCAGACAGTGATGCGCATCTGGCGGATATCTTTGAGCTCGATAATGCCAGTAATGAAAGGCTGATTGCCGAGCATGGACGCGCAAGCGGAATCGGCGTGGACGAACTGGTATTTGGCGTGCCGAATTTTCGCATCATTAACGCAGCATTTGCGTATGCGCGGCCGGAAGGCAGCCGCTTCAACAGCGATGAACGCGGCGCCTGGTATTGCGGCTTCGATATCGAGACTGCGCTCGACGAAATCATTTTCCACAAGACGGTGGAATATCACGAGATCGATCGTTTCGACGATAGCGTGCGCTATCAGAATCTGCTGGCGGATTTCAACAGTGAGTTCCACGATCTGCGTGGTGCTGGTCGTTATGCAAAATGCCTGGCGCCTGACAGCTATGTCGCTTCGCAAAAACTGGCGATGCAATTGCTGGAAGAGGGATCGCTGGGAGTCATTTATCCCAGCGTCCGGCACGCTGGCGGGACCAATCTGGCCTGCTTTCGCCCCGCACTGGTGGGCAATGTGCGGCGCGGCATGGCGTATCAACTTACCTGGTCCGGCACGCCGCATCCCGAAGTTCGGGTCATCACTCTTTGAATTTTCAGCGGCAGCGGCGGATGGTTAATCTTCCGGCTTCATTACCTTGGCAACGCCCGCTTTATTCAGAACCTCCCCCCACGATTCAATACGATAGGTCTCGCCGAACTTATGGATGACCATGCCGTATTGTTCGCGCAACTTGTCGACCTCGCTGTCTATGATCTTCTTGTCGATGCCGGTCAGATCGTCGATCGCGGTAGCGGTCGGGTGTTCCAGCAAATCGATGGCGGAAGCCAGTACAAATAATCTGCGGGCGTCGTCGTAAGGATACTGCGGTACGCCGAACTGGTTCTTGTGGAATGTCATTCGCTTTCCTCTTCCTGCTGTTTCTTGTCGCCTGCGTTGAAAAACGCCTTGCTGTCCCGTATTGCTGATTAAATATGCGAGCGGGGAGCATGAGAATTGACGCTCCGTTTTCAATATAATACTGACCGGGGTATCTGACAAAGATTCCAATTGCCTTCCATCAATGCGCAGAATGCCGGCCCGCATCAGGGGTCACGTAGAATAAGACTTTTCGTTTGCAAAGATCTCATGTGCAACAGTGTCAGGGCCGTCTTCATTGACACCGAGCTCAAACAAAAATATCTTCCTCAGCCGGATGCGTTTTTTGCAGCATCTGCGACACCGGTATTTTTGCGCTAATCTTGTACGTGCTTGTTTTTCCTAGATTCATTTCCCGTGTCTGCCTCGCTTCATGAGAAGCTGAATGCAGCATATCCAGAAAGCGAATGCCTTGATGTTTGTTCAATCTTTTCGTATGACGCAGCGCGATTGGCGTGCCGGCGAACTGCGCTTCCTGCTGGTGGCGCTGATCGTGGCGGTGGCGGCCTTGTCGTCGGTCGGTTTCTTTGTCGATCGCATGCGTACCGGCTTGAATCGCGATGCCCATCAATTGCTGGGCGCGGATATGGTGATTCGAGCGGATGAACCGATTGCAGCGGCCTTGCGTAATGACGCGAAGCAGCGCGGCCTGGAACTGGCTGAAACGGTTGTTTTTCCCAGCATGGCCATTGCCGGCGAGGGTGAACAAACCGTGTCCAGGCTGGCATCCATCAAGGCAGTCAGCAATGGTTATCCATTGCGCGGCAAGGTCAAGGTGTCGGAACAGCCCGAGAGTGATGGTGTAGTTACCGATTCAATTCCTGCCGCCGGAACGGTGTGGGTCGACGCCGCTATTCTGGATAGTCTGCATGTGACAGTGGGCAGTCCGCTGAAGCTGGGCGACAAGGTTTTCACGATTGCCAAAGTCCTGACTTTTGAACCGGATCGCGGCGCCGGCTTCATGAACTTTGCACCGCGCGTGATGCTGTCGCAAGCCGATCTGGCTGCAACCAATCTGGTACAAAACGGTTCGCGTGTCAGCTATCGCTTGCTGCTTGCCGGCAAGCCGGCCGATGTAAAGGCTTTCGATCAAAAGGTGCAGGCTGCCATCGATACCCAGAATATCAAAGGCATGCGTACCGAATCGCTGGAATCCGGCCGGCCGGAAATGCGCGCCACGCTGGAGCGCGCAGAGCAGTTTCTGTCGCTGGTAGGTTTGCTGTCGGCAATGCTGGCCGCAGTTGCCGTCGCGATGGCGGCACGGCGCTTCATGGTGCGCCATGTCAATGCCTGCGCGATGCTGCGTTGCCTGGGCATGACGCAAAATCAGGTGACGGCGCTGTATCTGATCGAATTCCTGCTGATCGGCGTGGTGGGTAGTGTGATCGGTGTTCTGATCGGCTTTTCCGCGCATTTCGTCCTGATTGAATGGCTGGGAAAACTCGTCACCAAGGAATTGCCTGCAGCCTCATTCATTCCGGCACTGCAGGCGCTGGCAACCGGCTTGCTGCTGTTGATCGGCTTTGCCATTCCGCCGATTCTGCAATTGCGCAACGTGCCGCACAATCGCGTGATTCGGCGCGAGCAGGAGTTGCCGCAGCCGATTACGGTGGCGACCTATGTGCTGGGCTTGCTGACCTTCATCGGTTTGCTGTTGTGGCAGGCAGGTAATGTAAAGCTCGGTTTGCTGACGGCTGTCGGCTTCCTGGGCGGGCTCGCTGTTTTTGCCTTGATCAGCTGGCTGGCCTTGAAGTCGCTGCAGTCCTTGCGGGGCGCGATCGCCCATCCGAGCTGGCGCTTTGCCGTGACGGCGTTGCAGCGCCGGCCTGGCGCGACGGTGGTGCAGGTCGTCGCACTGGCATTAGGCCTGATGGCCTTGTTGCTGCTGACGGTGATACGGGGCGATCTGGTCAGTGCATGGCGTAACGCGACGCCGCCCGATGCACCGAACCGTTTCGTCATCAATATCCAGCCGGATCAGAAAACGCAGTTCGAAGCGCGTCTGGCGCAGCATAAAATCAGCGGCAACGATCTGTATCCGATGATACGCGGCCGCTTGCTGGCGATTAACGATGTGCCGATTACCGGTGAAACCTTTATTGAAGATCGCGCCAAGCGCCTGGTTGATCGCGAATTCAATCTGTCCACCATGCGGGACATACCGGAGCAGAATGAAATTACTGCCGGACGCTGGTACGACGACAGCAAGCCCGAAGCCTCGGTGGAGGAGGGTTTGGCAAAGACGCTGAAGTTGAAACTTGGCGACCACCTGAAGTTCGAGATCGCCGGTGAAACGGTGGATGTGCCTGTCACCAGCCTGCGCAAGCTGGAGTGGGGCTCGATGCGGGTGAATTTCTTTGTCATCATCAATCCTGCGGTGATGAAGGATATGCCGCAAAGCTGGATTACGGCCTTTCATTTGCCGGCAGCGGATGTCAAGTGGGAAAACCAGCTGACACGCGACTTCCCGAATCTGACGGTGGTCGATATAGGCAGCGTGCTGAAGCAGATACAGGAAGTCGTTGACCAGGTGGTGTCGGCAGTCGAATTCCTGTTCCTCTTCACGCTGGCATCCGGCATGCTGGTTTTATACGCTGCGCTGGTGGGTTCGCAGGATGAGCGTATGCGCGAGGCGGGTTTGTTGCGGGCGCTCGGTGCGACGCGCAAGCAATTGTCGCACTCGCAATGGATAGAGTTTCTTCTGGTTGGCGGGCTGGCGGGTTTTCTTGCCGCGACGGGCGCTACCGCAGTTGGCTGGAGCCTGGCGCATTTCGTCTTCGACTTCGCCTGGGTGTTCAGTCCTGTGGTGTGGCTGGCAGGTGTGGGCATCGGTTCGGCGTGTGCATTTATTGGTGGCTGGGTCGGCTTGCGGCATGTGTTGAATCAACCGCCACTGCAAACTTTGCGCGAGACCTGAAACATGGTATTTACAAGTGTGCAGTCGTTTCTGCAAGCGTGTCCTGCCGCATAGCGATGCGTTATCATGCAGGCTATGACTACTGAAGAAAATCAACAGCACACCCTGTACGAACTTCTGGACGGCGCAAGCGGCTTGCGTGCGCTGGTCGATCGGTTTTACGACCTGATGGATCTGGAGCCGGCCTTTGCCGGGATACGAGGCATGCATCCGACGACGCTGGATGGTTCACGCGATAAATTATTCTGGTTCCTGTCGGGCTGGACTGGCGGCCCGAATCTGTTTGTCGAGCGCTTCGGTCATCCGCGTCTGCGCGCACGTCACCTGCCTTATGCAATTGCTACCGATGAACGTGATCAATGGCTGCGCTGCATGGAAATGGCGATGCAGGACGTCGGTATCGTTCCATCCTTGCAGGAACATCTGCAAAAGGCCTTTGCAGAAACCGCCGACTGGATGCGCAACACACATGGTTAGGCAGTCGCATCTGTGCCTTGGCTGTTCCCGATTTGATTTGCCTTGCCCCGGACATACACTTACATGACACAACTGCACTTTCTTATTTTGCTGCTCGCGGCAGTCGTTGTCATTGCGCTGCAGATCGTCGCCATGTTGCGCAACCGCGCCGTGGATATCATGCCGCAACTGGCTACTTTGCAAAACGAATTGCAGCGCCATCAGCAACAAGGCAGCGAACGCATGGAACGCGAGCTGCGCGAGCAGGTGCAATCGACCGCACAGGCGACACGGCAGGAACTGGGCAGTAATTTCACGCAATTCCAGCAGGCATTGGCAACGCAATTGACGAGCGTGGCTACGCTGCAAAACAACCAGATCGATTCGTTCGCGCAACAACTCGCCAAATTGAATGAAGTCAATGGGCTGCAACTGGAAGCCATGCGCCAGGCCATTACCCTGCAGGCGCAGACCGGTCGGGAAGAGCAGGCAAGTGCCCTCAAGCGTTTCGGCGATACGCTGAATCAAACATTGACGACGCTGACGGAATCCAATGCGCAACGGATGGCCGAAGTGCGCGCCACGCTGGAAGCGAAGATCAAGGATCTGCAAACCGATAACGGTGCGCGCCTGGAAGAAATGCGCAAAACCGTCGATGAAAAATTGCATGCCACTCTGGAACAGCGTTTGGGCGAATCGTTCAAGCTGGTTTCAGACCGGCTGGAAAAAGTGCATCAAGGCTTGGGTGAAATGCAGCAGCTGGCAATCGGTGTCGGCGATCTGAAGCGCGTGCTGACCAACGTTAAGACGCGCGGCACCTGGGGTGAAGTGCAACTGGAAATGCTGCTGGAACAGGTGTTGACACCGGATCAGTATGCGAAGAATGTGGAAACGATACCGGGCAGTGGCGCACGCGTCGAATTTGCGATCAAATTGCCGGGCAACGATGATGGCCACACGCCGATCTGGATGCCTATCGATGCAAAATTTCCGAAGGAACAATACGAACGCCTGGCGGAAGCGGCAGATCGTGCCGATGCAGATGGCGTGCTGTTGGCAGGAAAAGAGCTGGAAGCCGTTGTGCGTGGTGAAGCGAAAAAAATCGCCGAGAAATATCTGTCGCCGCCGCTGACTACCGACTTCGCGATCCTGTTCTTGCCGACGGAAGGCTTGTATGCAGAAGTCATGCGCAGGCCCGGTCTGGCCGATGATCTGCAACGTACGCATCGTGTCAGCATTGCCGGCCCATCGACCTTGTCGGCATTGCTGAACAGTCTGCAAATGGGATTCCGCACGCTGGCACTGGAAAAACGTTCGTCGGAAGTCTGGCAAGTATTGGGCGCAGTCAAAACCGAATTCGGCAAATTCGGCGATGTACTGGCCGCGACCAAGGCGACGCTGGAACGGGCGGCGAAAAACATCGAACAGGCCGAGACCAGAAGCCGCCAGATGACGCGCAAACTGAAGTCGGTAGAGGCATTGCCAAGCGAGGCTGCGCAGCAGCTCCTGGGCGTGGATTTGCCGCTGGGCGATTTGCTGGATGATAAGGAATAGATATTCAGTGGTTGCCAGCAACATTTTTTGAATCATGATAAATTCATGGCTGCTGATGTAATGAATCGCATGATTTTTCAGTGATTCATTGCATCATTTTTTACGTTCTCGGGGCGGGGTGCGATTCCCCACCGGCGGTAATGACACAGTTTGCGTGTCTAGCCCGCGAGCGCTTGCTGGAGCTTCCATCCGGTTGCCGGATTTCTTCAGCAAGGTCAGCAGACTCGGTGTGATCCCGAGGCCGACGGTCATAGTCCGGATGATAGAGAACGGGATGATTCATGACGCACCGGTATATTCCGGTCATGTGCGTTTGCCATTCCCGCTTGATATTCCATGCCCTGTTATTTAATTTGCAAACAGGAGCTTCACAATGCAGCACGCTATCGACATCAAAGCAAAATCCGCAGCACGTCGTATCGCCTTTATTCAAGCCAGCTGGCACAAGGAAATCGTTGACCAATGCCGTATCGCATTTGTCGAAGAAATGGCTGCGCGCGGCTATTCTGCAGATGTAATCGATTTCTTCGAGGTAGCAGGAGCATTTGAAATTCCTCTACATGCCAAAGTGCTCGCCAAAAGCGGCCGTTATGCTGCCATCGTCGGCACAGGCCTGGTAGTGGACGGCGGAGTATATCGCCACGAATTTGTGTCGCAAGCGGTCATCAGCGGTTTGATGCAGGTCCAACTGGAAACGGAAGTGCCGGTGATTTCAGCCGTACTGACACCGCATCATTTCCATTCGCACGACGAACATCAGGGCTTTTTCTTCCAGCATTTCCTGGTGAAGGGGAAGGAAGCTGCGCATGCTTGTGCCGATACCATCCAGCGCCTGCAGCAGATCGACGCGATGACGCAGGAGCGTATTGCAGCATAAGTTTTATTTGTTGCTGGGCTTTTGCAGCTAGCGGCAGAAGAAAACGAGGAAATAAAAAAGGGAGCCTCGGCTCCCTTTTTTGCAACCGGACATCCCGCTTTTGCGGGATGAACAGGTCTTATCGCTTTGTTTCCATTTGCACCAAAGGCTCCGTCGATTGCGGTGGCAATGGTTTGCGTTCACGCGGTACGCGTGGTGGCGGAACAAACTTTGCAGCTTCTTCCTGTGCTGCACGCAATTTTTCCGGATCGGTGGACGCCAATACCAAACCGGCACTTTGCAGCACTTCGCTCAAGTCATCAACTTTACTCGTGCTTGCTGCCGGAGCGGCTGAGACTGTCGCAACAGGGGCCGGGACTGGAGCAATGACGGGCGCTGGTTGGGGCATTGGCGCAGGTGTGACAGCGGCAACCGGTGCCGGCTCGATAGCAGGCACTGCTTCAACGACCGGCGCTGCTTCAACGGCAACGAATGCTGGTGCAGCAACGACTGGTTCCGGTTCCGGCGCCGGAGCAGCAGGTACGGCAACAACTGGTGCTGCAACTTCAGGTTCGGCCTGAGGCATCACTTCTTGCGGAATCAGCGGTGCAGCGATTGCCGATGTCAATGCGCTGACTGGCGCTTCGCTTGCAATGCTGGCTTCCGTTACGTGTGCGACTGTTTCCTGGCGGACTGTGCTGGCGACGGTTGACGCCATTTCCGTTGCACTTACGTGTGCTGTGGCTGGAGTCTGAGCTGCTTCATCCTGCAAACTGTCATCTTGCAGCGCAACTACGCCATCTTCATTGCTTTCGTTTTCAGTACCGGATTCGGTATTGTCACGATCACGACGATTACGGTTACGGCCGCCACGACGACGACGACGACGCGGTTGCTCTTCGCCTTCAACGGCTTCTACCGGAATACCGTTTTCATCCAGTACGACAGCAACGTTGCCGTTAGCTTCAGCCGCTGGCGGTGTTGTTCTGGCTGCTGCGGTAGTGGCAACTACTGCGTCAACTGGCAACAAGGATGCATCCTCAGCAACGACTTCCTTGCGCTCTTCGCGCGGTGGACGTGGAGTACGTTCGCGGCGTCCTTCATTGCCGTCACGTGGTTCACGCGGTTCGCGTGGTTCACGAGGAGGGCGAGGCGGACGAGCATTTTGCGTTTCGCTTGCTGCCGGTGCCGGTTTTGTCGCTGTTTCTTCGCGCTCTTCACCGCGCTCACGACCACCGCGGCCGCCACGGCTGCGATTGCGCTGATTGCGGCCGCCGTCTTTGCGTTCGCCGCGCTGGTTGCGTTGATTCTTGTCTTCCTGAACAGCTTGGGCCGGTGCTGCTTTTGGCTGTTCCGGGCTGCCGCTGAAGAAGGCCATGAGTTTCTGGAAGAAACCTTTTTCGGCAGGCGCAGCAGCTGTTGCCATTTCTACCGGTTTGCGTTCAACGACGGGTGCATGATCCGGCGTAATGCCTTTGACCATTGCTTCCTGGCGTGGTTTGGCCTCTACTTTCAGGCGCTTGTCGTAGCTGATGTCGGTATCCGCTTGCTCGGTCATCGCGTAGCTGGCTTGTACTTCTTCCAGACGTGGATCGTCGTGCTTGATGCGTTCCAGCTTGTAGTGCGGGGTTTCCAGATGCTTGTTCGGGATCAGGATGACGGAGACGCGGTGACGCGTTTCGATCTTCAGGATTTCGCCGCGCTTTTCGTTCAGCAGGAAGGCTGCGACATCGACCGGCGCTTGCACGTGGATAGATGCCGAATTTTCTTTCATCGCTTCTTCCTGGATGATGCGCAGGACTTGCAATGCGGACGATTCGGTATCGCGGATGTGGCCGGTGCCGTTGCAACGAGGGCAGGTGACATGGCTGCCTTCGGACAGCGATGGACGCAGGCGCTGACGCGACAATTCCATCAGGCCGAAGCGCGAGATCTTGCCCATCTGGACGCGGGCACGGTCATAGTGCAGAGCGTCTTTCAGGCGCGTTTCGACTTCGCGCTGGTTTTTCGAATTCTCCATGTCGATGAAATCGATGACGATCAGGCCGCCCAGATCGCGCAAGCGCAATTGGCGGGCTACTTCTTCAGCGGCTTCACAGTTGGTATGGAATGCAGTGGTTTCGATGTCGCTGCCGCGAGTAGCGCGTGCCGAGTTGACGTCGACTGAAACAAGCGCTTCGGTGTGATCGATCACGATCGCGCCGCCGGATGGCAGCGGAACAGTGCGCGAGTACGCGGTTTCGATCTGGTGTTCGATCTGGAAGCGCGAGAACAGCGGCACGTCGTCGCGATAGCGTTTGACGCGATGCACCATGTCCGGCATCACGTGGCTCATGAACTGCTGGGCTTGTTCGTAGATGTCGTCAGTGTCGATCAGAATTTCGCCGATATCGGGCTGGAAGTAATCGCGGATTGCGCGAATTACCAGTGATGATTCCTGATAGATCAGGAATGCGCCAGCGCCGGATTGACCCGCGCCTTCAATCGCACGCCACAATTGCATCAGGTAATTCAAATCCCATTGCAATTCGTCAACGTTGCGGCCGATGCCGGCGGTACGTGCAATCACGGACATGCCTTGCGGCAAATCCAGTTTATCCATTGTTTCGCGCAATTCCTGGCGATCTTCACCTTCGACGCGACGCGATACACCGCCACCGCGTGGATTGTTAGGCATCAATACCAGGTAACGACCAGCCAGCGAAACGAAAGAAGTCAGTGCAGCGCCTTTATTGCCGCGTTCTTCCTTTTCGACCTGGACCATGATTTCCTGGCCTTCGCGCAGCGCATCTTTAATCGAAGCGTTACGGACATCGACGCCTTCTTTAAAGTAAGTGCGTGCGACTTCCTTGAATGGCAGAAAGCCGTGGCGATCTTCACCGTAGCTGACGAAGCAGGCTTCGAGCGAGGGTTCGATGCGGGTGATAACACCCTTGTAGATATTGGACTTGCGTTGTTCGCGTCCGGTTGTTTCAATATCGATATCGATGAGTTTTTGCCCATCGACAATGGCAACGCGCAATTCTTCCTGTTGCGTTGCATTAAATAACATGCGTTTCATGTAAAAGCTCCGTGACCCTAAGGTCGGTTTAAAGCCATAGCGTTACCCAGAGACATCAAGTGCAGGCAGAAGGCATCTGGCGGGCCGGCGTGAAGCGATGAGCGGCAATAGCATCGTGGCCATTGGGGAACATCGCAGCGAATTGCGGCTCGCTGAGCGTTTCTATCTTGCATTGACGGCAATAAGCGCCATCTACAGCATCAGTACAGGGATGTACGCCGGGCAGGAGTGCTTGAGGAGGGAATTGCCTTGGTGTGTGATACTTAGCGCAGACGCGCTGTGGTCACAACGGGGCGCGGATGCAGTAAAAAGATTGCCGAATGTTCGCTAGCTCCGCATCGTGCGCGTCGAATAAATCGAGCGCAACGAAACTTGCAGGGGGCGAACACAGTACTTGATCCATATGAAACATGGCAAATCGGCAAACAGTTGAACCACATCAACCAGCAAGCTTTCCATTAAACGGCGAGCTTGCCAGACTTATCCTTACAATCCAAACATTCTTGACCAACACCCTTGCGCGTTATCCGATTACAACAACGGTGCAACCTTGACTCGCACAGGGGCGCTGCATACACATCTTTTCCATCGAATTTGCAAATTGGCGAGGCCGATGAAGACGCCCCTGTGTAGAATGTCTTTTTATTCTTACACCAGCAATGGTTTGTGACCATTGCGAAACGATTATATATTCAAAATGAAGGACTTAGCGAGATTTTCAGGGAAAGAGGCTGAAATGCCATACCCCACCCGCCCGTCGCAGGTCCAATCTCAAGTTTCGGTCCAAGTTCAGCTTGTCACCATTTCCGAAGAAGAAGCCGGTCAGCGTATAGATAACTTTTTGCTGCGCATATGCAAAGGCGTGCCGAAAAGTCACATCTACCGTGTGTTGCGTTCCGGTGAGGTGCGCGTCAACAAGGGTCGTATTGATCAAACCTATCGCCTGACTGAAGGCGATGTTGTGCGTATCCCGCCTATCCGCATTGCAGAAAAAGCACCATCCACTGCGCCCGGCGCAGAATTCAAGATATTGCTTGAAGACAATCATCTGCTGGTGATCGACAAGCCGGCAGGGGTTGCCGTACATGGTGGCTCCGGTGTCAGTTATGGCGTGATCGAACAATTGCGCGCAGCTCGCCCGGATGCGAAGTTTCTGGAATTGGTGCACCGGCTGGATCGGGACACCTCCGGTGTACTGGTGCTAGCTAAAAAACGTTCGGCATTGACAAATTTGCATGAGCAGATACGGGGCGGCGAACCGGACAAACGCTATTTAGTATTAGTGCACGGCGATTGGAAGAATGCGCGCCAGCATATTAAATTAGCCTTGCACAAATATTCGACGGCGGATGGCGAGCGACGTGTCCGTGTGCAGGCCGATGGCATGGAGTCGCACACGATCTTCAATCTGATTCAGCGTTATGGCGAATTCGCCCTGCTGGAAGCAGAATTGAAAACCGGCCGCACGCATCAGATACGCGTACATCTGGCCTCCAGCGGTTTTGCAATTGCCGGCGATGACAAATATGGCGACTTTGCATTGAATCGTGAATTGCAGAAAGCCAATGGCGAGCGCGTTGCCTTGAAACGCATGTTTCTGCACGCGCATCAAATTACCTTCATTCATCCGGAAAGCGGCAAGCCGGTGACGCTGAATGCGCCGCTGCCGCCAGAGTGCGAACGCTTTCTCAAAAGTTTGAAAAAGACATCCAGTTAATTAAATAATCGCGAGTCAGTTCAAGACTCATAGATATCGGGAAAAGGAGCTGGCAGCGTGTGCTGCCGAAGTAAATGGCAAGAAAGCAATTTGATCTTATCGTTTTCGATTGGGACGGCACCTTGATGGATAGCACTGCGGTGATCGTCAACTGTATACAAGCTGCAGCCAAGGATCTTGGTTTGCCTATCCCTGACCAAAAGGCGGCATCGCACGTTATTGGCCTCAGTTTGCAAAATGCAATGGAAGTGGCACTGCCGGATATTGACGCCAAATATTATCCGCGTATGGTCGAGCGTTATCGCTATCACTACCTGAATCAGGACGGTGGCCTGGTGCTGTTCGATGGCGTGCATGAAATGCTGAACGATCTTTCGCAGCAAGGTTATTTCCTTGCCGTGGCAACCGGGAAGAGTCGTGTCGGTTTGAACCGGGCGCTGAATGCATCAAAATTATTGTCGCTGTTCGACGCAACGCGCTGTGCGGATGAAACTTTTTCCAAGCCGCATCCGGCGATGTTGCAGGAATTGACGCGCGAATTGGGGCAGGACATGAAACGCACGGTCATGATAGGTGACACCACGCATGATTTGCTGCTGGCGCAGAATGCCGGTGCATCCGGTATCGCCGTGCATTACGGTGCGCATACAGTGGCTGAGTTGCAGGCGCTTAATCCGCTCTATGCGGCAAACTCGGTTGCCGAGTTGCATGCGTGGCTGGGCACAAACGGATAATAGCTTTGACTACTGTGCTTATTCCCATCTGTGACGCATCCGCTCTCGAAGAGGGCGGTAAAGGGATACGTTTCCCCGTGACTGCTGGTGGCGACGATGCGACCGGTTTTGTCGTTCGTTATGGCGGCCTTGCGCGGGCTTATCTGAACCGGTGTGCCCATGTTCCGATAGAACTGGACTGGAACGAAGGTGATTTTTTTGAGTCGAGCGGTTTGTACCTGATCTGTTCCACGCATGGCGCAGTCTATACGCCCGAAACCGGGCGTTGCGAGGGAGGACCCTGTCGCGGCCGGAGCTTGCGCCGGATAGAAGTCATGGAAAAAGATAATCAGGTATTCTGGCAGCCAGATGAATACGTAAAACCCGCGCGCGCATAAGCCAGCGCGGAACAAAAAAAAGTGATGACATGAGCAACGATAGCGACCAATTGAATCAACCTCCGTCGTGGCAGGCCGCAACTCCGGCCATACCTAAAAAAGAAGGCTGGGAACGTGAGGTGCTGGAAAAACTGGCCTTTGCGACGATCAAGGAACAGCGTGCGCGTCGCCGCTGGGGTATCTTTTTCAAATTCACGACCTTGTTGCTGATTGCGTTTGCCTTGTGGACCAGTTTTGGTCCAAGCGTCAGCGATATGGAAAATGTCGGCCCGCATACCGCGTTGATCAAGATCGAGGGCACGATAGAAGCGAAAGGCGCCGGCGATGCAGAAACGGTTATTTCAGCGCTGACCAAGGCGTATGCAGATCCGGGCTCTGTTGGACTGATCCTGCAAATCAACAGCCCGGGCGGCAGCCCGGTGCAGGCCGGCATCATCAACGATGAGATCACGCGCCTGCGCAAAAAATACCCAAAGAAGCCCCTGTACGTGGTGGTGAATGAAATTTGCGCATCTGGCGGGTATTACATAGCCTCCGCTGCCGATCGTATTTACGTCAACAAGGCGAGCATCGTAGGCTCGATCGGCGTATTGATGGATGGTTTCGGTTTCACTGGCACGATGGAAAAACTCGGGGTGGAGCGACGCTTGCTGACGGCTGGTGAAAACAAGGGATTCCTGGATCCGTTCAGTCCGCAAACTGAAAAGCAGAAAGAGTATGCGCAAGGCATGCTGAATGAAATTCATCAACAATTCATCGATGTCGTGCGCACAGGTCGCGGCAAACGCCTGAAAGAAACGCCGGAAATTTTCTCCGGTTTGTTCTGGAGCGGTGCGAAGTCGGTTGAACTCGGTTTGGCAGATGGTTTCGGTACTGTCGAAAGCGTGGCGCGCGATGAATTCAAAGCGACCAATATTGTCGATTACACGCAGCGCGAAGGTTTGTCTGATCGGGTGTTGCGGAAATTTGGTGCGGCAGCCGGTGAGTCTGCAGTCAAATCGTTTGCTGCGCAAACGGCACCCAGCCTCAAATAATTTTCTCTGCTGAAAGCAGTGTAAATTATTTTTCCAATGGCTGGGAATCGACTTGCAATTTGCTTGCGGCGGGCTATATTAATAAAGCGTTACCGACATCTGAAGATGTGAATGCAACAACGTCTGCAAGTGAAAAATTGCAACCGCTCGCATTTTGGCAACGTGTCGATGTAAAACATGAAGGTCTTTTGACCTCTCCTCATGTCTCCTTCGGAGACAGGCAAAGCGGCGGTGAAACACCGCCGTTTTGCGTTTACCCGTCAAGAATTTTTCTATTCTGCGAGCAATAAAAATACCGTCGGTTTTTTGTGGAAATCAGGCATCTTGCCGGATGAGCATTCGGCTTTCCATTTTGCCGCTGTTTTCGTCTGGATATTTTCGGAGGGCAAGGTCAGATCGGTAGCGACGCTGATCAATGTATTGCCGCTGCAGTGGGCGGCTAGATTTTCCAGCATGCCCGCATTGCGATAAGGCGTTTCAATGAAAAATTGAGTCTGCTTTTCTGCACGTGATCGTTCTTCGAGTTGTTTGATGCGCTTGATGCGCGTAACAGCATCGATGGGCAAATAGCCGTTGAATGCAAAATTCTGCCCGCTCAGACCACTCGCCATTACAGCCAGCAATAAAGAAGACGGGCCTACTAAAGGCTTGACTTGAATGCCTTGAGCATGTGCCAGGCGTACCAGATTTGCCCCCGGATCTGCAACAGCCGGTACACCAGCTTCTGAGATCAGTCCGGCATCTTGCCCTGCTAATATTGGTTCCAGCAAGGCAGGTAAATTCTTTGTGTCAGTGTTGACGTTCAATTCGGCGATGCAAATTTCCTGTATCGGTTTTATCAGTGCATTACGTGTGCCGATTAACTTGAGAAACGCGCGCGTGGTCTTGGCGTTTTCAGCGATGAAGTAATCCAGTTTGGCGGTTATGGCCTGCACTTCGACGGGGATGATATGCGCGAGCGGGTCGGCAGCGTCGATTTCAGTCTGGCCTAATGTGTTGGGGATAAGATAGAGAATGCCGGGCATATGCTGGATAGAAACAAGAATGGTTGAGTGCGTAGCCGGGTCTGGCCGTTACGGATGGAAAAAAGCAATGCCGGCTTGCCGCAGCATGCTGGTGAGGGTGATCAGGGGCAAACCTGTCAATGCAGTCGGATCGCTGCTTTCAATTTTTTCGATTATGGTAATACCCAAACCTTCATTTTTCGCGCTGCCTGCGCAATCGTAAGGTTGCTCTATGCGTAAATAGGCGTCGAGTTCGGCGTCAGGCAAATGGCGGAAGGTAACGAAAGTCTGGATGTTTTCCAGCTGGATTTGTGGCGATGCTATACCGGTTCGTCCATCGAACAGGCATAGGGCGGTATGAAATGTCACTTTGCGCCCACGCATTTTCTGCAATTGCCTGAGGGCATTTTCATGTGTGCCAGGTTTGCCGATCTGCTCGCCATCCAGCGTGGCTACCTGATCCGAGCCGATGACTATCGTATTTGGTACTTTTGCAGCGATGACCGCCGCCTTTTGCTGCGCCAACCTCAAGGCAGTCGCTTCAGGCGATTCGCCCGGCATTGCGGTTTCATCGATATTCGGTACCATGACTTCAAAGGGAAATCCTAGCCGGGCCAGCAATTCCTTGCGGTAAATCGAACTGGAACCGAGTATCAATCGTGCTTGCTGGGAAGATGAGGGCATTATTTGAAGTTTATTTGAACGACCGCTCAATAAAAGTGCGCTAACACTTTGACGAGTAAGGGAAAAGGCTGTTATTATCGCAGGTTTTCCGGGTTCGACTAAGCCTATGAGCGCTTTTGTAATCGATGCCTTCGAGTTCAGCCGGCTTAAAGAGCGGCGCGAAGGCGATGTTCCCGTCGCCAGTATGGCAAGACTTGCGGCAGAAACCGTGAATACGTCTGCATCCCTGCATTGGTCCTTGCAAGGCGGTTCCGATACGCTGAATCATCCGCAACTGATCATGTCGGTTTCCGGTTCGGTTGAGTTGATGTGTCAACGCTGCATGACGCCGCTGAAATTCGCGATTGAGTCGGAATCGATATTGATTCTGGCAAAAGACGAAGAGCGTGCTGACGAGATCGATGCCTTGCTGGCTGACGATACAATAGATGTGATTGTCGGGTCGAAGGCGCTGAATGTGATGGAGTTGATTGAGGATGAGGCTTTGCTGGCCTTGCCTTTGGCGCCCAAGCACGATGTCTGTCCGAATAATGCGGCACTGAATGATTTGATGGTGACAAAAAAGCCATCACCGTTCGATGTGCTGAAGGGCATGAAACAATAGATTTTTTGCAATCGTTGCGTGTTGAGCGGACGTATTGAAAATGTGTGGCAAGGATTACGGATTTTGCGTTGGTTTGCAAACCGGATGTGTTAAAATTTTAGAACTTAAGGTTTAGGAGTTATCATGGCTGTTCAACAAAACAAAAAGACACCGTCGAAACGCGGTATGCATCGTTCGCACGACTTCCTGGTTGCTCCGCAACTGAGCGTTGAGCAAACCACGGGTGAAACGCACATGCGTCACCACATCAGCCCGAACGGCTTTTACCGTGGTCGTAAAGTCCTGAAAACCAAAAACGACGAATAATTTGTTTGTCGTTCAGGCAAAGAAAGCGGCGCGATGAGTGTAAACTTTGCGCCGTTTTTTCATGTGCCGAGACAGCACAGTGCGTCATTTTGAATCAAGCCCGAATTTGGCCCATAATTGCGGCTAGAGTGAGGCACGAGTCAAGCCAATGACAATAAAAATATCTATCGACTGCATGGGTGGTGATCATGGCCCCGCGGTCACGATTCCCGCTGCCATTTCGTTCGTCGAAAGCGAGCCAGACGCCGAGCTGATTTTGGTCGGGCTGGCGGATCAGCTTTGGGCGGAATTAAAAAAACACAAGGCAGGCGAACATCCACGTCTGTCAGTCGTCAATGCGACGGAAGTCGTCACGATGGACGACACCCTTGAAGCTGCATTGCGCCGCAAGAAGAATTCTTCCATGCGTGTGGCAATCAATCTCGTCAAGCAGGGGCAGGCCGACGCCTGTGTCTCAGCGGGTAATACGGGCGCTTTGATGGCGATTTCGCGTTACGTGCTCAAGACCCTTCCTGGCGTCGATCGTCCCGCCATCTGCAGCATTCTCCCCAATCAAAAAGACGGCCCGACCTATATGCTGGATCTCGGCGCCAATGTCGATTGCGAGCCGCAGCATTTGCATCAATTCGCATTGATGGGTTCTGCGCTGGTGTCGGCGATGGAAGGCAAGCCACGGCCGACGGTCGGTTTGCTGAATGTCGGCGAAGAAGATATCAAGGGCAATGACATCGTCAAGCAGACGGCTGTACTGCTGCGTGCCGATCATGAGCGCGGCACCTTGAATTTTTACGGCAATGTTGAAGGCAACGACATCTTCAAAGGCACGACCGATATCGTCGTTTGTGACGGCTTCGTCGGCAATGTGACCTTGAAGGCATCGGAAGGTCTGGGACGTTTCGTGAAAAGCGTTTTGACGACCGAATTCAAAAGAAATCCACTGACGATGCTGGGCGCCTTGATTGCGCGTTCGGCCTTGAAGGCAATCTCACAACGCCTGAATCCTTCCCGCTACAATGGCGGCAGTTTGCTGGGCTTGCGTGGCCTCGTTTTCAAAAGCCATGGCGGTGCCGATGCCTACGGTTATCAATGGGCGATCAAGCGCGCTTTCGATGCGGCCAAATATGATGTGCTGGCGCGTATTTCGACCAAAATCGCTGACCTGATGCCGCAATCGGCGCTGACGCCGCTTCCTGAAGATTCAGTTACTGCAACAGAACAATAGAACAGAAAACCGCATGACTCTCTATAGCAAAATTATCGGTACCGGCAGCTATCTGCCGCCTAACCGCGTCACCAATCAGGATTTAATAGAACGGCTTGCTCTCGATGGCATAGAAACATCCGATGAGTGGATTGTTTCGCGCAGCGGGATTTCCGCGCGCCATTATGCCGATGCTGATATGCAGTCGAGCGATCTGGCGGTTGAGGCGGCAAAACGCGCGCTGGACATGGCCAAATTGGCAGCTAACGATATCGACCTGATCATTTTGGCGACTTCGACGCCGGATTTTTTCGGCGGCTTCCCGAGCACCGCATGCGTGGTGCAACGCAAGTTGGGCGTCACGAATGGGTGTGCCGCCGTCGATGTGCAGGCAGTGTGCAGCGGCTTCGTGTATGCGCTTGCGACAGCCGATAAATTCATCAAGTCCGGTTCGCACAAAAACGTTCTGGTGATCGGTGCCGAAGTATTTTCGCGCATCATCGATTTCAAGGATAGAACGACTTGCGTGCTGTTTGGCGACGGTTCCGGTGCGGTCGTCATGACTGCGTCCGAGGAGCCTGGTGTGCTGGCGACCAAGCTGCATGCAGACGGCAGCTATGGCGATATTCTTTGCGGGCCAGGAAGAATCAGCAATGGTGTGCTTGAAGGTAGCGCTTTCATGTATATGGATGGTCAGGCAGTATTCAAGCTGGCGATCGGATTGCTGGACAAGGTCGCCAATGAAGTTTTACAGCTTGCAAAAATGGATGCATCCGAAGTCGACTGGATAGTTCCGCACCAGGCCAATATCCGCATTATGCAAGGCACCGCCAAAAAACTCGGCCTCAGCATGGATAAAATGATTGTGACGGTTGATCAGCACGGTAATACTTCGGCTGCTTCGATTCCCATGGCGCTGGACGTCGGCGTGCGCGATGGCCGTATCAAGCCCGGCCAGAACGTCATGATGGAAGGCGTAGGCGGCGGCTTTACCTGGGGTGCCGTGCTGGCACGCATGTAATCGCACGTGCAATTACATGCACGCGTAAATCTGTTGATTATTCAAATTAAAAAATAACATGAGCAAATTTGCATTCGTTTTTCCAGGGCAAGGGTCGCAAGCGATCGGTATGTTGAACGGCTTTGCCGACAACGCCGTGGTGCAACAAACGCTGGCTGAAGCATCGGACGCTTTGCAGTTCGATCTGGCCAGGTTGATTGCAGAAGGTCCAAAAGAAGAACTCGATCTGACGACCAATACACAGCCCGTGATGCTGACAGCGGCCGTTGCAATGTATCGCGCATGGATTGCGGCTGGCGGCAAAACGCCGGCGCTCGTCGCAGGTCATAGTCTGGGTGAGTATTCTGCACTGGTGGCTGCCGGTGTTATTCCGTTCAAGGATGCTGTACCGCTGGTACGCTTTCGTGCCAAGGCGATGCAGGAAGCGGTTCCTGTCGGCCAGGGCGGCATGGCAGCGATACTCGGTTTGTCCGATGCCGACGTGCTTGCCGTATGCGTAGAAGCCGCGCAGGGTGATGTCGTTGAAGCGGTTAATTTCAATGCGCCGGCGCAAGTCGTGATTGCCGGGCACAAGGCAGCAATCGAACGTGCTTGCGAGCTTGCCAAGGCCAAGGGCGCCAAGCGTGCACTGGTGCTGCCGGTCTCCGCGCCTTTCCATTCATCCCTGCTGAAACCCGCATCGGATCGTTTGCGCGAATACATGGCTGGAGTGGCATTCAGCGTGCCGCAAATTCCATTGATCAATAACGTCGATGTTGCCGTTGTCAGCGACGTGGACAGCATCAAGGATGCGCTGGTACGTCAGGCAGCAAATCCGGTGCGCTGGGTTGAGACGGTGCAGAAGATGGCGGCCGAAGGAGTGAAAGATGTGGTTGAATGCGGACCAGGTAAAGTACTGGCCGGTTTGACCAAGCGTATCAATGGCGAGCTGACTGGCCACGCCATTGTCGATCAAGTATCGCTGGATGCTGTTTTGGAGCTATTGAAATAATGACTACAGTTGAATTGGCAGGTCAGGTTGCCCTCGTAACCGGCGCATCGCGCGGCATCGGCCGTGCAATTGCGCAGGCATTGGCGAAGCAGGGCGTGAAAGTAATCGGCACGGCAACGTCGGAATCCGGCGCGGCCGCCATCTCGGAATATCTTGCCGAAAGCGGCAAGGGTGTGGTGCTGGATGTCAACGATGCTGCGCGCTCGGTGGCGTTAATCGACGAAATCCAGAAGGAATTCGGTACGGTAACCATTCTCGTCAATAATGCGGGTATCACTCAGGATCAGCTTGCCATGCGCATGAAAGATGAAGAGTGGGACAGCGTGATTGCGACCAATCTGACCTCGGTGGGGCGCTTGTCGCGCGCCGTCTTGCGCGGCATGATGAAAGCCAAGCATGGTCGTATTATTAACATTACATCGGTTGTGGGTTCTACTGGTAATGCGGGTCAAATGAATTATGCTGCAGCCAAGGCAGGAGTGGCTGGCATGAGTCGTGCGCTGGCGCGTGAAATTGGCAGCCGCAACATTACTGTCAATTGCGTGGCGCCTGGTTTTATCGATACCGATATGACCAAAACATTAAGCGAACAGCAAATTTCTGCCTTGCTGCAACAGGTTCCGTTAGGGCGTTTGGGTGTGCCGGAAGACATCGCTGCGGCTGTCAGCTTCCTTGCATCGCCTCAGGCGAGTTACATTACGGGTACCACCTTGCATGTCAACGGCGGGATGTACATGAATTAATGTTGTAATTAGGTACTTTTAGCTGAAGTTCCTGTTTTATTGGCGACAAAAGCTAAAAGTAAATTTTCAGTGCGCAAACCTGCTAAAATGCGCGCACTTTCTGTAACCACTCATTGGAGTTAAAACATGTCGGATATCGAACAACGCGTTAAGAAGATCGTCGCTGAACAACTGGGCGTCGCCGAAGCAGACATCAAAATCGAATCGTCTTTCGTGGACGATCTGGGTGCCGATTCGCTCGACACCGTTGAGCTCGTGATGGCACTCGAAGACGAATTCGAAATGGAAATCCCTGACGAACAAGCTGAGAAAATCACTACCGTGCAGCAGGCGATCGATTACGCCAAGGCACACGTCAAAGCAGCCTAAGTTTTGTTGAACGACTCCAGGAGAATTGCTTGAGCCGCTCTAGTAAACGTCGTGTCGTAGTCACTGGTCTAGGTTGTGTTTCTCCCGTTGGTAACAATGTTGCTGATGCATGGAATGCCCTCCTTGCAGGACAATCCGGTATAGCTACCATTACCAAGTTTGATGCGACTCCCTTCAGCACGCACTTTGCTGGAGAAGTAAAAAACTTCAATATCGAGGACTACATTCCCGGTAAGGAAGCGCGCCACATGGATACATTCATCCATTACGGCGTGGCAGCAGGTATGCAAGCCTGGCAGGATTGCGGATTGGTTGTGACCGAGGAAAATGCCGAGCGTATCGGCGTCATCGTCGGTTCCGGCATCGGTGGCTTGCCCCTGATCGAGAACACGCACGCCGAACTCGTCAACCGTGGCCCTCGTCGTATCAGCCCGTTCTTTGTGCCGGCGTCTATCATCAACATGATTTCCGGCCATCTTTCGATCATTTATGGTTTGAAGGGTCCGAACATGGCAGTGGTAACGGCTTGCACCACCGGTTTGCATTCGATCGGCACAGCCGGTCGCATGATTGAATACGGTGATGCAGACGTGATGATTGCCGGCGGCGCAGAATCGACCATTTCGCCATTGGGTCTGGGCGGTTTCGCTTCCGCCCGTGCGCTGTCTTCACGCAATGATGATCCGACGACGGCTTCGCGTCCGTGGGACAAGGATCGTGACGGCTTCGTGCTTGGCGAAGGTGCCGGTGTCATGGTGCTGGAAGAATATGAGCATGCCAAGGCGCGCGGTGCGAAAATCTATGCAGAGCTGGTTGGCTTCGGTATGAGCGGCGATGCCTATCATATCACCGCGCCGAACATGGATGGTCCGCGTCGCAGCATGGCCAACGCCTTGAAGAGCGCGGAAATCGCAGCCGATCAAGTGCAGTACCTGAATGCGCATGGCACATCGACTCCGTTGGGCGACAAAAATGAAACAGATGCAGTGAAAGCCGCATTTGGCGCACATGCGAAGAAACTGACCGTGAATTCGACAAAATCGATGACCGGTCATTTGCTTGGCGGTGCGGGTGGGCTTGAATCGGTATTCACAGTGCTTGCACTGCATCACCAGATTTCGCCGCCGACCATCAATATCCTCAATCAGGATCCGGAATGCGATCTCGATTATTGCGCCAATACGGCGCGTGAGATGCCGATGCAGTACGCCATGAAAAATAACTTCGGTTTTGGCGGTACCAACGGCACCCTGATTTTTGGTAAAGCCTGATAAAAATCCGGTCACCTTTCAAGGCTGACCGGATTTTTTACTTCAACCACACATGTCCATCGCAGTCTCTGCCGTAGTGCAGCCATCCAGGCGATTGTTTTTGCTGGTGGGCGGGATGCTTGTGATACTGTTTTTTATTGCCGGGCTTATTGCTTCCGGTCGCATGGAAACGCTGCCGATCGCGGCAAGAATCGCATTGACTGTGATGTGTATTGCGGTGGCATTGCATGTGTTTTTTCATGTGATGTGGCGCCGGAAAATATATGTCATCCACATTTCAGGCACTGGTCAGATTCGCATTCTGCAGCGACAAAAGAATGGGCCGTCCGGGTACGATAGTGTAGAAGGCGAGGTGGTGCATTTGCTGCCGGTATCCACACTATGGTCAGGTTTGTTACTCTTGCATTTGCAGAATGACCAGCAGCAAACTGTTGTCGTGACGATTTTGCCGGACTCGGTTTCTCCCGCGAGTTTCAAGGCAGTGCTGCTTGCTTGTCGCTGGATAGTGTCACGTCATGCAGACACCGAAATCCAGCGTCAAGGCGGGGATTAATTCTGGATTTTTTGAACCAATCGCGTTTCGCTAAGTCAATAATGCGAACCGCGTGCGTGTTGCAAAATAACAAGGGAATGGATTGACGACAGAACGCGATATTGATCAGCTCCTTGTCGAGCGCGTACAGCGTGGCGACAAAAAAGCTTTCGAGCTGCTAGTGATCAAATACCAACGAAAATTGATGCGACTGGTTTCGCGGCTTGTGCGCGACCAGGCTGAGGCTGAGGATGTGGTACAGGAAGCATTCATCAAGGCGTATCGGGCATTGCCGCAGTTTCGCGGTGATTCAGCGTTTTATACCTGGCTTTATCGCATCGGTATCAACACTGCAAAAAATTATTTGGTTACTCAGGGACGTCGTGCGCCGACATCAACTGAAGCTGATATCGAAGAGGCCGAAACTTTTGACGACGGCGAGCACCTAAGAGATATCAACACACCAGAATCGCTATTGGCTACGAAGCAAATCGCGCAAACGTTGAATCTTGCGATGGAAGAGTTGCCAGAGGAGTTGCGTATGGCAATTACCCTGCGAGAGATCGAAGGCTTGAGTTACGATGAAATTGCCGTGTCGATGGGTTGCCCTATCGGCACAGTGCGTAGCCGGATTTTCCGGGCACGCGAGGCGATCTCGGAAAAATTAAGGCCGTTGCTGGATACGGCGCTCGATAAACGTTGGTGAAAAATAAATAAACGCTTTTGCTGTAAGTACAGGGGTAGCCTTAATTTTTTCGAGGTAGCGATGAATACGACGAATATGACGCGTGAACAGATTTCCGCTTTTGCTGATAACGAATTGTCCGATGGGCATCTCGAGATCACCTTGGCTGCGTTGCGTCAGCAGGATGGCCGTGAGGCATGGACTCTTTATCACCAGATTGGCGATGCCCTGCGCTCCGACGATTTGAATCTGCAGCCTGATACTGCTTTTACTGCACGGATATTTGCCAGTCTTGAGGCCGAGCCGACCATCATGGTGCCGGTGGAAAAGCGTATAGGCGGCGGTCGGGAAAGTACGCTGAAACGTTTCGCAATGCCGGGCATGGCGGTGGCTGCCGTTGCGGTTGCTGCCTTCCTGACCGTGCCGCAAATGATGCCGCAGCATGCGCCGCTTGTAGCTTCTCACTCGGCATCTGCGCCTGTCGTACTGGCTGCTGCCGGACCGGAAACGGTGACCGTCGCCAGCCACGAGGGCGATGTGTTGCGCGATCCGCGCATAGATGAATATTTGCTGGCGCATCAGCGTTTCTCACCTTCCGTCTATAGCACTGCGCAATATGCGCGCTCGGCTACGTTCGCTGTTGACTCGGATAAGTAATTGACATGCAGCAGACTTTAGGAATTTTCAGACTGGTTGTTCTTTTTTCCAGCCTTCTTGCGTTTACTTCTCACGCACAGAGCGTTGAGCCATCGGGCGCGCAGCAAGACACGCATGCCTGGCTGAAGAAAATTCAATCTTCGGCGCAGAAATTGAGTTATTCGGGCACCTTTGTGTATCAGCAGGGTAATCATGTCCGTACTTCCCGTATCACTCATATTCTGAATGGTAAAAACGAGGTCGAAAAACTTGAAATTCTCGATGGCAAGCCGCGCGAATACATACGCAACAATGAAGAAATTACCTGTTATGTTCCGGAGAGCAAATCGATACGGGTAGAGAAACGCGTGACGCCGGATGTGTTTCCTGCAATCCTCCGCGCAAGCCCGGGCGATCTGGCAGAACACTACAAGCTGAAAAAAGGCGAGACTGGTCGCGTTGCCGGTTTTGATTGCCAGGCCATCATTCTGGAGCCGAAAGACAAGCTGCGTTATGGCTACAAGCTGTGGTCGGAAAAATCGACAGGTCTTTTGCTCAAGGCGCAAACCATCAACGAGAAAAACGATGTGGTCGAACAGATCGCCTTTACGCAATTGGTCATCGGCCATGTCGACCCCAGCCGCGTGAAACCCAGTTTCAAGAATACCCATGGCTGGCGGGTTGAAAATACCGTGATGAGCGAAACTAAGATTTCGGGCTGGTCAGCCAAGAACATGCCTGCAGGCTTCAAGAAAATTCGTGAAATGAAACGCTTGATTACCGATACGCCGGCAAATGCAACAGCCGGAAATGCAGCGCCGACGCAGCGCGAAGTTTCGCAGATTGTCTACTCGGATGGTTTGGCGGCAATCTCTGTCTTCATTGAATCTGCATCACAAAGCCGTACCGAAGGTTCGATGCAGCAAGGTGCGATGAATATCGTCGGCAAGCGTCATGGCGAGCATTGGCTGACAGTGGTAGGTGAAGTACCTGCGGAGGCCATCAAACAGGTGGCCAATTCGATAGAATTCAAACCCGAATAATCATCAGCTTTTTGAGTGTGTGAAAAAATGCTTACAGTCCAGAAAAAACTCTCCGTTATTTTGCTTGGCGTCGCAAGTGCATTTCTTGTTCCGGTCACGACTGGTCTGGCGCCATCGGCGATGGCGGCGCCGTCTGTTGCAGGCTTGCCCGATTTCACGGATCTGGTTGAAAAAACCGGTGCTGCAGTCGTCAATATCCGCACGACCGAAAAGGCCAAAGTGAATCAGGGTAATTCGACCAGCGAAGATGAGGAAATGCAGGAGTTCTTCCGTCGTTTCTTTGGCGTACCGATTCCTCCGCGCCAGCAGCAACCAGCGCCACGCGGCCGCAACAAGCCAGATGCAGAGGCCGAGGAAGAAGTGCCGCGCGGAGTCGGATCCGGTTTCATTATTTCGGCTGATGGTTATGTAATGACGAACGCACATGTGGTTGATGGCGCGGACGAAGTCTATGTCACCTTGACCGACAAGCGCGAATTCAAGGCGAAGATCATCGGCGCCGATAAACGCACTGACGTGGCATTGGTCAAGATCGATGGCAGTAATCTGCCGCGTCTGACGGTGGGCGACTCGAATAAAATCCGGGTCGGCGAATGGGTGATTGCCATCGGTTCGCCGTTCGGGCTGGACAATACGGTGACGGCAGGGATTGTGTCGGCCAAGGCGCGCGATACCGGCGAATATCTGCCGCTGATTCAAACCGACGTAGCCGTCAATCCGGGCAACTCCGGCGGCCCGCTGATCAATATGCGCGGCGAAGTCATCGGTATCAACTCGCAAATCTACAGCCGTTCCGGCGGCTACATGGGCATTTCGTTTGCGGTGCCCATGGATGAGGCGATGCGGGTTTCGGATCAGTTGCGTACCAGCGGCAAAGTGACGCGCGGCCGTATCGGCGTGCAGATTGGTGAAGTGACGAAGGATGTTGCCGAATCGCTTGGCCTGACGCGTGCACAAGGCGCGCTGGTGCAGCGTGTGGAAGCGGGCGGCCCGGCGGAAAAGGCAGGGGTGGAAGCCGGTGACGTGATCCTGAAATTCAACGGTGTCGCAGTTGAACGTTCCAGTGACTTGCCGCGCGTGGTCGGCAGCACCAAGCCGGGTACCCGTTCTACCTTGACCGTGTGGCGCAAGGGCGCGATGCGCGATCTGAATGTGATGATCACGGAACTTGAGCCGGAGAAGGCCGCCAAACCGGAGGTGAAAAAAGCCAAGCCGGAGCAGGTGGCGAATACGCTGGGCCTGGTCGTCAGCGACCTCACGCCAGCACAAGTCAAGGAATTGAAAATTGATGGCGGTGTATTGGTCGAGTCGGCGGAAAATTCTTCTGCACGTGCCGGCTTGCGTGCCGGCGACATTCTGTTGCGCCTGAATAATACGGATATCAAGGATGCACGCCAGTTCAATGCACTGGTGGCAAAACTGGATCCCAAGAAAACGGCCTTGCTACTGGTGCGCCGTGGCGACTCGTCGCAATTTGTTACCATCAAGCCGCACGTCCAGTAAGCACGTTTTCAGAGACAAGGCTGCCTGCTGAAAAGCTTGCAGCCTTTTCTTTTGCATGGAATTCGACCGTGATCAAATTTACCCTTTATTCGCGCACTTATTGTCATTTGTGCGATGACATGCTGGCGGCCTTGCATGCGCTCAACATCAGCGAAGCACATTCCGTTTCTGTCGTCGATGTGGATGCCGATGCGTTGCTGCTTGCGCAATATGATGAACTGGTACCGGTACTGGTGGCCGGCAAAGGCGCCCGGCCGGCGCAGCAACTGTGCCATTATTTCCTCGATGAAGCGGCGGTACGGGCATTTGTGGCTGGCGCTGAGTCGGATGTCCGCAGGGAAGAGTTATAGAGGAAATTTCACCTTGCCGGCTCGCAGGCCTGGAATTTACGGGCTTTCACCTCTGAAATACGGTAAAATGTCGGGCCGTCCTCCCTCTGTAACAAGGCGCTCGCTTGGGGAAATATCCCAGCACTGAGCGCTTTTTTTGTGTGCAACCTGGTTAATGAACAACATCCGCAATTTTTCCATCATCGCCCATATCGACCACGGTAAGTCGACGCTTGCCGATCGCATCATTCAATTGTGCGGCGGCTTGTCCGATCGCGAAATGGAGGCGCAAGTTCTTGATTCGATGGATCTCGAGCGTGAGCGCGGCATCACGATCAAGGCACAAACCGCTGCGCTGACGTACAAGGCGCGCGATGGGCAGGTCTATAACCTGAACCTGATTGATACCCCGGGTCACGTCGATTTCAGCTATGAAGTCAGTCGTTCGCTGTCCGCCTGCGAAGGCGCATTGCTGGTGGTCGATGCATCGCAGGGCGTGGAAGCGCAGACGGTGGCGAACTGCTATATGGCGCTGGATCTGGGCGTCGAAGTGGTGCCAGTACTCAACAAGATCGATTTGCCGAATGCCGATCCACCGGCTGCCATGGCGGAAATCGAGGACGTGATCGGTATCGACGCGACCGATGCCGTTCAATGTTCGGCCAAAACCGGCCTGGGTGTGGCCGATGTGCTTGAGGCGCTGATTGCCAAGGTGCCGCCGCCGAAGGGTGATCCGGATGCGCCGCTGCAAGCGCTGATCGTGGATTCCTGGTTCGATAATTACGTCGGCGTCGTGATGCTGGTCCGTGTTGTCAACGGCACCTTGAAACCCAAAGAAAAAATCCGCTTGATGGCGAGCGGCTCCGTCAATCTGGTTGAAAGCATCGGCATCTTTGCGCCGCGCTCGGTATCACTGCCGTCGTTGTCGGCCGGGCAGGTCGGCTTTATCATCGCTGGTATCAAGGAACTCAAAGCCGCCAAGGTGGGCGATACCGTGACGCTGGCAAGCCGTCCAGCCGCCGAAGCTTTGCCGGGTTTCAAGGAAGTGCAGCCGCAAGTGTTTGCCGGCCTGTTCCCGGTGGAGGCCAACCAGTACGATGCCTTGCGCGATTCGCTGGAGAAGTTGAAGCTCAATGATGCAGCGCTGATGTACGAGCCTGAAGTCTCGCAAGCGCTCGGCTTCGGTTTCCGTTGCGGCTTCCTCGGTTTGCTGCACATGGAGATCGTGCAGGAACGTCTCGAGCGCGAATTCGACATGGACCTGATCACGACAGCGCCGACTGTTGTGTATGAAGTCATCATGGGCGATGGCAGCCTGATCAAGGTGGACAATCCATCCAAGATGCCCGAGCCATCCAAAATTGAGGAAATACGCGAGCCTATCGTTACCGTCAATCTGTACATGCCGCAGGAATATGTAGGCTCTGTGATTACGCTGTGTATCGCCAAGCGCGGGATACAGATGGACATGAGCTACCACGGTCGCCAGGTGAAACTGGTGTACGAAATGCCGATGGCCGAGATCGTGCTGGACTTCTTCGATAAATTGAAATCGACCTCGCGCGGTTATGCGTCCATGGATTACGAGTTCAAGGAATATCGCGCTTCCGATGTGGTCAAGGTCGACATGCTGATCAACAGCGAAAAAGTCGATGCGCTGGCCATCATCGTGCATCGCTCGAACAGCCAGTATCGCGGCCGCCAGGTAGCGTCCAAAATGCGTGAACTGATTCCGCGCCAGATGTTCGACGTCGCAATTCAGGCCACCATCGGCGCCAACATCATCTCGCGGGAAAACGTGAAAGCGCTGCGCAAGAACGTGCTGGCGAAATGTTATGGCGGCGATATCAGCCGCAAGAAAAAACTGCTGGAAAAACAAAAAGCCGGTAAAAAGCGCATGAAACAGGTGGGTTCGGTCGAGATTCCGCAGGAAGCGTTTTTGGCAATTCTACAAGTGGACGATAAATGACATTGCAAGACCTGTTGGGCAATTTTTCACTGATCCTCTTTGTTCTGACGATGGGAACAGGCGTCGTCTGGGTTCTGGATGTCTTTTATCTGGCGAAAAAACGTCGTGCCAGGGCGGATGCCGTGCTGGCCGAATTCGATGCGCGCAATGCCAAGCTGGCAGGCGAGGGGATCAAGCCCGACAATAATGGCCGCGCCGCGCTGCAAGCCAGCCTGATGCGCCAGCCGACGTGGATAGAGTATTCGGGCAGCTTTTTCCCTGTGATTGCACTGGTGTTCGGCCTACGCTCCTTTCTGTACGAACCGTTCAAGATTCCGTCGACATCCATGGTGCCGACGCTGCAGGTTGGCGATCTGATTCTGGTCAATAAATATACCTACGGCATACGCTTGCCCATCATTAACAAGAAAATCATCGAAGTCGGCCACCCGCAACGCGGCGACGTGATGGTTTTCAAATATCCGGAAAACATGACGCTGGACTATATCAAGCGCGTGGTCGGTGTGCCTGGCGATACGGTGACGTATCGTAACAAGCGCTTAATTGTTAATGGAAAGCAAGTTTCTTACAAGCCATTGCCGGATTATCTGGATGAAGAGACGCTGAGCTATTCTAAGCTGCTGACCGAAAATCTGAATGGTGTGGCGCATCAAATCCTGAATAATCCGCGTGCTCCATCCTATGTGTCCAACCCGCATGATTTTCCGAATCGCGATTTGTGTACTTACGATGCAGAAGGATTTACCTGTAAAGTCCCGGCTGGACAATATTTCATGATGGGCGATAATCGGGATAACAGTCTGGATAGTCGTTACTGGGGCTTTGTGCCGGACAAAAATATTGTCGGAAAAGCATTTTTTATTTGGTTGAACTTGAACAGTTTCCCGAATAATCTTGGTCGTATCGGCAGTTTTCAATAATTCTTCAGGAGCGAGTACATGGCATTATCGTCAGGCATGCATCGTCAGCAGAAAGGCGTCACTCTGGTAGGATTGATTCTGGTCCTGGCTATCGTCGGCTTGATTGCAGTGCTCGCGCTGAAGGTGACGCCGACAGTGACCGAATATTTCTCGATCAAGAAGGCTATTGCCAGCGTCAAGGCTACTGGCGGCTCCATTCCTGAAATGCGCGCCGCCTTCAATCGGCAGGCCGAAGTTGGTTATATCGATGCCATCACTGGCAATGATCTGGAAATCATCAAGAATGGCGATGTGGCCGATATCAGTTTCGCCTACCAGAAGATTATTCCACTCGTCGGCCCGGCTAGCCTGCTGATCGATTATGCCGGCTCGACCAACGACAACAAACTAAAGAAAAAAGCTGCCCCTTAAGGCGAGAAGCGATCAATAAAATGGATGTAACGTTACTGCAAAATCGGCTAGGCCATACGTTCAAGGATGCTGTGCTGATGCAGCAGGCCCTGACGCATCGCAGCCATAGCAGCGTGCATAACGAAAGACTGGAATTCCTCGGTGACTCCATTTTGAATTGCGTGGTGGCTTCCTTGCTGTTCGATCGCTATAGCAAGATCGATGAAGGCGATTTGTCGCGTTTGCGCGCCAATCTCGTCAAGCAGCAATCCTTGTATGAAATCGCCCAGCGTCTGGAACTGTCGCAGTTTTTGCGCCTGGGCGAAGGCGAGTTGAAATCCGGGGGCTTTCGTCGTCCCTCCATTCTGGCCGATACGCTGGAAGCGCTGTTCGGAGCCATTTTCCTCGATGCAGGTTTCAATGCCGCGCGCGATGTGATCCGTGCGCTCTACATTCCGATACTCGATAGCGTCGATCCGAAAACGCTGGGCAAGGATGCAAAAACGCTATTGCAGGAATACCTGCAAGGCAAGAAAATCGCACTCCCGCAATACAATGTCGTCGCCACGCATGGTGCTGCGCATAATCAGGAATTCGAAATCGAATGCCTGGTGCCCAAGCTGGACATACAGGTATTCGGCACCGGCGGCAGCCGTCGCGCAGGCGAACAGGCCGCGGCCAAACTGGCGCTGGAAGCCGTGCAGGCTGCACTGGTCAAAACGCCTGGCTCCAGCCGCAAGAGCAAACCGCGCACTGCACAGTTGAAACTGGCAGGTATCGCGACCGTGCAGCCTGATGCACCACCGCTCAATGAAGTGGTGCCAGCATTAAAATCCTCGAGCAAGGCCGACGCAAAAAGCGCCAAGGCTGAGGTAAAAGCAGAATCCGATCTGGCAACGCAACAGGACAAACCATCAGACGCACAAAAAAGCCTGATTGCCGAAGCGCATGCAGAACAAACATCCGACGCTGCATCTGACCATGCAGCAAACAAATCTTCCACCACTTCCCATTCCAAAATTGCATGACTGAATCTACCGCACTGTCTCACTTTCGATGCGGTTATATCGCGATCGTCGGTCGCCCTAACGTCGGAAAATCGACGCTGATGAATGAACTGATCGGTGCCAAGGTCAGCATCACATCGCGCAAGGCGCAAACCACGCGGCATCGCATCACCGGCATTCAAACCGTGGACGATGCGCAGTTTGTGTATGTCGATACGCCGGGTTTTCAGACGCGTCATTCTAATGCGCTGAACAAGACGCTGAATCGCACTGTGACGACGACGCTTACTGCATCAGATGTGATTCTGTTTGTCATTGAGGCGGGCACATTCGGCCAGGCCGATCAGCAAGTGCTGGATTTGATTCCAAAGAATGTGCCATGCATATTGGTGATCAACAAATCGGATCGCGTCAAAGACAAAGCGGTGCTGTTGCCGTTTGCGCAGCAAATTGCAGCCAAGCGCGACTTCACGGCGGTGGTGCCGGTTTCTGCAAAACTGCGTTTCCAGCTGGAAAATCTGCAAGGCGAAATCAAGAAGCACTTGCCGGAAAATCCGCCTGTTTTCGGCGAAGACGATATCACTGACCGCAGCGAAAAATTTCTTGCTGCTGAAATCGTGCGTGAAAAACTGTTCCGTTTCGTCGGCGATGAATTACCTTATACCAGCACCGTGCTGATTGAAAAATTCGAGCTTGAAGGCAATCTGCGCCGCGTTTTTGCCGCCATTCTGGTCGAACGCGATACGCACAAGTCCATGGTCATCGGCAACAAGGGCGAGCGCCTGAAGGATATTTCCACCCAGGCGCGACTCGACATGGAGCGCCTGTTCGGCGGTCCCGTGTATCTGGAGATCTGGGTCAAGGTCAAATCGGGCTGGGCCGATAACGAAGCCGGCCTGCGCGCATACGGTTACGAATAAAACCGACTCAAGATGGCCGCACTCATTGTCGAGGTCGATTCTTCATTTGCTGCCTCCGCTGACGAACAGTTGGCGAGCAGCGGCGATGCCGGCCTTGTCCAGACTGCTGTAACGCCTGCCAAAACTACCACGCGTCGCCCACGCACTCTGGAAAAAGACAGCCGCATCGCCGAACAACCCGGCTTCGTGCTGCACAGCTACCCCTATAAGGAAACCAGCCTGATCGTCGATGTGTTTACACGCGATCATGGTCGTATTGCGCTGGTAGCCAAGGGGGCAAAACGTCCGCATTCCAAGCTGCGCGGCGTCCTGCAAACTTTTCAGCCGCTGTCGGTGAGCTGGAGCGGCAAGGCTGAAGTGCGTACGCTGACTTCAGCCGAATGGGTAGGCGGACTTTTACCCCTTGAAAAATCGGCGCTCCTGTGCGGTTTTTACCTCAATGAATTACTGGTCAAACTGCTCGCGCGTGACGACTCTCATCCCGCCTTGTTCAATCATTACGTCAGTGCCTTGAATCAGCTGGCGCACGATGAGCCGGCGGCCATCGTCCTGCGCAAATTCGAGCGTGCGCTGCTGAAGGAAAGCGGCGTTTCCGGCGACTGGAAGATCTGCACCGCCACGCGCAATCCTTTGCTCGGCGGGATAAATTATGTGGTCGATCCCGAGCGCGGCCCACGCCCGGCGCGTCCGGCCGATACCTGGCCGCACGTTGCCGGCAAGACCCTGCTGGATATGGAAAAAGAAGATTACAGCGATGCGGCCACGCAAATGCAAAGCAAATTTCTGATGCGCTTTCTGCTCGCGCATCATTTGAATGGCGCGCCCCTGAATACGCGCCAGATACTGATAGACCTGCTGCAGCTTTAACGGAATATTCAACATGAGTTTTCTCCAGCCACAATCATCCATCATCGATCTCGGTATCAACATCGACCACGTCGCTACATTGCGCAATGCGCGCGGTACGGTGTATCCCTACCCCTTGCAGGCCGCCTTGCAGGCTGAAGAAGCCGGCGCCGATGCGATCACATTGCATCTGCGCGAAGACAGGCGGCACATCAGGGATGCCGACGTCGAATTGATCCGTCCGCAACTACGCACACGAATGAATCTGGAGTCGGCAGTGACGAGCGAGATGATCGATTTTGCCTGTCGTATCAAGCCGCAGGATGTCTGCCTGGTACCGGAGCGGCGCGAAGAGGTCACCACCGAAGGCGGTCTCGATATCGTTAAATATTTTTCGGAAGTATCTGCAGCAATCAGGCAATTGCAGGGTGAAGGCATACGTGTGAGCCTGTTCATCGATGCCGATGTGGCGCAGATTCAGGCCGCCGCCGAAGCTGGTGCGCCGGTGATTGAATTGCATACTGGACGTTATGCCGACGCGCATGACGAAGCCGGCCAGCAGATGGAATTGCAGCGCGTCAAGCAGGGCGTTCATGAAGGTGTAAAACGCGGTTTGAAGGTGAATGCCGGTCACGGACTGCATTACACTAATGTGCAGGCGATTGCGGCGATTCAGGATATTGCCGAGCTGAACATCGGCCATGCGATTGTGGCTCATGCAGTGTTCGTCGGCTGGCAAAATGCAGTGCGTGAAATGAAGGCGATCATGACGGCCGCACGATTGAGCGGACGGCAGCGATGATTTACGGCATAGGTACCGACATCATCAAGATCGCGCGCATAGAAGCAGCGCTGGGGCGGCATGGCGATCGTTTCGCCGAACGCGTGCTGGGTGTCGAAGAGCTGGAAAAGTATCACAGGCGCAAGGCCAAGGTGGCCGCGCGCGGCTTGCGCTTTCTGGCGACCCGCTTTGCGGCGAAGGAAGCGTTTTCCAAGGCGATAGGTTTGGGCATGCACATGCCGATGACATGGCGTGCCGCGCAGATTCTGAATGCGCCCAGCGGCCAACCGATCGTTGTCACCAGCGGCAAGCTGGCAGAATTCATGCAGGAAAACGGACTGACTGCCCAGGTTTCGATTACAGATGAAGTCGAATACGCGGTCGCTTTTGTGATTGTGGAGAAAAAATGAACGTTACAACAACTTCAACACCGACCCGAAGATTCAGCCCGGGTTTTGGGCCGGTCATGCTGGACGTGGTAGGGACAGAACTATCGGCCGACGATATTCGTCGCATTCAACATCCACTGACTGGTGGAGTGATTCTGTTTGCGCGCAATTACAAAAATCGCGCGCAACTGACAGAGTTGACGGCGGCTATCCATGGCGCGCGCGCTGGTATCGTGATTGCAGTCGATCATGAGGGCGGTCGGGTGCAACGTTTCAAGACAGATGGTTTCACGCATTTGCCTGCGATGCGCAAATTGGGTGAATTGTGGGACAAGGATGTGCTGGCTGCGACCAAGGCAGCCACAGAAGTTGGTTACGTACTGGCGGCGGAATTGCGTGCCTGCGGCGTCGATCTGTCCTTCACGCCTGTGCTCGATCTGGATTACGGTGCCTCGGGTGTGATCGGCGATCGCGCCTTCCATCGCGATGCGCGGGTGGTGAGCCTGCTGGCAAAAAGCTTGAATCACGGTTTGATGCTGGCGGGTATGCTGAACTGCGGCAAACACTTTCCCGGTCACGGTTTTGTGAAAGCGGATTCGCATCTGGAGATTCCCGTCGATGAACGTGAGTTGAAAGATATTCTGGCTGAAGATGCTGCACCTTATAAGTATCTGGGCTTGAGCCTGGCTGGCGTGATGCCAGCGCATGTGATCTATCCTAAAGTGGATAAACATCCAGCTGGTTTTTCGCGAAAATGGTTGACGATGCTGCGCAAGGATTTCGGCTTTGACGGTCTTATCTTCAGTGACGACTTGAGTATGGAAGGTGCGAGTGTCGCCGGCAATGTGGTGGACGGTGGGCATGCGGCACTGGCAGCCGGCTGCGATATGATCCTGATCTGCAATTCCCCGGATAAGGCAGATCAATTACTGGCCGGATTGAAGATCAAGGATAGCAAGGCGATGACGCAATCGGCAGCGCGTATTGCCGCATTGACGCCCCAAGCACCAGCTCTGGCGTGGGCTGCCTTGCAGCAGGAAGTGCGTTATCTCGCGGCGAAGAAAACCGCTTTGTCACTGGCTGCGGCTTGACGCTGTTTGCTGTGCTTTGTTAATGGACAGCCAAGTGAAATATGTCTGACATCGAGACTCCAGATCCGCGTGCCATCGTGCTGGATACGGTAGCCAAGCTGCCGAATCTGCCGGGCGTGTATCGTTATTTCGATGCCGAGAATAATTTGCTTTATGTCGGCAAGGCGCGCGATCTGAAGAAGCGCGTATCCAGTTACTTCCTGAAAAATCTCGCCAGTCCGCGCACGGCGCTGATGGTCGAAAAAATCGCGCGGCTGGAAACCACGATTACGCGTAGCGAAGCCGAAGCGCTGCTGCTTGAAAATAATCTGATCAAGACTCTGCAGCCGCGTTACAACATCCTGTTCCGCGATGACAAGTCTTATCCTTACCTGAAAATCACCGGCCAGAAATTTCCCCGCATGGCGTATTACCGCGGTGCGGTGGACAAGAAAAATCAGTATTTCGGCCCCTTCCCCAGCGGCTGGGCGGTCAAGGAATCGATGCAGATATTGCAGAAGGTATTCCTGTTGCGTACCTGCGAAGATTCCGTTTTCGCCAACCGCACACGGCCTTGTCTGCTGCATCAGATCCATCGCTGCAGTGCGCCGTGCGTCAACTACATCAGTCAGGAAGATTACGCGCTCGATGTGGATAACGCGGCAAAATTCCTGCGCGGGCGACAGACAGAAGTGCTGGAAGTGTTGCAGGCCAAGATGCTGGCGTATGCGGAAGAACTGAAGTTCGAGCAGGCTGCGCTGGTACGCAACCAGATCAATGCCTTGTCACGCGTGCTGCATCAACAAAGCATGGACACCGGCGGCGATGCCGATATCGATATTATTGCGGTGATCGTGCAGGGCGGACGTGCCTGCGTCAATCTGGCGATGGTGCGCGGCGGCAGGCATCTGGGCGATCGCGCGTATTTTCCGACGCATGTCGATAATGTGCTGACGAATGCAGAAGAGTCGGTGGCTGCAGAAGTGATGAAGGCTTTTCTGGCGCAGCATTACATCGACAAATTCATACCCGGAACATTGATTCTGAATACGGAAATCGATGAACCGGAGCTGATGCTGGCCCTGATGCAGCAGTGCGGCCACCGTATCAATCTGATTTTCCAGCCGCAGGGACCACGCCGCCAATGGCTGGAGATGGCGCAGAAGGGTGCCGAGATTTCGCTGGCGCGCCTGTTGTCGGAACAGGGCTCGCAGCAAACACGCACGCGCATGCTGGTCGATGCATTGAAGATAGACGTGGAAGACATCGAAGCATTCCGCGTCGAGTGTTTCGATATCAGCCATACGCAGGGCGAAGCGACGCAGGCTTCATGCGTGGTGTTCCATCATCACGCGATGCAGAATGGCGAATACCGTCGTTACAACATCAACGACATCACCCCCGGTGATGATTACGCAGCCATGCGGCAGGTACTGATGCGCCGCTATGAAAAAGTGGCCAATGGCGACGGCGTGATGCCTGACGTCGTGCTGATCGATGGTGGCAAAGGCCAGGTTGAAATGGCGCGCCAGGTATTTGTCGAGCTGGGGCTGGATATCAGCCTGATCGTTGGCGTTGCCAAAGGCGAAGGCCGCAAGGTCGGGCTGGAAACGCTGGTCTTCGTCGACGGGCGTGCGCCGCAGGAGCTGGGCAAGGAATCCGGCGCCCTGATGCTGATTGCACAAATTCGCGACGAGGCACATCGCTTTGCCATTACCGGCATGCGCGCCAAGCGCGCGAAGGCGCGGCAGACTTCGCGGCTGGAAGAAATAGAGGGCATAGGTGCCAAGCGGCGGCAGAAATTGCTGGCGCGCTTTGGCGGCCTGCGCGGTGTGGTGGATGCCAGCGTCGAGGATTTATCGTCGGTCGAAGGCATTTCGCGGCAATTGGCAGAAGACATTTACAAGCAATTGCATTAGATTACGGGTGCGCATCCAATGCGTGCCTACGCAGTACTCAGCACATTCATGAAAATGTAAAGTTTGATATGCCCATCAATATCCCTATTCTTCTCACATGGTTGCGCGTTGCGCTGATTCCGCTGATGGTCGGCGTGCTGTATATCCCAGACGCCTGGCTGGGATCGTTCAATAAAACGCAAGGCCTGGCGGCCACTCTGATTTTCATTGTTGCGGCGCTGACCGACTGGATAGATGGTTTTCTGGCGCGTCGCTGGAATCAGACTTCGGCCTTCGGTGCATTTCTCGATCCTGTGGCCGACAAACTGATGGTCGCCGGCGCCTTGCTGGTGCTGATCGAACTTGACCGCGTCAATGCAGTCATTGCCTTCATCATTATCGGTCGTGAAATCACGATTTCCGCCCTGCGCGAATGGATGGCGCAGATCGGCGCATCGAAATCGGTTGCTGTCAGTTCGCTCGGCAAGATCAAGACTATCGCGCAAATGGTGGCGATACCGATGCTGCTTTATTACGATAGTATCTGGGGTATCAATCTCAAATTCTGGGGTGACATCCTGCTCTGGGTTGCTGCCGTGCTTACCGTCTGGTCGATGTTTTATTACCTGCGCAAGGCGTGGCCCCTGATCAAGGAAAGTGCAGGACATTTGCTTTAAGTTTGACGCGTAGAGTGCTTGACAAGCAAAGTCATTCATCTATAATACGCACCTGTTGTTGATGCGGGAGTAGCTCAGTTGGTAGAGCGCAACCTTGCCAAGGTTGAGGTCGAGAGTTCGAGACTCTTCTCCCGCTCCAAATTTTGATCCACAGACTTCTACTGGGGTCTGTAGGTCATTGAAAAAAGGAGCTTCGGCTCCTTTTTTCATTCCAGCGAGTGCCACGGAAATCCACCCACAGCTACCGTTTTTGAGTGACCAAATAAGGCACAAGAATACGGGTGGGGCGGCTACCGGATAGTTGCTGGGGCTGAGCGGGAACCATGACGAGCATAGGGCCTAAGTCATTACTTAGGAGTCTCGAAATGGCGCTCTCTGATCTGACCGTCCGGCAGGCGAAGACCACCGGAAAACGCTACACCCTCTCCGACAACGACTGCCTGGGCCTGATGGTCTCAGCCGCAGGCGGCAAGTCATGGCAATTCCGCTACTACTGGCTGGGCAAGCAAAAGCGCCTGTGCCTGGGCGGCTATCCTGCCCTCAGCCTGCGTGAAGCCCGGACCGAGCGAGACAAGGCCCAGGCCCTGCTTGCCAGGGGGATCGATCCCCAGGTCGAGCGCGACCAGAAACGGCACGCGGCCAAGCTGGCGGGCGAATACACCTTCAAGACCGTCTTCGATGCTTGGGTCGAGCATCGCCGTAAGGAACTCAAGGAAGGCCGTCAGAGCACGCTTTCCCAGATCCTGCGCATCTTTAACAAAGACGTGCTGCCCACTCTGGGGAAGATGTCGATCTATGACATTCGCCGCCCTCAGCTTCTGGGCGTCCTGGCGGCGATCGAGAAGCGCAAGGCGTTCACTACTGCGGAAAAGGTCCGCACCTGGTTCAACCAGATGTTCCGTTATGCCCTGGTCATCGCCGAGGGGCTGGAGGTCAACCCGGCCGCAGACCTGGACGTGGTAGCCGAACCCAAGCCCCCGGTAGCCCACAACCCCTACTTGCACCTGCCCGAGATGCCCGAGTTCCTCCAGAAGCTCCGGCTCTACAACCCCCGTGGCTGGCAGACCCAGCTTGGCGTCCGGCTGCTGTTCCTGACCGGGGTGCGCACCGGCGAACTGCGGTTGGCCGAACCCGAACAGTTCGACCTCGACAGGGGCTTGTGGATCATCCCGCCGCAGATCGTCAAGCAGCTCCAGGATGAAATGCGCAAGGCAGGGAAGCGGCCGCAGGATGTGCCCCCCTATATCGTGCCGCTATCCCTGCAGGCCATCGAGATCGTGCGCTATCTTCTGGGGGTGATGCGGCCGGCGCAGAGGTACCTGCTGTCACACCGCAGCGAACTCAAGAAGCGCATCAGCGAGAACACCCTCAACAAGGCCGTGCAGCTCATGGGCTATGAGGGGCGCCTGACCGGCCACGGCATCCGCGGCACCATCTCGACGGCGCTCAACGAGATTGGCTACCCGAAGATTTGGGTGGACGCGCAGCTTTCCCATTCCGACCCCAATAAGGTGAGTTCGTCCTACAACCACGCCAAGTACGTTGAGCCGCGCCGTCGGATGATGCAGGACTGGGCCGATCGGCTCGACCTGCTCGAACAGGGCGAAGTGGAAGCCGCGAGCGCGCACCTGACCATCCGTATCGACGGGGTGCCGGCGATGGCAGAAGTGGAGGAAGCGGTGGATGCGACCCTCGCGATGGCCGAGCCCACTCCTCCCGGCGTCCCGCCCGTCGTGGCCACGCCTATTGTCGTAACCCCGAGCAGCGGCGGGATCACGTTCCAGCGGCTGTCTCAGGTGCCGCCGCCTCCGACGCATGCCCCAGAGCCGGAAGTGTCCGCGATCCAGCGCGAGCGCGAGGAAATGCTGACCATCTACGAGTCTCCAAGCAGCTTGCCGGTCCCGCTGTTCGGCAAGCTGGCTGGAAAGTCCAAGGACCAGATCAACCGCGAACTGAAAGCGGGCAAGTTGCTGTCCATCAGTTTGGGTAATCGGGGGCAGCGTGTTCCCGATTGGCAACTGGTGCCGCTCAAGCACAAGCTGGCCCAGGTGCTCATGAACCAGTGCCTGCACGCGGATTCGTGGGATCTGTACCGCATGCTGACCCAGCCGCACCCTGACCTGGGGGACCGCGCGGCCATTGATGCGGTCACGCCGACCAACGTGCCGGCGATCATCCGGGTCATCATGGGCGACTACCAGCACCATGCGGATATGCCCGAGGCCATTGCCCCTTACCCCATCCCCGAGGATGTGCGGCAAAGCGTTCGTCGGCTGGTGGATAGCGCAGTAGTTCTAGACGGAGCATAGGGCTCTCAAACCTTGCAGGGGCCTTGTGGCCCCTGCATTACGCTTGCACCGCCTCCACGAGTTCGCTCAGCGTGCGCGGTGCGGGAGCGAAGAACACGGCGCCGGTGTGCGCCGTCGAGAAATCGAGCAGGCGGTCGTGCATGCCTGGCGGATCGCCGAGGAACATGCGCTCCAGCATCTTCTGCGTCACCCACAGATGCCTGGAGTAGCCGATGAAGTAGGTGCCATATTCGCCCTGGCCGGGGCGGCCGAAGGGCATGTTGTCGCGCAGGATGTCGTGCTCGGTGCCGTCGTCGTCCACGATTGTGGCGAGGGTCTTGTGCGATTTCTGGCCGCTCGTCGCGTCGGGCAATTCGACATTGCTGACGATCTCCCGGCCGATGATCCGCTCTTGCTCGTCCTTGGCGAGCCGAGCCCACGGCTGCATTTGGTGCAGATACTTCTGCACCACCAAGTAGCTACCGCCGGCGAACGCCTGATCTTCACTGCCGACCAGCGTCGAGGCGCCGATGTCGTGCCCGGTCGGGTTGGCCGTGCCATCGACAAAGCCAAGCAGGTCGCGGGAGTCGAAGTAGCGAAAACCGACCACCTCGTCGGCCACCGTCACGCTGCTGCCCAGTTGGTCCAGCAGCAGGCGCTCGAATTCAAAACAGAGATCCTCACGTTCGGCACGGATGTGAAAGAACAGGTCGCCGGGCGTGGCAGGCGCGGTGTGCTTGGCACCCTCGATGGGCACGAAGGGCCGTAGTTCCTTCGGGCGCTTCCCGGTCTGGAAACGGTCCCATAGCGCCGATCCCAGCGCAGTGATGCACGACAGCCGGCCGTTGAGATCGCGGAAGCCCACCGTTTTGATCAGGTCGTCCAGCCCGTCCAAGATGCCGGCGACCGCCTGAAGGGCCTCGTGGCCCTCGGCGACCGTCAACGTGAGAAACACCGCCGCGCGCGACAGCGGCGCATCGATGCTTTGCGAGTCAATTGGTACTCGGTCCCAACCACTTCCAACCATTCGTGCCTCCAAAGACCATGTTAATTCATCATATTGCCAAAGATGGAAGCGCTATCACTGGCGCGCTAACAGGTGCGTGCCGCGGTAATTACCCGAACGCAGCCTCGGCGAGAGCGGGCTATGGGATATTCGAGCAAGCCGCCCTATCCCTGGCAACCAGCATTGCCCTGTGCTCGAACCGCTCAGAAACAGCATTGGCTCGTCCGTGGGGCCGCTGCAGGTATGTCACGATCTCGTAGGGGCCGTCTGAAAGCGGTCGCATAGTGATCCCCCACGCATGGGCACGCTCCATGCGCGATTGCGCCGAGAGCCCCACACCGTAGCCAGCGGTGACCCAAAGCGCCATCATCTCGAACGAAGTCACATGCTGCACGCTCTGTTGGCTCAACGGAAGGGAAGACAGTCGCTGATCGAGCAGTAGGCATGCCTCCGCCGGCCAGCGAAACACCGGATAGTCCAGAAGCTCGGCAAGCGTGATCTTCGCCTGGGCAAGTAAGGGGGACCCCAGCGGCATTGCAACGGCCACGTTCTCGACCCAGAGCGGCTGGCTTTTCACGGCTGGAGCACCAGCGTTCCGAAGCGAGATTCCGGCGTCGTAGCGGCCTTCCTCAAGGCCCGTCATCAGGTCGTCGCCCGAGGTCTCAAAGAACGCGATGGTGACTTCAGGCTCCTCTGCGCGCTGAAGGGCAAGAAGCGTTATGAGGCAAGAGGATGGCACTCCAGGTGCGATAGCAAGCCTGAAATGGGAAAACTGGCTGGTGGCGTCATGCATGAGGGCCCCCAATAAGCGATCTGTCCAGAAAGGCAAACCAGCGTCGCAGTAAAGAGTGAAGTTTAACGTCGTTATCTTTAACGTGGTTAATTGTGGCAGATTGTTTGACGCTTCTGCTAATGCAGAAATCAACAATTCAGCCAGGCCGTCCTTCTGGCACATCGACGTATGAATCCGAGTCGGCGTTAGCCTTCGGACAGGCCGTGCGCGCTGCGCGCGTCGCTCAAGGAGTCGCGCAAGACGAGTTCGCATCTCGGGCAAGCATTTCGCGTTCTCACATGGGTAAGATCGAGCGTGGTGAGCACGTGCCCACGCTTCCGCTCATACTGAAAATTTCTACGGCACTCGGAATAAGCGCGGCTGACCTGATGACGGCGACCGAACGCAATCTGCGTGCCGACACCGATCCCTGAGTGTCTGGCTTGCCAGGCTCCGTCAACCGTCCGATGAGTCGCGTAGGCGAACGACAAATCGCTCTACCGAAGCCGATAAATTGCTGCCGTCGGGCCGAAGCAGGTAGGTCGTGATCACGGCAGAATCCATCGCCAAGGGGCGGATCACCACATCCGGCCGTTGAGAGATGGGAATCTTGGTCGCCGTCATGAAGCCGATGCCGTAGCCGGCGCCGACCAAGGTGAGCATCATGTCCAGTGAGGATACTTCCTCGACAACATTCAGCTTGTGCTCCAACGTGTTGAGCAGCCGCTTGAGTTCGCGGCAATAACCCTCGCATACCTGCGGGTCGCACAGGACAAGTGGATGGCCTTGGAGTTCTTGAAGTGGCACCTCCTTGTAGGTGAGCAATGAGTGCCGAGCTGGCACAGCAATCACCAGCGGGTCGTGCCAGATTGCCTCGGCAGCGATACCGTCGCCGACATCGGCCGTGTGCGCGAACCCGATCATGAAGTCGCCCGAGCGCAAACCGCGCACTTGCTCTGCCAGAGGCACTTCTGACAAGCGTATTTCGATCTCCGGCTCCTCGGCGCGACAACGAGCCAGAAATGCCGACAGTCGTGGATCGATAGCTCCATCTGATACTGCGATGCGCAGGCTACCGCGCAAGCCCGATGCCACAGCCTTGGCATTTTCACGAGCCTGTTCCAGCACAGTGAATAGACGGCGTACATCTTGCAAGAAGACCGCACCCGCCGCCGTCAGAACTGTTCCTCGTCGGTTTCGGTCGAAGAGCACTACGCCCAACTCGTCCTCAAGTTCCTTGATGGCTCGTGATAGCGGTGGTTGTTCGATATGCAAGCGCTCAGCCGCCCGCGTGAAATGTAGCTCCTCAGCAAGAACTACGAAGCAGCGAAGATGGCGCAGCTCCATAGGCCACCCTCCCGTTCCGACTTATCCAACACTGTGCTATCTCCCTATAGAAGTGACTGCCATTTCGGCGGCGGCGAGTTCGGCCACGTCTTTGGAAACTTCTGGCTAAATGAGCCAGGGCTGGGCTGATCGTGCGATGGCCCGAGGCCGGCACAACACCAGGCGAGACTGATCAAGTCCGTGGGGTGGTCAGGATCAGGCGAAGGCTATGTTCAGCCACGCACATCAATGGATGCCGCGCATCTTCTCCGTCCGACCCTTGACCGATTGCGAACCAGGCGCTCGAACACGCCTGCGGTTGATCATCACCTGCGGATTGCTGAGGTTCTGCTCCTGGCCCGAGCCAAGGCAAGCACCCCGTCAAAATCACAACGCCTTGGGGCAGCAGACAAATGCCGGCGAAAATATTCGCCGGCTTCAGTTGCTGGCCGGAGACTAGAGGAGCCAGAATGTCTCTCACCAGAAAGTGTGAGACATCCTGATGCGTAGCCCGCGCCGGATACTTACTGCCGCACTGAACCATGCGGGTCGATGACGTACTTGTATGCAGAACCCGCGTCGAACTCTTTGTACGCGGCGGGCGCGTCTTCGAGCTTGATGAACTTAGTGTTCATCATCGGCGAAAGGTAAGGCATGCGATCGTTCAGTATCGCCCGCATTAACGCGTGGTTGTAATTGGCCGTCGGGGATTGACCAGCCGACATTCGCGGCGACTTGATCCAGGCGTTGGACCATTCCAGATCCATATGGCCTTTCTTGGCTTTCGGGTCTTTCGAGATCGGGTTTGCGCAGTACACACCGACCGTGCTGGTCATTCCGCCGAAGCGGACATATTTGAGCATTGCGTTGGTAACAGCGCTCTCCACGATCTTGTCAGCCTCCGCGCCAAACCCGCGGCAGTCCACACCAACATAGTCGATGACGCGATCCACCTCCCTGTGCCCGGTAATGCGTTCGAGATGTTCCTCGATCGGCACGCCGTCGGAAAGGTTGATGGTTTCCACGCCGTGTGGCTTGAGAAGGTCCAGCCGCTCTTGAATGTAATCGGCAACGATGATGGCGCCTGCACCCAGAAGTCTGGCGCAGGCGGCACCCGCTCTGCCGACCGGCCCGGCACCGAAGATCAGGATGTTTTCGCCGACGACGTAGGCCGGTGCGGCTGGCCAGTCTGGGCCAGCGAACCCATGGAAAGCTGTGGGTAGTACGTCAGAGAGAAGGGTCAGGTCGCGGATCTTTTCCATGGCGGCATCCTTGTCAGGAAAGCGCAGGAGATTGAAATCCGCATACGGTACGAAGAGATAATCACCTTGGCCCCCCGTCCAGCCACCGAGGTTGAACCCGTAGGCTCCGCAGTCGATTTCGGGGTTGGTGTTCTCGCATACATCGGAGCGCATATGCTTGCAGTTGTAGCAACGCCCACAACCCACATTGAAGGGGACGGAAACGATGTCGCCCTTCTTCACGACTTCGACGTCTGATCCCACTTCGATCACTTCGCCGGTCATTTCATGGCCCATGGTCATTCCCTTGGGAACAGCAAACGAACCGCGATAAATGTGAAGGTCGCTGCCACAGATATTTGTGGTAACTATTTTGAGGATAGCGCCGTGGGGTGCACTTTTCCCTTGAGGGGTTATCAGCTCTGGAAATTTGAAGGTGTTGACCTTCATTTCCAAGGGCTTCTCGAAAGTCACGATTCGGTTACCGGTCGGAGTCATTTCGTCACCTCTGTGCGTTAATGTTTCCATCTTCTAAATCGAAGTGGGAAACGAGACTTACCGCTGTCAAGAAGAACGATCGTGGTACTGCCTAGCCGTTGGCCGCGTCTCCTTCTGCGGTCTTGACAGCATCGGATCAAGCTCAGAAGTGGTCAAACTGGAATAATCTATGTGCAGATAGACACGATCTATCTACACGGGCTCGTCGAGCCGTGCTCGTCTCCTAGCTGGGAGAGGACAACGATCATCACTACATCGCGCCTCCTAGCTTGATCTAGGAATAGTCAGCTTGACCCAGCGAGACATGAGGAGGCCGCATGCAGCAGGTACTCCTGTCGCCCGTGTTGCCCCTAGACCTGGTGGCCTTCGATGGGTTGCTCAGCACGTGGCGCCTGTTAGCGGCGCACACGGCGTGCCTGCCATCTTTGCCTGGTTGAAGCAATACAGCGTTGCTCTTCGAGACTCGCTATTTCAAGGGGCTTTGGGATGAGTCTGCTTTGGGCTGGAACCGACGATGGATCGATATAACGGATTGAAGAGCGGCGGCCAGTTCTGGGGTGTGCACCATTTCGAGCAATGCGTGCGATGACGGTGCCTCGAACGCATTTTTCCCAGCAACGAATCCGACATTTGAGTGTGACATTGGTCCACTGATACCGATTGCGTGGAGATTCGGAATGTGTGCGAGTTGGCCGGCGAGAGATTGCGGAAGAACTGCCGAATATTTTCCTGTCGCCACGTGTGCCGATAGCACGTCAATTGAATCAGTGCGAATAGTCTGTGCGGTACATTGCGTCAGTCTATCTTGAATGGATTCAGGTACTGCCGAGTTCAGCAGGCACAGTTGTCTATTAAGAACATGGTCCCACGTTGTGCTTCGGGGTTGCTGTGTTCTAGCGGCGTGAAAAAGGAAAATGCGTTCACGGTACAGAAGGTGAGTATCGAAGTCTTCCCCTGGAATATCCTCCAAATGCATGAGTGCGATATCCAGATTGTTTTCTCGAATCGCCTGCAGCAGGGAAGAAGCGCCGGAGACCAGAATTGATTGTTGAAGTAAAGGTGTTTTTTCGGCAAGGGCGATGCTTAATGTGGGTGCTACGCCGGCAGTTCCTGGGAGTATCCCTAGCCGGAATTTCCCCTCTATACCCCGCCGTAGTGCGGAGATTTCTCGCTCCAGTCCTTTGCAGTCGTCATACATCTGCTGAGCCCAAGACAGTACGCGCATTCCTTCAGAAGTGAGCCCGTCGTAGCGTCGGCCATGACGCACGATCTCGACACCCATGTCTTCCTCCAATTGCTTGATGCCCGCGGAGAGTGTCGGCTGAGAAACATTGCAGCTTTTTGCCGCGTTGCCAAAATGGCCTTCACGGTGCAAAGCAAGCAAGTATTCAAAGTTTCTTACGATCATAGATTTTCTTCTGATAGAGTTGATTGAATTTTATACTTTTATGAAAAAACCTGTGCACGCTTCGATCTGCGTTCAACCTTGATCACGCAGGTGGCACGCATGAAAGGCTGTTGTGCGCAGTGCCCATTCAGTAGGCTCGGCTCGTCATCGGCGGCCAGCACCACAACGCACGGGACAGCCAATAGCGCGAACACAGGTGCTTCGCGCTGTAGGGCGAGTCGTCCTCATGTAGCTTAGCAGTTGGCGCGTTCTGGAAGGGAAGAAGCGGGAGTGGTGAAGCACGCAACCGCAAAAGGCGGTGCTAAGCTCTTGAGCTGCTCGGGTCGTGGCCGCGAGTCGTTGAAGCGGCCAGAGAATGGAGCCTGCCGTGGCCGTTGTGGAGTAGCTAGTACGCCATGCCCCCGGCGTTTCCTTGGCTGCGATTGACGGGCGTACCTGGCGGCAGATCAATAACAGCCATTTATGGATGAAGGAACGAGTGGAGTAAGGCAGATGAAGATATTCACGATTGGATTCACTAAGACCTCCGCGCGATCCTTCTTCACCAAATTAGGTGATTCTGGTGCCAAACGCCTAGTCGATGTTCGTCTGAATAATGTTTCGCAATTGGCCGGCTTCGCAAAGCGCGAGGATCTTCGGTATTTTTCCGAGGCGTTGTGTGGGATGGAATATGAGCACCTGCCAGCACTTGCTCCAACCAAGGACATGTTCGAGGCATATAAAATAAAAGGGGGAGATTGGGATATCTACGCGAGGAAGTTTCTGGATTTAATGTCGTCCCGAAAGATTGAGTCAATCGATAAAGAAAAGATTGATAACAGTTGCCTGCTTTGCAGCGAAGACAAGCCCCATCACTGCCATCGGAGGCTAGTGGCCGAGTACCTTGCAGGCAAATGGCCGAATGTTGAGATCGTGCATCTTTAGCAGGTGACGTAGCTCCACGCCTCCGGCGTCTCGTCTTGATGGCTGAGAGAGGCAAAGGCGCGCATCGGCGGGAGCCGCCGCCACACATGGGGCGTACAGAGCAATCTCGCCCGCCACGACTCGATGTCGGCGCTGAACGAGGCGAGTAGCTCCAGGTGCATTGGCAGACGGGCCGCTGGCTGACGTCGTGGCGCTCGGCGGATATGCACTGGGAAGCCCGCCCGTGTGTTGGGCTATCATGTTGGCGACGCCTACGCCCAGGTGGGGCGTGGCAGGATCGCCGTCATTTACACCCCAGTTTGGTACTGCTATAGGTCTTCCGAAATAGCCGATACATCAGGACAAATTGAAGTAGCTCAATTAGGAGATATCTAATGTCAACCGGTACGTTCATTCTGCACTCCAGCTATACGCCGGCGGGGGACCAGCCAGAGGCGATAGCGCGCCTGCTATCGGACATAGAAGAAGGTGCGACACACCAGACGCTGAAGGGTATCACCGGCTCTGGTAAGACCTTTACGATGGCCAATGTGATTCATCGTCTGAAGCGGCCCACGTTGATCTTGGCTCCTAACAAGACATTGACCGCGCAGCTTTATGGTGAAATGAAGCACTTCTTTCCTGAGAATGCTGTCGAGTACTTCGTTTCCTACTACGATTATTTTCAGCCCGAGATTTATATGCCGGGCACCGATCGTTTCATTCCAAAGGACTCGGCCATCAACGATCACCTTGAGCGCCTACGCCTGTCCACGACCAAATCCTTGATTGAGCGCCGCGATGTGATCGTCGTCGCTTCGGTGTCTTCAATCTACGGCCTGGGTGACCCGGAGGCGTACCGAGCGTTGCAGATCGCTCTGTCCCCTGGGGTCAAACTAAACCAGAGAGAGCTGATTCGTCGTTTGGCTCTGCTGCAATATGATCGCACTGAGCGCACTCTCAAACGTGCAACGTTTCGCGCTCAAGGTGATGTGATCGATATCTTTCCTGCTGATTCCGAGCATAGGGCAGTTCGGGTGGAACTGCTGGATGACTCTGTTGCGTCTGTTCAATGGCTAGACCCTGTTACAGGTAAAACGCTTGGGGCAATTGACCATTACTTGGTTTCGCCAAAGACGCTTTTTGCACCGCCCACGAATAAAATAGATTCCGCGTCCAAGAAGATACTCGCTGATATGGAAGAGCGGGTTGCCGAGCTGAACAGGAATAATCGCTTGGTCGAGGCAAACAGGCTGTACGAGCGGATCACGCATGACGTGGAGATGATGCGCGAGGTAGGCTATTGTTCGGGCATGGAAAATTATTCCTGCTACTTCAGCGAACGGGACCCGGCCTCGCCTCCGATCACATTGCTGGATTACCTGCCGAAAGATGGGCTTCTGTTCGTCGATGAATCCCACGTCATGGTGCCACAGATATCCGCAATGTACCGGGGGGATCAGGCGCGCAAGGAGACGTTGATAGATTACGGGTTCCGCTTGCCTTCGTCTAAGAACAATCGCCCGTTGAACTTTGGTGAATTTGAGAAGGTCAAGCCTCAGACCATCTTTGTTTCCGCTACTCCGGGAGACTACGAGCTGAGGGTGTCGAAAGACAGGGTTGTCGAACAAGTTATCAGACCAACGGGACTGCTTGATCCCAAGGTTGAGGTGCGGAAAGCGGACGGATACATAGATGACCTGCTTGCCGAAATATCGAAGTGCGTGAAGAAGAAAAATCGCGTGCTCGTGACTACGCTGACGAAGGTCAGTGCAGAAGAGCTAACGGATTTCTTGACGGACAACGGGATTCGAGCGCGCTACATGCATTCGGACATAAAAGCGGAGGATCGTGTTGAGATCATCAATGGCCTGCGCGCAGGAGAGTTCGATGTTTTGATTGGGATTAGTCTTTTGCGCGAAGGGCTGGATATTCCAGAGGCATCATTGGTTGCTATTCTCGATGCAGACCGTGCAGGATTCTTGCGTTCGGCCCATGCTCTCATTCAGATGATAGGTCGAGTCGCTCGGAATGAAAACGGCAAGGCGATCTTGTACGCCGACGCGGTGACTCCGGCGATGAAACAGGCGATCGATGAAACCAATAGGCGCAGGCAGCTTCAAATTGCCTTTAACGAGGAAAATGGGATTTCTCCGGCCTCGTCTGTGCGAAAACTAGCAGGAGAAGAGACGAATACGGAGGAGCCCACCGTTCACTCCGAGGCTTTCTGCGAGAATTTGTCCGACCTTTG